>JAHBTL010000059.1 GCA_019638615.1 Chitinophagaceae bacterium | reverse complement strand
TGTCTCACCGACCGGTAAGCATGAACAACAATTTGGAATGCACCCATCAGCTATTGCTTCAGAATAGCTTATTTTTAAGCAACAAGTTTTCAAACTGTATGAAGCATTCTTCCGGTAACTTCCCTGTTTTGAGCATCAGCGGGTTCAGCGAAGACCAGTCCCCGCGCTGTAATGTATTATTCCATGAGCTGAGGGGAGTGCGTTCGATTGATGATCCGCATAAGCATGATTTTTTTGTGATCATGCTGTTTGAGCGTGGCAGCGGCACACATACGATAGATTTTATACCTCACCGGATCAAGAGCCACCAGGTTCACCTGCTTTTTCCCGGCCAGGTGCACCAGTGGAAAATGACGCAGCAAACCATCGGCTACCAACTGATGATCAGCCGCGAATGGTTTGAGTGGTTCCTGCCTTCTTTGCGGTTCTCTGTATCCTATTACCAAAACCATCCTGTAATGGATATTTCTGAAGGGTATTATCAATTGCTGCTGTATGAATTCAGGGCGATCCGGGAAGAATTGAACGGAGCAAACATTACCTGGGCACTTGTTCAAACCCGGTGCCAGCTCATCTGCATTTTGATCAGCAAGATCGCGGAAGGCGGTTCTGCAGATTTTGAGGGATATCATTCCAACCCTATTGTAACAAAATATACAGCCCTGGTTGACCTGCATTTTAAGCAGGAGCATTCGGTAACATTTTATGCCGGTAAGCTGCATATCTCTGCCAACTATCTCAATATTGTTTGCAGGAAAAACCTGCATGCGGCCGCTTCCTCGCTTATCTACGACCGCATTTTGCTGGAGGCAAAGCGGCTGTTGAAGGTTTCGGAAATGTCGGTAAAGGATATAGTGTATGCACTGGGGTTTTACGATCACGCTAATTTTTCAAAATTCTTCAGATCGCAAACCGGCATGACGCCAACACAGTTTAAGGAATTGTAACATCGCTATACAAATTATTCCACCCTTTCTAATTCAGCGCTCTTATATTCCCTGAAATACAAATGGCTTTGCAATGATAAGCTGCCCGGATGATTCGCCTGCATAGGTCTGGTTTTTGTCCAACGGCAGCTTTTTTACTTTCCCGGTCTTTTCATTAAAATCCAGCTTTTTCAGATCTATCCATACTGTATTGGGCGTAAGGGCATTTTCAAAATAATACACCAGGTTTTTATGATCTGCCACGGTTCTCCATCTTGTGGTAGAAAGATTGGGAAACCCTTCTGTGGAGATCCCGTAAGGCACCGAGCATTGCCTGATCACACTAAAGGCGCTTGCCACTGCGATCCTGGTATTATCTGTTTGCGGTATGGCCTGGATATAATAGGAGGCGCGTACAAACCTGTCGGCAGCCCTGTTCGTACCAGGCAGGAAAATATTTCCCGGGATACCTTTCCAGTATTCATTTATGGCTAATTGCTCTTCAAATACCGGGTCGTTGGTCATTACCACATAAGACGGGTCATGATGAATGACCAGCTTTCCCCCGATATATTCCAGGATGGCATTATCGCCGCCGGCATCCGATAAGGAAAGGTGAACGGTGGTATACTTATCTGTGCCGGGAATAAAATCTGTAACCACTGCAAATTCTTCTTTTTTGAAATGCTCAACGGCCTCACTTACGGTAGCAAAGTTGTCCAATACATATTGTGCCCAGAGTGATACGGAAAGTCCTTTTTTATCTCCGTCTTTTTTAAATTCAGGATATTGCGAGCTTACCAGCCAAAGCATGTTAGCAACCAATCCTTTTTCATTCATACCATCCGACACTGCAATATCCCAGGAGCTTGCAGCAATACTTCCGTATAGTGATTTCCATTTGATGGAGCTGCTCCCTGCATTGCCGGTATGTTCTATTCCTCTTGGAAAGAGCCATAAATTGGCAGGGATCTCCATGGAAAAATCCATGCTCCTTGCTGTAATAACAGTATTATTAGGCCCTTTATACACCACTCTTGTGCAGGCCGCTGTTCTGTTAACTGCTGCGGGTAAAAAGATGATAAGCAATATAGCTGCGGCAATTTTTTTTATTGGTATATGCATAACAGGTTATTTTATGATGATTACTATAATTCCTGCATCACAAATGATGAAGCAGTGTGTTTGGTTTGGAACTATATATCCCTGTACAGAAAGCACCAGTTACAAAAACAAAACATTCTTACCCGTCATTTCGATCCCGCCCGCAGGTTGTATTGATTTAAACACAATTGCGGCGGGAGAGAACTTTCTCACCGAAGGTAAATCTGCCGGGCAGCAGTACAAATGCTGAGCAATAGTACAGAAGTCCAACGGATTTCTCTCCCGACCTTCGGTTGGGATCGAAATGACGCCAACAAACTGATAATTTTGTAACCTTCGCGATAATGCAGGTTTACAAATATTCATTCTTCCGCTAAAGCACCATAGGCATATCCTATGTTTTGCAGGCGTGCCTGCCCGGCTAATTTGATATACGACTCAATGGGCGCTCAACAGCTTACCTGTTCTCCAGTAAATTTTTATATACCTGCCCGTTTTTTATGATCACAAGAAAATTTTTTGCAGGATCAGCTACCAGCGACAGATCCTTCAACGGGTTGCCGTCTACCAGCAACAGGTCAGCCAAAGCGCCTTCTTCTATTACACCCAGCTTTCCGGGGTAAGGGCTTCTCAGGCCAGAGAGCTGCAAAAGCTGCGCATTATCGTGGGTCACCATTTTCAGTATTTCGGCATTGGTAAACCATTTCTGCAGGCGCAGTATATACTCATTTTGCTGGTCATTTAATTCCGGCTCAAAAAGAAAATCAGTGCCCCAGGCCAGCTTTACTTTATACCGTTTAGCCAGCGGCCAGGTTTTCTTCTGTCCTTCCACAACAGGTTTACGCTTTTCCCTTCGCTGCGGATCCATATCGGGTGTATCTTCAACCAGGTTTTGCAGGCTTAACCATATCTTTTTAGCTGCCATCAACTGCAATGTTTTTTCATCGAGCAGTTGCCCATGTTCTATACATTTTACGCCGGCTTCAATTGCCCGTTGCACTGCCCGCGACGTATAGGCATGTACGGTAACATAAGTGCCCCAGTCCTCTGCTGCCTGCACGGCAGCTTTCATTTCATCAAGCGTATACTGTGTAACGTCTATCGGGTCGTACACAGATGATGTGCCGCCGCCGGCCATCAGCTTTATCTGGCTTGCCCCATAGCGCAAATTTTCCCGTACCGCTGTCAGCACCTCGTCGCGGCCATCGGCAATAAAAGTGGCGCCATATTTCTCTGCTCTCGAAGGTTCACCAAAAAAGCGCCGTGATCTTTCTTCGGGTGTCCGGAAATCTCCGTGACCGGCCGTCTGACTAATGACAGCCCCGGATGGCCATATTCTCGGGCCGGTTATTTTCCCTCCGTCAATGGCAGCCTTCAATGGAAATACGGGGCCGCCCACATCTCTCACACTGGTAAATCCACGCATAAGCATTTTTGCCGCTGATACGCTTACTTTTTCCAGTATTGTGTTTTCAGAGAGATCGGGAGACATCATATCCTGCATGGTCAGCGCTCCAAATGTCATGTGCACATGCACATCAATCAGCCCCGGTATAAGGGTTTTGCCTTTGCCGTTAATTTTAACCACACCCGGTGAAACGGTAACAGGAGCAGCGCTGATGGTTTGAATAATATTGCCGGAAACCAAAACATTAACAGGAGCAGTAAGGGTTTGGGATGTTCCGTTAAATATGCTCACATTTTCCAACAAGATCTGCTCCTGTTGTAACTGCCGGGCCTGTATGGGAGGTATCCATGCTACCCAACACAACAATGCCAAAAATAATGAGATACGCATAATTGAAAAGTATTTTAAGTCGGTTATAAAGTTAATGCCAAAACAATAACAAACCGGAAATTCCGGGTGCATTTAAATTTTCGCATAGCTTATCATCATATGCAGGGTAAGCTTGTGTAGATTCCTCCTGCGTGCCAATGAGGTGCTGCTAAACGGTTAATTATCAATTCTACCACGAGACTGCTTCCCGCCCTGGCGGACAAGCTCCCGCCGCAATATGCGTTTAATTCAGGTTTTCATCATGGCGGGATCGCAAATGTGCAAGAGGTTGGGTTAAAGTATACTTTGCTTTTGTACTGGTTGCAAAACCAAAATACTTTTATCGTCATTTCGAACCCGCCCGGCGGTTGTATTGGATTAAAGGCATATTGCGGCGGGAGAGAAATCTGCCGGGCAGCAGTACAAATGTTGAGCAATAGTACAAAAGCCCAACGGATTTACCTTCGGTGAGAACAGTTCTCCCTCGCAGAAGAATGATTTAATTACAGTTTTCATGTTGGCTCGGTCGAAATGACGATAACCGCAATCACTGCGATCCCGCCCGCATCGAAGCTTTAGGTGAAGCGAAGTTTTGACTGGAGCTTGCCCGCCAGGGCGGGAAGCAATCTCTGAAATTGCTTCTACGAACGTAAGGTGTGAGGTGCTCACGTTTATCGCCTGACTTTTCACGATTAGCTTATTGTGTCAGGAAAGAAAGAGGGTATGCACCATTTTTAAAAGCCCGCTCAGGAATGAGAAAATTACCCCGGCCATAAAATAATTCAGGGTTCTCCGGTAAAACCTGTCCGCATGCTCGCGGTCATAACCGTTATGTAGTATACGGTATAGCGATACTATTAAAAGCGATATTCCAATGAGTGTAAAAAAAAGTATCAGTAAAGGGATCAGATCACTCCTGGTATCCCGCTTGACCAGCTCCGTTGCAAAATTTAAAACAAACCCCAAAATGATACCTGCGGCCGTAACAAGCGGTTGCCTGAAATTAAAAAGCTGGTCTTTTTCCATTGTATGAATGCTGAAAATGATAGATGTTTTGCTAATAACATAGCATTGCTAAAGATAGAAATTTATACCCGGAATGAGAGATTGGCGGGACAAAATCAGTACTGAACAACAGGAAGCTATTGACAGAGCATTAGATGAAGTGAAAGCAGGTAAATTAACAACTCATGACGAATAGAAGTTCTTTTGTTTTGGGGTATAAAGCAAAATCCATCGAGGTTTAAATATTAGCTAAGCGGCCATTAGCTATTAGTTGCCAAATCTTCTTTTTTTAATATACATTTGGCAGGTAATAATTTTTATTAGTTGCCAAATATATAATTTTTTTGCTACTTTTGGCAGATAATAAAAAGGGATGAAGCATATCATCATAGGCCGCGCAGAAGAAATGAAAATACTGGAGCAGTTGCTGAAAAGCGATCAGCCCGGGCTGCTGGCCATCTATGGAAGGAGACGGGTAGGCAAAACTTATCTCATAAAAAATTATTATGCCGGTCACCTGAAGTTTACCTGCAGCGGGGAATGCGGCAGCGGCTTGCATACGCAGCTTGCCAATTTTCAGCAGCAGTTGAACACCTGGTTTCCTGCCAGCCGGCAGCTTCAGCCACCTGCCAACTGGCAGCAGGCTTTTATTATGCTTCGCGAATGCCTCGATACGGTTAAAACGAAAGGTAAAAAAGTTATTTTTTTTGATGAGCTGCCCTGGCTCGACACGCATAAATCGGGGTTTCTATCTGCCTTCGGGTATTTCTGGAATATATATCTTTCTGACAGGCCGGATTTACTCGCGGTAATATGTGGTTCTGCAGCTTCCTGGATGATCAAAAAGATTGTCAACAATAAAGGAGGATTGCATAACAGGATCACACAACGGATAAGGTTGCTGCCTTTTACCTTAAAAGAAACAAAAGATTACCTGCAATACAGGAATATCCGTTTCAGCGATTACCAGGTACTGCAACTGTACATGGTAACCGGGGGCATACCACATTACCTGAATGCCGTTAAGCGGGGAGAAAGTTTGCACCAGGCAATCAATAATACCTGCTTTGCGCCTAACGGCCTGCTGGCAGATGAATTTCAGAACCTGTATGCAGCGCTGTTCAATAATTATGAAAAGCATGTGCATGTGATACAGACGCTGGCTAAAAAAAATAAGGGATTGACCAGGAATGAGCTGCTGGTCACCGGGGATCTAATGACAGGAGGCGGACTCACGGCTGTACTTGAGGAACTGACAGAGAGCGGCTTTGTAGAAAAAACGGAGCCTTTTGATAAAAAAAAGAAGGAAAGCCTTTATCGCCTGGTGGATGAGTTTTCGCTGTTTTATTTGAGGTTTATGAGGGGTAACAGTAAGAATGACTGGCTCACGATCAGTAAAACAGGAAAATATATAGCATGGTGCGGATATGCTTTTGAAAATGTGTGCATGAAGCATATTCCGCAAATCAAAAAAGCGCTGGGTATATCGGGCATCAGCGTCGCTTACTGTTCCTGGTATCGTGCAGGCAGTAAAGGGACAGACGGCGCACAGATAGATCTTTTACTGGACCGGAGCGATAATACCATCCATATCTGCGAGATAAAATTCAATATAAAGCAGTTTGTGATTGACAAGCGGTATAGTCAGCTATTACAACAAAAAATAACTGCTTTTCGGGAAAGCATTCCCCCCCGGAAAGGATTGCTTTTAGCGTTTATAACCACTTACGGTGTGGCTGATAATGAATATAAGCTGCAATTTGTGGATAACGAGATCAGGATGGAATCGTTGTTTGAAGAGGTGTAAGGATACACTCGCCCTCAGCAGTTCCGTGATCCCTTTCCAATCCTTCCTGATTCTCTGTAATGGTCATTCTTCGTAATACTTAGGGGCAACTTCAGGTTTGTTCACCGGTTTCTGCACCAGGTATATTCCCGGTTTCGTCACTGATTTTTATGATTTTCTATAATTAATTAATGGAATGAAAGCAAAAAAATATATAAATACCTGCATTTATATTTGCCAATTTGTAAGAATGAATATAAATTGTGTTGGATTATCTATAATAATTATTGCTTTACCTGTCCCCGGTAAGGGAACGTCAAAAACACTTCTGATATGAACAAGACCAGCAGCCAACCGAACAAACCCCAACCGATGATCAAATGGCAAACCGGCCCGCCATGCCACCTGTGAGCTTTCCTCTCCGAGCAGTTCCTGGTCGTGTGCCGGCTGATGGATGTTCTTCCCCATGATAAATCATTGATTTTATAAAACAACTACTACACCATGAAAAACAAAACCAATGAACGTGAACGGTTTCACAAGCCGTTTTATTTCTTAAGTGCTACCCGGGGAAAGTTATTCCGCGCACTGCGGGAAGTATTTCAGAATTTTCCGCCGGGAGATTTCATGAAGAACTTAAACCAGTGGCAACACATGGCTTTGTGTAATGGGCAAAGTACCTACGATGAAGCCGGTGCAAGGGAAGACCTGCTGGATGTGACAGATGCCCTGAAAAAAATGGTGGAATGCTGGCATATCATTTTGATCCGGAAAGTGGTAAAGAAGCGCAAGCCTGCAACCAAATTGAAACGCCTGCAAAGGAAAATGCTGCAGCAGGATGGTATTGTGTATACCTTAACAAAAGCGGAACAGGCAAAGCCCATGCGCTTCCTGCGTAAATTTTGCAAAACCTTTGACCGGGCTTACCTGGAGATGGAGCTGCTGGATATGCTGGACGCCGTAATTACCTACCATGGCCCGCATGAAAGCTATAAAGGCAACCTGGTATTTTTTTATCAGCACCTGCTTTACCTGGTCAGGCTGTCTTATAAAACAAACAAGGCTGCCTTCTGTTATTCGAAGCAACAGCATGCACAGGAATAGCGTCCTGCATTTTTATGATCCCGACTATTTTTATACATATTATAATATTCCCTGCGAATCCCTATTTTTACGCTCAATTTTAAAAGAATCAATATGGCTTATAACCTTTTACAAGGAAAGAAAGGAATCATTTTCGGCGCGCTCGACGAGAAATCCATTGCATGGAGAACGGCTTTGAAATGTCATGAAGAAGGCGCGCAACTCGTTCTTACCAATGCCCCGGTAGCCCTGCGCATGGGAGAGATCAACAAGCTGTCGGAAGCCGTTAATGCACCTGTAATAGGCGCCGATGTAACCAATATGGATGATTTGAAGAAATTATTTGAAGAAGCGATGGCTCATTTTGGCGGGAAGATCGATTTCATCCTGCATTCTATCGGTATGAGCCTGAATGTGCGCAAGGGAAAATCATATACGGAACTAGACTACGGCTTTAATCAAAAAACGCTGGATATTTCCGCCATGTCGCTCCACCGGGTATTGCGTACCGCATGGGACCTGGATGCGCTGAATGAATGGGGAAGCGTGGTTGCGCTCACCTATATTGCCGCGCAACGCGTTTTTCCGCATTACAGTGAAATGGCCGATGCCAAAGCGCTGCTGGAAAGCGTAACCCGGAGCTTCGGCTACCACTATGCCATTAAAAGAAAGGTAAGGGTAAATACTGTTTCCCAATCGCCTACCCGTACTACTGCCGGCAGCGGCGTTAAAGGGTTCGACGGGTTTATTTCCTACGCGGAAAAAATGAGCCCGCTGGGAAATGCTACCAGCGATGACTGCGCTTCGTACTGCGTAACATTGTTCAGCGATCTGAGCCGCATGGTTACCATGCAGAACCTGTTTCACGATGGCGGCTTCTCCTTTATGGGGGTAACGGAAGAAGTGCTGAATGCGATGGAAAAAGAAAGGTAGCCCGCGCGTTCCTTTTTTCCTGCTGATGCTTTTATCAAACAAAAACCGCCTTACGGCGGTTTACAATGCATTGTATAATGCGAAAGGAACGATGCCCCGCATGCTGTCAATATTCATCTTCATTAAAAAAGAAATCCTCCTGCGACGGATAATCAGGCCATATATCATCTATGCCTTCGTAAATCTCGCCTTCATCTTCCAGTTCCTGCAGGTTTTCTATTACCTCAATAGGAGCTCCGCTTCTGATAGCATAGTCTATCAACTCGTCTTTGGTCGCAGGCCAGGGAGCGTCTTCCAGGTAAGATGCCAATTCTAGTGTCCAGAACATTTATTTGCTTTTTTTAGATGATCAGAATCTTTTTGTTCTCATGGTAACCTATCCAGCTCGTGCTGATTTTACCGCCAATTTTTCCGCAAAAGTAAAGTTTAGCGCGTAATTTCCAAATTCACTTATTCCCATTGCTAAAAATGAACGGTATGCCCTGTTTTTTATTGTTAATTGGTTTTGCTTGATGCCCGCTGAATGATTAATTTTCAGTTTTTAAACCACCAATCGTAATCCATGCTGTCAGCTAAAAATATCACAAAATCCTATGGAAGCCTGCAGGTGCTGAAAGGGGTGAGCCTGGACATTCAGCAGGGCGAAATCGTAAGCATTGCAGGCTCGTCGGGAGCAGGGAAAAGCACGCTGCTTCACATCATTGGCACGCTTGATTACCCTGATGCTGGCGAAGTGTATTTAAACGACCGGCGGATTGACCAGTTGAAAGGCAAACAACTGGCTGACTTCCGCAATACACATATGGGCTTTGTTTTCCAGTTCCATCACCTGTTGCCTGAATTTACCGCGCTTGAAAATGTAAGCATACCTGCCTGGCTGGCCGGTAAAAAGAAAAGGGAAACAGAAGCGAATGCCCAAAAGCTGCTGGAGCTGCTTGGTTTGAAAGACCGGATGGAGAACAAGCCTTCGGCCTTATCGGGCGGGGAGCAACAGCGGGTAGCGGTCGCCCGGGCGCTGATCAACAACCCGGATATTGTTTTTGCCGATGAGCCTACCGGGAACCTGGATTCGGAAAATGCAAGGGAGCTTCATAAGTTGTTCGTTCACCTGCGCAATACCCTGCAACAAACCTTCCTGATTGTTACCCACAATGAAGAGCTGGCACAGATGAGTGACAGGATATTGCATATGAAAGATGGAAAAATGGTGTAAAGCTGCATATATCTATTGGAACTGACATTAACTGAACTATTTTGTATCCGTTTTTTTTATTTTGCATAATATGAAGTTCCCCCAAATAAAAGAAACCTGCCCGCATATAAAGACCGTAGCCTGAAAGATAGAAAAGGTGAAAAATGGGAAGACATACCTGGTCTGGATGGCTATTATCTCGTCTCCAACTATGGACGAGTTAAAAGAGTACGCAGAGAACTCAGGCGCACTGATGGAAACATGTATATTCTCCGTGAAATGATCATTATCCCCTGCATTATGAAAGCACCCAATAAGCACATGAATGATTTATACCATTCATTTGTTTACCCATCTGGCAATAGAAGGTAGAAAATGCCATATTTCCATTCGCCGGGCAGTATATAGTTGTTTTATAGATCCATCATTTGCAATAGATGACCGTGACAGGATTGTTGTTTCTAAAAATGGAGATGGGCTGGATATTCATCCAGGTAATTTAGAGTTGATTAATAGAACTGACCGAATACGGCGAATATATGAACGGCATCGGATGAAGAGTATATTCAATATAACATCCTTCCGCCAAATGGGGACGAAGGCATCTCTGGCAGTCACCTCTCTGCAAGTGTCGCAATACAATAAAATGGGAAAACGTATAAAAACTTATCCTAGTATAATGGAGGCTTCGCGTTGCACCGGTATTGGTTATTCCGCTATTCGTAACGTGGTTCACGAACGGGAGCCCTCTGCAGGAGGTTTTTACTGGCGAAGCGGCAACGAAAAAAAGTTTGATGTGAAAGCATTTCTGGCTAAACGAAGGCTGGGTTATAAAGAAAAAAGGGGAACCAAAGTAACGCAATATGACATGAAGGGCAACCCCATCAAACACTATCTCACTTTAATGGATGCGGCAAAAGCCGTGAACGGTAACCCGGCAGGTATAAACGCTATATTTAGGGGATTATGCCAGACAGCCTATGGTTATAGATGGAAAAAAGGGTTACAAAAAAGAAAATTAAACCCACTGGCATAGAACCGCATGGTTAAGGAGCAAAAGTGAGTAATAAGTACATCAACGACCTGCAAAAGACCACCTGCAATTTATTAGAGTACTCAATTACATGTAATATTCATGAAAAAATCGTATGCTATTTTGCATCCGGTCTCCACGGTATATCCTCTATCTTGCTGAGATAAGCCGTATATCGCGCCAGCACAAACAGGTAATCGCTTAGCCGGTTAAGAAAAACCAGGATCAAAGGATCTGTCGCCGACTCTTCATGGAGCCTGACGCAGCATCGTTCGGCCCTTCGGCAAATGCTCCGTGCAATATGAAAGTGAGAAATGAGCGGATGTCCACCGGGAAGAATGAAAAATTTCATAGGAGGTAAAACAGCTTCCATACTGTCAATGCCAGACTCAAGGTCGGTAATATAAGCGTCCTTCATTTCCGGAATTGACATTTTTATGTCCTTTTCCGGGTCGCAGGCCATAATAGCCCCCACAGTAAATAATTGCTCCTGTATTTCTTGCAGGTCAGCCCTGGTTTTTTCTTCTTCCGTCAAATCGCGGCACAGGCCGATGTAAGAATTCAGCTCATCTATTGTTCCGTATGCTTCTATGCGAAGATGCGCTTTAGAAACTTTAGAACCGCCTATCAATGCGGTAGTTCCCCGGTCGCCTGTTTTTGTATAAATCTTAAATGCCATGCCAGCAGCAAATTGTTGAATAAATAAGCTCATTACCCCGTTACGGTAGCGGTGGCGGTGTTGCGGTCAGACTCTATAACGCCATCGCGTAACCGCACAATTCTTTTAGCATAGTTGGCAATGTCTTCTTCGTGCGTAACCAAAACAATGGTATTGCCCGCCTCCTGCAGCCTGCTGAATATATTCATGATCTCGTAGGAAGTTTTGGTGTCGAGGTTGCCGGTCGGTTCATCTGCCAGCAGCAATGAAGGGTTATTGACCAACGCACGGGCAATGGCAACGCGCTGGCATTGCCCACCGCTTAATTCATTAGGACGGTGATGGCTCCTGTCGGCCAGGTCTACCTGCTGTAACACTTCCATCGCTTTTTCCGTTCGTTGCTTTTTGGAAATTCCCGAATAAATAAGCGGCAACGCCACATTTTCGGCGGCTGTTAGCCTCGGCAATAAATTAAATTGCTGAAATACGAATCCGATTTCCTTGTTCCTCACTTCCGCGAGGTCGTTGTCGGCCATTTCGCTCACCATATGCCCGTTCAGCCTGTAAATGCCGCCGGTGGGAGAATCAAGACAGCCCAATATATTCATCAGTGTGCTCTTTCCCGAGCCGGAAGGCCCCATCAAAGCAACATATTCATTTTTAACTATATCAAGAGAAATGCCTTTAAGCACCTCCAGCTCCTGCTTTCCCAGGAAATAGCTTTTTCTGATCTTCTCCAGATGAATGATCGATTGCATATCGCAGATTGTTTCGAAAACAAATATAAGCGAATAAAGATTGGGGATTGGGGATTTGAAATTTGAAATTCGAGATTTGAGATTTGAGATTTGAGATTGGTCCGTTCGCTGCCGCGGGTATATCACCTTAACTGGAGTATGATGTATAGACTTGAGAGGTGCCCCATTTCAAATCTCAAATCTCCAATATATCATTTCTTATTCCTGTTTTTCCCTGCGTTTTTTCTTTTTGGTTGAAACGTAAATTTTTTTTCCTTTATTCAGGAGCTCCAGGAATTCCGCATGCAGGGGATTGGCAATATCTATGGAATTTTTTGCAAGCAGTATGGCTTCGTCCCAGCCCGCCGATTTTAAATACGGCGAACTATGCAGCAGTCCGCCAAACATACAAACACTGGTAGCGAAACGATAATGTCCATCAAGACTGTCGAGCGCCTTGTAATTGTTCAGGCAATCATACAACTGCTGTAATGTAGTTTTTTTACCAGGGTGGCTATAACTGATGGCAACAGTGGCAATTTTATTTACTCCATTGTTTTGGCCGGGTTCGAATGGTCGAACCGGGGATATTTCAAATACGGCAATTACCGAATGTCCCGAACCGATTTCGCCTCCCAGTAACGTGCTGCTGGTATCGGTAATCACTGTACGCTTGTTGTCGAATCCGATCAGCCGGTATTCGCTGATGTCGTCGGGATTAAATTGAACATTCATGGAAACATTGTCGGCTACCGCATATAAAGTTTGCGTCAATTCTTTCACCAATACTTTTTCGCCTTCGCGTTCATCATCCAGGTAGGCAAAATTGCCATTGCCTTTTTTAGCGAGTATTTCAATTTTAGAATCTTTATAATTGCCCATTCCCACGCCCAGGCAGGTCAGGTATATTCCGCCCTGTTTCATTTTCATGATCAATGCCTCCAGTTCCTGCTCACCGGTTTCCCCCACGTTAAAGTCGCCGTCGGTAGCAAGTATTACCCTGTTGTTGCCATCTTTAATAAATGAATGATAGGCCAGCCGGTAAGCCTGCCTGATGCCCGCCTCGCCGGGAGTAAATCCGCCGGCATTCAAATCTTCGATAGACTGTAAGATCTTTTCTTTATTGGCTCCTCCTGTCGGCGGAAGCATTACTCCCGTAACACCCCCGTATACTACAATAGAAACCGTATCAACGGGACGAAGATTTTCCACCAGCTTCCTGAATGCGGATTTAAGCAATGGCAACCTGTTGGGCATATCCATCGATCCCGACACATCCACTAAAAACACCAGGTTGCTGGGCGGGATCTTGTCCAGATTGAGCTTTTTAGAACAAACCTGTATAAACAGCAGGTTATTGGCATTGTTCCACGGGCAGGAGCTAAGCTGTGAACGAATGCTGAAGATGCTGTCGCCTCCCGGAGGGGTATAATTAAAGTTGAAATAGTTCAGCATTTCCTCAATCCGTACCGCATCTTCGGGCACCACACTGTTCATATTGATAAAGCGGCGGATATTGCTGTACGATGCGCGATTTACATTGAGCGTTAAACCGGTAACCGGCTGATCGTTGGTTTTAACAAAAGCATTTTCTACCAGCGCGCTGTACGTTTCGTCGGCAACCGACATTTTGCGTGTAAACAATCCTGCCGAAGAGGTTGAAAAAGATAAAAGATAGTGTTTTTGGAGGCTGGCAGTATAGGGCAGCATTTTTAATACCACCTTTTGATACTCGTTTGTATTGTTTATTTTGTAAGAAACAGGCTCATAACCATCCAAAGAGAAACTAAGGCTGTCTGCCCTGCTGGAAACAGCAATGCCGAAAGCACCACCCACCCCGCTCTGGAACAGATACCCGGTAGAATGCACAATGATCTTTACATTCTGCAATGGATTGTTCTTGTCATCATGAATTTCTCCACGCAGGTAATATTGGGCTGTTACTGTAGAATATATACATAGCCACCCCAAAAGCATAGCAATCTGTTTGGCAGGGCTTTTCATTACATCAACTGATTTGGTATATCTAACGATATTGAATACAAAATATTATTTCACAGGACTTTATAAATGCATTAAACAAAGCTGCTATTCTGTCAGTTGGTAAATTTCTTTAATATTCCTTCCTAAACCATCATAATCCAGTCCATACCCTACAACAAACCTGTCGGGAATGGAAAAACCCAGGTAATCAATGTGCAGCGGGTGTACGGTGGCTTCGGGCTTGTTGAGCAAAGCGCATATTTTCAAAGAGGCGGGATGATGATGCATGAGCTGGGGCAAAAACTCATTCATTGTTTTGCCGGTATCAATGATATCTTCCAGGATGATCACTTCCCGGTCAAAAAGTTCGGTATCGAGCCCTATGGAAGTAATCACATTGCCGGTAGATTTGGTGCCTTTATAAGAAGCAAGCTTAATGAAACAGATTTCGACCGGTATGTTCAGCTCCTGGAAAAGATCGGAAGCAAACATGAACGAGCCGTTGAGTATGGCAATGAACAAGGGTGTTTTGCCGGCATAATCCTTTTCAATGGCACGGGCAAGTTCTTTCACCCTGGCAACAATAGCATCGCGTGTTATATAGGGTTCAAAAAACTTATCGTGCACCTGTATCGTTACCATGTCTTAATTTTTATAGATCAGCAACTCCTGCCCCACACGTAAATCATCTTTCTGCAGGTTGTTCCAGTTCCTGAGCCGGGTTATTTCCACCTCGTATTTCCGGGCGATGCCGTAAAGCGTTTCCTTGCTTTGCACAATGTGTTTAACCGCAGGTTTGGCAGGACTGCTCCAGGTTTCATTTTGCTGAAAGCCCGGCTGCAATTGCGCCATATCATTCATTAAAATAACCTGCTGACCGGCGTCAAAAGCCTGTTGGGCGGATTCTTTTTGCAGGTATATTTTTTGCCCTGGCATAGGTTCCTGTCCCGGCTGTAACCGGTTGTATTCCATCAAACTTTCCAGCCTTATCCCTTCTCCCTGCGCTATATCATATAAACGTTCGCCCTTCAATACAGTATGAAAGGCAACTGCACCCTGCTTTCTTTTGCGCTCTAAAAATATCAGCTGGTCGGCGCGGATGATATCATTTTCTTCCGAAAGATCATTAAAATCCAGCAGGTGCTTATAGCGGATATTGTATTGTTCCGCCAATGCGAGCAGGGGCGTGCCGGCATCGGCCACCATCACTTTGGTGTCATTGATGCTGAACGTTCCCGCGGGATACTTTGCTTTTAAAGGTTCTGCCTGCGGCACCGTGGCAATAGCATCCCCTGCTGAAGCGCCTCCCGCATTGCCCGTAGTAATGACTGCTGGAACAATAGCAGGTTTTTGAAGGTCTGCCGAAGCATACATGAGCTCTTCATTGGTAAGTGTACGTTTACCCAATGCAACAAGCGTATACAGGTTCAGGTTATAATCTTCAATATATTTTACCAGTTGCTGCCAGTATTGGGGATTGGTTGCATAGCCGGCTTTTTTTAGGCCTTTCGCCCATTCTTTGTAATGTTCGGGGTTGATATGAAAAAGAAATGCATACCGCTGGCTGTTTTTTAAAAAGTCGGAATGATCCCGGTAAGAATCGGCAGCGGAGGAATAGGCCCGGAAACATTCTCCCCTGGCATCATCGTCGTGGTACACTTTGTTGCCTGCCCAGGCAGTTTTACATTTAATGCCAAAATGGTTGTTGGAACGCATTACAAGATCACTTTGCCCCGCCTGTGTTTCCAGTATGCCCTGCGCCAGCTTAATGGAAGCGGGCACACCGGTGCGCTGCATTTCCTGGATCGCAAGCGCTTTATAGGTATTGATATACTGAATGATGGTTGGGTTCTGGGCCACAGCAATGTTGCACACAGACATTGCGCATAACCATACCAGAAATGTTGTTTTCCGCGTCATTGGATATTTGTTCATTTTTTCCTGATCAGCAGCAGCCCGTCGCGTATCGTTAACAAAACACATTCAACCCTGCTGTCGTTTTTTATATATTCATTAAAAGCCTGGATCGCTTTCGCATTTTTTCCTTCTTTTTTTTCGGTCAGCACCTGCCCGTGGAACAGTACATTATCCGCCAGTATATATCCTCCGTTCTTTACACTATTTATAACCAGATCGTAATAGGTTATATAACTCACTTTGTCGGCATCTATAAAAACCAGGTCCCATGCTTTCTGCAACCCGGGTATGATACCGGCCGCATCGCCCACGTGCAAATGTATTTTATCTTTTACGCCACTTTTGTTAAAAAAGCCTGCTGCCGATGCGGCATCTTCCGCTCTCAGCTCAATGGTGTGTATGTCAGCACCCGGTTTCAATACACGGGCTATACAAAGCGCACTGTAACCGGTAAAAGTGCCGATTTCAAGAACATGCACAGGGTTGATCATACGGGTCAGCATTTCAAGCACCCTGCCCTGCACCACCCCGCTGAGCATATGCGCTTTGGGATGTGTGTGAAGGGTAAATGCAGCTACTTCCTGTAAAAGATCATCATCGGGTGTAGTAAACTGCTCTGCATATTGTTCTGCCAGCGGATTCAGTATTTCCACATCAAAGCTTTAGGCAAAGGTACGATCCAAAATGCCCATTTACCACTATCATGGCAGGTAAAATCATTCAGCACGCTTTTTTTCAAAGATTAATGCATGCAATTTAATTGAAAGGTATCAGAAATTAGGTGCCAGCTGACGGGTACGATAGTATTCCAGCATATGGTTCACTACCTCGTCTGCGGTATCCACTATTTCAAACAAAGACAGGTCTTCGGGGTTGATATTTCCTTCCGCAAGCATTACTTCTTCCAGCCAGGCTATTAAGCCCTGCCAGTATTTTTTGCCTACCAATACCATTGGCATCTGCTTGAACTTTTCGGTCTGTACCAGGGTAGCCACTTCAAAAAACTCATCGAGCGTGCCAAATCCTCCGGGCATCATTACAAATCCCTGCGAGTATTTGGTAAAAACTACTTTTCTTACAAAGAAATAATCGAAATGCAGCGACTTGTCTTTATCGATATAGTCGTTGTTGTGCTGCTCAAAAGGGAGGCAAATGTTCAATCCTACACTTTTTCCGTTTGCCAGCACGGCGCCTTTATTGCCCGCTTCCATAATGCCCGGGCCGCCGCCTGTAATAATGCCAAACCCCTCTTCTGCCAGCTTGCGCCCTATTTCAACAGCCAGTTCGTAATAATGGGTGCCGGGTTGGGTTCTGGCCGATCCAAAAACAGAGATACAGGGACCTATCTTGGAAAGCGCTTCAAATCCATCTACAAATTCTGCCATAATTTTAAAGATCTGCCAGCTGCTGTGGGCCATGCTTTCTTTCCAGTGCCTTTCTTTCAGCGTTTTAATTGTTGCATTCATAGTTATATTGGTTTTTTTTCAATTGTTCTCCGATACAGAAAACAAAGCCACCGCTATGCAGTGGCCTATAACATATATCAACGAAATTTTGGACGTTTTAGTTCGTGGAAACGTTTCTTTTTGAAATCATCAGCAAGCCGAGATAGGTAAGCAGGCCGTTCAGCAGAAGCAATTCAATCCCGATCTGGAAGCCCCCGAAAAGCACAGCAGCGTATTTACTGATAAAATAACATACAACAGGTGCTATCAAACAAATGGCTGTAATTGCCCAGGTTTCAGGCAGTATGCGTTTGGTAAACATGCCAAATGCAAACAACCCCAGTAAAGGACCATAGGTATATCCTGCCAGGTCGAGTATAACATCAATAATGCTGTTGTTGTTTATAATATAGAAGCCGATAATACAAAGCAGGAAAATAAAAGCAAAGGTAAAATGCACCGTAAGCCGTTTTTTCTTTTTTGCTTTTTCGTCAAGATCGGTACGGCGTTTCAGTCCCAGTATGTCTATGCAAAATGAAGAAGTCAGTGCCGTAAGCGCGCCGTCGGCGCTGGGGAAAAGGGCTGAAATAAGCGCGATAATAAAAATGATGCCGATAGCGGGGGGTAAAAAATTCATGGCAACGGAAGGGAACATTTTATCGCCTATTACATTCATCATCTGCCCGGGATTTTCCGGATCGGCTACCAGCAATTGCTTTACTACTGTACCATTGATCTCCACGTCTGCATAAGCGCCGCCATTAGAAAGTGTATATAAATACAACAAACCGCCCAGCATTAAAAAAAGAAACAGAACGCCTGTCATCACCACTGCCATGGTCATCACATTTTTCTGCGAATCGGCCAGTCGTTTTACACTGATGTTTTTCTGCATCATTTCCTGGTCGAGCCCCGTCATGGCAATGGTAATAAAAGCGCCGCCTGCTATTTGCTTTAAAAAGAAGCCCTTGCTGTTTACATCGGTATTAAAAATAGTCAGGTATCCTTTTTCGCTCATCTGGCTAAGTGCCTCTCCCCCGCTAATGTTCATCTGTTTTAAAATATAAACAACGCACACTATCAGGCCCGTTACCATTAAAGTAGTCTGCAGCGTATCGGTATATACGATGGTTTTAACCCCTCCTTCGAAGGTATACAGCAATATCATCAATAAAATAAAAGCGGTGGTTACTATAAACGGAACGCCCATTTTGTCGAGTATAAAAAACTGGAGGATGTTGATGACCAGGTATAACCTGGCCGTTGCTCCCGCGGTGCGGCTGATGATAAAGAACAAAGCGCCGGTTTTGTAGGCCGTATTGCCAAATCGTTGCTGCAGGTAGTTATAAATAGAAGTAAGATTAAGCCGGTAGTACAAAGGCAGCAGCACAAATGCAATGACGGTATATCCTATCAGGTAACCGATGGTAACCTGCATATAAGCGAATCCTTTAAATGCGCCGCCCGCTACATCGCCTACCCCGCCCGGCACACTTACAAAAGTTACTCCCGATAATGAAGTCCCGATCATACCAAAGGCTACCAGCATCCAGTTGCTGTTTTTATTGCCAATAAAAAAGGTATCGTTATTGGAATTGCGGGAAGTGTACCAGGCCACCCCCAGCAGGATGGCAAAATATCCTATAACAAAAGAAAACAATAACCAGGGAGACATAGCAGCTTACAGTTTAGCAGGAAAGATAAATACAAACCAGCATTCTTTGGATAAAAAATTATGGACACGGCTCTGTAGTAACGTATTATTGTGCAATAATCCTGATATGAATATTCGATCCATCGCCGTTTTTTGCGGATCAAAGCCCGGCCTGCACCCGCTGTACATGCTGGAAGCAGCAAAATTGGGAGCCGGTATTGCCCGGGGTCACATGCATATCATATACGGAGGCGGTAACAAAGGCATCATGGGAGCGATAGCCAATGCCGCACTGGCTGAAAATGGAACCGTAACAGGGGTGATACCGCGGCTGCTTATAGAATGGGAGCAACAACACAACGGGCTTACAGAACTGATCGTAACTGAAAATATGCACCAGCGCAAAAAGCTGCTGTATGAATTGTGCGATGCAGCCGTCATTTTGCCGGGAGGATATGGAACCCTGGATGAGCTTTTTGAAATGCTTACCTGGAACCAGTTGAATATTCACCGGAAGAAGATTTTTATTTTGAACACGAACGGCTATTACAATTACCTGAATCAACACCTCGAAAAAATGGAAGAAGAGGGATTTTTGTATACCGATGTGGAAAACAGGATTGTATTTTGTGATACGCCGCAGCAACTGATTGAACAGCTTATACTGCCAGGTTATTGAAATAAAATAGCAGCAATTTTAAAAGGCTATTTATTTTTCGTAACCCTGCCGTGGTTTTTATAGAATATCAGTAACTTCCACAACCTAAATCCCTGCCTGCTATGCGTATTTGCCTGCTATCACTGATATTTGCGCTTTCGCAAATAAACGCCCGGTCCCAGCAAAAAGAACTGGATTCTCTTTTACAGGCATTACAGTCCCACACTCCGGAAGACAGCATGAAGGTTGTGATCCTGAATGAAATAGTGTATGCTTACCACAATATTGATCCGGGCAAAGGCCTGGAATTCGCTGACAAAGCAATTGCGCTGGCTGCAAAGCTCAATATTCCCTTGCTCATTGCCTCCGCGCATTCCCACAAAGGGATCAGCTATGCATCCAGGGGGCAGGATAGTCTTGCACGGCTAATGTACCTGAAGGCATCAGAGATCCATAGTAGTATTGGGAACATGACCGGAGTGGCCGTTGCGAACAATAACCTGGGGTTGCTGGCTTTTAACCGGTCTGACTACAGGAGCGCTGCTGATCATCATACAAGATCAATGGAGTCTTTTATAGCGGCAAAAGATACCTTCAGGACTGCCAATCTTATGATCAATCTCGGGGTAGACTATCAATATCTTTCAGATTTTAATACCGCGCTGGAATATTATTTTAAGGCATTGGCGCTGTTTGAACAAAAGGGCAACGACCCAACCACGTATGGGGTTGGCATAACCAATAGTTTAACGAATATCGGCCTCGTATACAAAAATATCGGCCAATATGAAAAAGCGCTGGAATATTATCAACGCGCTTTAGAAAAAAATGAAGCAATACAAAATCTGCATGGGGTTGCATCCACGTTGGGCAACATGGCGGTAGCATATGAATTACAGGGTCGGCCGGAAGAATCCGTCCGGCTGTTGCAGCGCTCCCTCGCTATCAATGAAAAAATAGAGAACCCCCGCGGCATCGCATCTGATCTTACGAATTTAGCTGCTGCTTATGAGCAATTAAAGCAATACGGCAATGCGTTACAACATATACAACGCGCCATGGATATGTATGATGCCACTGAAGACCGACGCTACCAGGCTTCGGCGAAGATCCTGGCAGCCGAAATTTACCTGAACCTGCCTGACAAAGATTTAGCAGAACGGAAAATAAGCAACCGGAAGCGTTTTGAAATTGCCGAAAACTACCTGGAACAGGCATTGAAGATCGCCCGCGAAATAAAAGTGGTAGAATTAGAAAGCAATGCGATGGGTGCAATGGCCGGCCTGTATGAAAAAAAGAAGGATTACTCCAGGGCTTTTGACGCTTTGACAACCTATATGCAGTTACGAGACAGCGTAATGAACGATGAAAAGAGATTGGATATTGCAAAAAAAGAGGCGGCTTTTGAATTTGAAAAAAGAGAGCTGTTACAAAAAGCGGAAACAGATAAGCAAATAGCTTTTGCCGCAGCCGAGGTTGAACGGCATAAAACCATCCGTAATGCGATTGCTGTTTCGGGATTGGTTATACTATGTTCCGCTGTTTCAGGGCTGGTGCTGTATAAAAGAAAGCGTGATGCCGATGTATTGCGGAAAGAAGCCGATTTGAATGCACAGATCACAGATACGGAAATGAAAGCGCTGCGATCGCAGATGAACCCCCATTTTATTTTTAACTCCCTCAATTCAATACGCCATTATATATCCCGGAACAATACCCGGCTGGCAGATGAGTACCTGGTAAAATTCGCTATGCTGATGCGGCAGGTATTTGAAAATGCTGAACAGAAAAAAGTGTTGCTGAGCGAGGATTTAAAAGCGCTTGAACTTTATATCCAGATGGAAGAAGCGAGACTGAACAATAAGTTCAACTATCATATCCATATTGACGAAAGCATCGATCCTGACAATACGCTGATACCGCCTTTGTTATTACAGCCCTTTGTTGAAAACAGCATATGGCATGGCATTATGCCAAAAGAGGGCAATGCCGTCATCAATATTGATGTTACAAAAACGGAAGCTTCTATTTGTTGCACGATAGCCGACGACGGTGTAGGATTAAAAAAGGAGCTTCCTGCGTTATCCGATGAAAGTCCTTCTGGTACCATCATCACCCGTAAAAGGATCGCCCTGATGAACCGGGCTCAGCGTACCACCGCCTCCGTGCGTACAGTACCTACCACAGAAGGAACAAAAATTGAGATCATGCTTCCGCTGGAATACAGTTTTTGATGCTACTTCAACAGTAGATTCCTCTCCCATCAGCGGGATGCCAATACATATTATCCGGTTTGATGTTTATCAGTTGGCTATAAAATTCAATTTGCTGATGTATAAATTCGGTCTTCCTTTCAATTACAAGCCTTCTGCTTTTTCTGTTACTTTTTTGAGGAAAAAAGGAGCCTTGATTGAGCTCTGGTACTACTGTGAACTCAGCAACAGAACCCTGATGTATTCACTGATAACTCAGCCGACTTAGGATGCTTACAAATCAGAATGCTGCAACAAACAAATGCAACATGTCACGACGCAATGATTGAGTCACCCTAATTGTTAACCTGAAAGGACGAAATCCACAAACGTAAATGCGCCCTGACCTTTTGAAATATGGAAAAATACCTTACATTAGTAGGTAGCATTTATGGGTAACACTCCTGAAGCCGTTGTTTTCACCAGCTTTCCCGCCTGACTTATGTTCAATGCTTATATGCTGTATCCGGTTCCTTTCGAAATGTGGTTGTTTTAACCTGACACTGGCCCGCTTTTAAACCTACCCTGTTCCGGCTATGACCCGGGCTTACCTTGTTTTGCTATTTGAAATTTTTGTGACGGATTTTTGGCAGCATTTATGCAGGTATACCGGGTTATAAAACAGATAAAAACTGCATAATGAAACACGCTATTACGCTATTGATCCTGTCCGCCTTTTTATCAGGCAGTGTAAAGGGACAGATCGTTATAAAACCGGCATTGGGCATTAATCTTACGGATTTTTCAAAAGATCCCGCCACAGGTAAATTTAAAGCAAAAGCAGGATATCAACTGGGCGGCACTATCGCTTTTGGCAAGAAAGGATATATTGAACCGGGGCTTTTCTGGGTTAAAAAAAGCACAGAATATGTAACACAAGATACCAATGAAGACGATATCACTTTCGACATCAGCGGTATAAGGATACCGGTTTCCATTGGCGCCAACCTGATAGGCGATGAAAAATCATTGATCGGTTTAAGAGTATTCGGCGGAGGTTCCGCTTTCCTGCTTACCAGCATTAAAGACCTGGATAAAGATGATTTTAAAACCGCAAGCTGGGGCGTTTTTGCCGGGGCCGGACTGGATTTTACCATAGTGTTTGTAGAAGTACTGCATGAATGGTCGCTTACCAACATCCAAAAAAATATTTCACAAATAGACATAGGGAAATCAAGATCACTGTTTATCAACGCCGGCGTAAGAATTCAACTGTGAGTATTTATTTTCCGTAAGTAGCTTTTAAAACAAAATCCACAATTGCCCCGGGATTAGGGAGACTGTGCGGGTGATGCTTTACACCGGGCTTATGTATGACCATGATATTTCCCCCCGCGGCTTTGGTTTTTTGTTCGAACGGAGCGGTATTTTCCTCCAATGGCACTACTTCATCCGCATCGCCTACCACATGCAACAGGGGTATTTTCAACTTTGCGATCTCATGCGCCTTATCGAGCGGACTGCCATTGAACGCCATCGCTTCTTCGTCTGTGGCTAACCGGTAGTCCTTTTTGAAAGTTTCCCAATCCGATGCGCTGCCAGGCCCTTTACCTTTTCCTCCCGGCCAGCTCTTTAAATCAAGCACTGGTGCATCGGCATATATACAATTTACCCTGCCCTTATTGGCCAGCGCCCAGTTGTATACGTAAACACCGCCCCGGCTGAATCCTTCGAGTGTCATTTTTTTGTTTAATCCGAGCCGATGCATGTAATTATAAAAGCTGTTCCAGGCAGCAACCGCTTCGGTGTTCCCAAACAGCTCTGCCACATCGCAATACGCCACATGAAATCCCCTTTCAAGCAAAGCAATATCAGTTTGAGGTTCATGCCCCCAGAATCTTGCGCGCCATATCCATTGTTTTCCGGGGTTGACTATTTTCGGCTTTACTATCTTACAGGCACGCCCGTTGAATGTAAAATCCGCACATTCGTATCCGTGAAAAGAGCTCAGTTGCTTTGCTTCCTTCATATTTTTAAAAATATCAAATGACACGCCCGGCTGAACGATCGTTTCGTATACCCGCTCAGCTATTAGGCGCATTCCTTTCACATCCGGATGCAGGGAATCAGGAAATAAGTTTTGCTGATCAGTCAGCCAACTGTGCAGGTCCAGCACCTCGCATTTTTTTTCATACGCCAGTTGTTGTACTACCGGGATGATCTGCTGTATTATTACTTTATCAGAATGTTTGATGGTATCCCTCAGATAAGAAGGTACGGGTAATAACAATATAATACGGGGAGCGGGCCGGAGTGTTTTGAAAGAATCAATTAATGCTCCATAATCCTGCTCCAGGTATTCGGGAATTAAAAACCGGTTCACCGCCCTGCTGTCGTTGGTGCCCAGTTTTATCAACACGATATCGCTTCCGCTCGTCATTGCCTTTCTGAAAGCGGCCGTTTTCATATAGGGATTATCGCCTTTACGCAAAGCGGTGGCGCCGCTTACACCGAAGTTGAATACCTCGTATTTGTCTCCGAGCATGTGCTGCAAATGGGCGGGATAAGTATCTGTTGCAGGGTTTTGGAGCATGTGCCAGCCCGCGGTAATGCTGTTCCCGATACAGGCAATTTTTATTTTGGGTGACGACTGCGCCTTTACAAAAAACGGAAAACAAATAATAGCCGGCAATACCCAAACCGCCTTTAAGGTGGAAATTATACGATTGATCATTTTGTAATTTACAATGAAGATCTGGGATTCGAATGTTTATGGTTTATCGTTTGTCGTTCCAGATTTTGGGCTTCTCAGTTTCTCAACTATAAACAAAAAACCCAAAACTATAAATAGCTGATGGCTGAAAGCTGACAGCCCACGGCTAACCCAGAAACTATAAACCATAAACAATAAACCTGCGATTTGTAACCCGTAACCTGCAGCCGCGCCGTTGTTGAGTGTTTTCACCAACAACCGAAGCACGGTAAAGCTGCATAGGATTGTTGTAGTGCCACGAATATAATGCTGAATATTGTAGTGTGGCACAAGTGAGTGACACAACCGCAGCATCATAGTAATCCTACAGCTAAGTACAAAAATTTTGCAATCCTATACCTTACACTCTCCTCCTTACACAAACCTGCAACTTGTAACCCGAAATCTGCAACTTGTTCACGTGCTGTGGAAAAAATAATGTATAACTAACACAACCATAACCGATATTTATTTTTGAATATGCCGGACAATAAAAAAAGCATTCATTCGTCTAATCATTATATTCTCAAGATCCAATGGAAGTAACCCGTGAAATATCTGCATTGATGAACCTGATTGACGATCCTGATACGGAGGTGTTTGATACCGTAAGCAACAGGATTGTAAGTTATGGAAAGCATATTATCCCCAACCTGGAGCATCTTTGGGAAAATACGCCCGATGAAATCGTCCAGGAGAAAATAGAATTGCTCATTCACCGGTTGCATTTCCGGGATTTACAGGCAGACGTGACCCAGTATGCCCAGGCAGGCTGCCCTGACCTGATGGACGGACTGCTGCTGGTGGCCCGTTACCAGTATCCCGACCTGGTAAACAATACCGTGCTGCAGGAAATAGACAGGGTAAGAAAAAATATCTGGCTGGAGATGAGCAGCTATCTCACAGCGCTTGAGCAAGTAAACATTATTAACCGCATTTTCTTCTCTTATCACAAATACAAAGGAGTAGAAGTAAGCTATCAGCACCCGGAAGAATTTTTGGTGAACAAGGCAATGGAAACCAAACGGGGCAATGCCGTGCTGAGCGGGGTGATTTATCAGCACCTGTGCCAGTTGCTCGATATCCCGGTAAAAGTGATCCGCATCCCACGGCAGTATTTATTGGCTTATTTTGATACTTCGTACGAGTACTTTAGTCCTAAAAAAGAAGACAGGGGCATTCATTTTTATATTGATCCGATGAATGGGAATATATATACCCACAAAGATGTAGAAAACTATTTTTCAAAAATTTCTGTCCCACTCACCCCTTCTTATTTTAGGCCGATGGAACATGCTGCCATCGTGCAGTTTTTGCTGGAAGAAATGTCTAAATGTTTTGATACCGCTGCCAGCCACTACAAGCAGGAAGAATTGCTGATCCTTTCCTCCATTATCGGCACAGACAGAAAACAGCCATGAAACGAAACCGGATTTACCTGCTGCTGATAGTAGCTGCTTTATCAGCTTTATTATGGCAGGTAAGCAAAACACTGCAGTCTTCAGTACCTGTAAAAGATATTCCCGGCACAACAGAGGCTTCCTTTAACCGGAAGCTTGAGCCCATCATCTACACCAAACATGCGCGGTGTCGTATGGATTGCCGTAAAATAGATGAAGCAGAAGTAAAGGACATACTGTACAATGGGACCATCAATTACAGTAAAAGTGATCTGCAGGGAAACCCAGACCCTAAATACGCGCTGGAAGGGGTAACACGCGATAAACAGGCTGTTCGTATTATTTTTGCTCCTTCAAAAAAAGGAATGGTTGTCATTACCTGCATAGATATGGGAGAAGAGTGGACTTGTAACTGCAGGTAAAACCACCGTCAATATTATGGAATGAAAGTATTAACCAAACCATTGCACTGGCTCTATAACCTGTATGCTACCCTGTTATTTGTAGCATTGATGCTCGTAATATTCCCTTTTGTAATTGCTGCTTCTTTTTTAGGCAACATAAAAGGCGGTAATCTTATTTATCGTATATGTATGCTTTGGGCGGATGTGTGGTTTCCGCTGGCAGGCATTGTTCACAGAAATTTTTATGAAGCTTCCCACGACCGGAAGCGTGCATACATATTCGTTACCAATCACATTTCCTTCCTCGACGCGGCGATCATTGTAAAAGCATACCGGCAGCCTGTGCGGGCATTGGGCAGAAAGGAAACCGCCGCCATACCGGTGTTTGGCTACATTTATCGCAAGGCAATTGTTACGGTTGACAGGTCGAGCGCGGCTGACCGCTCCAACAGCGTAAGGATATTAAAATCCATTTTGAAGAAGGGGATCTCTGTATTGATTTTTCCGGAAGGAACATTTAATGAAACAGGACAGCCCTTAAAGTCGTTTTACGATGGCGCATTTCGCATCGCTATTGAAACACAAACTCCCATCAAGCCGGTACTGTTCCTGGATGCTTTCAGCAGGATGCCTTACACCGGTTTGTTTACGCTTACACCTGGCAAAAGCAGGGCTGTATACCTGGAAGAAATACCGGTTGAGGGTTTAACCATGAACGATGTTGAGTTGCTGAAGCAGAAAGTATACGGTATAATGGAACAGAAGCTCCGGGATTATAATGTCCGCTGGATAAGAGAAAAAGAATAATTTGTATTATCCAGGGAGATGGCTTTCTCACCACAGGCGCGACCAATGACAGATGATGGCAACTATGCTGAACAACAGTATAAGTGATGATTGATGTACCGCTGCTTGCCGGGGCTGAAAAAAATCATTGCGATGCCAACCGCTCCGACATTCGGGGTGAGAAGCAATCTCAGCGATTGGCCTCAGATTGGGACTGCTTCGCCCGCGCCAATATATCCCTAATTTAATGCAACTCTATCGCG
>JAHBTL010000058.1 GCA_019638615.1 Chitinophagaceae bacterium | reverse complement strand
CGCCCAGGTGAGGATCGCTGCCGCTGCCCAGTTCGTCGATAAAGAACAGGGTACGCCCGTTAGCATTCTCAATAAAATACTTCATGTTCCTGAGGTGAGAACTATAAGTGCTCAGCTCAAATTCCAGGCTTTGCGTATCGCCTATATGAATCATCAATTGCTTAAATATCCCCATCTGCGAATCGGGACTCAGCGATACCAGCAACCCGCTCTGCAGCATGAGTTGCAATAATCCAATCGTTTTTAAAGTAACTGTTTTTCCGCCGGCATTGGGACCGGAAATAACCAGTATCCGGCTTTTATCATCGAGCGTTACAGAAACAGGCACGGTTGTTTTGCCTGATTTTTTGTTATACAGGTACAACAGGGGGTGGCGGGCCTGCACCAGTTGCACATGTGCTTTATCGTGCACAAGCGGGTAATGGCCATCTGTATCTATAGCCAGCTTTGCTTTTGCGCGTATAAAATCATATTCACCTGTAATGGTATGATAATCTTTTAACAAGGGGGCATGTACCGAAAGCTTTTGCGTAAGATCTCTCAGGATACGATACACCTCCCTGCTTTCTTCATGCTCCAGCGCAAATACATCGTTGTTCAGCTCTATGGTTTCATCGGGCTCAATAAAAGAAGTTTTCCGCGTATCGCTTTCCCCCAACAAGATTCCTTTTACCTGTCTTTTATATTCTGCATGTACGGCTACTACCCTTCTCCCGTTTAAAAAAGCTTCTTCTATGTCCGATACATACCCGCTTTTATTCCATTTAGCCACCACTTTATCAAATACCCGGCGCAGCTCTGCGCGTTTCCTGGCAAGGTTGGTTCTGATTTGTGCAAGCTCTTTTGATGCAGTATCTTTCACTATTCCCAGTTCATCCAGCACTTCATTGATCAGCAGGGTAATATTCTTTTCGTAATAACTGTTTGCTATTACACGCAACAATGCAGGGTAACTTACTTTCCGGTCCGCATCGAACCAGTGAAACACATGGCGCATGCTTTCCGCCAGTTTTCTTATTTCCGAAAATTGTTCCCCGCTCAAAACAGCTCCCGGAATACCAAGCAATTTCAATTCCTGTGATAAGTTGAATACGGCATCGTTGGGAAAATACTGCCCGTTTTGCAACAGTTGCTTATACTCATTGCTCTGCCTTAATTCAGGTTCAATAAAATCGATCCGGGTATGAACCCGCAGGTTAGCGGCTTTGTGTTTGGCATATGCAGTTTGACAATGCGCTGTAAGCAAAGCCTTTACTTTGTCAAACTCCAGTTGCATTATGGCCGATTCAGGAAAAAGTTTCATACACCTGCTACCTCTTTTTTAAGCGTTGCAAAGGTAAGGGTAAATGAGTTTTACCGCGATTTCACTAGGTTTGCAGCTTCAGGCGGTTCGTCTTTTCAGCTTTAACTTTTTGTCATGCATATACATTACTTTCAGCATGTTGCTTTCGAAAGCCCAGGATATATCAGGGATTGGGCAGAAAAAAACGGGTGCACCGAATCGTTTACCCTGTTTTACGGGAAATACAGTTTGCCGGATGTCCATCAAATTGACTGGCTGGTTGTGATGGGTGGTCCGATGGGTGTTTATGATACCGGGGCTTATCCCTGGCTGGAGGAAGAGAAAAAATTTATATTATCGTGTATAGCTGCGGGTAAAACAGTGATCGGCATCTGCCTGGGTAGTCAGCTGATAGCGGCTGCTTTGGGCGCAGCGGTATACCCTAACCGGCAAAAAGAGATAGGATGGTTTCCTATTCAACTGACGGCAGCAGGTAAATCGTGTTACCTGTTCAGCCATTTTCCCGAAATATTCACTGTCCTGCACTGGCATGGCGATACATTTGATCTGCCTGCGGGGGCGGTGCTGCTGGCGGAGAGCCGGGCATGTAAAAACCAGGCCTTTATTTACGGGAATAAAGTGCTGGGATTGCAGTTCCATTTTGAGACTACCGGAAGCACCCTACCCTTAATGATCGGGCACTGCAGGCATGAACTGGTAAAAGACAAGTATGTACAGGATGAAGAAGAGCTGAAAGAAGGATTTTTCCATATCCCTGCTGCCCATGCCTGGCTGAATACGCTGTTGAACCGACTTGTCGGTTTTAACAAAGTGTAATGTCCGGAATACCTGCCTGCTTCTGCGGGTACATTTACCTTTGATGAAATTTTTCATGCCGACTTTATGTAATTTTGTCCTGAGAAATTTCATGTATGACTTGCATACCAATAAAGAAATGAGCAACATGCAAAAATTTTCACTCATGCGATCTGTATTTATTTTGCTGGGAATTATCCCGGTGAGTATTTTATTTGCCTGTGTTCAAAAAAATAATACCAAAGAAAATATTATGAATAGTAATAACGATACCCTCCATACGGCAGCGAACAAGTCGAAGGAAATTGCCACTTTCGGTAATGGTTGTTTTTGGTGTACGGAAGCGGTATTTCAACAGTTGAAAGGCGTTTCAAAAGTAACGAGCGGTTACAGCGGCGGGCATGTAGCAAACCCAACCTATGAAGAAGTATGCGCCAAAACAACGGGTCATGCAGAAGCCATACAGATCATTTTTGATCCCGCAGTGATCAGTTATGATGAACTGCTGGAAGTATTCTGGCAAACCCACGATCCTACTACCTTAAACCGCCAGGGCAACGATATAGGGCCGCAGTACAGGAGCGTGATATTTTATCATAACGAGCTGCAAAAGGAAAAAGCAGAGAAGTATAAAGCGGAGCTGGATCAAAGCGGCGCATTTGCCAATCCCATTGTTACAGCAATAGAGCCTTTTAAAAATTTTTATGCCGCTGAAGATTATCACCAGAACTATTACAGGCTGAATGGCAAGGCGCCCTATTGCTATTTTGTAATTAAGCCCAAGCTGGAAAAATTTGAAAAGGTTTTTAAAAACAAACTGAAAGCGCATTGACAGTTTGAAGAAGCCATTCGATATTAGATTGTAAGAAAACGGAAGCAACGGGCTGTATAAGCAGGCCGTTCCCAAAGCTCAGTGTGATCCGGCTTTACCGGGCCCGATCAATTTCTTAAATGCTGTTTTTATTCTTTCTTCTTCCGTAAGTAAATGGTCTTCCCCTTCGGCCGGATCTACAGCGGGCGTATGAACCTGGTATATTAACTTTTCATTTTTAAAATAGTTCCTGCTTTCCATTACTGTAGATTTTTTAATATCAAATGCTTCAGTGTCTTCGCTTGCTTTCGTGGCGGCCGAGTCGTAATATATAGGTCTGTTGTACCGCAGCGTTTTTTCAAAAACAAAGGAAAGCTTTCCGTCAAGCAGGTAATATTCGATCAATTGCTGGTAAGTTTCCCCTAACAATTGTGCTATAATTTTTTCCAATCGTCCGTTTGAATAATAAAACCTGGCTTCGCCGCCCTCTGTTGATTCCCAAAGATCTGTTGTATCAATAACAGTCCAGTTACTAATGGAATTGATGCGCTTAAAATTGACTCGTATAACGGCAAGACTATCCGTTTGTTTCCCCGGGCTGATCGTATCTTCCTGCCGGAAGGATTCCTTAAGTATTCTGGCATCCTGTACCGGGGTGGTATCTTCGAGTTTTTCTATCGATGCTGCTTTATTATTGTTCCGGCAGCCTGCTAAAACCGTTGCCGCAACAAATATGCAAAACATCCGCAGCTTCATCATGTATGGGCTTTAAATATTCTTAATAAGAAATGGAATACTCCCCCTGGTTGGCTGAACTTATCAGGCCTGTAATAACGGGTATTTTTGATTCAGCATTATTATTCCTGTTTGACGCAAAATCAAAATTGGTAATGGCTTTTCTCAGGTCTTCTTCGCAAGAAGAAATAAGGGCGCTGATTTCTTCGCTTAAAGCTAAAATATTATTATTTATTCCCTCCACTTCATCCAGCTTAACTGTTAGCTGCTGAATGGTTTGTTGCTGCTTCTCAAGCCAGCTTCTCATTTCCGTTTCGTCTTCTTCATGCGGGTTGAGATATTGATGGCGAATATCTGCAGCGGCATTATCGTCCCATTGCCCTGCAAGGTCCTGACGATAATTTTTCAGCTCATTTGAAAATTGGCTTAACTGCCAGAAGCTTGTATCCCGAAAATAGTTAAGCAAACCATTTATTGAACCGGAGTATTTCATTACAATGAATTGGGTATGATTGAAAATTCTTTAAGGTCGTCAACCTTTCTGTTTATTTCTGCGCTTGCCGAGCTTCCATAAAACTGAACCTGCGAGGCAAGCTTATTTGCTGCAATAAATGAGCTTTTGGAATGATCCGATAATGTTTGAGCCGCCTGTATATTCGCTAAGTTTTGAGCAACTAAAGCATCCTGCTCCGCATTTTTCTCCTGAGCTTTAACCACCAATGCTTTTGCGGAGTTCAATTCTTCCAGGCTTCTTTGAGAATAATCAGCAGCCTCGTGAATGAGTTGTAACCCGCTGTTGGCAGCCGTCAGGGCCTGGCTGAGTTTATGTAACGAATCGTTGCACTTTGCAATCCGGGCTTCCCATTTACGGATCTCAGCTTCAGCCTTTATCTTTTCCTGTTCCCAGTAACGATACTCCTGTTGCGCCTGCTGCATGGCACTTTCCGCTGCATAAATCTGCGACTGGTAGCCACTGCAATTTCTATTCAAAGGCCTTCCCTGACTATCTTTTGCATCCATGCAATTATGATAAGCGTTCACGGCAGCCCGTCGATCAGCATCAGCCCTGTTGTAATTTGCCTGGGCGATATTCATTCCCTGGACTGCCTTATTACGGTAAGCCTGCCACTCCGCCAATTTTTTTTGCGCAATGATCAACTCGCTATTCCAATATGATATCGACTGGTTAACTGCAATTTGAATGCGTTTAAATTTAGCTTCATTATCATTCACCCGAACAATTAAATCATTTGTTTTTGCAATGAGTTGAGTCGTTTCATTTTCCCAATACCGGATCTTGCTTTCATCGTTCGCCTTCACGTCAGATGTATGATTTGTATCAAAAGTTGCCTGGCTTGTCTGGTCGGAAGAGATATTTTTCAACTGCTCAGCATCATCAATGGTATAGGAGATCCGATGATTCAGGTTCCTTACCTTTTGTGAAAGCTCGTCAAGCAACGGGTGTAAGATGTCCGGATTATTTATTGGCATATTTTTTACTTTTCTTGTTCAAGCCATGAAACCCTTTCCTGTAAAAAATGGATCAGCAGGGTAGTTTCATGAATGTACTCCTGGAACCATTGCGCTGTTGCCAGCCAGGAATTCTTAAACGCCTCTGCCGCTTGCCCTTCGTAAGCCTGGTTAACGGAAGCGAATATTTCCGACAGGTTTTTGAAATCCTCATTCAGCATTTGATTGTGCATTGTCAAACTGCCAATGTAGTCATTCAATCCATTTCGCAATAAATCGATATTAGTTCCCATATAAGTATCTCCTCAGTATGGAAGTTTTATGAATCAGTATATCTGTATAATTGTCGCCTTCAAAATTCACGTACTGCCTCATCTTTTCATCAAGGCTTGTCCAATGCATATCATACTCGCTCCTCATACTATCATGCCAGTGTGGATTCACCTTTTCATGATTTTTATGCAAATCTGTAAAAGAAGATTTAAGCTTATCGTTGAAGTTTTCCAACTCCCTTTGGAACAGTTGCAAGCTGTTAAATACTTCATCCATTCGTGCCGCTTTGTACTATTTCCTGAATAAAATTGTCTGAAATCCCTTTGCTGACTATATAGGGTTTGAAAGTGGAAACTTTATTGCTTCCAATATCTATATAAAATCCTGCAATGGGCTTTGTTCCATGATGCTGAAGCCTGGAAGCATCTCTTCGCCTGACCAGGTCAAAGGCATCCTGCTCAGACATTTGCAGGGCAACCCTGTGCCTGAAGAATTCCAGGTTTTTCCTGTTTATTATATTATACATTGGCATAACGCCTTCAAAACTTAAAAAACTGTGAATGCCTAACGAGGGGCCTTCAACAATAATTTGCCTTAATAGTTTACCTGTATCTGATTCCTCAAGCGTTCCATATTTATTTAACTGTAAATTCAGGCTGTCTATCCTGTCAAGGTCCGACGCAACAAAAATGATCGTTTTAAGGTGATGCCTCTCCTCTTCTGTCACGGATTTCCTTTGGATGATTTCCCGGCTCAGTATATTCAGCATCTCTGCCACCTCATCCGTTTTTGAAGCAAATCTATTCGTATGGTTTTTGGGCTCAATTATTTGCCGGGCCACATTTGGCAATGTGTTGCTCCAGGGAGTTCCCGGAATGCTTTTGTCGGCTATATAAAATTCAACATCAGATTTCCCCGCGTTAAGAACCGCACTTGCAAGAATGCTGAACAGCATGCCGTATCTGGCATCATTGTTATCCCCGATGATCAGCACATTTTCCCTTTGCCTCCTTCTTGTAATGATATTTGCATGTCCTCTCACATTAAATTCCTGTCCAAGCCAGTACACAAAGGGTGTTTCGCCGGAAAACCAACCCGTCTCACCTAGTCCCCCATTGTATATCTCCTTCCTGGCAAAATCCTCCATGTCCTTTTTCGTAATGCTTTTTTCAGATTTCAGCAGGTAGCCAAATTGAGGATTGTCTGACAAAAACGGCTGCTCAACCCCATTAAAAATATTGGTTGTCATCAGCTCAACAGGTATATTCAATTGAACTGCCCTTGCAATCATTTCCTCAATTGCCTGGATCCTGTCTTCCTTTTTTATGAGCGCTACCTTGCCCAATTTATTGTATCCATCATCACCGCTCTGGTCATTCACTACCACTTTCCCCGGCAAGTCACAATTAGCTAAGAATTCTTTTCCTTCTTTTCCAAATTCGGTTAATGCCTGCCTGTCGGCCAATGAAAGCTTCATTGCAATACGCATGTGTATGTTACCAAATATGGCAGACTGGTGCATCATATTGACGGTGCCAAATCTTTGAGAGCCCAAAAGCATATGAATGCCGGCGCTTCTTCCTTCTTCGGATATCCTGCGTAAATAATTCGATGCCTCTCCCAAATTATCGCCTTCAAAAAGTTCCTGGTACTCATCTACAATCAGCAATATTCTGGGCAGGACTTTAGTTTTGCCGGCTTTCTTTCTGAAGTTTTCATAATTGTCGACGGAATATTGTTCTTTAAACATTTCATTTCTTCTTTCAATTTCTTCCGCCAGATCTTTTAAAATACTCCTGGACAGGCTTGAAAGGGATTTAAGCGAAACAAACTCAGCATGAGGAAGCTTTTTATAGTCCTGGAATTCGACCCCATCTTTACCGTCAATCAGGTACAGGGCAACTTCTTCGGGACTGTATTTGGAAGCGAGCCCTAAAATAAGGGCATGATAGAAATTGGACTTACCGGAGCCCGGCATACCGGCAAGAATGCCGTGAACACACTGCCTGCTTCCTTCGTTATGTTTCCTGCCGAACCAAATATTAAGCGGTGTTTTACTGCCGCTTACTCCAACATTTGCTTCAATAAATTCTATTGCCGAATCCTCCCATTGCCCGGTTGATTTAATTGCATTCCAATCAATCGGGTTTTCTTTGGGAATGCTGTCCTTGATTTTTTTAATAACAAATTCAATCACTTCGTCCGCCGGCTTTTCGTCTAATGCCCAATTAAGTGAAATTGAATCTTCATCATTTTCCAACTCCCAGTAGAAGCCACCTGAATCAGTTGCTATTTTAACAGCGTTCGACGCGGTTCCTATATTTATATCTCTTGGAAGCTCTTCATCCACATTGTGATGAATAAGGACATATTTACCCGCTATAGGGCCCTGATCAGCAATTTTCAGCAATCTTTCAATAACCCGCCTGTCATAATCTTTTGGAAAGTTAGCAGCGAAAATAATTTCAAACTTCTCGTTTATAAGGATGGTGTCAGCAATCGCATCAAACATTTTATCTTCAGACAAACCATATGTTTGATTGATTCGGGTTATATCTTTTCCTACATCTTCAAGCAGCCTGAACAAATCGCCTGAATCAAGCCTCGTGTTCAACTGTTTGGCTATTGGAAAGGCCTGTCCGAAACCGGATGGATCAATGAAGGTAAAAGTAACATTGTGTAAAAGCCTTGCATAAATCCTCAACGCCAAAGATTGAAAAAAAGCATATACAAGCCTGGAGTCCTTTTTGCCGCTTTCAATAAAATAGCTTCTGTGGTTGCCAAAGAAGCGGATGATGGAAGCTGCAGAGAAAGGCAAACTGACAGACGGGTTTTGCTCTACCAACTTCCCGAAATAAAGAGAACTTATCAGATCAGCCTCTTTAGGATTCCATTCTTTCCAGTGATCAAGCGTCCAACCCGGGATGTTATAAGGATGTGAAGTGTCTGACACATTGTTTGATTGATCGGCATTCTCAAAAAGCTCTTTATTGAAGGCCTCATGAATTGCGGTTAAAAGGCCGTTTCTCTGTTCTTCAATCTTTCTCCATAAAGCCGACTCCTCTTCCTGCAATTGAGCAAACTTCTTTTTTCCTTCACTTATCTGAGTTTGAAGGGATTTAATCTTTCCATTAAAAAACATAATTCCGGGTTTAGTTAGTTGGTGAAATAAAAATATGCGATTACCACCAATACGATTACCAGTACCCAGATAACGGCTTTAGAGGTGGACTTCAATGACTGGATTTGTTTTTCAATTTCTACTTCCTGAGCCTGGATTTTCTTTTTTTCGCTTTGAGTGGCAACCAGCCTGTTGATCGTACCGTTGGCTTCATTGATCGCTCTTTGTATGCTCTCTGTATTTTCAAACTCACTGGCTGGGATACTTTTTACATTCCAGGAATTATCCTTCTTATGAAGAAAAGCATTTACTTTTTCCTTGGTGTTCTCTCTTCGGTTAATGATATGCGTTTGTTTGGACAGCAAAGCGAGCGATTCATTTGGAATAGAAACTGAAAGATCCTGCATTTTGTGTTTGTTTTAAATGGTTCTGACTTTCCCGGTTGTTTTATTGCGCGTCGGCCTGCATAATAGCATTCGGGCTAACTAAAATACTTATTTTAATACTTGTTTCAAATTGTTTCTGTCCCGAACCATTAACAATCCCGGCAAGCCTGTCAGAAATGGCGCCGGAGGTAATTACCGGGTTCCGCCTTTTAAAGGATCAGAACTCTGTTTACGACACCCTTTTAGGGCGGAATAAAAGATATGAGCTAAACAGTTGCAGGCAGGCGAAGCCATTAAAGGAGATTTATGAAGGCTGGTAAACGGCAATAAGGAAGGAATGAAAAAGCATGGCGCCCTGTAATCACCACAAAGAAGGCAGCACTGTTTCAGTTTTGTTACACGAATACGATTTCAATTTCTTCGGTATAAGGCAGCAGCAAATCCGTATCTTCAATACAGGCATAGTAATGCAGGCTTTCATCGTGCAGGCTGCATGCTTCTTCCACGTACAATCCGTTGATATTGTAAAGCACATAAACGAACCCGCATGTTCTTCTTTCGCCTAATATAACCGAAGATTGAACAAGAAGCCGCATCTGTTGCATTTCATGCAGCGCGTAAAATTGAGCAGCAGTTAAACACATTGGAGTTCGTTTTTGATTTGATAATTGGATTATCCAAAAAAACGATATTCTTCCTGTAAAAACAATAGAATGTTTTGCCATTGTTCTGTAGTATAAATGATGACACAGAGATATAAGATTTGAAATTTGAGATTCGAGATTGAATTTCCAGATTTTCATCCCGAAGTCTCTATGAGGCATAACGACAGCTTGCTTTTTGCCCGCCGCGGCGGGCAACCCGTTTGTAACCAATGCCAGCTCTCTCTTGCCTTCTGCGCCGCAGGTGCAGCCCTCTTTTATGATAATAAGTATATTTAATAACTCATTTTGGAATTGATACATGATCATATTAATAAAATACATTTGCTCTGAATAAGTTATACCCATAGAGCAAAATTTACTTTCAAAAGAAGTAAATTGCAAATACGGCATTTCAGTATGAACAAAGCCGGCCATATTTAAAAAATAAAAAAGAAACATGAAAACGAATGCTATTCTCTACTGGATATTTACCATTTTATTTGCCGGCTTTATGATATGGTCGGGCATTCCCGGCGTACAACCGTCGGAAGATTCCGTTAAGTTCATGCACGATTATCTTGGTTATCCTGTTTACTTCATCCGGTTCATAAGCATTGCTAAAATCATAGGGGGTGTGGCATTGCTCATTCCGTGGTTGAATAAAATTAAAGAATGGGCCTACGCCGGTATGTTCTTCGACCTGGGGGGAGCTGTATTCTCGCTGGTTTCCATCAGCGGAAAATTTGAGCCGGGCACTTTCGTTATTTTCTTACCTGTGATACTGGGTATACTGTCTTATTATTTCTGGAATAAAATAAAATCTTCGAAAAAATAACATCTGTAGCTTAATTCATTCTTCCATTTTAAAATTGCCCTACTCAGTACGAAGCGACTTCACCGGATTGGCCAATGCGGCTTTAACAGCCTGAAAGCTAACCGTGATCAATGAAACAAAAATCGCCATTCCTCCTGCCAGCCCAAATACCCACCACTGCATGCCTATCCTGTAAGAATACCCCTGCAGCCACCGATACACAGCATACCATGCAATGGGAGAGGCTATAACAATAGCGATCAGCACCAACACCAGGAACTCACGGGATAGCAATGCCGCAATATTAAATACAGAAGCACCCAGTACCTTACGAACGCCTATCTCCTTTATCCTGTTTTCCGCCATGTAAGCGGCCAGTCCAAACAAACCCAGGCAGGAAATAAAAACCGTAAGCCCCGCAAACAACGCAGTGAGTGTAGCCACGCGCTGTGTGTCCCTGAACTTTAAAGAATGGTCTTCGTCTACAAAATGATATTCGAACGGGTAATGAGGATTGTATTTTTTGAACAGCTTTTCAATTTGCTGTAAAGATTCCGCGGTACTGTACCTGTCGGTAAGCTTCATGTTAATAATATTGAAGAAATAATTCTTACATCCCTCAATAATCATCGGCTTTGTCGGCTCGTACGGTGAGCTCAAAACAAAATCTTTGATCACACCTATTATATGATATGCTACGTTGTCATCTATTACGATTTGCCCCACAGGATTTTTAAACTTCATCGCTTTTGCAGCAGATTCATTGATGATCATGGCCGTGGAATCTGTAGGGAACTGAACGAGATCCATATCCCGGCCTTCTACCAGCTTCAGCCCGGCCATTTTTACCAATCCCTGATCCTGGGTAAAACGATCAAAATCCGTTTTATCGTTCGGATCCTTACCCTGCCATTGAATCCCCCAGGTATCGCTCCAGTTGGCTGTTAGCGGGCCGGTGGCTCTAACAACCGATGATGCAATACCGGAACTGATCAGCTCATTTTTAAGCGATGGAAAATTTTTCGTCAGGTCGCCGGTCACCCAATGGTAAACTATTTGTTCGCGGTTATAACCAATATCCCTGTTTTGCGCATAACGGATCTGTTGCGCCACCATTAAGGTAGATACGATTAATACAATAGCGAAGGTAAACTGCAGCACTACCAGTATTCTCCTGGGATTAACAGCAGCATGCGCTTTTTTAAATGTGCCTTTTAAAACAGCAACGGGTTGAAACGATGACAGAAAAAAAGCAGGATAACTGCCCGCAATCATACCGGTGAAAACGATGAATAAAATAAATGTCAGCCAGAAATACAAGTTCGCGTAAGGCACTTCAAATGCCTTGCCCAACAGGGTATTAAATGAAGGAAGGCTCAATTGAACAAACAGCAGCGCCAACAAACCGGCAATAAAAGCGATCATAACAGACTCTCCCATAAACTGGCTGATCAGCAGCCCCTTGTTAGCTCCTGCCACCTTTCGTATGCCTACTTCTTTCGCTCTTTTTTCACTCCTTGCCGTGCTGAGATTCATAAAGTTGATGCAGGCTATTAAAAGGATAAAAGCTGCAATCACGCCGAATAACCGCACTATCGCTATCCTGCCTCCCACAATTTCGCCGTTCTCAAAATTGGAATACAGGTGCCATTTACCGATAGGATGAAGAAATATTTCCTGCTCTTCCGCACCATTGGAATGTTTGATGGTAGTGTTTTTTATTTTTTCGTTCACCGATGCAGCATTTGCATGAGCAACCAGTTGCACAAACGTGCGGATAGAATTATTACCCCAGTAATCATCATCGGCGCCCGTTTTTTTCATATAGGCCCAGGGCAAAATATATTCAAACTGAAAATCCGTATTGAGCGGGAGGTCTTTCAGCACACCCGTAACGGTAAAATGATCCTGGTCTATCGTAATGATCTTATTCATAGGATCTTCCGTTCCGAACATCTTCTTTGCCATTTTTTCGGTAACCACTATCGAATAAACATTTTCCAACGCCTTACGCGGGTCTCCCTGTACAAGCGGGAAGCTGAACATACTGAGAAACGCGGGATCTGTAATGAGCGCCTGCGTCGATATTTTCTTCTCACCTGCTTTAGTAACGAACCAGCGCGATTCCTGTCTTGCTATATTTACTATTTCAGGATATTCTTCTTTTAAAGTAGGACCAAGGATCTTAGGTGTACTGTTCCAGCATTGCAGCTTTTCATCAAACACACCCCGGTTCCACACTTCGTATAAATAATCCCTGTTGGCATGGAATTTATCATAGCTTATTTCGTTGTATATCCACATCAGGATCAATATGGCGCTTGCCATACCTACTGCCAGGCCCGCAATATTGATCGTTGAAAAACCCTTATTCCGGAGCAGGTTCCTGAACGCGATCTTTATGTAGTTTTTAAACATGGGAGATTCGAAATTTGAAATTACCTCACCCCCGCCCGAACGATGTTCAGTCGGGCGGGCTCTTTCCCTCTCCGCGCTGCAGAGAGGGACGGTACTACAGAATAATTACAAGCTTTTAGTTCTTCCACATCATCAGTAGCATAAATCCAAACTAACGTTTCAAAATTCACACTTTTTATCATTCTTTGCCTTTCCCTCTCCCCGCTGCACCCGCCTGACCGGACGGGCAGGGAGAGGGACGGTGCTGCAGAATAATTACAAATTTTTAGTGCTGCCACATCATCAACAAAACATATCCAAGCAAACCGTTTTAGTACCGGCCCAAACTTTCACATTTTCAGCCTCCCGGCCTCGCATTTTATTAGCATGTTCTGAACTTAGGCACCCCTCTCCACTGCGTGGAGAGGGGCTGGGGGTGAGGGGTCTATTCACTCCTCAGCGCCTTAACAGGATTCATCAACGCTGCTTTGATTGATTGAAAACTGATCGTTAATAACGCAATAACGATGGTTATTAAACCGGCAAAAGCAAACACCCACCACTCTATATCAATTTTATATTCAAATTGCTGCAGCCAGCTATGCATTATATACCAGCCTGCCGGGAAAGCGATCAGCATGGCAATAAAAATCAACCTGATGTAGCTGCCTGAAAGCATGGTTACAATACCACTAACGGAAGCGCCCAGTGTTTTACGAATACCTATTTCCCTGGTTCGTTGCGCGGCGGTAAATGCCGCTAATCCAAACAGCCCCAGGCAGGAAATAAATATGGCGAGAAAAGCAAAATAATCAGACAACCTGCTCACCAACTGCTCGCTTCTGTATAGCTTTTCAAATTCCAGGTCCGAAAACTGGTAAGTAAACGGGAAACCGGGATTGATATCCCCGCATAAATTTTGCAGCGAGGCCAGGGTTTCTTTTGTATTACCCGCGCTCATACGTATCAGTATGGTACCCCATTTCCAGTTTTCATCGAGCCGGAGTATCAGCGGATCAATAGCGTGATGTATGGAATTGAAATGGAAGTCTTTCAACACTCCTATTACCGTACCCTTACGGTTTCCCCAGGAAACTGTTTTACCTACAGGTTGCTGAAGCTCCATTTTTTGTACGGCGGTTTCATTTAGTAAAAACGAAGCAGAGTCCGTACTGTACTCTTTTGAAAAATCCCGCCCTTCCGCAAGCTTCAGTTTCAGCGTATTTACAAAATCATATCCCACTACCCCATCGGCAAATGATACCGTTAATTCCTCCGGCTTACCAGGCCAACTAACGCCTGTAATATGATGCTCAATAAAAGTAGGTGAGTTCCGCATTTTGGAAATGCTCACTATTCCCGGCAGGCCGAGGGCTCTTTGCTTGAAAGACTCATACTTTCCGGCCAGTTCTCCTTCGATGGGTATATATATTAGATTGTCCCTGTCGTATCCCAGGTTCTTGCTTTGAATATAATCCACCTGCCTGTATGTAACGATCATGCCCATGATCAGTGTAATAGAAAGTACGAACTGCGATACAACCAGCCCCTGCCGGAAAAACGAGGATTTCCATCCGAACTTGAGATTTCCTTTTAACACTTTTACCGGCTTTAACGACGAAAGAAAAAGAGCAGGGTAACTGCCGGCCACTATGGCTGTAACGATCATCAATCCAACAATAGCTACCCAGAACATTACATTGGAAAACGGGAGGAATAGCTGCTTCCCTGTTAGCTGATTAAAAAAAGGCAATAACAGGCTGACGCCAACAATAGCTATTGCTATGGAAAATATGGTGAGTAACAGCGCTTCGCCAACGAACTGCAGCACTAATGAAAAGCGTAAGGCGCCCGCTACTTTTCTAAGTCCTACTTCTTTAGCGCGCCTTTCCGACTGGGCTGTTGCAAGATTCATAAAGTTGATACAGGCTATCAGCAGTATAAACACTGCTACGATCGTGAACAGGTTCACATATTCAATCCTTCCCCCGTTTATATAGCCATTGCTGAAATGAGAGTACAGGTATTTTTCCGCATAAGACTGAAGCGCCAGCTCAACCATAAAGGAAGGATCTTTTTGCCGGTAACGGTAAATAAAGTCCTTGATCTTTCCTTCTACCGCTTGCGCATTGGCATCGGTACGTAGTTGTATATAAGTAGCGGGACTTGTATTACCCCAGTTATTGACCCAGGCATTTGCTTTTTCAAAATCTTTCCAGGTTCTTAAAAAATCAAATTGTTGTGATGAATTAGCAGGAACATTTTCAAACACTGCGGTTACCTTCAGCTCTTCCTGGTTTTCAAAACGGAGCAGCCGGCCATATGCCTGTTCAGGACTTCCAAAAAAAATTTCAGCCATCTTCCCTGATATGGCAATTCCCCCCGGCGCATTGAGCGCTGTAGTAAGCGTACCCTGCAGCAAAGGATAACTGAACATTTTAAAAAAATCCTCTCCCGCATAAAAGCCGTTCATTTTATTCACCTTATTACCCGCGGCAAAAGTATTTTGGGTGCCCGGGGCCGAAGCATATTCAAAACCGCTGGCATATTCTATTTCGGGAATTACTCTTTTCAGCTCTCCGGCAAGCAGTCCTTGTGTAGAGTATCCCGCATCCATTTTACCATCGTAATAATTGCGCTCATATACCTGGTACAGGCGATCGGCATTGGTATGAAAATGATCTACGCCTTTTTCATCCATCACCCATAACATGATGAGCAGGCTGCACATTAGGCCCAGAGCCAATCCAAGCACATTTATAACCGAAAAGGATTTATTCCTTACCAGGTTCCGCCACGCGATTTTTATATAGTTTTTGAACATGGGAGATTTGAGATTCAAGATTTGAGATTTGATGATGCATACTCAATTTTCAAATCAGCACATTTTCAAATTTTCAAATTGAGGTATTTTCAAATTTCAACATTCCCAGGTTCCAATGTGTATGCCAATATCCAAACAATTGAATAGCAATACATTAAAAATCATCAATAAAAATCGTGACCGCTGGCGTTACAATAAGTGTACGATATCGTACACCTGCTAAATGTACCGGACAGTAAAAAAGCACTCAAAAGAGTGCATAGCCTTTAACGCCTGCGCGGCAAGTCTTAAGTTTTCCCGCATAGCACAAACTGAAGTTTTTTCTTTATTTCAGGGATAGCGATATCCGTCCACTGCCGGCACGAACGTTTACCGGTACGCCGCCTCCGTTGAGTGTTCCGCTGATGGATCCATTATCCTGGGACCCGCTGAAATTATTCAGCTTATCCGCATTAATGCGGTTTGCGTGCAAATTAAGATCAACACCCTGATCCCGGGGAACCTCTAAAGAAATATTGCCTCCAGAATTAGATAGTTTCACAAATTTTCCCAGCTTCAGCACTTCTATTGCCAGGTTACCGCCACTGGTAGAAGCTTCTACGCTGCCGGATAATGAACGCATATCCACATTTCCACCGGAAGTGTGCGCATGCAGATCGCCATCTATTGTTTCGCCTCTTACCGATCCGCCACTGGTTGCAGCATCTATATTCCCTTTAAGATTATACAATCCAATGGAACCACCCGATGTATGCAACCTGATGTTCCCTGAACAGTTTTTGGCTTCAATACTGCCACCGCTGGTTGCCAGGTCTATTTCATTACTGCTGTTTTCAAGATGAATGCTTCCTCCCGATGTACGTCCTTTTACATTACCACTGAGATCCTCTATATGCAGGCTGCCTCCGCTGGTCGCAAAGTCCTGCCTGCCCGATAGGTTCTTCAACGCAATGCTGCCCCCGCTTGTGGCTAAGCTGGTGGCAATATTTTTATCTACGTATATTTTAAAAGAAATGCTCAGGGATTTTTTCCAGTTGAGATTTCGTGTTTTTGTTTTTGCTACAGCAGTCAGTTGTTTATTACCCACCGCAATATCAAGCGTATAATGTTCGTCAAGGATTTGCTGAATTTCCGCTTTATCATACGTTGAATGATTGCCCGGACGTACATATACTTCAATCCTTGCTTCGGAAGCAGGCACACCTGTTACGGAGATAGACCCACCAGCGGTTTCAGCTTTTACTTTTTCCAGGGTCTCGCCACTGAGTGTCCTGGTAAGAAAAGGTTCTTTATCGCTTTGTGCAAATGCAGTTATGCAAACAAATGCAAGCGTTACTAATAAAACAGTTCCTTTCATACAATTTGTTTTAGTTGATAGTAAAGACAATAGCAGTAATACGCTGCTGCCCCGTTTTTGTTACATTAGAATAAAGCCTATCTCTCCTTCTCTCTTTCTTAAGCCTGCCTGTTCGGCAGACAGGGAAAGAGAGCGGTACAGTAGGATATTTCCAGACTTTTAGGTCTTCCACATCATCAAGCCTCACCCTCTTATCCCTCTCCCTACCTGGAGAGGGACGGTACAGCGGAACAAAGCCAAACATTTAATTCTTCCACATCATCAACAAAACATATCCACACAAAACGTTTTGGTACCGGTCAAACTTTCATATTTTCAGCCTCCCGGCCTCACATTTTATTAGCATGTTCTGAACTTAGGCACCCCTCTTCACTGCGTGGAGAGGGGCAGGGGGTGAGGGCTATTCGCTCCGCAATGCTCCGACCGGGTTTTCCATGGCCGCTTTTATTGCCTGAACGCTCACTGTTGCAAATGCGATCAATAGTCCCAATAACCCGGCAGCAGCGAATATCCACCAACTGATATGGATCCTGTAAGCGAAATCCTGCAGCCATGCATGCATTACCCACCATATTATAGGAATAGCAATCAACATGGCTATTATAACAAGCTTCACCAGGTCTTTTGACAGCAGTAATACAATGCCGCCAATACTGCCGCCCAGTACTTTGCGTATGCCGATTTCTTTACGGCGTTGTCCTGCGGTAAAAGTTACCAATCCAAATAAACCAAGACAGGCAACAATAATGGCCAAAAGGGTAAAAGTGAACAATAGCTTTCCCTGTGTTTTTTCTGCTGTATACTGGCGGGCGAAGTTTTCATCCAGGAAGCTATATTCAAAAGGATTGGAAGGATCAAAAGCCCTAAATACCTTTTCCACGTGCTGCAACCCGGCAGCTATATTTTTTTTGCCAAGCCGCACGTATATATTGTCTTTATCGCTATCAGATAACGGCAGCTTTACAATCAGCGGCTCAACTCCATGCTGCAACGAATAAATATTAAACTCCTTCATCACGCCCGCTACTTCGTATACTATTGAACTACCTGCCGCGTCCATCTGTATCTTCTTTCCCAGCGGCGCTGTCCAGCCTTCTTTTTTAGCAAGCGCTTCATTAATCAATACCACCCTGTCCTTATCAGTGTTCCTGTCTTTTGAAAAATTTCGTCCCGCCACCATCTTAATTTCCAGTGTATTGATAAAATCCTCATCAACCTCTAACACATGCGCCATCCTGTCCTTATCTCCTATCTTTCCGTCTGTCCGGTAGTTCCTGCCGCCCAGGTCGTTATTACCAATAGGATTACCTGCCGCCGCTACATTTTCTACCAGCGGGCTCTTTAACAGCTCAGCTTTTATGGATGCTATTTTACTCCTCGCGTTCTCATTGTTTAAATGATAAACAAGCACCTGGTCTTTATTAAAACCCAGGTCTTTTTTGCTGATATATTGCATTTGCCGGTAAATGATCAACGAGCCGGCTATCATAGTAATGGTGATCACAAACTGAAAGACCACCAGCGACTGGCGAAACCGGAGATTACCCGCATGTTTGCCTGTTTGTCCTTTTAAAGATGGGATAAGCTTAAACCCCGATAGAAAAAAAGCCGGGTAAATCCCACTCAGGCAACCTGCTATCAATGCAAATGAGCCACACAATATTATTGTTTGCAAGACGCCGGGTTGTTGTAAACCGGCATCCCTGCCAACAAAATACAGGAACCAGGGTAATAACAACTTAACCAGTAACACCGCGATCAGGGAAGCTATAAGGGTAATGAATACCGATTCAAACAGGAACATAGTTACCAATTGCCGCCTGCCCGATCCATTTACCTTACGTACGCCAATTTCCTTTACGCGCAAAGTGGCACGTGCCGTTGACAGGTTTATATAATTGATGGAAGCAATGATCAATATGAACGCGGCCACCAACGAAAACATCCATATATGGCGCATGCTGCCGTTAGCGGCTATTTCATATCCAAGATTGGAATGAAGATGGATGGATGTAAGCGGTTGTAGCTCTAAATAAAACTGTCCTTTTCCAGCCACACGCTCTATATCAGCCCTCAGGTATTGATCAAAAAAAGCCGGGAGTTTGGCATTTAGCTTTTGTATACCGGCTTCATCATTCAGGAGTAAATAAGTATACAGGTAAGACTGTCCCCATTGATTATTATCTGTGGGAGGCATGCGGCGGATAGCACTGAATGTGAAATGAGAGTTGACCGGCACATCCTCAATTACAGCGGTTACCAGGTTAGGAGAACGATCGCCAAACAAAATGGTTTTACCGGGCGCAACCGAAACATCGCCAAATATTTTTAGCGCCAGGCTTTTTGTAATTACAATAGATCCCGGCTTATCAAGCGCGCTTTCGTTACCATAAATGAAATGATGTTCGAATACCCGGAAAAAACTACTGTCGGCAAAAAAAATACTCCCTTCCTTAACATGCTTATCATTATAAGTAATGGTACCGCCTCCCTCAGCGTCCAGCCGCACAGCTTCCCTTACCTCAGGAAATGTACGTTTAAAAGCCTCTGCAAAAGGAGGCGATGTAAGTGCCAGGTGAAAACTACCTCCGCTCCACTCAGCGTGCTGCACTATACGCACAATTCGACCGGCATTGGGTTGATGACGATCATAGCTCAGCTCATTATTTACATACAGCATAATAAGCCAGCAGGCCGCCAGGCCAATTGCCAGTCCTCCAATATTTATAGCAGAAAATACTTTGTTACGAATAACATTTCGCCAGGCTGTTTTACAATAGTTCCTGAACATATGCGAATTTGAATTTGATATAGTTGAGCCAACTATATGCCAACCTGCAACTTATTGAATATTAGCCAATTGAATTGTGCACCACTTTGTATAGTGTACGATAGTGAACACCTGGTGTCCGGAAAAGCTATGAGCCGTTAGCGATCAGCTTTCAGCAATTTATGGTTTATGGTTTTTTGTTTATGGTTTGAGAAATCAAACCCGGAACTTGTAAACGGGTGTCAGGTATCAGCTGTCAGCTATAGGCTGTGGGCAATTTGAGTCGCACCTGGGTCTTCATCTAAAGCTATTCCGGGCAGCCATGAGACCCTGGTGCTGAGTGATTCGGCTATTTCGGGAAGCTGATTTTCCCCATTGATACACTGGGTATGCCATTTTTTCCCTTACCAAAATGAACATTCCCGCCGCACACCGTTTCGTTTGCCAGTACTGCGAACAGTACAGCTTCCTTTGCGTCTGGATGAATATCAAGCTCTTTAGTGCTCCTGAACAGGACGTCGGGTAATTGTTCGGCAATATTGTCCATCAGCAAAGGATTGTGCATTCCCCCGCCGCTCACATAAAAAGTATATACTTCGCTGTTGCTGATAATTTTTTTGATGGCAGATACTATTGTATCAGCAGAAAAACGATTGAGTGTGGCCATCGTATCTGCAGCAGCCAGTTGGGTTGTGCCGGATACCTGCTGGGCCTTTGCGAGGTAGGTAAGATTAAACAGTTCAGGCCCGGTGGTTTTGGGAAAGGGTTGATCAAAAAATGGATTTTCTTTAAGAGCGGACAACAAATTTTGATTGACCGTTCCCGCCCGTGCTATAGCTGCATCCTCATCAAAATATTTTCCCGGGAAATGCTTTTGCACCAACGCATCCATCATGGTATTGCCCGGACCGGTGTCGGTGCAAAATACAGCATCCGCATCCAAACTACCCGGCAGGTAAGTAAAATTGGCAATACCACCAATGTTAAGCATGATCCTGTTCTCATTCTTTTTTGAAAAGATCAGGAAATCGCCATAAGCCGCCAGGGGTGCACCTTCTCCCCCGGCAGCAATATGTTTTTGCCTGAAATCGCTGACCGTAATCACTCCCGTAGCTACTGCCATATGATCCCCATCGCCAATCTGCAAAGTGCCGTTAGAGAATTTTTGCTGACCATGCAAGGCCCTGGGTGCATGAAAAACAGTTTGTCCATGACTGGCAATCAAGTCTATTTCATGCGGATGCATACCCCAGTTTGTAAGCGCCTGTAAGATCATTCCGGCATGTTGCCGGGCTACCCAGCCATTCAGCAGGCACAGCTTTTCCAGGTTCACTTCCCGCCTGGAAAACACCGATGCTATTTCCTGTTTGTAATCGCTGTTGTAACTGATGGTTACAAAACTCAGTAATTCAATCCTGCTGTCCTTCCCGTTCCCCGAAAAACGGCATAAAGCAATATCCAGCCCGTCAACCGAGGTTCCCGACATCAAACCTATAATATGACGGACCGGCTTCTTACCGATAGTGTAGAGGTTTTCGATATTAGTATTCATTATTATTTAGTTAAAATACGCATGATCTTGCATAAATATATGCACATATTTGCGTTTTTATGCCGGAATTAAGTAATTTGCTTTTATTCGCAACCAGAATAATATGCTTAAACAGGAGCGGCAATCGTTTATTTTAAGAGAGGTAAACCTGCACAACAGGGTGCTTTCTGTGGATCTCAGCCAGAAAATGCAGGTATCGGAAGACACGATCCGTCGTGATCTGAATGAAATGGCTAAACAAAACCAGCTCATCAAAGTACATGGTGGCGCACTTTCCAGGTCTTTTCATTTATCTATCGGCTCCAACCCCGTGTATGCTGTGAGCGGAAAAAAAGCAATTGCTCACAAGGCCTGCCAGTTGATCAAAAACGGCATGTTTGTTTTAACTACCGGCGGCACCACCATTATTGAGCTGGCAAAATCGCTGCCACCTGAGTTGTCTGCCACCTTTATTACCGCTAGTTTACCTGCAGCTTACGAATACATTCATCACCCCAACATAGAAGTGATATTTATGGGTGATAAGATCTCAAAAAGCTCCAAAATAGCCATTGGCGGTGAAACCATTGAAAAAATAAAGAACATCAGGGCAGACCTGTGTTTCCTGGGCATCAACGCTATTGATACAACCAACGGCATCACAGACAATGACTGGGACGTAGTACAGGTAAAAAAAGCGATGATCGAATCATCTGAGAAAGTGATCGCATTGTCTATTTCGGAAAAGCTGAACACATCACAGAAAATTAAAGTATGCGACCTGACCAAAGTAAATATTCTTATTACCGAACTGGATCCACACAACGAACAACTTAAACCATATCGCAATACGGGCATTGAAATATTGTAACAACCAGCAACACTTTAAACAAGTATTTATCATCATCAAAAACTGCATCATGAAAAATTGCTCTTCACTCATGCGAAAGAAATGGAAACTGCTTTCTTTCGTACTGCTGCTGCAACTTGTGTCGGTCATTGCGCTGGCACAGGTAAGCATCCATGGAAAGGTCACAGACAAAGACGGGAGTGGGCTTTCCGGTATATCCGTTTTAGTGCGCGGTACCACTTCCGGCACGGTTACCGACGCCGATGGCACTTACAACTTCAGTGTAAATCTTAAAACAGGCACTTACACATTAACTTTTTCAGGGATCGGCTTTAAAACAAAAGAACAATCAATAGCTATTGGTTCCGGAACAGAAATAAGCAGCGATGCCACGCTGGAAACCGATCCGCTCAGCATGGATGAAGTGGTGGTAACCGGCACATCGCAGGGCACCACACGCCGCCAGTTGGGAAGTTTTATCAGTACAATAAAAGGAGACCAGCTATCTAAAAGCACAACAGGCAATGTACTGGCAGCCCTGCAGGGAAAATCCCCGGGAGCACAGATCATACAAAACTCCGGCGATCCGGGTGGCAGCATGTCGGTTCGGCTGAGAGGCATCAGTACCGTAAACTCATCCAGTGAGCCTTTATATATTATAGATGGCGTTATCGTAAGCAACAGCGCCCGGAGGGTAACAAATACCCAAAGCGCCTACGACGGTATTATTTCGCCTGCACCTAACCGTATGGTAGACATTAATCCTGCCGATATTGAGAGAATTGAAGTATTGAACGGCGCAGCAGCAGCCGCTATTTACGGCAGTCGCGCCAATGCCGGTGTGGTGCAGATCTTTACCAAGCGCGGGAGCGGCGGCGCACCTGTGGTAAACTTCAGCACCAGCGTCAACATGAACCAGTTGCGCAAAGATCCCGGCTATAGTACAGCACCTGTAAAGTTTGGCCCGGCGCCGGATGGGCCCGGAGCGATAACCCAGGACATTTTGCTCACCCAGTATACTAATACCACACCGGTTACCCGGTACAATTACTGGGATTATATTTTCCGTGATGGCATTGGCACAGACAATAACCTTTCTGTACGCGGAGGAAAGGATAAAACCAAGTACTTTGCGTCAGCTTCTTATTTTTATAACCAGGGTATTGTAAAGAATACAGATTTTCAAAGATTCTCCTTCAGGTTAAACCTCGACCAGGAACTGGCAAAATGGGCAAACCTGAGCGCAGGCATCAGCTATACCAATAGTCTTGCCAACGAAAAACCCGATGGCAACTCTTTCTTCTCTCCTATCAACAGCATTACCATCATCGGCAACTTCCACGATATATGGGCAAGAGACGCCAATGGCAACCTGCAGGCAGTAGGCGAAAGAGGGCGCATCAACCCGGTAAGCATCATTGAAGACATCAAGCAACGCAATCAAACGAACAGGGTCATTTCTTCACTGGCGCTGAAACTGAAACCTGTTAAAGATGTGACCGTTGATTATACAATGGGCATTGATAACATCAGCCAGATGGGTACCACTTATATTCCGCCTTACAGCTATAATGCCAGTCCGGATTTCTGGGGCGGCGGTATTTCATTAGACCCAACGCTGAATGGTTATGCAAGTGCAGGTAACAACCAGCAGTTCCTGATCAACCATGAGCTCAATGCCACATTAAACAAGAACATTACATCCGACCTGGTCTCTACAACGCAGTTAGGATACTCCATGCAATACGAAAAATCTAATTTTACCATATTGCAGGGACGTGGTCTTGCGCCGTTTGTGCAAACAGTAACCGGGGCAAGCACTATTTTACCGGGCACTGATCAGCGCAGTGAAATATCTATCAGCGGCGCCTACCTGCAGCAGAATTTTAAATTCAGGAACAGGTATTTTCTTACAGCAGCCGGCCGGTTGGATGAATCTTCTGTGTTTGGAGCTGATGAAAGAAACCAGTTCTATTTAAAGCTCAGTGGCAGCTACATCATAAGCGACGAAGAGTTTTGGGAAAAAGCAGGGTTGAACAAGTTCTGGGATTACATGAAGCTACGCGCCGCTTACGGCGAGAGCGGGAACCTGACAGGTATAGGCGCATACGACAGGTTTAATGTATATAACTCTTCACCGCTTGTTGGACGCACATCGCTAATGTCTCCCGGCCAGCTCGCCAATGAAAATATCAAGCCAGAAAAGCAAAAAGAGATTGAAATTGGTACAGATATGTCCTTTTTGAATGGCAGGATCAATTTAACTTTTAACTGGTACGATAAAAAAGTAGAAGATTTGCTGCTGCCAAGATTTATAGCTCCCAGTAACGGCTATACAAGTTTGCTGGACAATGTAGGTACCATCCGCAACAAGGGCATTGAAGTAATGCTGGGCGGATCTCCGGTAAGAGGCAAGGATTTTTCATGGGATATCAATGTGATATTTAACAAAAACAAGAACAGGATTGAATCTATACCCCAGGGATTGATCCAGTACAATAACCCTGCCGGCTCTTCTTCTTTATTACCAGGCTATGCTGCAGGCGTATTCTATGGTTTCTTTTTTGCCAGGGATGCGAACGGCGCTGAAATAAAGAATGCGAACGGCATACCGGTACAGGAAAGAGGGGTGCAAACATCGCCTTCTACTTACACCACTCAACGCGACGCGAATGGGTTACCTACCGGTACGCCTTTACGTAAAGTGATAGGCGACCCTAACCCCGATTGGACAGGTACGCTGGTAAATACATTTAGCTATAAAAAACTGTCATTACGGGTACAACTGGATGCTGTTCAGGGAAATGATGTGTTCAATGCCGACTTCAGAACAAGGCAGGGCGTTGGTAACGGAAAAGAATACGCGGAAAAAGAACACAACGGTGAACTGCCACGCGGCTATGTAAGTGGTGTATACGCTATTGAAGAGTGGCGTATTGATGATGGCAGCTTTGTAAAACTAAGAGAGGTTTCGCTTACTTACAATTTCGGTAGACTGAATAAAGCCATTAGTGACATGTCGATAAGTTTATCAGGACGCAACCTGGTAAGCTGGGATAACTACAAAGGCTTTGATCCTGAAACAAATGCCGGTGGCGGCAGTACGCTCGCCCGTGGTATTGACTTCGGCAACGTACCTATTCCCAGGACATTTGCCTTAACACTCAGCACCAAATTTTAGTTTTATCCATTCAATTCAGCAATTATGAAACAGTTAAAATATATACCGTTCCTTCTTGTAGCAGCCTTACTGTCAGGTTCCTGCAAAAAGAACTTTACCAACCCCGCAGCAACGCAGGTTGACGAAGCATTAAGTTCTTCGGTCGGACTGACCGGGGTAGCCATAGGTGTTCAAAAACAATACAGCGTCAACCGAGCAGCACCATTGTATAATTTAGTAACCGCCAACGGATTTTCCACGTTTGAGCTGCGTCTCCAAAACGCGGGCAATACAGATGAGTTCAACCTTTCGGTTGGGGGCATAAACGTTGACGGCAACAATGGAGTGATAGGCAACTTATGGGCACAGAACCTGAAAGTAATATTCGATGCCAATAACGTTATCAACAACGCAGCCAACCTGGGCGACCAAGGGTATGCTTCCGGATTGATCGCTTATGCTTCGATATTTAAAGCACTGGCATATGGCAACCTCTCTATGTTTTGGGAACAGGTGCCCGACACTATTGGCACAGATGTAGGCTTTACAGGCAGGGCGCAAGGGTTTCAAAAAGCAATTGCCGCTATCAACAATGCCCTTTCTGCCATATCAACCAATGCCATAAGCGCTTCTTTTTTAAGCAATCTGCCTGCAGGTATGGAAATACCCAACACATTACAGGCTTTAAAAGCACGTTACCTTTTGTTTACAGGCGATTATGATGGCGCGCTGGCGGCAGCCAACCTGGTTGATCTTTCCAAAAAGAGCACCATGAATTTTGATGCGGTCAGCCCCAATCCCATATTCAACGTGTCTACCGCTACCAACAACGTGTTCCAGGTACTGGATTCCACATTAGGCCTTCCGGAAGACCTGGCGCCTGTTACGACCGATAAAAGAATACCGTTCTATATGTCTATCAACGAAACGGTGGCTCCCCGCTGGAGAATAAAAGGCTTTGGCGCGGCATTGGATACGCCATGGCCTATTTATGTTCCCGGCGAGATCACGTTGATCAAAGCGGAATGTAATGCGCGTAAAAGCAGCCCTTCCATTCCTGATGCAATTGTTGAGCTGGATAATATTCTGACCAAGGCGCCTGCCGATGACCCGTTTGGCATTGGCGCCGATCTCGATCCTTATGCAGGTGCTGCTACCGCAGATGCAGTACTCACAGAAATTTACAGGCAGCGCTGTATAGAGTTGTATATGCAAGGGTACAAACTGGAGGACATGCGTAGGTTCGGGAGAAGCAATGATCCCAATGTGGAAAAAAGAAGAAATTTCTTCCCTTATCCTTTCCGCGAAAGAGACAACAATCCAAATACGCCGGCAGACCCGGCATTTTAACCAAACCAGGTGCATTCAGGAAAAACAGCAAGGCTTGTCCTTGCTGTTTTAGTTTTTTGTTTATGGTTGTGAAACCACAAATAGGTTTCAGCCATGAGCTATCAGCCGTCAGCGATTTATGGTTTATGGTTTCTTGTTGTATAGTTGAGAAACCACAAACCCGAAACTATAAACTATAAACATATCAAATCTCAAATCAGAAATCCACAAATCAGAAATCACTTCACCCTGTCTCTTCTTTGTTTCATTTCTCTCCATGTGGTGAGTATAATTCCTTCTTTTTCTATAAACTTTTTCAGTTCGGGATCAATCATCGCAAGATAATCACCACGCCGTGTGGGGCCCGAATCGGAAATATGTTCAAACACTTCTGTGGTATTGGTACAGTGCATAATGATCATGGTGATGCCGGGCTTTAACGATTTCAGCACTTCAATGTATTTACCCGTTTTATATTGCTGCAACTTTGTATCATCCGAATATATGTCCGGTGCCGGTTTCCAGCTATAGCTATCATTATACAGGTCGTCGAGCACCGGCAATCCCGCATCCCATAATTTTTTTCCAACAGCCCTTGCCCTCTGCATATCCGCGGCGGTACTCTTCATTTCTTCCGTTATCAAAGTATTATGCCCTCCGGGAAACATTACAGGAATTTCATAATCAATACCCGCTTTGATATATCGCTCAATAAAAGCGGGTGTGGCAAACAAGGTACCCATATGCGAGTCCAGGTGTGTAGGTTCAAAACCCATTGTTCTTGCCCTTTCTACCTGGGCGCGTATTTCCATTTCTACTTCATCGGCACTGGCATGCTTTACCACATCGGCCACGCCCCTCCACATCGCTCCTTCCCCGTCTACGAGGCCGGGAGCTGCAGGCTTTCCGCTCAATGGTCCCCAGCGATAATCTTTCCATTCAGAAGTAAGCGTTAAATGCAATCCGGCGTCTGTTTCGGGATGCTCTTTCAGGTAATGTACAAAACCCGGCACCCACGGACAGGGCATCATCACGCTGCAGGAATTAGCTACTCCTTTTGACATGGCCTCAATGCCGCCTATATTGGAATCGTACGACATTCCCATATCGTCAATATGCAGGATGATGACTTTAGCTCCTTTAGGATATCCTAATTTTTCCGCGAACGTTCCATTTGTTTGGGCTTGTACGGCAGTATACATTATAACGGTCGCGCATAAGGTAAAAAAGTATTTCATGGTTTATTGTTTGTTGTCTATAGTTTATTGTTTATACTGTCCACTGTTTATCGTTTGTGGTTTGTAGTTTATAGTCATCTCAAATTTCAATATCAAATCTCAAATCAGAAATCCACAAATCAGAAATCAGTTTACAGTTTATTGTTTATTGTTTGAGGT
>JAHBTL010000057.1 GCA_019638615.1 Chitinophagaceae bacterium | reverse complement strand
AAAATTCAGTGCGAAAATTTGAAATGCGCCCGCGGATATTCGGCAGCAAATTTTTGTAAATTGCTATCATTCAATCATCAAAACCTATGACAAAAAACAAGAAAATAACGGTTCAACACATTGATATTGTACTGTATGAAGAGAATAGAGAGGATTATATCTCTCTGACAGATATTGCGAGGTACAAAGGTGCCGGGCATACAGACGACATTATAAAAAACTGGATGCGAAATCGCAATACAATAGAACTCCTGGGTTTTTGGGAAACAATTTACAATCCCGATTTTAAATCCGTCGAATTCGACGGGTTTAGAAAACAGGCAGGTTTTTTGTATGCTAATGAAGCAGATTTACTGAACGTTGCCCTGTTTGGAACTACGGCAAAAGAATGGCGGGAACAACATCCTGACACGCCAGGTAATATCAGGGATTATGCAAATCTGGAACAACTTGTGGTATTGAGCAACATGGAAAGTATCAATGCGCTTTTAATCAGGAATGGCTTTTCGCAAACAGAGCGATTAATAGAACTGAACAAGGTTGCTATTACACAAATGAAATCATTGCTAAAAAACAGCAGTATAAAGAAATTGCATTTCTGATATACGGGGGTTGGCCTTTTATACCACCCTTCCCATATACGGATCTGTTATGCTTTCCTTCCCCGTTTCTACCCTGCCGGCAAACCTTTTTTCAAAATTTTCCGCGCCGGATACTTTAACCGTAAAGTCATACCATCCGCTGCTTTTTTTCAGATTAAGAATGATATTCCCTGATGTTGACTTTGCAATAATTCGTTTTACCGCTTTATTTTTATACGCATTATCAATAACTTCTACAGTAAAAGACTGCTGTGCGTCTTTATTGGTAAGCTGTAAGTCTATATTGCCTGATAATTTTTTGCCGGCACCGGCTTCATATGTACATGCAATATCAATTGCCGGGTCTTTTTTATCGCCCTTACACTCCCTGTAAAATCCATTTGGGCCGTAAAGAGATAAGTGATATCTGCCCGATTCAAATGCTTCAACCGGCCATTGATATGATAAGCTGTCACCGGCTGCTACCGCAAATGACCAGTTTTTTGCATTTTCAGTTTTACCTTTTGCATCTGTAAAACCACCAGGTGCATATACACTAAATGGTGAACCGCACGACAGGTTGCCAAAAGCAGCATTTCCGGCGGCCATTTTTATTTCTACGCTTTTTCCGTCGCTGCTTAGCCGGCTGTCTGCATATAACTCATAAGATAATGTCGTTGCTGCTCTTGTACCTTTTTCCTGTGCTGACATCAAAGCAGACAAATCTGATCTTTTAACAGCCTGCTCTATCTCCTGCTGTGATATTTTTTTATACCCTGCCGGCTCATTTTTAAACTTTGCGTTATAAATATCTTCTACAAATTCATCTCTCTGCAAAAAAGGAACTTTCTGTACAGGTGTGCCGTCAAAAGGACTGAATGCAGCAGTGAGATCGCCGCAGATTGTTCTGCGCCATTTGCTGATATTCTCTAAATGGATGTTCCTATTTAATTTCTTATTAAAAAAAGTTTCAAGGAACTGCAACGTGGAAGTATGATCAAATACTTCTGAGCATACCTTTCCGCCCCGACTCCATGGCGATGCTATGATCATCGGCACCCTGAAGCCTAAACCAACCGGCGCTTCTCTTGCCTGCTTTTCAGGAATACCGTGTTTGAGCTCATGCTCAAGCCGCACATGTTCTATCTCGGTATCAATACCGGTGGAGCATTTACCGGTTTCCGGCTTATTATTATCCGGAACAGAAAAAGGTGGTATATGATCGTAGTAACCGTCATTCTCATCATAGGTTAAAATCAGGATGGTTTTTTTCCATACTTCCGGGTTTTTGGTAAGTATATCCAATACCTCAGAAACATACCATGCGCCATACCAGGGAGCGCTCGGGTGATCTGAAAAGTTCTGCGGGCCTGCAAACCACGACACTGCAGGAAGCTTTCCTTCAGTTACATCTTTACGAAACTGGTGAAGAATATCGCCGGCAGGGATGGTAACCTTTCTCTCAACATAGCCTTCTTTATAATTCAGCGTTGTAATATTCCTGTAATCAGGGTCATTTTCATTCACCACAAATGCATTGTAAAAAAGTTTTTTTTCTTTTGCGGATAGTTTTTCAAACGTTTCCTTATTCCATTTCTTTAATTCTTCCAATGCGTTGTTAAGCACCTCCTGCTTTTTAGCAATTTCAACCTGTATCCTTTTAGCTGCGTCTTCGCTTGACGGGCTTTCTTCCTGCAGCTTTGTAATTTGCCCCGGCAGCTCGTCAGCAAGCTTCTGCAGGTTTTGGATATAGCGCGGAGAAAATTTTACATTATATGCCGCAAAAAATTCCAGCAGGTTACAGCCGAAATTCGCCAGCCATGCACGTTCCTCACCCTGGAATCCGCCACCACAGCTTATCTCGTTCTGGTAAAACTTCCACGGTATATCATTCTCTTCCAGCAGCTCAGGAAATGTTTTCCATTGCATTTTACCATAGCTGTAATTATCATTACGGATGTTTGCCTTGGGTATCCCGTTTTCTACATTGGTTATTTTGCCTGTCCAGAAAAAAGAACGGTTAGGCGTTGTGCTCGTCATTGCCGAGCAAAAGTTCTGATCGCAAACTGTAAACGCGTCAGCCATTCCAAAATTAAATGGCAGGTCAGCTCTTGTATAATGCCCCATTGTAAGTGGCATATCGGAATATTTTTTGTTGCCCGATCTTTTTGCCTGCAGCCACCTGTCGTATTTTCCTTCGTTATGCGCGTCTACCTGGCTTGGCCGCGAGTGCGGCAGGTCGCCCATCCAGGTAACTTTTGTGTCTCTTATATCAAGCCTGAACGGCGCATAAGTTTCGCCTTTTTCATTGGTTTGAAACCAAACAGGTTTTTTATCAGGCAGGACAATTGCCCTCGGATCATTAAAGCCTCTTACGCCCTGCAGCGTACCAAAACAATGATCAAAAGACCTGTTCTCCTGCATCATTATCACTATATGCTCCGCATCCAGGAAGGTACTGCCCGGGGCAGGGTCAATGGCAAATGCTTTTTGAATTGATTCGGGAACAAAGGAAGAAAGTCCGGCTGCGCCCGATAGCAGCATTGATTTGCGAAGGAATTCTCTTCGAGTATCCATAACAGATATATTGAATTGATGAGCAATGGCAATCCTTTCAAATATCGGAAATAAACACCAACAGCATTTGTTATTTTATTGTTTTCATACCGTCGTTCAAAAAATTTTTGCACAATCAGTACGGTAATAATGAGGTATTGTAACTTTATATGTAAACCTGTTGATATGAAACATCTGAATAATTACTTTCTCGGAATACTATGCTTCCTGTTATGCATTTACACGTGGTCTCACTCTTCCTGCTCAACAACCAGGCAACCCACAGAAGTAACCGATGCATCCGAAGCGGAAACAGAGCAAGCCATTAAAACAGACCGGTGGATATTTATTGCCAACCAGGCGATACCACAGCGCGGCCGCGCACAAATGCTCACCTCCCGCTATACAGTTTTATGCAACAGCGATACGATCATATCATCACTTCCTTATTTTGGCAGGGCTTATACTGCGATTATCGGGGAGACGACAAGTCCCCTCGATTTTAAATCAACTGATTTCTCTTTTAATAAAAATGATACCGGTAAAAGAAAAGTAAAACGGACTGTTACTATAAAGCCGAATGATTATCGGGAAGTGCAATCTTATACTTTTACCTTATACCTGAATGGCTCAGCTCAATTGAATGTGCAATTAACCAACAGGAGCCCGATCAGCTTTAACGGAACCGTAATGCCAATAAAGCAGTGATTGTATTGACCAGTATTAAACTAAAATATACAAACATAATTTGATTGACTTAACACTACATTCTCTTTCTCTTCGTTATTATGTTTATTGTCCTGTATCCTTCAGTTTTTTTATAATATCTTGTACTTTTTTTGTTCATTAACACTTATCAATTATATGCATACGCTGTAAAGCATATTGTTGATGAGCACAGCTAAAAATATAACACATGTTGCCTGATACACCTTTATGCAATGCTTTAAATAAGCGGGATTATAAAACCGCCGAAGCGCTTCTTGAAAACGGAGAACCCATTCCGGACGGTATCAATGATTTTGATTTACGGCAGGTATACGACAACCTCACCAGGAGCAAAGCGTTTCCAATTCTTAATATCTTTATTGACAAGGGAATTATTAATACTGATATATACGAGTATGATTCATTTAAGGGAAGCATATTTGAAAACATGTTTGCTTATATGCCGGATGGAGAAGAGGAGCTGGCTTTTTTGAAAGGCTTTCTTTCAAAGCTGGATAATATAAATGATGAGGTAGAGGGCTATACTTTATTAAGCTTTGCACTGGAAATGAAAGCGCAGCCCGGCATTATACAAACGCTTATAGACGCAGGACTGAGAACCGATTTTAAAAACAATGCCGAAGACAACCTGATTAACCAGGCGGTTCGTATTAACATGATACCCAATGAACGGCAGCTTGCTTATATAGATATGTTGTTAAAAGCAGGCGTAGACCTGAACGAACCCAATGTGGTTAAACAAACGGCATTACACATCGCCGTAGAGCGGGATAAGAACCATTTACTGGAAGTATTGCTTGCCAATGGGGCACAACCCAACCTGCAGGACAACAAAGGAAACTCCGCTTTTTATTATGCGCTGGCACACAAACTTAGCCCAAAGGTTTATAAAATATTGTCAGCAAACGAAGCTCCTGATTTTTCTCAGCGTAACAGGGAAGATCAAACGATATTGTCTGAATATTTGCGTATGATGCAGGGAGGTAAAGGTGATATTGAATTAGTAGGACAACTGTTGGAGGATGGCGCCAGCTTAGAGGATAGCACACCCTGGTACAGCCACAATAAATCAGGCTGGGACTGGATCGTAGAAAAGTCCATAGAAATATTGGAGACTGCATTAAAGAAAACGGGCAAGGATGTAAATGAGCAGGATAATGATGGCAATACTTTGTTACATAAAGTATGCGCTATTGATCCCAACTATTCGCAGGAAGTGGCTAAGGCGTTATACAAGAAGGCAAAGCTGTTGCTTGAGGCCGGAGCGGATGTTTCCATTACCAATAATAAAGATGAAACGGCTTTTATGCTTGCTTCAAAAGATAATTTAAAAGCAAAGCTTGCTGAATTGTTGCTGACAAAAAAATAATGATCATAATTTTCAAAAGAGACGTTTTATGTCAATGTCGTTTATAATCGCATGCGAAGGTGGTAAAAGAAAAATAGCCGAGATGCTGCTTGCCAATAAAGAAGTGGATATAAAATATACAGATGAAAAAGGCCGTACCGCATTACACTATGCAGCGCATCGCGGTTATCTTGACCTTGTAAAGCTTTTGGTGGCAGATGGCGCTGAGCTTGATTATGAAGATCACCAGGGAGAAACGCCTTTGTTTTTCGCCTGCTTACAAAAGCAAAAGCAAACGGCGGTATACTTATTGGAACAGGGCGCCAGGATAAATATAAATGATCTGAATGGAAACAGCCTTTTACATCTTGTCTCGCAAACAGGTCAAGCCGAGGTGGTAAAAGAATTACTGGAAAGAGGAGCGGAAGCTGATCTTGAAAACAACCAGGCGGAAACAGCGTTGTTGATTGCGGCCGCGTGGCGCAATACAGAAGTGGTTAAGCTGCTGATTGACAAAGAAGCAAATGTTAACACCTCTAATAAGCAGGGAGATTCGCCATTGCTTTTTGCCGTAAGATCAAAGCATGTGCCTATGGTAGAGTTGCTATTGAACAGCGGAGCAAATATCAATCATATTAATCATGCCGGGGAAAACGCTTTGTTGCTTGCCTGCTATGATACCAATCGCGCTATTGTAAAATTACTGGTTGATAAGGGCGCTGATTTATTTGTTTCTTCTAAAGAGGGCGTATCGCCGATATGGTACGCCTGCGCCAATAACCAGAAAGAAATCGTGGCGTTGTTTTTAGATCACGGGCTGGATGTGAACCATTGCCGGCCTGTTACGGGCGCTACAGAATCCATGAACGCTTACCTGGATTGGATAGAGACCACGAACAATATTTCCGTTCAAAGCAGCTTTTCGCTTAACACTACGTATGAATATGGAGGAGAAAGCCTGCTGCACCTTGCAGTTAAAAGCGGGCACATCAGTATGATCAAACTGCTGCTGGAGCGCGGGGCCTCTATCAATATACAGGATGAATCGGGTAATACCGCATTGCATTATGCTGCCGCTAACGGAAAAAAAGACGCGGTGAAATTATTATTGGAACAGGGGTCTGATCCAACGATCGTAAATGTAAAAGAACAAAAGGCAATAGACTACAGCAATATTAAAGGCTTTAATGAAATAACAGCCCTGATCCTTCAACACAGCCCCAAAGGAACAACGATGCAACTCGCGGCAACGACTCCTTCAAACAATAATATTTCTGACAAAAAGCAGGCATTGTTCGATTTAAAAGACCTGCTGGATGCAGGGGTGCTTACAAAGGATGAGTTTGAAATACAGAAGAAAAAAATATTAGGATAAATAAAAAGCCTGTAAGGTTTGCCGGGTAGCCATTCCCCTTTAAGGGGCAGGGGTGCGCTGCAAACCTTACAGGCTTAAATGATAGGTTCAAAAAGAGTGGCGCTTATTTTTTACTTATTTTATACAGGCTGCCGTTGTCTGTTACTGCAAACAGCATTCCGTTGTGATATGCAATATCGCGGAAGCGTTCAGATTTATCTCCCAGTAACCACTCTTCACCTACTACCTTGTCGTCTTTAATTACCAATCGCGCAATATGCATGCTGCTCAGTCCGCCGATGAACAGGTTGTTTTCCCATTCGGGAATAGCGTTTCCTTTATAAAAGCTCATACCGCTGGGAGACAATACAGGATCATAATAATAAACCGGTTGCTCCATTCCATCTTTCTGCTGAATGGAGTCGCCTATTTTACTGCCGCTATATTCAATCCCATACGTAATAACAGGCCAGCCATAATTTTTGCCCGGTTTGATGAGATTCACTTCATCGCCGCCGCGTGGCCCGAATTCAGCTTCCCATAAATCGCCGGTAACCGGGTGAATATCCAGACCCTGCGGGTTACGATGTCCATAGCTGTAAATTTCAGGCATAGCATCCTTTTGATCAATAAAAGGATTACCCGGAGCAGGCTTGCCCTCTTTTGTTATTTTGAACACTTTGCCCAGTCCTGCATTTAATTGTTGTGCCTGCGGCCTGCCGTTCAATACAGAACGCTCTCCTGCGCTCACGAACAGGTTGCCGTCTTTATCAAAAATTAATCTTGATCCGTAATGAAGCGTGCTGTTATTCAATTCGGGGGTTGCACGGAATATTACAACAGGATTTTCAACTTTGCCATCTGCATCATTCAGTTTACCCTTGGCCACCGCCGTTAAATTTCCTTTCTTATATGGTTCGGAAAAGGACCAGTAAATAATTTTGTTATTGGCATAATCCGGGTCGAGGGCAACATCCAGCAGTCCGCCCTGCCCCCCGTCGTCTACTTTAGGCAATCCCGTGATCTTTTTTGCCAGGCTGCCATCCGTATTGCGGATCTGCATATAGCCGGTCTTCTCAGTGATCAAAAATTTTTCATCCGGCAAAATGATCACAGCCCAGGGTTTGCCCAGGTCCTTAGCCAATTGATCAACCTGGTAAGGAGTAGTGGTTTTAACAGCTCCAATGCGTGTTTGCCCCGGAAATGCCGGTTTGTAATCAGAATTTGCAGGATTTGTTTCCAGCGGCGGCAGCGACGAAGTATCTTTTGAAGCAGTAGCTTCCGCAAGATCCGCAGCGTCGCTCCCCGTAGCATTATTATTACATCCGAAGCTGAATACTGTTAATGCAACAGCAGACAGGTAAAAGATTTTTTTCATGTGCTTGTTGATTTTGAGGCGTAAATGTAGGGAAAAATAGGGAAGGGGTTGATTCCCCGTACAGGAAATGCCGCAGATGCGCAGATTAAATCTGCTCACCTGCCTGCGGAGGACAGGTCTACGGCTAAAAACCCCATGTTTTGCCGGCATACCAGCCCGGATAATTTGAAATATGCAAAAGTATGTACGTATCTGATGATGCCTGACCCACTCGCATGGAATAACTATTCACAATTCTTGTAAAATCTGCATTCGTGTTGTAACTTTTGGTTATGAAAACGAATCCTGTTGCAGGGGAACAAATTCTACAAATAGTAGATAACCAGCTAAAAAGCAACGATCCGCCTGAAACCAGGCAAACATATGATCGCTTATTGCAAAGTGGTATAACAGACAAGAATGCGCGCATGTATATAGGACAAATGTGTAGCTGTTGAAATATTTAACATTCTGAAATACCAGCAGTCGTTTAATCAAAAAAGATTTATTGAAAATTTGAATAAATTGCCCAAAGAGCCTTTTGATTGAAGTGCTTTGGGGGAATGGTATACAATTGCCATTAACCAGGAATCAGAAAAAGCAACTCAAATGAAAGGGATTCCTGATCCGCAGGACCAGCAGGCGATTCTTCACGCAAACCAATCGGAGAAACATAAAAAAGAACCCTGTTAATTAATAAATTGCATATAGCTATCCGCACTCTTTTGATACCTGATCTCTATTAATCACTAAACCAGAATATATGTCAAGGTCAGATCGTATTGCCGTTGTTGTTGTACACGGCATGGGCAACCAGTTCCCGATGGACACCCTCCGCGGATTTGTAGAAGCACTGCAAAAACCAGACACAACTTTATATAGCAGTCCCAACCGCATCACGGATGACCTGGAGTTGCGGCGGCTTAGTTTCCGGGAAGAAAAGATGGATTACTTCGAGTACTACTGGGCTCATGAAATGGAAGAACCGAAACTGGGAGAAACTATTCTTTGGAGCCTTAAGCTTCTCTTCGTAAAAAAACGCTCAGCAAGTTTTAAAAAGCATATCTACAAAGTATATTTATTGCTGCTCGGTATTATGCTGCTGGTTGCTGCAATTGCGGGGGGAGTTTTTTGGTTGTTTAAGGATGAAATAAAAGGGTTGCTGGCAGTATCGGTATATGGGCTTTCTGTAGCTGTTTTAATAAAATTTGTCTGGTCGTTATTATCCGGCTCCATTATTGGCTCGGTGCAATCAAGTATCGGGGATGTTGTTAAGTATACTATTCCCTCACCCGGTAATATTGCCGTGCGTGATAAAATTCGTAAAAAGGGTATAGAACTTTTGAAGAAACTGCACGAAGCGAAAAAAGAAGACGACAAAACAAAAAGCTATCATAAGATTATTGTTGTAGGTCATAGCCTTGGAAGTATAGTTGCCTATGATATTTTAAACAGTCTTTTTGCAGAGTATCATACAGCTTTTGAAAATATACCAGGTTATTTTAAGCAGGAGGAGCTGGATAAATTACTGCTGGCTTCCTCCAACCCTGATCACACAAGCTATACTTACCAAAACATCCAGAACGCGGTTTTTAATGAGTACCAGTCGCTTGGCTGTATGTGGCGGATACACCAGTTTATTACATTAGGTTCCCCGCTCACGCATGCGCCCATGCTGCTGAATAAAAAGCCCGATGATTTTGCCCGGAAAAAGCAGCAAAGAGAATTTCCTTCCTCTCCTCCTCAACTGGATGATGAGGACAAACACTTTGTTTTTGAAAAAAAATATAACGGCTCAAAAGGAAAGCCGAGAACAGTAAAAATATTACATCACGCTGCTCTTTTTGGTATTACCCAATGGACAAACATTTATTATAAAAACGATTGGATTGGCGGTGCATTAGCCCCGGAATTTGGTAAAGGCATAAGAGATATTGAGCTAATGGCAAATAACAGGTGGGCGCGCCTTATACCAATGGCCACACATACTAAATATTGGGATAAGAAAGACAATGGCGGATTATCAGAGATTGAAAAACTTTTAGAAAGATCAGGCAGATATTGGAAAGAGTGAACGGGTATATCCGGGTTTGTAGTGAAGAAGGTATTGGTTCTGCGCAGTATCAGGTCTCTTTTGTTTAATTTACATCTTCCTTATGTGGATATATTTTAATTAGGACCTTTGATTCTCCGCCTGCCGCAGAGTCCAGCCAACGCACTTGTCCCGGAGGAGAGACTGCGTAGAACCTCAATGAAGGAGTATATCCATTTCTCCCCCAAAGAAAATTATAAAAAATCAATAGTCCGGCAGTGATGCTCTTTCATTCCGTTAACGGGTAGTTTCCCCCCGGCTCTTTTAACAGTTTGTATAAACCGGTCGCATTCAGGTATATCAAAAACGCCCCGTCGTAATGCCTCGCACAAAAAATCCATCGTGGTCAGGTAATCTATTTTATGCATCAGGCAATAGCTTTTTATGTCTTTTAGGTTGCTACTGGCTAAATATATTTTTAGTATAACGCACTACAGCAAGACAGGCGCTTTCTCCATCTCCTTTAAAGAGCATAGATTTTATCCACGCATATTCTTTAACAATAGCTTCGTTGTCATCCGGGAAATTCATAAGCCTGATAATTTTTTTGCTGAGCATAACGGCTACTTCCGTGCGCAATACATCAGAAGGCCATCGTTGCAATTCCGCGTGAACTTTATCGAGCATAAAAATGGGGTTATGGGGAAATATTTTATTGAGTGACAAGGCCTCCCCGGCTGTAACAAAATGGGAAACAACATCAGCGTCAATAAGAATTGACCTTTCAGAGCGCTCCATCCTTTAGGAGCCTGGTGTCTATTCCAAGATCCGTTAGCAGTGAATAGTAATGACTTTGTGAAATCTTTTCTTTGTCAAACAGTGTTTTTGCCAGGCTTCCATAGTTGCCTACTACTACATTATCGTTGCCCGGCTCATAAAGCGTTGTTTGGTACCCGTTTTCCAGGGCGCCTCTTTTTACATGGATGATGAATGAATCATACTGTTCTGAAGTAATAAGTCCAAGCATTTTAAGCCGGTATAACAATGCCCTTCTGCTGGAAGAGTAAAAATTTTCAATAAACAGAATGGTTTTAAGGGAGATTCTTTTTTGTCTTATTTCATCCTCAGGCAAAAACTCAAGAAGTCCCTCCGTTGGCAGTAGTAAGTAGCTTGCAAATACATCTGCATTATATTCATTCTTGTCAGCTCTTTTATCAAACCTGCCGGTTATACAAACCTGGCTGTTAAACGCCGGCTGTATATAGAGGTGGTATAGCTCGTGGCAAATGGTAAAATGCTGCTTGCCTAACGACTGGCGGCTGTTAATTAACACAAAGCGGCTGATCTGATTGTTTACAGCCGCTTTGATAGCCATCCCGGAAAATGATTCGCTTAACGGCGCGAAAACAGAAATAACATTTATTTTTTGTAAGAGGCTTTTAAGCCGGATAGGGTCGTTGCCGTTCAAGCCGTTTTCTGCGCGGAATTTTGCAGCTTCTTTTTTCAACAGCAAATTATTCATCTGCCATTGCTTTTTGCATGCTCAGGTAATTGCGTATAATCTTTTTGAATTTGGCTATGCTTTCCAGGTCTGTAGCAGACAAATCCTCTGCCCTGAATGCAAATGCGATATTCAGACTTCTGGCATCGGCATTTTCTTCAAAAAAGTCATACTCGTTCAGGCAAAACAGGTTGGCTAATGCGGTAAGGTGCTTTGAGCTGACTGCCCGTGCGCCCGTTTCGTAATAGGAAACCTGTTCCCGGCTGGTGCTAAGGTAATTTGCCAGTGCTTCCTGGGTAATTTGCAATTTCTCCCGAAAAAGCCTGATATTTTGACCAACAATTGTATTTGAGGATGGCATGGTCATAATAAGGAATGTTACAAAGTTAATGCCCATTTTCAAATTTTACTAATTTTGTAACATCATTTTATACCTGAATTTTTCTTGTTTTTTCATAAGTGGTTGAATACCTGCATAGTTAACATTATAACTTTGTTGCTTTTTATAAAATATATCTAATGTAATACTGAAAGCTGAAGATTAATCGCTGACTTCCCAAACGCTATTTCGCCGCCGTTATCCACCAGGTATTGCCGCAGGTATCTTTCACGCCACAGGTTCGTCCATAATCCCGGTCTGAAAGAGGCATAGCACTTACTGCCCCGTGGTCGAGCGCTTTTTGATACGCAATATCTGCATCGGGCACGTATACAAATAAACTGGCGGTCTGTGGCTAAAATTGTTCCGTGGCATCGGCAAACATAATAGTGGAGCCTTCTATTTGTACTTCGGCGTGTTTAATCGTTGTTCCATCCTCCCCTTTTTCGGTATGGATCACCCTTGCCCCGAAAACCGCTTCGGTAAAATCAATGAATTTTCTCGCAGTCTTTACTATTAAATACGGCATTACAGCCTGGTAATGTTCCGGAATCTTCATGATCTTTTTTATATCCACCAGATCAAAAATAATTCCATTTACCCGCGGCCGCCTATTTCCTGGTTAAAGCAATCGCTGTTTTATATACCGGGACGGTACTGCAGGGCTCGCCGTACATCAGGCTTTTAACGACCGGACGAAGCTTATTTGTAATGGCAATATACGCGGCTTCGGGAATTTCAATATCTCCGCATCCTTTTATAACAATCCGCTTGCCTTCATATTCTTTCGGATCTGTTTTTTCTATGTGTTTTACCATTATTGCCTGTACCGCCTGCTTTTCATCCCCGAAAATAACATCGGTCGCATAGGGTTCAAGATAGCTTGTTACCAGCATATATGCCCACATGGGAATGATCGCATCGGCTGTATTGGTAACAGCAACGATCTTTTGAGCGTACTGTTGCCAGTCTGTAGTTTTTAATGCTTCACGAAAATCTTTTTCTTTTAAGATCATCTCCCGGAAAAGATATTTTTTCAAATCGAAAACAACTATTTCCTGCTTGGGATAAAAGTCCTCAAGATTAATGGTAACAATACCACTTTCAGCTACTTTGTTTACGATCATATCACTCATAGCGCAAAATTACCAAAAATAAAAAAGCCGTCAGGTATATTACCCAACGGCCGTTCTTCTATATGCTTTTCTTAATATCCGGCTTTCAATCGCTGATCTTCTATTTTGGCAGCTTCTTTCAGCGCCTGCATCCAGCTATAGCTCATCATTTGTTTCATCTGCATCACGGCAGCCTTACGCTGATCTTCTACAGGAGCTGCTTCCGCAGGTGAAGCACTGGTATTCCTTACTACCATCGCATACACTCCTGAGTTACCTGCTAATGCCGGGGAGACTTTGTTTTGATAGTCTTTGTTAAACGCTGCCCCGATTAAAATGGGCTCATTGCCAAAAGCGGGTTTAAAATTATCTGAAAAACGAACGCTGTCAACACTTTGCACTTCCTGCCCCGCGTTTTTTGCCGCTTCATCAATGCTGGTGAATTTTCCGAACTTCTGCACCAGTTGCTTGGCTTTTTCTTTGTTCCGCAAAATAGGCTCTACCATTAGCCTGGCGGTAGCGGCCGACTGAACGCCATCTGCTTTTTCCCCTGTAATGAGGGCTACAACATACTGGTCGCCTACACTCATGGGTTCCGACACTGTTCCCACTTTATTATTAAATACCCATTTTACAAAAGCCCTCGAAGAACCCAGCCCCGGAATCTGGTAATCTAATTCCCTGACTGTTTCTGCCATCCTTTTATTCAGTTTTTCTTTAAGAACAGTTTCATCAAATGCTTTTGCAGTACGGCTGGCAGAAGCGAACTGCGTTGCAGCAGCAGAAGCGGCATCGTCTGTTTCTTTGCTGGCTTCAATATTTTTTGAGAGATACGCAATTTTATAGGCCTGCTCAAAATTTTTCTGATCCAGTACTTCTATATAGTGATATCCGTATTGCGTTTTAACAACTCCTTTATCGCCCTTCTTCCCTTCAAAACAAAAGTCATTAAACTCCTTCACCATTTGCCCGCCGGGAAAATAACCCAGATCTCCGAAACTCTCTTTAGACCCCTGATCGTCCGAATACTGGATCACCATGGTTTCAAAAGTAGCAGTTCCCGCGGCTATTGCCTGTTGTATACTGTCAATCCTGTTTTTGGCGGTTGAGTCTTCCATAATCGGCTGACCGGTTTGGGGATTTAAGGTAGCAATTAATATATGCCGCGCTCTTACTGAATCGGGTAAAACTTTACTGTTGATCACCCTGGCCAGGGCAATAGCGTTCCCATCATAGTAAGGTCCGTATACCTGGCCCTGCGGCAAGGTCAAAATAGAATCTTTTGCAGGCACCTGTATACGGCTCTTATTTATATAGCCATCAAGAAAGGGTGATTTTGTCCCGTTCCGGGTAACAAAAATACCTGCATCGGGGGCTGCGGCAAATGAAGATTTTAAAGATTCGATCTTATTCCACAAATTGGTGCTGTCTGCATGATTCGGCGCGGCATTGAACAGTACATAAGAAATGCTCCTGCTTTTCTCCTGCTTGAATTCTTTTTTATGAGCCTGTATGTACTCATTGATGGCAGCATCAGAAATTTTTACTGTAGAATCAGCAATAGTAGCGTAGGAAAGCCCTGCAAACGAAATATCAGAAACCTGTCCACTTTCACTGCTCTGTTTTTCAACCAGCCATTTGGGCAAATAAGTTCCATTCATATAGATATTCATCAGCTTAACCTGCAACTGGCTTAAAATAATAGGATCTATCAATTGCATATTGATCTGCCGGAGCTCTTCTGTATTTTTTGTTTTCTGGATAGTTTTAAAAGCGGTTCTTGCAGCTTCTATATTATATACGCCAGTTTTAGGATCGGTAAATTGCTGCTTGAATTCCTGCGGAGCTTTCTCGCTAAAAAGCAAATTGGTAAATTCTTTAGACGTAAAATCAAGGCCGAGCTTTTTTGCTTCTGTTGCTACAAGTTCTTTATTTACGAGGGCTTCCCATATTTGCTCCTGTATTTGCTGACGCATCGGCTCATCGAGCCTGTACCCCTGCGACTGGTATTGCGCTTCTGTATTTCTAATCCGTTCATCAAACTCCTGCTTCGTTATATCAAGGCCGTTTACTTCTCCAACATTTTTTACCTCCGACTGAAAAGGGTTGCGGGAGCCTCCTACAAAAGCATCCTGCACCAAAAAACCAATAAGACTTACGGCAATAATACCGAATACCAATACAGCTGCTTTGTCGCGGATAGTCTGAATAATAGACATATTATGAAACGTATATTTTTATGGACGGCAAAAATAGGGGAATATATGTTTATCAACAAATTGTGGAAAACACTCTCAAATGCAATACCGTATTGAATTTTTATATGTTGAAATCTAAACATAAAACAGGCGCAATAAAAAACGATCCGGGTTCGTTTTATGCAATTCACAAGCAGGTGTGAAAAGCGGCTCCCGGGTGTTGAAAAATCCCTTTTCAAATAATTATGATGGTGGGAAAATCGGTTAAACCTTTATTTGGCCATTTCCTGTTTTCCAGCTTTGATCCGTTTATTCTATCTTTTAATTATTTAGTCCCCGGTTTTCAACAGGAAAAAAGTATTGTTTTTTAAACCTGATTTTCCGCACCCTTTTTGTTTCAACAATGTTAATAATACAGGTAAATTCCCATTACGACTGAATAACGCATTGTGGATTGCATGTTAAACAGCGTGTATAAATCATTAGCTTTAACTTTGCCAAAATATTACTGTTGCATTCTTTCCCCAAATTCACAGCCGTAATAGTAATAGGGCTTTTAAATAAATAATTAATTATTATTAAATACTATGGCAGAAATTAACATTGAAAATGCCAAAAAAAATGTTGAGCAGGCTGGTTTCCTGGATATTGATGTGGATGTGAAACTCGACCTGTTCAAAGAGATTGAAAGACTGAAAAAGGAGAAGAACGCTGTGATACTGGCTCATTATTACCAGGAAGCGGATATACAGGATGTGGCTGATTATATTGGCGACAGCTTAGGACTGGCCCAGCAGGCAGAAAAAACAAAAGCGGATGTCATTGTTTTTGCCGGGGTTCATTTTATGGCTGAAACGGCTAAGATTTTAAACCCGGATAAAAAAGTTTTACTGCCCGATTTAAAAGCAGGCTGTTCTCTCTCTGATTCTGCTCCGCCCCATCTTTTTAAAAATTTCAAAGAGCAATACCCTGGGCATTTGGTTATCTCATATATCAATTGCTCTGCAGGCATCAAGGCTTTGAGTGATATTATCTGTACATCTTCCAATGCCAGGCAGATTGTAGAAAGTTTGCCTGCGGATCAAAAAATTATATTTGCACCTGATAAAAATCTCGGGGCTTATATCAACAAGCAAACCGGCAGAAAAATGGTTTTATGGGATGGCGCCTGCATGGTGCATGAAATATTCAGCCGGGAAAAGATCACCAGGCTGAAAATAAGACACCCCAAAGCAAAGGTGATCGCGCACCCTGAGTGCGAGGACATAGTATTGCAATTAGCCGATTATATCGGATCAACCACCCAGTTGCTGAAGTATACGCAAAAGGATGAGGCGAAGGAATATATTGTTGCTACCGAAACGGGTATTCTTCACCAGATGCAAAAAGATTCACCTGATAAAATATTTATTCCCGCTCCCCCCGATAACAGCTGTGCATGTAATGACTGCCCGCACATGAAGCTGAATACGCTGGAAAAGCTTTATTTATGCATGGAATATGAAACACCTGAATTACTGATGGAAGAATCGTTGCGGCAGGCAGCGTTAAAGCCTATCCGCAGAATGCTGGACATCAGTGCACAATTGGGTTTATAATGTCTTATCTCCCCATATAAACCATCAGGATTTGCACATCGCTGGGATTGACCCCTGAGATGCGCGAGGCTTGCCCCAAAGTTCTGGGTTGTATCCGTATAAGTTTTTGTTTTGCCTCGGCGGAAAGGGCTGGAATGTTGCTGTAATTGAAATTTTCGGGAATGCTCAGGTATTCCAGCTTACTCATTTTTTCAACCAGCTCTTTTTCCTTCTCTATATATGTATTATATTTTATTTGTATATCTACCTGTTCAAGGCTTTCTTTTTCCCTGGTAGGTAGATTAGAATGCAGTCGTTGTATAGCATTTGCCATTTCATGCAGGAATATGCCAGGCCGGAGCAACAGTTGCGAAGCTTTTTGTTTTTGAGTCAACGGAGAGGAACCTGCTTCGGTTAAGAAATGGTTTACTTCTTCTGGTTCAAGGGAAACCTGGTTTAATATTTCGAGAATGGAGGATACGTCTTTTTCTTTCTTTTCCAGTGTATCCATTCTTTCCCGGGAGGCCAGGCCTATTTCATGCCCTTTCCTGGTCAGTCTTATATCGGCATTGTCCTGGCGAAGTAACGTCCTGAATTCCGCTCTGCTGGTGAACATCCGGTAGGGTTCTTCCGTTCCTTTGCTGATCAGGTCATCTATTAACACTCCTATATACGCTTCACTCCTTTTAAGATAAAACGGGTCTTTCTGACAGGCTTTTAAGTGAGCGTTTATTCCTGCCATTAGTCCCTGGCAGGCAGCTTCTTCATAGCCGGTGGTACCGTTTATTTGTCCTGCAAAAAAGAGGTTGGAAATAATTTTGGTTTCCAGGGAATAATCCAGTTGTGTGGGTGGAAAATAATCGTATTCTATGGCATACCCCGGGCGGAACATCTTTGAATTTTCAAAGCCCGGGACTTTTCGAAGCGCTTCATACTGTACTTCTTCCGGCAAAGAGGTAGAAAAGCCATTTACGTATATTTCTACCGTATTCCATCCTTCCGGTTCTACAAACAGCTGGTGCCTGTCTCTTTCGGCGAACCTGTTGATTTTGTCTTCTATGCTCGGGCAGTATCTTGGTCCCACGCCTTCAATTCTTCCGGCATACATCGGGCTTCTGTCGAAACCGGTTTTCAGCATATCATGAACCTCCTGGCTGGTGTAAGTGATCCAGCAGCTCCTTTGTTGTCGGGCAGTAATTTTTTGTGTAGATGTAAAGCTGAAGCCTGTAATATCCTCATCTCCCTTCTGTTCTTCCATTTTTGAATAATCAAGACTTCTTCCATCTATGCGGGGAGGAGTTCCCGTTTTTAGCCTGTCGCTTTCGAATCCCAGCGTAATGAGTTGTTCTGTGATCCCGGTTGCCGCTTTTTCGGCAACCCTGCCGCCGCCGAATTTTTTTTCGCCAATATGAATAATGCCGTTTAAAAAAGTTCCGTTAGTAAGTACCACAGTTTTGGAAGTGATATGATGACCCAATCCTGTAATTACACCTGTGCACCTGTTCCCTTCTATCAGTAACCCGCTTACCATATCCTGGTAAAAATCTAGGTTAGGAGTGTTTTCCAGTATTTCACGCCATTTCAGAGAGAACAGCATCCGGTCGTTTTGTGCCCTGGGGCTCCACATAGCTGGTCCCTTTGATTTGTTGAGCATCCGGAACTGGATCATGGAATGATCGGTTACGATTCCGGAATAACCTCCCAGGGCGTCAATTTCTCTTACGATCTGTCCTTTTGCAATGCCACCCATTGCCGGGTTGCAACTCATTTGGGCGATGGTCTGCATGTTCATGGTAACAAGTAAGGTCTTGCTTCCCATATTGGCTGCTGCAGCGGCTGCTTCACATCCGGCATGCCCGGCGCCTACAACAATTACATCATAGTTTGAAAACATGCTGCAAAATTAGTGAGACGGGAGGATTAACAATGAACCCTCTTATGTTTCACGTGAAACAAATTATTGTGTTATTCGCATAAAAAATTTTGAACGAGAAAATAATAAGGTCTTTTGTTTTTAATGGGGTAAAAGGAAATCCCGATGTATTTGTTAGAAGCTGCAAGCAGATTTTTTCTGTGTCCAAGGTTTTTTACGCCATTGTCGATCAAAAGAAAAATGACTGATTGTAAAGGTTCCTGTTTTCCTTCATACACATTTTCCGCTACGCAACTGGTTAAACCGGCTTCCTTCATTCTTTGCTGGAAGCTGGCGCCGCTGCTTGAATAATGACTGATCCCGGATCCGGAACTGCCGAGATCCCTGGCATGCTTTGAAGCTACAGTATTTAATTTTTGAAGGGGAAGAAGTATGGGCAATGAAGGAGCAGAAGATAATTCCGAGGAGAGCGATTGAGCATAACTGCCTTTCACTTCCTGAAATTGTTTTAAAAAGAGAGCCAGTATTTCAGTATTGAATTTTTTAGGATGTTTTCTTACATAGTTTATCCAATAGATCACTTCTTTTTCTTCGGCAGTGAGATTTTTATACCCTTCCTGTTCCTGTAAAATACTATCAATGCTTTTGTCTCTAGGGCTGGAAAAGATGAATTCCTTATCGGTAAAACGAGCAGAGCCCTGGGATTTTGCAGAAAATTGGAATGCAATAACAATAAAAAGTAAACAGAGACGTTTCACGTGGAACAATTATTTATTGAAATATAGATCAAGCAAACGATCTTCTTTCTTTCTCATTGTTATTATTTCCTCTTTTAACTTATCATTGTAGCCGCACAAATGCAGCGCCCCGTGAAAAATGACCCGGTGCAGCTCATTTTTGAAGCTGGTTTGCATATGCGCAGCATTTTCTTTTACCCGTTCTACGCTTATATATATTTCCCCCTGGATGGAGGCAGGAACTGTACTCAGCTCAAAAGTTATAATGTCAGTGTAATAATGGTGGTTTAAAAAGTCTTTATTGATCTGTAAAAGATACTCGTCTGAACAAAAAATATAATGGAGGGAATGAAGCTTCTTTTTTTCCTTCCTGAAAATTTGTTCAAGAAAACCTTTCAGTTTTTTCCGGTCAGCAAGACTGACTGGAGTATATTCAAAAAAAAACCGGATTTCAGCCATAATGTATTCCTTTTCCAAAATTCGTAAGGATGCTGTAAAACTAAACAATAGATTTGCGTATGAAAAAACTCTCTGAAATCCCTGCAGGCAGAAAGGCGATCATTAAGGAAATACAAAAGGATGATTTCTTTTTAAAACTGATGGAAATGGGATTCATTCCCGGCGAGCAGGTAAAAATTGAACAGGTCGCTCCCCTTGGAGATCCGATCTCTGTATATGTTGCCGGGTACAATCTGAGCCTGCGTTTGAATGAAGCGGAAAGCATACTTGTAGAAGAAATATGAAAAAACAGCAATGAATATCGGTTTATATTTTGGCTCCTTTAATCCAGTTCATCACGGACATTTGATCATTGCCAAATTCATGACGGAAAATACAGCGCTCGACCAGGTTTGGTTTGTTGTTTCCCCGCAAAACCCGTTTAAAGTCTCCGCCGCCTTATTAAATGAGTACCACAGGCTTCACCTGGTGCGGGTAGCCATAGAAGGAGAAAATGAACTGAAGGCCGTGGATATCGAGTTTCACCTGCCCCGCCCTTCTTATACAATTGATACCCTGGCGTACCTGGAAGAAAAATATCCCCAACATGCCTTTTCTATTATAATGGGAAGCGACTCTTTTCAGAACCTGCCCAAATGGAAAAATGCAGATATTATAATGAACAGGTACCGTTTATTTATTTACATACGCCCCGGGTTTGAAGTAAAATCGCCCCAGCCGGAAAATATCACCCTTGTTGAAGCCCCGCTTTTGCAGATCTCCGCTACCTATATCAGGAATTTAATAAAAGAAGGAAAATCTGTACGCTATCTGGTACCGGAGGATGTAAGGAAAGAAATTGAGAACAATAACTATTACAAATAGCAGCGGCATTAAAATATCCAGCCGAGCAGCAGGCATAATAAGGTGATAACAGGCGCCGGTAGCTTGGTAAAAGTAAGAATGATGAAAGTGCCGGCTATTACTCCTACGTTTAAAAAGCTGATAGCCGTTTCTTCATTGTGCTCAAAAAAGGAAATGTCTTTCATCAGATATACGGTAGAAGCAGCCATTATGCCAACTACAGCGGCATTGATGCCTTTCAGCGACCGGTAAATCCCTGCATATTTTTTCAGATTGTTCCAAACCGGGAAGAAGAACAGAACAAGTAAGGCGCTTGGCAAAAATATTCCGAAAGCGCCGATTATACATCCTAAAAGCTGCATGCCTCTCCCATCAGGCTTCAAAGCTTCTCCCCCCACAAAAGCCGCAAAAGAAAAAGTGGGACCTGGTATGGCCCGCACAAGCCCCGCACCAGTTAAAAACTCACTTTTGGGAATTTTTAATACGTTTTGATTTTTTTCCTGTACCCTTTCGGTAGAGGGTCGTATTACATATTGTTCGTACATCATAGGCATTAATACGTCTCCCCCGCCAAAAACCAGGCTTCCGAACCTGTATGTGTTTTCAAAAAGGTTCAATGCTTTTCTTTCAGTCCACTCATTTTTTCGCGACAGCTCACTAAAAATCCCGGCAATAATAAATATTAAAAAAAATATTACTATGTTTCCCCACTTGATAGGCCTTGGTTCTACAGGAATTTTCTTCGCTTTCTCTGTAAAATTTGTAATAATGCCTCCCAGCAAAATAACGCCCGGGAAAACCCACGGTGTTTTAAAAAGATAATAAGTAGTGATCATGGTTAATACCATAATAAAGCGGGCTACCTTATTATTGGCCAGCAGCGTATAGGCCCTGAACGTAGCAAAGGCTAAAAAGCCTACGGCCATTGGCTGAATAAACTTGAAAAAATCATTTTTAATACGGGTTTCTTCAAAGTAGCCGATAGCAAAAGAAAAAAAGCTCATGATAGCGCTTGCGGGTAAAATCCATAACAATAAAGTAGCAATGGCCAATGGCAACCGGCCTCTTTTGTAGCCGATTAAAGTGATGATCTGGGTAGAAGAAGCGCCGGGAAGCAGTTGACAAAACGCATTATATTCCAGCAATTCCTGTTCTGTCACATCTTTGCGTTTCCCGACAAAAGTCTTCATCATGATAGCAAAATGCCCCTGTGCGCCGCCAAAAGCAGTTATGCTATATAAAAAAACAGCCTTCAGGAACGGGATATGACGAAGAAAATTCAAGAGCAAACAGATTTTAAAGTTGGAACAGGAAGAACACTATTTTTTTAATCCTATTTCCCGTAATCTCTCGTCAAGGTATTCTCCCGCCGTGGCATCCGGGTAGGCTTTCGGATGCTCTTTATCAATGCAGCTGTCCAGGCAGGCAAGCGACATCCCTCCTTTGGGATGCAGGAAAAAGGGGATAGAAAACCTGGAAGTATGCCAGAATTCTTTCGGGGGATTTACCACCCGGTGTGTAGTGCTTTTTAATTTATTATTGGTAAGCCGCTGCAGCATGTCGCCTACATTTACTACAATCTGATCCGGCAGCGATGTAACGGGAACCCATTCCCCCTGTTTGTTTAATATCTGCAAACCGTCTGCACTGGCGCCCACCAAAAGGGTGATCAGGTTAATATCTTCATGTTGCTCTGCCCGGATGGCCGATTTGGGCGCCTGTGTAATGGGCGGGTAATGTATGGCCCGCAAAATTGAATTACCGTTATGAATTTTATTATCAAAGAAATGTTCATCCAGGTGCAGGTACAAAGCAATTGCCTGCAGCAAGGCTTTTCCCGTTTTTTCAAAAGAACGGTAGGCCTGAAGAAAAGTGGAGTCGAAGCCTGCGATTTCCTGTACGCGTACATTTGGCGGATATTCTTCCGGAATAACTTCGCCGTCTTCAACCGTTTGTCCGTACTGGAAAAACTCTTTCAGGTCAGGCGCTTCGCTTCCTTTAGCATGTTCCCTGCCGAAAGAAGTATACCCGCGCTGGCCGGCCAACCCCGGTATTTCGTATTGCAGCTTTTTTTCGGGAGGCAGGGAAAAAAAATCCTGAACATGTTCATATAATTCCGCAATAAATGCATCCGCAATACCATGGTTTTTTACCGCAACAAAGCCTACTTCTTCATAAGCGGTTCCCAACCGTTCTATAAAAGATCGTTTCCGGGCGGCATCATTACCAATAAAATCAGCAAGGTCTACAACGGGAATATTCATACAGGCAGAATTTAATGATTGGACAAAATTGATTTTGGTGTGAAATTAGTATCAAATCCTTTATTAAAAGTTAATACCTTTTTTTGTGTTTTGTGATACATTAAATCAGGCAATCAACTGAGTTCCGTCAGTCAGGGAGAAAACAGTAAGTCGTACTTTCAATAAATAATAAATAAAAAGCTGTTATGCAAACCATCATCGTTCCTACCGACTTTTCACCCGTAGCCGTTAATGCCATGAACTACGCAGTAGACCTGGCAAAAGTCATTAATGCTTCGGTTACTTTATTGCATACATATGAAATTCCCGTTTCTTATACCGGAACAGATGTTCCACTGCCGGTTATAAATATTGAAGACCTGGAAGAAATGAACCAGGAAAAGTTGAGCCAGGCAAAAGAAAGTATTGAAAGAATAACAGGAAGTGAATTACAAATTCGTACGGAACTTAGGTTAGGCGATTTTGTGACTGAGCTGGAAGACCTGGCAAAAGGGCTTAAACCCTTTGCTATAGTAATGGGAACCAAAGGCGCAGGATTTGTAGAACGGCTTTTTATAGGCAGCTCTACTCTTTCTGCACTCAGGCATCTTACATGGCCGATAATAGTGGTGCCACCGGGTTGTGTTTTCAAAGGCATACAAAAGATGTGCTTTGCCTGCGACTTTAAAGCTGTTGGTGAGAGTATTCCGGCAGAAGTAATTAAACAATGGGTTGCTGCTTTTAATGCGGAACTGAATGTTTTAAATGTAGATTATAATAATAAGAACTTCAACAAGGATACGCCGGAACAATCGGTAGTGCTGCATAAGATACTTAAGGAAGCAAACCCAAAGTATTTTTTTATAGACAATGAAAATGTAGAAGCCGGCATTAGTGAGTTTGCCGAAAAAAACAATGTTGACCTCATTGTTGTAGTGCCTAAAAAGCAAAGACTGCTGGAAGTGCTGTTCCAGAAAAGCCATACGGCCGAACTGGCAATTCATTCGCACATACCCATATTGTCCATCCACGACTGAGATTAAAACTCAACACTTTTGGGCGTTCTGGGAAAAGGAATGGCATCGCGTATATTGCTCATGCCTGTTACGAATTGTACCATTCTTTCAAAGCCCAGTCCGAAACCGGAGTGTGGTACCGAGCCGAATCTGCGGGTATCCAGGTACCACCAGAGTTCCCCGGAAGGAACATTCATTTCCTTCATCCGTTGTTCCAGCCTGTCTAACCTTTCTTCGCGCTGGGAACCGCCTACTATTTCTCCAATACCGGGCGCGAGTATATCCATGGCGGCTACCGTTTTTCCGTCATCGTTCTGCCGCATGTAAAACGCTTTGATCTTTGCCGGGTAGTTGGTTACAATTACAGGCTTCTTAAAATGTTTTTCTACCAGGTAGCGCTCATGTTCGCTTTGCATGTCTATGCCCCATTCTACGGGATACTGGAACTTTTTCTTTTTATAAGCAGGCGATTGCAGCAGGATGTCTATTGCTTCGGTATAAGTAATCCTTTCAAAAGCGTTATTTAATACAAAGTCCAGCTTTTCCATCAAACCCAATTCGCTTCTTTTATCCTGGGGTAATTGCTTTTCTTCGTCGGCCAGTCGCTGGGCAAGGAACAAAAGGTCTTCGCGGTTGTGCTCCATGGTATAACGGATCAGGAATTTGATGAACTCCTCTGCCAGGTTCATGTTGTCTTCCAGGTCGTAAAAAGCCATTTCCGGCTCAATCATCCAGAATTCCGCCAGATGCCTGGGTGTATTGGAGTTTTCTGCACGAAAGGTAGGGCCAAAAGTATATATCTCTCCCAGCGCCGTTGCTGCCAGCTCTCCTTCCAGTTGTCCGCTTACGGTAAGATTGGAGGAACGCCCAAAGAAATCTTCCTTAAAATTAATGCTGCCATCTTCGTTTTTGGGGAGATTTTCAAGCGGGAGGGTTGTAACCCTGAACATTTCGCCTGCGCCTTCGGCATCGCTGGCAGTAATAATAGGCGTATGCAGGTATACAAATCCCTTATCATTAAAAAATTTATGGATGGCAAAGGCCAGCGTATGCCTTATCCGGAATACAGCTCCAAATGTGTTGGTGCGGAAGCGCAAATGGGCGATCTCCCTGAGGTATTCCAGGCTGGGCCTGTTTTTTAGCTGGAGCGGGTAGGTTTCCGGATCACTATCGCCCAAAACTTCAATGGCTTCGGCTTTGATCTCAATCTTTTGACCTTTGCCTAAAGAAGGGATAACCAGGCCGGTTACCTTTAAAGAGGCGGACGGGGTAATTCTTTTTAACAGCTGCTCATCGAATTTACCAAGCTCCGCCACCACCTGTACATTATTATTGGTGGAGCCGTCGTTTAGGGCAATAAACTGGTTATTCCTGAAGCTCCGTACCCAACCCATTACGGTTACTGCCTGGTTTTCTGCCTCTGACTGAAGTAAATCCTTGATTTTGATCCGCTTGCTAAACATATACATTCTTATTTAAAAGCCGTTATCATACCGGGTAAACAGGTGGTTATAAAACGGCATGCAAAGATAAGGGACTAAAAATTTTTTAAATTCCCGAAAAATGATGTATTATTGCCACTGGAATCTAACTGGTCAGTTCTTACCTTTGCTCCAGGATTATATCAGTTTTAGTCATTCCGCCCCTATTTCATTCAACCAAAAATCTTTTCGACATTTCTCTTTTCAAAGCATTTGGTGTTTGATGAGATGATAAACCATTAAGTCCATTTATGTACGACATTCTGCAATTGAACGATATGCTCGTTCCTGAACTGCTTGATATTGCCGAGCAATTAAGCATAGCTAACGCTAAAAAACTCGATAAACAAGAACTTATTTATAAGATATTAGACAAGCAGGCTATTGTGAACAGCGCCGCTGCTGCCAAGGGGGGGGCGGAAGAAAAAACCACCAAACGGAAACGTATGGTAAAAACTACTACAGCCAACTCAACGGAAGAAGCGATTGTTGAGTCGGAGCCCGAAAAGCCAACCCCCGCAGCACCCAAAAAAAGGAAACAGGCGCCTGATGCGGATAAAAAGCAGCCTGAGAAAAAGGTGGTAAAAAAAGCCGCCCGTGGCGCACAGCCCGAAGAGGCGTCAGCAGAAAATGATATCGCGGTGCCGCCAATAGACGTGGCGGAACCTGGGGACGACACTGAAGCAATAGAAGAAACCCCGGCGCTCCCCGAAATTCCCGTGCTGGAAGAACTCCCGACAGAAAGGAAACAGTATCCCATCCGCAGGGAACAAAATTTTAATATTGAGTTCGACGGGGTAGTGATGAGCGAAGGCGTTTTGGAAATGATGCCCGACGGATACGGCTTTTTAAGAAGCAGCGATTACAACTACCTCTCTTCTCCTGATGATATTTATGTTTCACCCTCGCAGATAAAGCTGTTTGGATTAAAAACAGGAGATACGGTTTCCGGGTCTGTGCGACCCCCGAAAGAAGGTGAAAAATATTTTGCGCTGTTAAAGGTTGAAACGATAAACGGGAAATCTCCCGAGGAAGTAAGAGACCGGGTGCCGTTTGACTATCTGACCCCGCTTTTCCCTTTTGAAAAGCTGAATCTTTTTACCTCTCCCTCGTTGTATAGTACGAGGATGATAGATTTGTTTACACCCATCGGAAAAGGCCAGCGCGGATTGATCGTAGCGCAGCCAAAAACGGGTAAAACCGTTTTACTGAAAGACATTGCCAATGCCATTGCAACCAATCACCCGGAATGTTACCTGATGATTGTGCTGGTAGACGAACGTCCTGAAGAGGTGACCGATATGGAAAGAAGCGTAAAGGCAGAAGTGATCGCTTCCACTTTTGATGAGCCGGCAGAAAAACACGTAAAGGTTTCTACGATCGCTTTGCAAAAAGCGAAACGTTTGGTAGAGTGTGGCCACGATGTGGTGATCCTGCTGGATTCCATTACCCGCCTGGCCCGTGCCCATAATACGGTAGCCCCGGCATCGGGTAAAGTATTGTCTGGCGGTGTGGAAGCCAATGCGATGCAAAAACCCAAGCAGTTTTTCGGAGCGGCGCGTAAAATTGAAAATGGAGGATCCTTAACGATCCTTGCTACCGCGCTGATAGACACCGGATCTAAAATGGACGAGGTGATCTTTGAAGAATTTAAGGGAACCGGTAACATGGAACTGCAATTAGACCGGCGTCTTGCCAACAGGCGGATTTTCCCTGCAATTGATCTTGTTGCGTCGTCTACACGCCGCGAAGATCTGCTGCTGGATAAAGATGTATTAAAAAGAATGCACCTGCTGCGGAACTACCTGGCAGATATGAATGCTGAAGAAGCAATGAATGAACTTTTAAAGAGAATGCGTGGTACAAAAGACAACCAGGAATTTTTAGCCAGCATGAACAGTTAAATTTATTCGATAAATGCAAAAAGGGTGGGAGAGTGCATTCTTCCGCCCTTTTTTATTAACGATTAACCTACAGATTGATCCCCGGAGAATCAAGGTTCCGGAAATGCCCGTTAAGTTTTATCTTTTCCTTTAACGCTTCTGTTTCATTTAAAACAGGAATGACTTTATTTAAATGACGTTTCAGGTATTCCTGGCGCTGCAGCTCGCGGGTAAGCCCCAATAGCTCGTATTCTTCCTGTATCGACAATCCTGCATGGTGGGCAATATCGTAAACAGAAAGGGCTTCATCAGGCTTTTTGAAAGACTTTGATATTTTCAGCAGGCGGTGCATTTCACGTAAACTAACCAACAGCTTTTTCATGACCTCTCCATTCCCGCTGAGGTCATTATCAGGATAGTTAACAATGGCGCCGCTGTATAATTTATCGGGTATGACTTTAATGATTTCCAGTATCCTGAAGATCCGCTCTCCTTTTACTCTTATGTCCAGCTCGCCGTTATCGTATGTTTTTACAATTTCTGTTACAGCTACGAGCGTTCCCAGTTCTTCAATTTTGTGGTTGATAACAGATGGGATACCGAAAGGTTTTGTTTCCCCGGAACATTCATTGATCAGTTGCTTGTAGCGGGGTTCAAAAATATGAAGATTGATCTCTTCGCCGGGGTAAACAACAATACCCAAAGGAAATATAGGAATGAAATTGGTCATCTTTTTTCTTTGATTGGCATTAAAGTGAGTCTATGATCCATCTTACAGAGCCCCAGGCTAATTTCTGCGGAGCGCCGTCAGTTTCAACTTTCAGCAACCCGTCACCCGAAACGCCGTTAACAACAGCACTGAATGATTCGCCCGCTCTTTCAAACCGGACCACCTCGTTTTTTTTGTATAAATGATCGTTGTATTGCTGCAAAACAACAGTTTGTTTTTCATTTTCCAGTAAGCCGTAGCTTTTTTCCAAAAAGCCGCACAATTCCCTTGCCAGCTCAACTATATCAAAACGTTTCCCGGTAATTTGCCTGAGAGAAACAGCGTGCAATTCAGGAGGGAAACTTTCCTGGTTGATATTAATGCCTGTGCCAATTACGGCAAACAACCATTTTTCTGCGCGGATCAGTGTTTCTATTAAGATTCCCCCTGCCTTTCTGTCACCCCAGTAAATATCATTGGGCCATTTTATTTTTGTTTCGTCACCCGCAATGGTTTTAACAAAATCACAAACGCCGACGGCGACGGCTGCCGTAAGCCAAAATGAGTTAACCGGGGATAAAAAATGAGGTTCAGCCACTATACTCAGTGCAATGTTTTCTCCTTTATTGCTCAGCCAGGATTTACCCCGCTGACCTTTTCCAAGCGTTTGTTCCTTTGCAAACCAGGCCGCTCCATGCTTTGCCATTCGGGCATGCACCTTTTGCATGGCATAGTTGTTGGTGCTGTCTACCGTAGCTAAAATGTTGAATGGCTGCCCGAAGGATAACATGTAAGAATAGAGAATTAATTACTATTTTTGAGCAAGTTAGGAATTCAGCAGCTACAGGCGGCGTATTAATAAAATAAATATAATTCTATCAACCCACGATTAATACCGGGGTAACCTAAAAAATATTTTCTATTGGCAGCATTACAGGTGTTAACTGCACGCCCCAAACGTGCAGCCAGATTAACGAGGAACAGTAAGCTATTTAAAACCATCATCAACGCTAT
>JAHBTL010000056.1 GCA_019638615.1 Chitinophagaceae bacterium | reverse complement strand
ACGTCAGAAAAAAGGTGAAAATATAGTATCGCTCGACCTGCGCAAGATACAGGAAGCTGTAGCTGACTTTTTCATTATTTGCGAAGCATCTACGCATGTGCAGGTGAAAGCAATAGCAGATGCAGTAGAAGAGGAAGTAAAAAACCATACAGGAGAATTACCCTACCGGCACGAAGGGCACCAGGCGATGCAATGGGTTTTAATAGATTACGTGAACATTGTTGTACATATTTTTCAACCGGAAACGCGGAAGTTCTATAAGCTGGAAGAAATGTGGAATGATGCCGAAAGGGCAGAGCACCAGGATTAAACTGCCTGCCGGATAAAGGCAGTTGTTTTTATTAATCGTTAAATATTTTTAAGCTAGTAAAATTTTTATGGCACAAGATAATAATCAAAGTAAGCTTCCTGGTTTCAATAAGCGGGGCACTAATGGAGAGGATGACAAAACGCAGCGACGCGGGCCCAAATTCAATATCTACTGGGTATACGGGATTGTTGCTTTGCTGCTGGTAGGCTACCAACTGTTAAAAGGCGTTGCCCCAACAGCTACCATCATCACCGAGCTGAAATTCAGAGATGAAATGTTGGCGAATAACGATATCCAGAAACTGGAGCTGGTAAGAAACAAAGACGTTGTAAGGGTATATATTTATAAGGATAGTCTTAAAAAAGAGGTATACAGATCCCTGCTGGGAGATAAGTTTGATATTATTTCAAAAACAGACGGGCCGCATTTCCAGTTTGAAGTTCCGGATGCAAAAACATACCAGGGAACAACCCTGGCAGAGTTTTACAAAGCGCATCCAACTGTAAAGGAAGTGCCCGTAAATATTGTAAATGATCCCGAATGGTTTGGGTCCCTGCTCAGCTATATCTTCCCGCTGCTGATGTTTGCTTTATTGTTTATTTTAATGATGCGCAAAGTGGGCGGACCCGGTGGCGGTGGCGGACCCGGCGGTATTTTCAGCATAGGCAAATCAAAAGCCACCCTGTTTGAAAAAGGCACCAAGGTAAACATCACTTTTGCCGACGTTGCCGGGCTGGAAGAAGCCAAGCAGGAAGTAATGGAAATCGTGGATTTTCTTAAAAATCCTAAGAAATACACCGCGCTTGGCGGGAAGATACCCAAAGGTGCTTTGTTGGTAGGCTCTCCCGGCACCGGTAAAACGTTGCTGGCAAAAGCAATGGCCGGGGAAGCGCAGGTTCCCTTTTTCAGCATGAGCGGCTCCGATTTCGTGGAGTTGTTTGTTGGTGTGGGCGCCAGCCGTGTAAGAGACCTTTTTAAGCAAGCAAGGGAGAAAGCGCCCTGTATCATATTTATAGACGAAATAGACGCAATAGGACGGGCAAGGGGTAAGAATGTAATGATGAGCAACGATGAAAGGGAAAATACACTGAACCAGTTGCTTGTGGAAATGGATGGTTTTGGTACCGACAGCGGGATTATTATACTGGCTGCCACCAACCGGCCGGATGTGCTTGACAGCGCATTGCTTCGCCCCGGACGTTTTGACCGGCAGATTACAATAGATAAGCCGGATGTAAAGGGACGGGAGGAAATTTTTAATGTTCACCTGAAACCCATCAAGAAATCAGCGAAGCTTGACGTGTTTAAGCTGGCAGAGCAAACTCCCGGTTTTGCCGGAGCAGACATCGCCAATGTATGCAATGAGGCGGCATTGATTGCGGCACGTAAAGGAAAATCGGAAGTTGAAATGGATGATTTCCAGGATGCGATTGACCGGGTGATCGGTGGATTGGAGAAGAAGAACAAAATTATTTCTCCTGATGAAAAAGAAATTATCGCTTATCATGAAGCCGGACATGCTATTTGCGGCTGGTACCTGGAGCACGCGTATCCTTTGCTGAAGGTTACGATTGTACCCCGCGGTACGGCGGCCCTGGGTTATGCTCAGTATACTCCCAAAGAACAATACCTGTACAATACAGACCAGTTGGGCGATCAGATCTGTATGACGCTTGGCGGAAGAGCAAGCGAAGAGATTTTCTTTGGTAAAATATCTACAGGCGCCAGCAATGATTTGCAGCAGATCACTAAAATTGCCTACTCTATGGTAACGGTGTATGGCATGAATGAGAAGATCGGGAATATCAGCTATTATGATCCGCAGCAGGAAAACTATTTTACAAAACCATATAGTGAAGAAACGGGTAAATTGATTGACGAAGAAGTTCGACAACTGATTGACAAGGCATATGCAAGAACGAAAGCTCTTTTGCTGGAAAAGAAACAACAGGTTGAGATTTTAGCAAAAGCGCTGCTCACAAAAGAAGTATTATTCCAGAGCGACCTGGAACAATTAATAGGAAAGCGTCCGTTTGAAGAAAAGAAACCTGCAGATGTGGTGCACGACCTGCACCCTTCCGGTAATGGCAGCGAAGGAGGGATCAGCGCCGGCGTTCCTCCCGCGGAGATAACGCCCAACCCGTAATAGCGAACAATTTTAATTGAATGAAGGCACTGGTTTAAACAGTGCCTTTATCTTTGCAGCTACTCTAAATAAGCCAAGCCGTCTAATAATGGAGCTTCCCGCAGGAAAAAAAATATACTTTCTGTCTGATTTTCACCTGGGCGTGCCCGATCATGCTACCAGTTTGAAAAGAGAGCAGTTGATTGTACAATTCCTGGATGAAATAAAGCACAAGGCGGCGGGGATATTCATTGTAGGAGATCTTTTTGATTTTTGGTACGAATACAAAAAGGTAGTGCCCAAAGGCTTTGTACGCATTTTAGGTAAGATCGCGGAATTGACAGACAGCGGGATCCCTGTATGGTTTTTTGTAGGAAACCACGATATGTGGATGAGCGGTTATTTTGAAACGGAATTGAATGTTCCTGTGTATTTTGAACCCCAAACATTTGAGTTCAACGGAAAGAAATTTTATGTAGGGCACGGCGACGGGCTTGGACCCGGCGATCATGGATACAAGTTCCTCAAAAAGATATTTCGCAGTAAGATATGCCAGTTCCTCTTTGGCATTTTGCCCCCTTATATAGGAATGGGGATCGCCAACCAGTCCAGTAAAAGCAGCCGGGCTATTACCGGAGGCGATGATGCAAAGTTCCTGGGGGAAGAATACGAATGGCTGATTGTTTACAGCAAAGAGGTGTTGGAGAAGGAGTTTTTCGATTATTTTATTTTCGGCCACAGGCACCTGCCGATAGATTTTCCATTAAAAAACAACAGCCGGTATATCAATTTGGGCGACTGGATTCGTTATAACAGTTACGCTGAATTTGACGGACAAAACCTTGAATTGAAATATTATACACCAGGATGAGAGGGCTCTTCACCATATATTGTTTTTGTATGACTGTTGTGACGAGCGCTCAAACGTCCGGCTGGCTTAACAAAGGGGCAACCGTAAAAATTACTACCGGCAATATCAGCAGCTTTTCTGTTGATAACCTTGGTAACCTGTATATACTCACCTCCGGGGGGCTGTTAAAAAAACTGAACGGCCAGGGCGATTCTTTGAATGTTTTCAATGAAGTGCGCAGGTATGGAACTTTTTACCAGATGGATGTAACCAATCCGCTGAAAGTGCTTTTATATTATAAAGACTTTTCCACGGTGGTGATGCTTGACCGCTTTTTGAACCGCATTAATACAATAGACTTCAGGAAATCCGGCATCTTTCAGGCAAAGGCGGTAGGGCTTTCTTACGACAACAATGTATGGATATACGATGAACAGGCTGCCAGGCTGAAAAAAATAAGCGACGATGGAAAATTGTTAAGCGAAACAGTGGATCTTCGCCAGGTATTGTCCGTATTGCCATCACCGGAAAAAATTATTGACCGGGATGGGTTTGTTTATTTATACGATCCGGCCAAAGGTTTATACGTATTTGATTACTATGGCGCCCTGAAAAACGAGCTGCCCATTACCCAGCTCACGGATTTGCAGGTAATGGGCAAAACGATCGTAGGCCGGCGGGATGGCAGCTTTGTAAAATATACGCTTGGAAGCCTCGATCTGCAGGAGTTCCGGCTCCCGGAAAGCATACAAACGACCGAAAAAATGTGTATCATGCCGCAGGGTATATACGTTATGAAGGAAAGGAATATTGAAGTATACTCTTTTGAGCAGGAAAACAGGTAAAAAATGTACGATTTTTTAGATAAAATTGTTTGGGATAATACGGTCGGCGAATACATAACGATAGCGCTGATCATACTGGGTATATACATACTGAAAAAGTTTTTCAGCCGCCCGCTTGCCGCCACTGCTATATGGCTGATGCAGGCCATGGGCAGAAGCATAGACAGGAAAGCGTTTATAGACCTGATACTGGAGCCGCTTGAACAATTCCTTTTCACTTTTACCTCTGTCATAGCGCTTTCTACGCTGAACTTTCCGTCTCCTCTTAAATACGATTTTTATAAAACGGATACCCAAACGATTGTTGACCGGATTGCCATCACCCTGGTCATTATATCGTTCTTCCGCCTGCTGTTGCACATGATAGATTACCTGGCCTTTGTGATCAGTAAAAGCGCCCAGGAAGAATCCGGCCAGGGCGAACACCAACTGGTTGTATTCTTTAAAGATTTTTTAAAAGCCATCGTTTTTATACTGGGCATCTTAACGATCATCAAATTTTCTTTCCGGTACCAGATCACCGAATTGCTCACAGGGTTGGGAATAGTGGGCGCGGCCCTTGCTTTATCTGCCCGCGAAAGCCTGGAAAACCTGATCGCTTCTTTTATCATTGTTTTTGATAAGCCTTTTGCCGTAGGCGATACGTTGAAAGTTCAGAATATAACCGGGGTGGTTGAAAAAATCGGACTGCGCAGTACGAGGATCCGTACTACCGACAAAACCTTTGCAAGCGTACCAAACAAACAAATGGTGGATAGCATTGTTGATAACCTTACACTGCGTACGCAACGCAAGGCAGAGCTCAGGCTGGAGCTTAAATCTACTACTACCTCGCAACAGCTCCAGTCGTTGCTGGATGGAATGAACGTGATACTGCAGCATCCGCAAATAGAAAACAGGGTGTTGTTTTTAAGTGATATCATACAGCAGGGCTACCTTGTGCATGCCGACTATTTTTCGGCACCTGTTGCGGTTGAAGATTTTAACGCGTTAAAACAGGAGGTCAACCTGGCGGTAATACGCCTGATGGAACAACTGGACATTGAAATAGTGGGGGTAAAGGAGTTTAAATGATATTGAAAGGAATTTAAATGATATTGAGTTGTTCAACAGGGCTTCCAACCTTTCAAAGGCTGGAAGCCCTTGATGCGAAAAAACGTTCCCCGATTAGCTGATTCCAGGTGTAAAACACACCAGGTGTTAACTATCTTATTAATGTAATCGTTCCTTTCCTGCTGAAAATTTCACCGGTATCGCAGATCAGTTCAATATAATACATATAAGCGGCGCTTTCAGCTTCGCGCCCTTTGTGGGTGCCGTCCCAGCCTTTGGCGGGGTCTTCAATGTTTATATTGGCCGCTTCAAATACTACTTCGCCCCAGCGATTGAATACCCGCATTGATTTAATAGCTCTTATGCCCTTTCCCTTTACATAAAAAATATCGTTGTGCCTGTCGTTGTTGGGAGTAAATGCGTTGGGGATATATACCAATCCCTTAGCGCAAACCAGCTTAATGGCAACATTGTCGCTGCTTTCGCATCCAAAGCGGTTGTATACGGTTACTGTATACTCAATATCGGAGCGCGGGGTACTGATCGGGGCGGGGCAGGTTGGGCAATCCAGGAAGTCGATGGGGGTCCAGCGCCAGCGGACGGCATCGTTGCTCGCGCTGGTTGGCAACAGCACTTCGCTGCCTGTAGGCAATTCCATATCTGCCGGGGCCGTTACCTGTGGCAACGGAACAACAGCTACGTCAACAGAAGCGGTATCTGTAAAGCAATGGTAGTTATCATAACCAACCACTGTATACGTTATAGCGTTTGCCGGTAACGCTGCCGGGTTGTTGCTGTTTGTACTACTCAGCCCTGCTGTGTTATTGATCCATTGATAAGAGAAAGCTCCCGTAACGGGCAACTGCACCGACCGGCCTGCGCATACGAAGGTATCCGACGCCAGTTGTATCCTGAACGGTTTAGCCACTGTTATATCGGTTGAATCGGAACGTTTGCATCCAAATGCATTGGTTACTTCTACAGAGTAGCGGATATTGTCTGCTGGTGTGGCAACCGGGTTGGCCACATTCGCGCGATCCAGGTATTGCGATGGATGCCATTGATATTGCGTTCCGTCTTCCGCGTTTAGCTGAATGCTTTTCCCCAGGCAGACTGCCGGATTTTTAGGCGTAAGATTTACAACGGGGCGGCGGTTTACCGTAAGCGCGTGCATGGCGGTGTCTTTACAGCCGTTGTTTTCCACGATCAGCGATACAACCACATTTCCGGGGTTGCTGTATAGCTGGGCCGGCGGCATTTGCCCTTCTGCGGCAGCTCCGTTCGCGAAGCTCCAGCGCCAAGAAACGTTTTCGGTGAGGTCTGCTGTGCCGCTGAACTGTATCAGCCCATCCTGGCAAACGGCCAACGGCCCGCTGATCCGGCCGTGGGGTGTTTGTATAACCGTTACGGTATCCGTTCTTTCCTTAATGCAGCCGTAAGGCGAAGAAATGGCAAGCGTTACCGGGAATTTACCGGGCCGTTTATAATGAAAGGAAGGCGTTCCTGCTGATGAAACATCGCCCGGGCTGCCCGTCCCGAAAATCCAGGAGTACGATAAGGTTTGCTGCAGCGCTTCCACAGCGATGCTTTTAATATCAGGATTAAACTGCACAAGCGCCGAGTCGCAGATATGGAACGGCTCTTTTTTCAGATCGAGGATGGCGAGCGAATCGATCACAATTTTTTGAGGCAGCTCCGAAGTGCCGGAGCAACCACCGCCGTCTTTCATAATAAGGGCGGGTACGTATACTCCCGCGGTAGCATAGCTATGCGTAGCAAAAGTATCGGAGGTTTGCTTAAGATTGCCATCTCCAAAATCCCATGTATAAGAAGATGCGTTGTTTACGTCAGCGCTTAGCGTTACTTCCTGCTGTAAACATCCCGATAATGTATCGGCCTTTAAAATTGCATATGGGCCTTTTATTGCAATGTACTGCACAGACGAATCTACAAAGTTGTTGTTGCTGTAAGCGTACAATACGATTTTATAAACACCCGACTTATAATAGGTCCTGGTGGGCGTATTGTTATTCCCGGTTGAAATTACGCCGTCGCCAAGATCCCACGCGATGCTTTGCGCGTTTTCGGAGGTATTGGTAAAGTTTACGATTACAGGCGGACAGCTTGTATTGTTGATGTAAGTGTCTTTATAGGTAAAGGATGCCACAACGTCTTTTATCTGTATCACTTTTGTAATGGTATCCGTGCAGCCCGCAGGATCCCTGGAGATCATGGTAACCGTATCAACGCCAAGCTCCGTGTATATTTTGGTGGGAGGCTGGAATGTATTGGTATAATCGGGCCCGTTGCTGAAATACCAGTTAAAGCGGGCGTTGCTGTTGTCTGTGATAGAAGTATTGTTAAAATACACTTCGGTGTAAGGAAATACTTTATCCGGAGAATATGAAAAATCGGCTTTTGGCCCCTTTACACTGGCGTAGTTGGACGAATAGGCCGGCGTGGTTGCGGTACAGCCGTCTGCATCGGTCACCTTCAGCACCGGGTAGTAAAATCCAGGCTGGCCGTACAAGTGTTCTACCAGTCCGCCCTGCGGATAACCGGTATCTGCAAACGAAAAAGAGTCTCCGTCACCAAAAGTCCATTCCCATTTTTTTACGGGGATACCATCATTGGCAACAGACTGATCCCTGAATACAACAGGCGATTTATAACATACATTATTCTGGCTGAACGCAAAGGCTGCTTTAGGGCCTTTGATTTTTAACGGAATGGCGTTGGACGTATCGTAGCACCAGGGATAAGTAGTGGGAGCAAGTACCAGGCGTATATTTTCCTGTCCGTTATCCAACCCGGTAATGGTAGCGCTGTAATTATTAACAAGCGCCGGATCGTTTCTTACAAAGGCCGGATTGAAAGAGGTTCCGTCTCCATATAACCAGCCGGCTATATAATAATGATTCAGGTTATTGCCTGAATAATAGGGATTGGCTTCAAGACCCGAGATGGTGATCTGCAGGTCGCCGCTTCCGCATACCTCGGTTAAATTGGCCGAAAGAACAGGGTTTTGCCGCAGGAGAAGGCTGATATCCAAAGAGTCCCTGACAGTACATTGTCCTGCTTCCGCAATGAGGTAAACCGTATACCTGCCGGATGCAGGGTAGGTGTAGGTTGTGGATCGTTGTTTGGGATCAAATTCTTCTACATGACCATTTCCAAAATCCCACCACATTTTTTCCGCAAAATTGGTAGCTTCCGCCTGCGAAAAAATGACTTCCCCGCTGTTGCAGTTTTGTGTTCTTCCCGTTATTTTAGGAAAAGGGGGAAGCACTTTGATAAATCCTGCCTTAACGATGGTATCCATACAGGAACCAACACCTCCGATAAGCGTTACGGTATACTCTCCTTCCTGTTCGTAATTATATGTCGGAGCGTCTCCTCCCGTATAATACCCGTTAGGATTTCCATCTCCGAAGTCCCATTGCCAGTTGGTGGCGGCGCCTGATGTCTGATTAATAAAATTAACCGGGGTTCTGCCGCATACTACCATGGCCGAAGCGGTAAAATCCACTACCGGCTTTTCATACACCAAAATAGTGCTGTACCGCGCTGTGCCTTTACAATCGGAAGTAGTGGTATAATCAAGCGTAACCGTATAGTTGCCGGCTTTGTTGAATGTATGTTTCGGAGCGGCTTCGGTAGACGTTTCCCCATCGCCAAAATTCCAGGAATAGTCTTTTATCATCGCAGGGTCATTTACCGAAAAAGTAGTTGAAAATCCCGGGCAGCCATCCACCTGTCCGGAGGTGTGAATTTGTATGTCGGGTTTTGCCAAAGAGATGATCTTGCTCACTGTATTTACGCAGCCTCCTGCGTCTGTGGCCTGCAGGCTTACAGAATATTGCCCATCATTATTGAATGTATAAGATGCTTCCTTTGTAGCTGCCGTTTGTCCGCTCCCGAAATTCCACAGCCAGCTAACGGAAGATGTTGCTGTATCAGTAAATGTAACGGTTACCGGCGCACCGCAAACACCGTTCAGATCCGCGATGAATCCATCCAGCTTAGGTCCTGCCTTCACCTCTATTTCTTTTTCCTTTGTTTCGGTGCAGCTTCCGTAGCTGCTGGTCATTTTAATGGTATACCTGCCCGGCGCGGCAAATGTATGAGTAAACGATAACCCGGAATAACTTCCCGGTACTCCGCTGATTTGCCAGGTTGTTTGCGTGGGTGCAGGTGTGCTTTTGTTGCTGAACAGGGACTGGGAGTTGGTACATACGATTGCCGGTATGTCGAAGTCGGTCGTAAAATTAGCAACGTTTACCAGGTCAGGTATTTTCAATGTATCTGCGCAGCCCTCTGAACTATTGGCGATAAGCGTTACGGGGAAAACGCCTTTTTCTGTAAACGTATGCGCCGGGTCTTTATCGGTAGAAGAAGCGCCGGACCCGAAATCCCAGGTAAAGCTCAGGGTACCCGGCCCGGTGCTTTTATTGGTAAAAGAAAGCGATTCATTCACCGCGCATAAGGCGGTCCTGGGCACAACAAAATCTGCTTTTATAGGTTGTAAAATGGTGATCCCCGATTTTTCGCCGGTAGCATGGCATCCGTGACTGTTTACGATGGTAAGAATGGCTGTTTGACCGGAGGCCGCGCTGTATGTATGAACTGTTTGCTGGAGATTGGCGCCATCCTGGGTAATGCCATCGCCAAAATCCCATATATACTTGGCAATTGTTCCGTCTCCTGCCGAAGAATTGCTTGTAAATGTTACGGGAAAAGGGGCACAGCCTTTGGGAGGCGAAAATGAAAAATCTACAGTTGGCTTTTTATATACTGTTATATTCTTACTGATGCTGGAGCTTTGCGCTCCGTCTTTAACGGTAAGTGTTACTGTGTACGTTTTTTCGGCAATGTAAACGGCAAACGCGTCTTTATCATATCCTTTATTGGTACCATTTCCGAATTCCCATTCGTAAGTAGCGGAAGCCGAAGCGCCGGTAGTGGTGTTTTTAAAGGTTACGGTTAAAGGAGTACAGCCGCCATTCGGCGGATCCATTGTAAAATCTGCCTTTAGCTGGGCAAGCACGGGGAACTGTATGCCTATGCAAAGGCATATCAAAGCACACGGTGCCAGGAAGGGTTTGGTAAATAAAAAACGCACAACTCTGCTTTTGTCTTATAGGGTTTAAGTTAATGAGTCACAGGAAGGTGGATTAGAAACAAACAGGGTGTATTGCAGGGTCTGTTTAAGGTTGTATTGGATTGAGTGGCGGAGACAATCGAAAAGCTAGCGCTAACTTACATAAAATCAGGGAAATATTAGTATAATTAAGGATCCTTTTGGGCTGCCGCTCATCGAAAATTTTTATCTTGAAAACATTACTCCTACTTTCGCAATTATGGAACAGCAAACATTAGGGCCGGGAACACGCCTGCAACATACGCAATTTGGCCCGGGGGTTATAGTAGCCGTAAAATATGCCACCTACATTATTTCTTTTATTAATCACGGCGTAAAAGAAATTGATAAAACAGATCCGTTGCTGGACGAAATTATTCCTGAAAATGTTACGCCCGAAGTAGAAACGGTTTCTGAAACAGAAAAATCGCTGCTTAAAATACTTCGTTTATGGGGGGGCGTTACTGAAAATGTGCCACTGGGAGATCGTTGGACAGGCGGCACCCTGACCCTGCAACCTGCCGACCCGGCACTGAAACCCAAAGAAGTACCTATTGACGCTTTTTTTCATAAGATTGTCATGTTGCGCGACAGGCTCAGGGTGCTGGAGCAGCAGATCAATGCGCACAAAATACTGACCGACGAAGACAAAGTAAATCTCCAGCAATATATCACCCGCATCTATGGCTCACTTACCACCTTTAATGTTTTGTTCAAAAACAAAGAGCAGTGGTTTGTGGGGGAAAAAGGGGCGAAAGAAGATTAGCCGGTTACGCGAAAAAAGATCGTATGGCGAAAAAAAAATATTATTGTCTCCTGCTGGGAAGTTTGGCGCTTTGTGTGACTGGTGTTAAAGCTCAGCAGTATCAGGTTCTGCACGAAAAAGCCGTTGTGGTAGACACACACAATGATGTGCTGTCCTCGGCTACAATGGAAGGGCTGAGTATTGAAAAAAACCTGGCGGGTAAAACGCATTCCGATATTGCCCGGTTTAAAAAGGGAGGAATAGACATACAGGTATTTTCCATTTTTTGCGATGAAAAATTTGGCAAAGACACGGCCTATAAGTTTGCCAATATTGAAATTGATTCATTGTATGCGATCGTAAGTCGCAATCCCGCTAAAATGATGATGGTAACATCGCCCGCCGAACTGGAAAAAGCAGTGGAAGAAAAAAAGTTGGGTTGCATGATGGGGGTGGAAGGCGGACATATGATCGAAGACAGGCTGGATTATATTGACAGCCTGTACCATCGTGGCGTGCGTTATCTCACGCTTACCTGGAACAATTCTACCTCGTGGGCGAGTTCCGCGAAAGACGAATCAGAAAAAACCCTGCAGCAGGTAGGGCTGAATGGTTGGGGCAAACGGGCAGTAAAGAGAATGAATGAGCTGGGCATGATGGTGGATCTTTCACATACCGGTGAACGAACGTTTTACGATGCTCTTGCCGTTACTGCAAAACCGGTGCTGCTTTCGCACAGCAGTGTGTATACTTTGTGCCCGGTATTCCGGAACCTGAAAGACGAGCAGATAAAGGCGGTTGCGAAAAACGGGGGCGTGATACAGGTAAATTTTTATCCGGGATTTCTGGACGCGAACTATAACAAACGCAAACAGCAAATTACAGCGCAAAGAACGCTGGAAAAAGATTCGCTGAAACAACTGAATTGGGGTGATAAAGAAATAAAAGAATGGGTTGCCGGGAAAAATGCAAAAGATTTTGAAGCGATCCGCCCCCCGTTTTCAATGATCCTGGATCATATTGATTATATAGTAAAATTAGCGGGAGTGGATCATGTGGGCATTGGTGCCGATATGGATGGCATTGAATCGTTGCCTAAAGGCATTAACGGGGTGCAGGATTATCCCAAAATAACCAAAGGATTGCTTGAAAGAGGATACAGCGAGGCGGATATCTTAAAAATACTGGGTGGAAATTTTATAAGAGTATTTAAGGCCAATAGTGAATAGCGGTTACAGGTTTCGGGTTTCTTGTTTGGAGTTTCTCAACCATCAGCCGCAAACAAAAAACTATAAACCATAAAAATCATTCTTCATCCGGCCATTTGCCTAACCCCTTTCTTACCAATACAGGCTCGTCTCCGGTACAATCAATAATAGTGGAAGGGTTCATGCCGCCTATACCACCATCTACCACAATATCAACCAGCTTGCTAAAATTGGCCTCCATCAGTTCCGGATCCGTATATTCCTCTACCATTTCGCCGGGCAGGGTGGTGCTGAGTATAGGATGGCCTAGCTCTTTTACGATCGTTCTCGCTATTTCGTTATCGGGTACACGAATACCTACGGTGTTTTTTTTACTCTTTAAAAGTTTGGGTACCTCCTTGCTGGCAGGTAAAATGAAGGTGTAAGGCCCGGGTAAACAGGTTTTAAGCAGGCGATACAGCGAGGTAGAAATGCTTTTGGTATAATTGCTCAGGTGGCTGAGATCGTAGCACACAAAAGAAAAATTGGCTTTTGCCGGGTCGATGTTTTTAATGCGGGCAATTTTTTCAATGGCCCTGTGTTGTGAAATATCACAGCCCAAACCGTAAATAGTATCTGTAGGGTATATAATGATGCCTCCGTTTTGTAAGGTTTCTACAATTGTTTTTATCTGTCTCGGCTGGGGATCAACAGGGTGAACATGTAACAACATGAGCAAATTTTTTTAGGGAAGGCGAAAGGATAAAAATAAAAGATCACACATTTCCATCTTTCATGCCCCGCTTCCTTATTTCGTTCCATTAATCGTTCCACACCTTTGTGCCTTCGCTGCAGTTCGCGCAAATATCAATATTTTTTCTGCTGGTCATCAGTTCACGGCGAAACTGCCTGTAATTATCATTGTGCCAGATCTCTTTAAAAGACTGCATATTCAAATTGCCGAGCCGGTGCATGGCGTCTTTGTCAAAGCAGCAGGGCACTACCAGCCCGTCCCAGGTAATAACATTGGCATGCCAGAGCTTCCAGCAGTGGTTGTTTAATTTATTTTTTATGCTGTATTCGCCATCAGCATTCCTTTTATACCTGCTGTATTTATTCAGGGAAGGAATAAGATGGTTGGGGTCATTTTCATAATCATATACCTGCGCGGTTTTAAACCATACATCATCCACTCCCACCTCTTTTGCCAGTTGCTTTACTTCCTGTATCTGGTGCTCATTGGGTTTAACCACCAGGAATTGAAATATAACGAAGGGCCTTTTACTATTGAGCGCTTTTTTCCATTTCACAATATGCTTTGCACCTTCTATCACTTTATCAAGCCTGCCACCCTTGCGATACTGCTGGTACACCTCCTGGGTTGTTCCATCAATGGAGATGATCAGCCTGTCGAGCCCGCTTTCAACGGTTTTTTTTGCATTAGCATCGGTGAGGTAATGAGCATTGGTTGATGTTGCAGTATAAATTTTTTTACCGGCAGCATACTTAACCATTTCCAAAAAATCAGGGTTGAGATAAGGCTCGCCCTGGAAATAAAAAATGAGATACAGCAATTCTTTATGTATATCATCAATCGTCTGCCTGAAAAAATCTTTTTTCAGCATACCGGTTGGCCGTGAAAAGCTCCTCAGTCCGCTCGGGCACTCCGGGCAACGAAGGTTACAGGATGTAGTAGGCTCAAAAGAAACAGAAACAGGATAGCCCCATTGTATGGGTGTTTGCCTCCAGCGGCTGATGTAAAAGCTGCTCAATACCTTCGCCGCATTCCAGGCCCTTCTGAAGCTGAGCTTGGACAAAAGATTCATACTGTCATGAAAATGAAACCGCGGCATAATTGCATAAAGGTAAAGAATATGAAGGAAGGAAGCCCTACCGGGCTTTTGTATTATAGCTCAACATTAGTACTGTTGTTCAACAGATTTCCCAGGCGTGCAACAGATCGTTAATTTAAACAATTTGCGGCGCCATCGAATACGATTGTGGTTTCGTCTTGTGATCTCGTTGGGACTGCTTCACCCGCCCAGATATCCGTTCAATTCAACCGTTCATGTGGCGGTATGCCAATGACATATCATTCAGTTTGCTATTTATCAACTGGTTATGAACTTCAATTTGTTGTTCCACAAACCCGGTTTTCCTTTCAACTACAATCCCTCCGCTTTTTCCTGTTACTTTTTTGCGGAAAAAAGTAACCAAAAAGCCGCCGGGAAATGATTACCGCAATTTCCCGGAACGCTCTGATGAAGCTTTAGTACTACTGTGAATTCAGCAACAGAGCCCTGATACGTTTGCTGATAACTTAGCCGACTTAGGATACTTACAAATCAGAAAGCTGTGACAAACAAATGCAACTTGTCACGGCGCAATGATGGAGGCGCCGCCTAATTAGTAACTCGCAATGACGACCGAGGGAGACTCCGTCCTTTCGACTGAGCCAACACGAACGTTATGGCTAAATCATTTTTTCGCGAGGGAGAACTTTCTCACTGAAGGTAAATCCGTTTGGCTTCTGTGCTCAACAGATTTCTCCCCGCCATAATATGCGTTTAGATTAATAAATCCTGTCAGCGGGATCGAAATGACGCTTGCAAGGTTCGTCTCAACCTCTTCGATAAGCGGGCCTTTGTGCATGGGTCTCCTCTCCTCTCCGCTGCGGCGGAGAGGCTGGGAGAGACTTTGTTCACTTATCAAATATCAACTTCCATCATTGCATTTTTGTTGTTACTTTTGCAGTCGTGAAAAAAGTTATCCTGTCCATAGTATTCATAGCATATGGCTTTGCCAGCCTGGGCGTAAGCCTCAACTATTTGTACTGCTGCGATCAGTTAAAAGAAATTAAAATTTCTTTAACATCACAGCATGAGGATGACTGCGATATGGAAATGGGCGATAAAAAATGTTGTGACAATAAAACTGTTACACTCAAAATAGCAACCGATCAGCGCCATAATCTCACGCAGGATTACCACTTCCAGCTACCACTGCTTTCGACCATTCCGCCGTTTCAATCTTTTGATGCACAGGCGACCAGTGGTATCCAGGCGCATCCGCAATATTATAATTTACCCCCGCCGCTCGTATTAAACAGAACTGTGCTGTTTGCCAATTTCAGGATTTGATATAAGTAGTTTTTAACCAGCGTTATTGTGTTAATGAATTACTTCATATTAATTCTGTTTTATGTATAAATATATATTGTGTGTTCTGTTGTTTTTCCCCCTGTACTTAAGCGCCCAAAAAAGTCATTTAAAAACCGCGTCCTTCCCGGTTTCGGGCAACTGCGCCATGTGCAAGCAAAGGATTGAGAAAGCGGCTAAAAGCGCTGATGCCGAATCAGCCAGCTGGAACAGCAAAACCCGTTCGCTGACCATTGCTTTCGATACCACAAAAACTTCGCAGGAGCAGATTCAGCAAAAAATAGCAGCGGCCGGACATGATAATGGCGCCTACACCGCCAGCGATGAAACTTACCAGGCGCTTCCGGACTGTTGTCATTACGACCGGAGCGGGTCTGTAACCGGTAAAGAGCAACAGTTTATTTCTGGTGTTGTTCTGGAAGAAACCTTAAAAGGAAAATTTAACCCTATTGCCGGGGCAACCATCAGCAACCTGCATTCGCAGGAGCATTATGTAACGGATAGCTCGGGCGTATTTAAAATGAATACCGAAATACCGGCGCAACTTCTGATAAGCTATGTAGGCTTTGAGGCAGATACAATTAATATAAGCAGCAGCAATAATCTCACCATCGTTTTAAAAAATGCCGCGACCGGCAAGTTAAAGGAAGTGGTGATCATGTCGCGGAATGAGATGACCCGTGTATCGCCCTTCAGTACATTGAATACCTTGCGCCTCGGAGCAAAGGAGCTAAGCAAGGCGGCTTGCTGCAATCTTTCGGAGAGCTTTGAAACCAGTCCTTCGGTAGACGTAAGCTACAGCGATGCCGTTACAGGGGTTAAGCAAATCCAGTTGCTCGGTCTTTCGGGAAATTATACACAACTGCTGACAGAAAATGTTCCTGAAATAAAAGGGCTTGCAGGAAGCTACGGGCTTACTTTTATTCCCGGGCCATGGATCGAATCCATAAATCTTACAAAAGGCATTGGCTCAGTAGCGAACGGATATGAAAGCATTGCAGGGCAAATTAATGTGGAAGAGAAAAAGCCGGATAATTCGGAAAAGCTTTACGTGAATGCATATGCGAATAATATGGGCCGGCTGGAAGCAAATGTCAATGCTTCCCACAGGCTGAATGACCAGTGGAGCAACGCGTTACTGACGCATGTGAACGGAGTGACCATGAAGAACGATTTTAACAAAGACGGTTTCCTGGATATGCCGCTCGGTCGCCAGTTCAATTTTATCAACCGGTGGAAATATATGAACGAGAACGGTTGGGTTGCCCAGCTTGCCGTAAAGTATTTGAACGACAGCAGAACCGGCGGTCAGTTGGACTATGATAAGAAAACGGATAAGCTCACAACCAACTATTATGGCATGGGCTTAGATGTAGAGCAGTATGCCGTTACAGGAAAGATGGGTTATGTTTTTCCCCAGCATAAATACAAAAGCCTCGGGTTGCTACTCTCTGCCGGTCAATACAACAACAATGCTTATTACGGGCTTACACAGTATCACGGAAAACAAAAAAGCCTGTATGCAAGCTTTATCTACCAATCCATTATCAGCAATACCAATCACAAGTTCAGAACCGGACTGAGCTTTAGTAATGAAAATTATAACGAAGCATACAAGCAGCAGCAGTTTACCAGGAATGAAATTGTGCCGGGCGCTTTTTTTGAATACACGTATACTTACCTTGATAAATTCACTGCTATTGGCGGACTAAGGGTTGACAAGCATAATTTATACGGCTTTGTAACAACGCCGAGGGTGCATTTAAAATATGATTTCACACCGCAAACAAACCTGAGAGTAAGCGGGGGGTCGGGATACAGGGTGGCGAATATACTGGCCGAAAATGCAGGCGCTTTTGTAAGCGCACGAACACTGGAAATACTAAATCCTTCCAATAGCTACGGATATGGACTAAAGCCTGAAAAAGCATGGAATTACGGGTTGAACTTTATACACAATTTTACATTGAACAGCAGGAAGGGCAACATTGCTTTTGATGCATACAGAACGCATTTTACCTCTCAAACCGTGGTTGACCTGGATGCCAGCCCGCAGAAAATTCAATTCTATGATCTTAACGGGCAATCTTATTCCACCAGCCTGCAGGCGGAGCTGAATTATCAGCCCGTAAAAAAGCTGGATGTACGTATGGCATACAGGTGGCTGGATGTGAAAACCACTTATCATGGCACATTGCTTGAAAAACCGTTTACTGCCAGGCACAGGGCGTTTATTAACCTTGCCTATGAAACAACTGATAAGTGGAAGTTTGATTATACCGTGCAATGGCTGAGCAGGAAGAGGATCCCATCTACTGCCACCAACCCTGTTGTACATCAAATGCCGGGTTATTCTCCTTCTTTTTTCCAGATGTCGGCACAGGTTACCAAAGTGTTCGGTTCAAAGTTTGAAGTGTATGTGGGAGGAGAAAATCTTACAGGATTTATACAGCGATATGCCATTATAGATGCACAAAATCCTTTCAGCCCGTATTTTGACGGCGCTATGACCTGGGGGCCTGTGTATGGCAGGATGCTATATGTGGGAACGAGGATAAAAATGTGATAGAAGGTTATTCCGGGCGAAGAGTATAGGATACACAATCTCCTGCCTGTCCTTTCGACCGGGCCAACACGACGAGTATTGTTAAACCACTTTTTCGTGAGGGAGAGCTTTTTCATCGAAGGTAAATCCGCCTGGCTTTTGCACTATTGTTGGCGGGAGAAGCAATCCTCGTACATAATAAAAGCAATTTCGTTGGGACTGCTTCACCCGCCGCAAGATTCATCTAAATTAAATCCTTATGTCGGCGGCATCGCAGTGACCGTTCGGGAGGACCCGTCCTTTCGACTGAGCCAACGCGAGCATTATAGTTAAATCAGTTTTATGCGAAGGAGAACTTTCTCACCGAAGGTAAATCTGTTGGACAATAGTACAAATATTGAGCTTTACTACAAAAGCCCAACAGATTTCTCTCCCGCCATAATATGCGTTTAGATTAATAGATCCTGTCGGCGGGATCGAAATGACGCTTGCAAGGTTCATCTCAGCCTCTTCGATATGCGGGACTTTGTGCATGGGGCTCCTCTCCGCCGCGGCGGAGAGGTCGGGAGAGGATTTGTTCACTTTCCCGCACAAAAAACTATGGGATAAAAATTTGCCGGGCTTTTTGAATGCTATTGTTGATCCGCGCCTCAACAGTATCTACTTTTTCTTTTTCCTTTTTGTAAAAAACAGTTTTCTCTTCTTCGGTATTGCCAGCTTTATCAGGATCAAATTCGTGCATCCATTTGTTCATTATTGTTTCGGCATAATCCAGGTCGTGAATAACTGAATCAAGTGTGGATAATTGTAAAGTTCCTTTTGATTTGAGTTGGGTAAGAGCATCTTTTTTTTGCTGAGCGAGTTTTTTGTAACGAACTATTTCACCCATTTTTGCCATGCCCCTGTCATGCCCTTCCATCACCGATTTGTATAGGCTGTCCGACAACGTTTTAGCTACTGATGCGTTGTTCTCTCCGTGTTCATTCTCATGGTTTGTGCCACTGTTACATCCAAAAAATAAAAAACCACTTATAATCAGGATAAAAACTTTCATAAAACAGAATTATCTGTAAAGGTACTATTGAAGGATGTTGTTATAAGATTTTATTATTGTATCGATTTTTCACATGGGGGCGCCATACCGAACTTTCATCCTTGATAACACAAAAGCCGGTCGTTTAAGGGTTGTTATTCAACGGAATCAGATCAAATCGTTAATAAAATGCAATTAGTTATGAAGATTCAAAAAAAATGAGTTATTTAATGGAATAAAATCTTGCTGATTATGATACATGAAATACAGGAAGGGTATGTTAAAGTAGAATTAAGGCACGGCGTTGCTACCATTGAGTTTTATCATCCTCGCGGTAATTCGCTGCCCTCGGCCATATTAGCAGATCTTACACAGCAAATTCATAGCGCAGGTGTTGAGGAAGACGCAAAATTAATTGTGCTGCGTTCTGCAGGCGATGGCGCATTTTGCGGCGGCGCTTCATTCAACGAGCTGATAGGCTTGCATACGGCAGAAGAAGGAAAAAAATTTTTCAGTGGATTTGCCAATGTGATCAACACCATGCGCAAGTGCCCGAAAATGATCATTGCGCGCGTACATGGTAAATGCGTTGGAGGTGGGGTAGGATTAGTGGCTGCGGCAGACTATGCCATTGCTACGGAGAATGCAGAAGTAAAGCTGAGCGAGCTTACCATTGGTATTGGCCCTTTTGTAGTTGGGCCCGTTATAGAAAAGCGCATCGGGCTGGCAGGCTTCAGCCAGTTGGCAATTGATGCTGCTATGTGGCGGCCGGCAGACTGGGCGCGCAGAAAGGGCTTGTTTGCCGAACTGCATCCCAATCCCGAAAACATGGATGAATCAATAACACGGCTTACCAATGAATTGCGGAACTCAAACCCCGAAGCCCTGCATGAACTGAAGAAGTTTTACTGGCGAGGTACCGAACACTGGGATACAATGCTTTCCGAGCAGGCTGCTATCAGCGGCAGACTGGTAACAGGAAAGTTTGCCAAAGCTGCGTTAGAAAAGCTGAAAGCAAAAGCGAAATAAGAAAAATGTAAATGTGGCGTCAATAGTATAACAATTCTTGCACCCGACATGAAAATTCCGGCAATTCATGGAATAATAGAAAGAAGGATACTCGTAAATTATATAGCAGAGCCCGAGTACGTAGAAAGGGTTTTGCCCGGTCCCTTTCGCCCCAGGCTTTATAATAAAAAAGCGGTTGTTGGAATTTGCCTGATCAGGCTGAAGAATATAAAGCCCAAAGGCCTTCCGGATTTTGTTGGGGTTAATTCAGAAAACGGAGCCCACCGGATTGCTGTAGAATGGGAGGAGAACGGGACAACCAAAGAAGGGGTATACATTCCAAGAAGGGATACTTCGCTGAAGCTAAATGCAATTGTAGGCGGCAGAATATTTCCGGGCAGGCATTATCTGGCAAAGTTCAATGTAGTAGAAAAGGACAACCATTTTCACCTTGACTTTACAAGCTCCGACAATACAACCATTGAAATTAATGCCAGGCTAACAGACAGGTTGAACGAAGGATCAATCTTTAAAACGATTGACAATGTTTCTGCTTTTTTTGAAAAGGGATCAATTGGGTATTCGCCAGGGGGAAAAAGCTTCGATGGTTTAAAATTAGAGACGTATAAATGGGAAGTAAAGCCGCTTGAGGTTGAAAATGTACAATCAAGTTATTTTGAAAATAAGGACTTGTTCCCGGAAGGAACAATACAATTTGACAACGCAATTTTGATGCAAAATATTGAACACGAATGGAAATCATTGGCAACGATCCGTTGCAACCGCTAATTCTTTTATATAGAAGCTTATACAAACACACTCAATAGCATTACAGCGCCCAACCCCACTATTGCAACAATTGTTTCCATCAGCGACCAGGAGCGGATCGTATCTTTTACACTCAGGTTAAAATATTCTTTAAACAACCAAAAACCACCATCGTTGACATGAGAAAACATCAGGCTTCCCGCGCCGATAGACAGCACCATTAAATTAGGATTTACATTGCCCTGCAATACCATTGGAGCTACGATGCCGGCGGTGGTAAGCCCGGCAACGGTTGCCGAACCAATACAAACCCTGATTATACATGCAATCATCCATGCCAGCAGTAGCGGGTGCAGGGGCCAATGCTGCAACGCGGCGGCTATGTTATTGCTTACTCCGCTTGCCGTAAGTACTTCTTTGAACGAACCGGCTCCGGCAATGATCAGCAATATCATGGCAACATCTTTTACAGCGCTCTCGTATACCATTGTGATTTTTTTCATTGACATCCCGGTGGATGTACCTAACGAAAAAGTTGCCACTATCAGGGCTGCAAGCATTACGATCATGGGGTTACCCCAGAAGGATGCTATGTTTTTTACCGGCTCCGACGACGGGTACAGCAACGGGATAATGGTAGTTACAATGAGTAATATTACAGGCAGCAGTGAAGACAGCAGGCTGTTGAAAAGCGAAGGAAGTCGGCTTTCTTCAATTACCGCAGGCTGAAAAGTTTTTAAGGGAACCGATTCTATTTTCCTGAGCGTTTTGGCAAAAATGGGGCCTGCTATAACAATGGCAGGGATAGCCACCACTAAACCGTACAGCAGGGTAAGTCCCATATCTGCATTAAATTGTTTTACCAATGCTGCAGGAGCCGGGTGAGGCGGCAGGTAGCCGTGAGTAACCGAAAGTGAAGCCAGCATGGGCAGTCCTATGTATACTGCCGGCAATTTATACTGATAAGCCACGGAAAATATAAGCGGGACCATCAGTACAAAGCCTACGTTATAAAACAATGGAATGCCTATAACAAAGCCGGTTATCATTAACGCCCACTGAATGTATTTTGTGCCGAATATGCGCATGAGCGAAGCGGAAATTTGTTGCGCCGCGCCACTTTCGGCCACCAGTTTACCCAGCATGGCGCCCATCATTATCACTCCGGTAAGCGCCCCCAGGGTATCGCCCATTCCTTTTTCAACCGCACCGGCCAATTGAGTCATGGGAATGCCCAGTAACCAGCCGGCCAAAAGAGATACTATCAAAAATGCAATAAAAGCGTTGATTTTACCCCAGGTGATCAGTAATACCAGAAGAGCAATGCAGCCCGCAATAATTAAAAAAGTCATGCCGGTAGAATATGAAAGTGAGCCCTGTCAACACAATTCATCAATCGTTATAGCCAGCTAATATAAGGAATGCAGACGAGTTAAACGGCACAGGTAAGAGGAAATATGCAGGCTCACGCAAAATCAGAAATCACCAAATCAAAAATCATCAAATCAGAAATGATCCTTCCCCTACCAGTTGTCCATCTGCTCTTTCACTACTCTTTCCGTAAGTTCGGCATCAATAGGTTTGGTTTTCCAGTCGGGTTCATATTTTACAAACCACGATAGCCACAGGCTGCGCGAAAGCCGCATGAACAGAGGCTGGAGAATGATCAGTAATACCGCATTGGCTATGCCCCACCATAACAGGCGATAGTCGCCATCTTGTACAGAAAAGCCTATCAATACCCAGCAGGCTACAAAAGTGGTAACGGTAAAGGCTACAGTTAAAGCATAGCTTACATAAGCGGTGCCATAATAAAAGCCAACTTCAAGATCGGTAGGTTGGCCGCAAACAGGGCATTTCGGGTTCATTTTTACGTTTGACTTCAGCTTGTAGGGATTGCTTTCAATAAACAATTTCCCCCGGCGGCACCTGGGACAACGGTTATCCAACACCGAGAGGAGGTATCCTGGCTTCTTTTCTTCTGCGCCCATGCGGTTATTTTTTGCAAAGGTCCTGATATTATTCAAAATATGCGTGATAAAAATTAATAGCTAAAATGGGGGACGCATTCCAATTTTCCGGGCAGTGAGATCTGCCCCTACCCGAACGATGTTCCGTTGGGCGGGCGGCTGCGTCATTCGGACGGGCACCGACCGGTAGGCACCTGCCTGCGAGAAGTTGAACTTAATCACCGAAGGTAAATGCGTCCCTAAAATGCCTCTAGTATTGTTTCCATTTTAGTGCTGCGCGATCCCTTTACGAGGTAAGTTGCAGCCGCTTTTTTATTTGCCTGCAGCCAGCTTTTTGCTTCGGCCGAAGTAGAAAAAAAATGAAACGGATGTTCCACTTTGCCGAAATCGCCTCCAACCAGGATGACCTCCGCCCATTGATCTGTTTTGATCAGATCAACCAGCGTTTCATGCTCCATTTTACTGGCTGTTCCAAGCTCCATCATAGCGCCCAGTACCAATACTTTTTGAGGGTCGTGCAATTTGGCAAAGTTTTCAATTGCAGCTTTCATGCTCGTGGGGTTGGCATTGTAAGCATCCAGGATTATTTTATTTGTTCCTTTTTCAATTAACTGGGAGCGACTGTTGGAAGGAATATAGGTTTCAATGGACTTTTTGATGCTATCGTCGTCTATTTTAAAATATTTGCCGATAGCTGCGGCTACCAGCACATTCGGGAGATTGTACTCTCCCACCAGCCTGGTATGAATTACATTGCCGTTCACTTCTACTTCCAGGAATGGCTCACTTTTTCGGAGAGCTCCTATGGTATCGGCATTGTCGGTTCCGTATTTTACAATGTGAGCGATTCCTTTGCTCATATCGCGCAGGTAATCATAGTCCCACATCACGAAGGCTGTTCCATTGTGCACTCTCAGATAATCGTATAGCTCCCCTTTCCCTTTTCTTACGCCTTCTAAACTTCCAAAACCTTCAAGATGGGCCTTGCCACAGTTGGTAATAACACCGTGTGTAGGTGCTGTATACGAACAGTACCCCTCGATTTCTTTCAGGTGATTGGCGCCCATTTCTATTATAGCCATTTCCGCGTCGGGCTTCACGCTGAGTAATGTAAGCGGTATTCCTATATGATTGTTGAGGTTGCCCTGCGTGGTATATGTTTTGTATGCAGATGATAAAACCGCATGAACCAACTCCTTGGTAGTGGTTTTTCCATTGCTTCCCGTAATAGCGATAAAAGGAATGTTGAATTTACTGCGATGGTATCCTGCCAATTGCTGCAGCGTAGTGAGAACATCGGTTACCCTGAAAATCCTGTCGTCTGAAAATCCCGTATCCTCGTCTGCCACTACACAGCAGGCGCCATTCTCCAGCGCCTGGCGGGCAAATTGATTGCCGTTAAAGCTGGGGCCTTTTAAGGCAAAAAAGATATCGTCTTTTTTGAGCTTGCGCGTATCTGTTTGTACAGAGGGATGCTGCCGGTATATGGTATAAAGCTGTTCAATAAGCATCCGGCAAAATTAAAGCTTTCCCGGAAAGCAAGCAGCAGATAACAGTGTCGCACCTGGGTCTTTATTTAAAACCATTGCGGCAGCCATGAGACCCTGGAGGCGAATGATTCGTCGGGGCCTCACCCCTTTGCACAGTTGCCTGGCTGTGAAAACTCCGTCGGGACAGAGAGGGTAGCGCCTATGGCGCATCATTGAAAATTACCCTCTTTGCCTACCAACGGGTTGTGCCGATGGCACAGAAAATCCTATATATCCAGTGGTATATTGTATAGTGGAGAAACAGACTAAAGTATTTCATTCACTTAGGGATATGTATTTGAAACCTGCTGCATAGCGGTTACCTGTTTGTAGAAAAAGTATCAACGGGTTTATTTGTCCGCCGTGGCGGACTATAAAGTATAAGTCTTCATTTAAAGCCATTGCGGGCAGCCATGAGACCCTGGTGCTGAGTGATTCGCCGGAGGGTCCTTCTTTCGCGCAGTTGCGTGACTATGAAGATCCTGCCGGGCATAGGCGTCAACTTAAGAAACATGATCAATAAAATACCCCCCCCAACAAGGTTGGGGGCTACTCAAATTCAAGTCCGCCCGTGCCGGTACGGACGGCCCCTCGGGCGTTAAGTTAACGCACATGCCCGTAAGCACATGATACGAAATCCTGGAATGCACCTGTTGTATACAACCCCGCGCAGAATTGGTTTTTTGTACAGAACTTTGCAGCATAAACCATATCTATATGAACTTTAATTCTTTAGGGAAATCAGGCTTACGGGTTAGCGAGTTGAGTTTTGGCTGCATGTCGCTTGGTACAAACGATGAAGACAATGCCAGGCTTATTCATTACGCCATAGATAATGGCATCAATTATTTTGATACGGCTGATTTATACCAGAAGGGGCAAAATGAAATTACGGTTGGCAGGGCGTTGAAAGGAAAACGCGATAAAATTATCCTGGCGACAAAAGTGGGCAACCAGTGGCGGGCTGACGGAAGCGGCTGGGACTGGAATCCCCGAAAAGAATATATACTCCGTTGTGTGGATGAAAGCCTGAAACGCCTGGATGTGGACTACATTGACGTATACCAGTTGCATGGCGGCACGATCGAAGATCCTATTGACGATGTGATTGCAACATTTGAGCAACTGGTGAAGGATGGTAAAATCCGTTACTATGGTATTTCTTCCATCCGCCCGAATGTAATAAGGGAATACGTATCAAAGTCGAATATTGTAAGTGTGATGATGCAGTATAGTTTGCTTGACAGACGACCGGAAGAAACATGCCTGCCATTGCTGGCAGGAAATAATATTGGCGTACTGGCCAGGGGAAGCCTGGCAACAGGGTTGCTGGTGAATAAAACAGCCGATCCTTACCTTAATTATTCTGAAGACGAAGTGCACCGTGCCGCTTCGGCGGTTCAGGCGATTTCGGGCGAATCCCGCAAGCCATCGCACACGGCGTTGCGCTTTGTGCTGCAGCGACAGGGGATCAGTTCGGCTGTAGTAGGTATACGTACAATGGAACAGCTTAAGGATGTGCTTGCTACTTTACAAACCACGGAGCTAACAGAAAGCGAGATCCAATACCTGAAGGCTTCGCTGCCTGTAAATTATTATGAGCAGCACCGCTAGTGTCCAACGGCGTACATGCCGCTAGGAAAAGCAGGCTTTGATCTTTAAGGATAAGCTTTTTCCTGCAAGGCACACAAATGAAATAGCTTCTTTATATCATCCGGGTTGTGGAAATTGATTTTTTCTTTCCTGATGTATTCCCCGATGATTTCTTTTTTATCGGGAAAAGCTTCGGCGAACCCTTTCTTATCGGCCCTGCTGAAATGATTATACCGGTCTCCAATAAAGAAAGCCTGCGCTTTGGCGAATGATACATTCCTTTTTACATTCAGCTTATATATAGCTCCGCTGGTATGAATGTTAGCGTAGGTTGTAACGGATGAAGTGCCCGATGAAGCCCCGTAGGCTCCTTCCACCTTGTCGGAAACCTGGATAAGCCGCTCCCGGATAGCAAGCGTATGATAGCCTGACTTTTCTATTTCTCTCAAATATCCTTTTTCATGGTAAAAAATGACAGAGTCAATCTGTATGTACTTTACAAGTCCGGGCTCGGCAATGGTAAGGGTATCACCGGTTGGAGTAAGAAACTGCATTTCATCGAGCAACCGGTTATAGTTGAAAAGGTGCTTTGATACAGCCCCGTTTCTTAAAAAAGCGGCTCCTCCGGCAAATTCCGGCAGAAAATATTTTGCTTCCGACGGTATGGCTGCATCAGGTGATAGCCCTGCTTTAACAGGATAGGTTTGGCACACTGTATGGATGTACGACACCAGCAAACAAACAAGCACCGGCAAGCGCATAAGGGTAAAATTTGTACAGCAAGTTAGCGTATATTTTTATTTCTCTTTCTTCTAAAAGGGATGCTTTAAGCTGACCCATTATTATTACGAAAAACATGTTGTCACTTCTTTTCCCTTTGTTCCAGCTCAATGATATTCGACCTGTAATTATCGCCAACCGGAATGATGTGCTCATTAATTGAGATTTCTTTTCTCCCGATAGAACGAATGTGTTTAGAGTGAATGAGAAAGGATCTGTGAACGCGCACAAAAGCGCCGGCCGGCAACAGGCTTATGAGCGACTTCATTGTCATGTGCGTAACTAAATTCTCTTTTATTGTAACGATCCTTATATAGTCTTTTAAAGATTCGGCGTACAGGATATCTGCATGAAATATTTTAACCAACGTGCCTGCTACTTTTATATACAGGTATTTTTTTTCGGGCATTACCGGCAGCCCGGTTTGCTTTAAAAACTTTTCAACGCTTCTTTTGAATCTGGAAAAAGTAATGGGCTTAAGCAGGTAATCAACGGCATCCAGCTCAAACGCATCAAGGGCGTGTTCTGAAAAGGCGGTTGTAAAAATAACAGCAGGTGGCTTTTCAAGCGATTGTATAAATTCAATTCCACTGATTACAGGCATTTTTATGTCAAGGAACATCAGGTCAATATCCTGTCGCTGCAGCGCATTGAACGCTTCAATAACATGAGAACATTTTTGTATCAGCATCAGCATGCCCATCTTGTGAATATAACGTTCCACAATTTGTTGTGCCAACGGCTCATCATCTACTATAATGCATTTGATCATATCAGCTCAGTTCCATTGTTAATATAAGTTTGTACGCTGTGTCGCTATCGTTTATGTGTAAGCTGTATTTTTCAGGGTATAATAAATTTAACCTCTTTATCGTATTTTCTATGCCTATTCCTTTATGGTTTGAATTGTTTTGCTTTGCCTCAGGCTTGCTGTTGTATGTTTCAAATATTAGCTGCGATTCATTGAGACAGATAATTATTTCTGCAAAACCCTGCTGCGTTTCTTCCTGAAGCCCATGCTTGAATACATTTTCAACAAAAGGGAGCAGAAGCAGGGGCTCTATAGAAGCGGATTCGCTTATTCCCTGCGTGTCAAACAAAACAGCGATCTTTTCATTGTATCTTACAGACTCTACTGCTACGTAGTTTTTGAGGAAACCGGCTTCTTTTGAAAGAGGCACTTTGGATTGGTTGGTTTCATAAATTACATATCTCATCAGGTGAGATAATTGCGCCACCAATTCCGCAGTTTGGGAGGATTGCTGCTGAGCCAGCGAATAGATATTATTTAAAGTGTTAAAGAAAAAATGAGGCTGTATCTGTGCTTTTAAATAATTCAGGTCCGTTTCAAGCTTTGCCTGCCTGAGGGCATTCATTTTCTTTTCATGCTTAATAAAATGAATAAAGTAAGCCTGTGCGGTCAATACCAATGTCTCTCTTATAACATATGCTATGCTGAAATGCAAGGGAGTACTGGCTTTAAACCATTCTTCCGCGGACCGGGTAATGCTTTGGGGTAAAAATGTTAATTGGGAGATCAGCCAGTATTCTCCATACAGTTTATAGATGTTCAGAAAAAGCAGGAAAAGGGGAAATGCTGCGATGAACGCCCCATATCTTTTTTTGATCAGCAGCTTATTAATTAATAATGTGTATAAAACCAGGTAGGGCGGAATAGAAGCGATACCATATACAAGCCGGTGAGTAATCTTTTCGGTAAGGGACATGGAATATTTGGTGTATACGGGTTCATACAGGGCGTATTCAATATCGCTTAAAAAAGGAAACACAACGAAATAGAAAATAAAAAAACCGGCTTCTATCCGGGAATAAATACTGATCTTTTTGAGCAATTGAAATCCCGCCATTTTTTAAAGATAGGCACTATAATATAGAGCTATATTGTGCATTGCGGTACTTTAGACAAATCCCCCCATTTTTTAGACAAAACAGGAATTTGTCACTTTCTATCGGTCGGTTATCGGGTTTTGGCAAAAGGAAAACTCCTGTGAGATCTTTGAGGATAGCTTTATACTATTTCAAACCTACAATTTATACAGAGCTATGCAACACACAAAACAAATGGCTATTACTGCAATCCTGTTTGCATTAGCCGCTACCGGCTATCCTCACAGCCGGGAAAAAGTGATCCATAAAGACAAAGACATACAGGTTGTGCTCGACAAAGCAGAGATCCAACTAAAGTTGTTGAAATCTGTTAGCTATACTTACCATATAGAATTGTTGTATAAAGAAGAGCATTATCACAACCAGCTTTCCATCCTGTCGTATATAAACTTTGACGGGCATAACAATATTCCCGCGTGCCGTTTCCAAATGAAAGGTAACAGCTTTTTCTCCTGCTTCAACGGGGCCGACTATTTTTCACTGAATGAAACCGACAAAACGATTGATATACATAAACAGCCCGACAGCGCTTTATTTGAGCGGCAGACAGCGCTTAACAGCTCTTTTGTAACGCTCAGGAATTTTTTGCCGGTATTAAAACAAAATGGTTCGATCAAAAAAAGTATCTCAGATACAGTTATAAATCAGCAGGAGTATTACGCAGTCAAATTTGAACTGTATGATCAGTACCTCGGGTATTTGGGGAAACTAGAAAAATTTGCGGATGAATATACGGGAAACAAAACCAAACCTTATGTATTAATGATCAGTAAAAAAACATTTCTCCCCTTTAAATTCATTACGAAATTTAAGGATAGGGAAGAGGATTTTATAGCGGTTAGTTTTTTGGATATCAATACTGACCCCGCACCTCCCAACGACTCCTCCTGGCTTTATACAACATATACCAATGAATACAGCCCTTTAACACCTGGAAAGCCATTGATCGCGGTAGGCGCTGTTCCTGACAATTGGAGATTGCCTCTGTATACGAACGTGAAAACAGATTCAACCACACTATATGATTACAGGGGAAAAATAGTGATGCTCGATTTTTGGATAAAGAGCTGCGGGCCCTGCCTGGCCTCCTTTCCTTATTTAAATGAGCTGCAGGAAAAATTCGGAACGGATAAACTGCAGATCCTTTCTATTAACGCGGAAGACGGGATAGAAGACATCGCTTTTTTTTATAACAAGCATACGCCGTTGTACAAAATGCTTTTTGAAGGCAAAGAGCTGGCGGAAAATTATGGAGTGCCGGCGTATCCCACCGTTATTATCCTGGATAAGACAGGGAAAATAGTATACAGCAATGGACTTGACAGGCATGCGATTGAAAACATTATACGGCAAAATCTTTGAGATAAGGGTTCCGAGCTTTTCAAAAGTTCGGAACCCTGCCTCAGCAAAAGCTGTACAAGCACAACCCGGATCCTTCGTC
>JAHBTL010000055.1 GCA_019638615.1 Chitinophagaceae bacterium | reverse complement strand
GCGGTGAGGGCGGGATTCGAACCCGCGGTACAGAGTTACCCGTACGGCAGTTTAGCAAACTACTGATTTCAGCCACTCATCCACCTCACCTCCTGTTGAAAGGACGGCAAAAATAGGATGATTCATTCAGAAAACCCAAAATTAGAATCGTATTACCGTAAAATTTTTATAGCCTTTTATTTCGCCTTCTTCCACTATCACCCCGCTTACTTCTGCCCGCGGCGGGCCATAATGACACCAGGCGATCAGGGCGTTCACGGCTTCCTCCTCCCCTTCTGCATGCAACACCACCGATCCATCCGGCATATTCTGCACATGTCCAAATACGCCAAGCTTTTCGGCCTGCTCGCGGGTGCTTCCCCTGAAAAAAACGCCCTGTACTTTCCCGGTGATAACAACATGTTTGTGAACAAGCATTTCTTTACCGTTTTATATAAAAAATGCCCCGCTTGTAACACGGGGCACTCCTTAACAATATTTTTTATTTTACATGGCAGCCAACTGTACCTTTTGCTGTAATTCCACCACACTTTCCCGGAACAGCCCGTCGGTATCCATCAGGTCCTTTACTGTTTGGCACGAATGAATAACAGTAGTATGATCTCTTCCTCCAAAATGCTCGCCAATCGTTTTCAAAGAGTTTTTGGTAAACTGTTTTGCGAGGTACATTGTTATCTGACGCGCCTGTACTATTTCACGCTTACGGGTTTTTTGCAACAGCCGCTCGTAAGGCAGGTTGAAATAATCACACACCATTTTTTGTATGGTTTCAATGGTGATTTCTTTGGACGATGTTTTAACAAAATTTCTAAGCACCTTTTTCGCTAATTCAAGATCTATTTCCCTCTTGTTAAGCGAAGATTGTGCCAGAAGAGAAATAAGCGCCCCTTCCAGTTCCCTTACATTGCTCTGTATATTATAAGCTATATACTTTACTACATCCTTGGGCATGTCCAGCCCGTCATTTTTCATCTTTTTTTCCAGGATATCCATCCGGGTTTCATAATCGGGCAATTGCATATCGGCGCTCAATCCCCAGCGAAAACGGCTCAGCAGGCGCTCCTGCACCCCTTCCAGGTCTTTAGGAGATTTGTCGGAGGTAAGGATCAGTTGTTTACCGCTTTGATGTAAGTGGTTGAAAATAGCAAACAATGCATCCTGAGATTTTTCGGCACGATTAAAAAACTGCACATCATCCACGATCAGCACATCAATCATCTGGTAAAAATGAATAAAATCATTGATGGCATTATTGCGGCTATGATCCTGGAACTGGTTGATAAATTTCTCTGAGCTTACATATAATACTACCTTACCGGGATGAATGCGTTTTACTTCATTTCCTATAGCTTGCGCTAAATGGGTCTTTCCCAGTCCCACACCACCATATACTACCAGGGGATTGAAGGATGTGGAACCCGGCTTCTCTGCCACGGTTTTTCCCGCCCTGCGGGCTACCCGGTTGCAATCTCCTTCGATAAAAGAATCAAATGAATAAATGGGATTGAGCTGCGGGTCAATCTGCATCTTTTTCAATCCCGGAATGACAAAGGGATTTTTTACCGGATTATTTATTACAAGCGGGAAATCCATCTCGTTGTTTGAATACGTTTTAAAACCATGCCCGGGAATGTCCATGGTAAGCGGCTTATTTTTTTCATTTCCGCTATCTACCATGATCCGGTACTCCAATCTCGCCTCTTTACCCAATTCTCTCTTCAAAGTCTTTGCCAATAAATTTACGTAATGTTCTTCAAGGTATTCATAAAAGAATTGACTGGGAACCTGAATCGTTAAAACTTTTTCTTTCAGCGCAACAGGCCTTATTGGTTCAAACCACGTTTTATAATGCTGCCACTCAACAATATCTTTAATAATACTCAGACAATTTTGCCATACTTTTTCGTAAGTTTTATCCATTATCAGAAACGCAGTTTATATATGGGTTAAGAATATTAAATTTTCAGAAATCATTTTTTTTGGACTGATTAAACCGTTCAAAAAAATAGGGTAGGGCGGCGAATATCAACATATTCTGTTGAAAAAAAAATTTTTTATTCACTTGATTTTTTCCCAATAACAACAGTACGTGCATCCGCCAAATTTTTCTTTTTTTTCTTTTCAAAAACAAAGTCAAGCCTGCCCAGCACAATGCCTGCCCAACCTACCTGGTTGACTATTACATCACTCCCTTTTTTATTTTTAAATATCCCCGGCTCATCCATGAAAGTATGTGTATGCCCGCCCAGTATAAGATCTATATATTCACTTTCCCTGGCAAGTATTTCATCGCTCATCCTGCGGGGATTTTTATAGCCAAATCCAAGATGGGACAGGCATATTACCATATCGCATCCGCGCTGACGTTTCAGGTAATCTGCTGTACTGTTGGCATATTGCACAGGATCCAGGTATTGAGTGTTGCCAAACAGGTTATCAGGAACCAGCCCCTGCATTTCTATTCCCACTCCTGTTACGCCAATCTTTAATTTCCCTTTTTTAAAGATTTTATACGGTACTGTTTTTTGTTCCAATGAAGTATGGGTAAAATCATAATTGCACAAAACAATCGGGAAATTTGCATTTTCAAGTTGTGTGGAAAAGTTTTCCATCCCCCCATCAAAATCATGATTACCCATCGTAGCTGCATCATACCCCATTTTTGTCATTGCTTTTATCTCCGGCTCTCCTTTATACAGGTTAAAATAAGGTGTCCCCTGGAAAATATCCCCGGCATCCAGCAACAGCACATGCTTTTCTTTTTCCCGTATTGCATGTATAAGCTCCGCCCTGGCAGCCACACCTCCCAATCCCGCATTGCTACCCGCGTCCATAGGAAAAGGTTCAAGCCTGCTGTGCACATCGTTGGTATGCAGGATAGTAAGGCGCTCAGCCATCTCTTCTTCAGGTCTTGCGGCTCCTGCCAATGCCCCGCCGGCTGCCAGGGCCGCGTTTATTAAAAACGTTCTCCTATTCAGCATATGATACCCTGTTTTCAATTACGGCATTTATTTTCTTTCCGTTGCGGTGCTGCTGCTTAATGTATTCAATGAATGCATCTCTCATCAGGTACCCTGTTGATACAACAGGAATATTTCTGAGCATCACGCAGTTATCGCCGCCATTTGCTATATAATCTGAATTGACAATATTGTACACCTTATTCTTATCCAGTGGCGTTCCCTTTATCAATACATCAACCGCCTGCTTGCCTTTGATCTTCATTGTTAAACCACTCACAGGCCACCCTCCCAGCGCTGCTACATGATCCAGAAATTCCTGTAACACGTTTCCCTTTAATCTTTGCAGGGTCACTACATTATCAAAAGGCATCAGCTCATACACTTTGCCTATTGTTATATCCCCTTTTGCAAGGCTTGCAGACCGTATTCCTCCATAATTTACAAAAGCCGCATCTACAGGTTCGTTAAATTGTTGCTGCGAAACACTCAATAAGGCATCTGCTAAAAAATTCCCCAATTCTCCTTCCGGCCGTTTTTTCTGAAGGGTTGCTTCTGCTTCTGCAAGCACGATATTCATGGTACTGTTCACGCTATCCCTGTAGGGCTTCAAAAAATCAACAAACGTACTGTCAATCCTTTCCGGATAGGTTATTCGATAATCTTTATATTGGACTGAATGTGGCTGATAGGAAGAGTAACAGGATGCTAAGAAAATAAACAACAGGACGAGTACGGAATCATTTCTTTTCATTTGCTTAGCATTTGTCTACACTATCGGAAGGTAAAATTTTTTTACACAACAAACAAAAACAAAATTTAAAAAATTCATGCGTTTTTACTACTACATTTGCCGTTCAATTATCTTACAATGAGTTATGAACTTACAGGCAAATTAATTGCCCGTTTTGACACCGTGCAACGCACTGCAACATTTAAAACACGAGAATTCGTAATTGAAAAAACGGAAGATATAGGAGGAAGAGCCATCACCAATTATGCTAAGTTTCAATGCGTACAGGATAAAACCACTCTGCCTGACAGGTTTAGTATTGGAGAAACCGTTAAAGTTCATTTTAATATCAAGGGAACAAAATGGGAAAAGAACGGGCAAACCAACTACATTACCAATCTTGATGCATGGAGAATAGAAAGCGTGAACCTCCAGCAGGATGCTCCTCCCCCCGCTGATAATGTTCCGGAATATACAAACGATATATCCGCTTCCCCGGATGATCTGCCGTTTTAAGGTTGCAGGTTACAAGTTGCAGGTTAGACGGGTGGATTTGAAGTTTGGTCTGCTGTGAGGTATCAGGATAATGGATGGTGGACGATGACCAACTATAAACCACAAACCCGAACCTTCGACAGCCATCAAATTTCAAATATCAAATCTCAAATATTCAAACCAAGAGCTTTAGGATAAATACCTGACCTCGTATGATAAAAAAAATTTCACTGCGGCTGCTTCCCCACGAGGCAGCCGATCCTGCTTCTGTTACATCTTATATAGCCATCGAAGCAGGCATGCAGGCGTCACACATTTCCGGGTATCATATTCTCAAAAAATCAATCGATGCCAGGGGAAGACAGGTTTGGATCAATCTGACAGTGGATGCATTTATTGATGAGCCCTTCCGCAAAAGAGAAATAACAGCTTTTTATTTTAAGGATGTTCGCAACAGCGCTCAGAAAATAATAATTGTGGGAGCAGGACCCGCAGGCTTGTTTGCAGCACTGCGACTGATTGAACATGGTATACAGCCTGTTGTACTGGAAAGAGGTAAAGATGTGCGGGCAAGAAGACGTGACCTTGCCATATTGAATAAAGAAGGCATAGTAAACCCCGAAAGCAACTATTGCTTTGGCGAAGGAGGTGCGGGCACCTACAGCGACGGTAAGCTGTACACCCGCAGCACCAAACGCGGCGATGTAAACCGGGTGTTGAACATGTTTGTTCATTTCGGAGCCGAAGAAAATATTTTGTACGATGCGCACCCTCATATAGGCACCAACAAACTCCCCCATATTATAACTGCTATGCGTAAAGCAATTGAAGCGCATGGAGGCCTTTTTTTGTTTGAGAAGAAAGTGATTGACTTTGCTATTCAGGCCAATAACATTACATCTGTAAAAACCGCCGATGGCAATGTATTTGCCGCCGATGCTGTAATATTGGCCACAGGTCATTCCGCACGTGATATATTTTTATTGCTGCATCAAAAAAGCATACAAATCGAGCTTAAACCTTTTGCCCTGGGAGTGCGCATTGAACACCCACAGGCATTGATCAACAGCATACAATACCATCTCCCTGCTTCGCCTGAAGTCCAGAAGCGATCTGCGTTGTTACCGCCCGCATCGTATAGCCTGGTAGAGCAGGTGAACCAGCGCGGGGCTTTTTCATTTTGCATGTGCCCCGGCGGCATCATCGCTCCGGCGGCCACTCATCCCGGCGAACTGGTTGTAAATGGCTGGAGCCCTTCCAAAAGAAACAATCCATTTGCCAACAGCGGCATGGTGGTTACGGTGGAAGAAAAGGATATGCAGCTTTTCAGTAAACATGGCCCGTTAGCAGGCATGTATTTTCAACAAAGCATAGAGCAGGCTGCCTTCGTTGCGGGAGGCGGCAATTTTGTTGCACCGGCGCAGCGGATGGTTGATTTTTCCGAAGGAAAAACTTCTTCCACCCTGCCTGCATGCTCTTACCTGCCGGGTGTAAATGCTGCATCGTTAAAAAACGTTTTACCGGATTTTATATACCGTACCCTGCAACAGGGATTCAAGGCATTCGGAAAAAAAAGGAAGGGCTATTACACCAACGATGCTATTGTAGTAGCTACCGAAAGCCGCACGTCTTCACCCGTACGTATACCCCGGCATCCTGAGTCGCTGACGCATCCGCAAATTGCCAACCTGTACCCCTGCGCAGAAGGTGCGGGTTATGCAGGCGGCATTGTCAGCGCGGCAATGGATGGTGAAAACGTGGCAGATGCCATTCAAAAAGTGATGAGTGGTAAGTATTAGGACTACTGTTAATGCTATTATTAGGATACATTTAAAATTGTCGCACCACTTTTCCCTCTCCGTTGCGCGGAGAGGGAATAAAAAGGGTGAGGGGCAATTAAATAAATATGCAGCGACAATTTTAAATGCACCATTATTATTTCCTTTGCCATCACAAAACTTTTTAGAACCTTTATATAATAATCGCGGCCCGAAAATTTTTTCTATCATTTTTGTAACAAAACAACTACCTCTTCTACCAATCAACAGCTATGCAGAACATTTTAGAAGTCAATCGCCTGAAAAAAAACTTCGCTACCCAAAAAGCGGTAGACGATGTAAGCTTTACCATAGAAAAAGGGGCAATATTCGGAATGCTGGGACCTAACGGAGCAGGAAAAACCACGCTGCTCAGGATGATCACGGGAATATTTTTTCCTGATGAAGGGGAGATCATTTTCAACGGAAGAAAATTTGATCCCGAGAATGATATCATCAACATTGGATACATGCCCGAAGAAAGAGGGTTGTATAAAAAAATGAAAATCGGGGAGCAGGCATTGTACCTCGCCAGGTTAAAGGGACTGAGCAAAGCAGAAGCGATGAACAGAATTAAATACTGGTTTGAAAAAATGGAAATGCAAACCTGGTGGAATAAGAAAGTACAGGACCTGAGCAAGGGAATGAGCCAGAAACTTCAATTTGTAACAACCGTATTGCACGAACCCCAACTGATCATACTGGACGAACCTTTTAGCGGGCTTGACCCGGTAAATGCCAGCCTGATCAAAGATGAAATTTACGGGCTTGCCAAAAAAGGGAGCACCATCATATTCAGTACTCATCGCATGGGAGAAGTAGAAGAAATATGCGATCACATTGTTCTTATAAACCGCGGAACTAAAATATTAGATGGTTCTGTAAAAAAAATAAAGCAGGATTTTAAAGAAAATCTTTTTGAAGTAGGGTTTGAAAAACGGCCGGAGCTGATACAAAACAACAATATTTTTGAAGTAGCCGGTACCAGGGGAGAGCACATCATCTTAAAAATACACGAAGGGTATAAGCCGCATGATGTACTGCAGTATCTGCTGGCACAATCGTATGAAATCATTTCTTTTAACGAAATGCTGCCTTCGCTCAACGACATTTTTATACGGCTGGTAGAAGATACACCGCTGGCAAGGCAGTTTCAGCCGGTAGAAAAAACATTATAACAATCCATCATCAACAACGCTGTTATTAATTATTTATGAATAAAATATGGCTGATCATTGAACGGGAGTATCTCACACGGGTAAAGAAAAAGTCATTCCTGCTTACCACTATACTGGTGCCCATTGTAATTGTTGGCTTTTATGCCATTATGATCGCGGTTTCGATCAGTGGTGAATCCAATGCGCAGAACATAGCGATACTTGACAAGGCAGGACTATTTGAAGGAAAAATTGAAAAAGACAAAAAAGACAAATCAACCTATATTTTTATTGAGAACGAAACAGAACAGTCTTTTAAAACAAAATACAGGCAGGAAGGCTATACCTTATTCCTTTATATACCACCCGTTAATGATACCCTCGCCGAGCAGATCAAAGTACACAGCCAGGCATCTGTAAGCCTGTTTGTAAAATCAGCGCTTGAAAAGAAAGTGAATGCCGCTATCGAAAGAAAACGCCTGCTGGCAGCCAATATAGATCCGGATACCTATAAAAATATAAAGGCTGATGTGGAAATTGAAAATACGATTGACTCCGGCAAAGGGCAGGAAACCAAAAGCAATGCCACGGCTTCTCTCATTATTTCTTTTGCAGGCGGTGTGCTTATTTACATGATCTTATTGATTTACGGCACAATGGTAATGCGGGGAGTAATGGAAGAGAAAACCAACCGCATTGCAGAAGTGATCGTCAGTTCTGCCAAACCCTTCCAGTTGATGATGGGAAAGATTATTGGTATAGGCGCCGTGGGGCTGACCCAATTTGCAATATGGATCGTTTTGATGGGCACATTACAACTCATCATTCCTTTCATTTTTCCACAGCTTTTTGAGCAGGTGTCCAACCCTGTGCTGCAGGAAGCTGGTTCGAACGCGGAATCCGGCAAGCTGGGCCTGTTTCTACAAAGCCTTGCCGCCCTGCCTATCGGTATCATTCTTTTCTGTTTTGTTTTCTATTTTATTGGCGGATACCTTTTGTATGCTTCTCTTTTTGCCGCTGTTGGCAGTGTGGTGAGCGAAGACCAGCAGGAAGCACAGCAATTGGTCTTGCCGATCATGATGCCCCTCATCCTGGGCTTTGTTATCATGACCAAAGCCGTGAACGACCCGGATAGCGGGCTTGCAGTATTCGGCAGCATGTTCCCTCTTACATCGCCCGTGGTAATGATGGGCAGGGTAACTTATGGCGTTCCCTGGTGGCAACTGGTTGTTTCCATGCTGCTGCTGGTGCTTTCCTTTTTATTTTTTACCTGGCTCACCGCCAAAATTTACCGCACAGGTATCTTGTTATACGGCAAAAAAATTTCATGGAAGGAAATGTGGAAATGGATAGTGAGGAAGAGTTGAATGGATTATTTGCAAACCTGAATGATCGTGAAAGCCACGAAGTCATCGACCTCTTACCCGTCCTTGCGAGCTCGCCTTTATCCAAATTGAAATTAGATCAATGCGCTGGCAGGCGAAGTAATCCTCGCAGAGAAAGAAGCAGTTGTTCTACCGCGAGGACTGCTTCTCCTGCGCCAGCATACTTTTAATTAAATACAACCCTATAGCGGTATCGCAGTGAGAAAGAGTTTTATTTTTAAGGACAGCATCCAAGGGAAGATCGAGTTTTACTCAACCACTTGAACGTCATTGCGAGTCCGCCGAATCGAATTTAAATTATCAATCACTTTCATGGCGGGCGAAGCAATCCTCGCAGAAAAAGAAACAGTTGTCCTACTGCTTCTCCCGCACCAACATACCTTAAATTTAATACAATCCTATAGCGGTATCGCAGTGACCGTAAGAGTATTTTTTAGCAGCAGCACCACAAGCAACGTATCAACTCGTTCAACCTCTCACCCGTATTGCAACCTCAACCGCCCCGATGTTCAGGAGGAAAAGCAATTGTTTTACATTGATTTTCTATGGTAAGATGAAGTGAATTGCTGTAACAGAAAATTAAATGCTCACCGGTTAAAAAAGTAAACGCTATAATTTAACTTTGCCTTACTGCAGGCTGTGCTATCGCGGTGTTTTTAATAACAACGAGGAAAGTCCGGACAGCACAGGGCAACACACCGGTTAACGGCCGGTCACGCTCCCGGGCGTGGAGATAGTGCCACAGAAAATTACCGTCCCGCCGCAAGACGGGATAAGGGTGAAAATGTGAGGTAAGAGCTCACAATCCTGCAAAGCAATTTACAGGATGGGTAAACCTTGGGTGCTGAAATGCTATGTATACCCCGATCTTCTGCCGGCCCGGCGGAATCCCTGACGGGGTATCGGGGAGGGTAAGCAGATAGATCTGTTCAGCAATGGGCAGGCCAGATAAATGATAGCGCCAGACAGAATCCGGCTTACAGGCCTGCAGTAAAAAATTAAGGGGACGCTTCAGTAAGCTATCCCCTTTTTGTTATACTATAAAATAAAAAAAGCCCCGGCCAACGATCCGGGGCATGTAATCAAAACCATAACCAAAACCAACACTAACAAGCCTGCTGCTTATTTATTTTGTAGCTACTGTTGTATTAACTTTTACTTCTGCTTCATAATGCTGAAGCATTGCTGCATCGGCAGTTGCTGTTGCAACCTGTGTGGGCAAACTAATGAAAGGAAGATTTTCTCTTTCAAAAGCTTTTGCTATTGAAGCATCGGCTTTTACCGCGTTTGCATTCACGGCTATTTTAAAATGATCAGCCATAAACTGAGAGATGATCTCTGCATCGGCAACATTTGCTTTCTTAGCAATTACAGTTGTAAACTGCCCCAGTGCATCTTCTATAAATAAACGGTTCATTGCCTGGTCTGCCTTTTCAGAAACGCCGGCTGCCGGGTATAACCTGTTCAACTCAAAGTTGAAACTCATTTCCCTGTCGGCTTCCGCACGGGCCTCAGCCAGGTTCATGTTCCATATACGTCTTTCTCTTGCTTCTTTTGCAAACAGACGTGAATTTTCCACATCGGCAGATAATTTGGCTTTAGCACGGGGCATGCTTATATATGCCGCCTTCCTCACTTCATCGCCGGGTTTGCTTACCAGGGTCGCTGCACAGCAGTTTTCCAGCGCTACGGCTTTCGTGTCTTCAACTGTTATTTCTTTTTTAAGATCAGTATCAACATTGTTTACTGCGGTGTCATCCTGGGTAAAAGACATCATACCGAATCCTGCCATTGCTATCAGCAACATAGAGGCAGATCTGCTGATGAGGTTTCTTAACACTTTTGTGTCGTTTTTCATTTTAAGGGTTCCTGCCTTCGAATCCACTTCACTCTTACTTTTCATTTTATTCTGGATTTATTGTTTGTTTATTTGTTTACCATACAAAGATATATTTTTAAACAGCTACTATGCAATACATAATACCATGTTTGGTTCTATATCGTGATGAATGGTCAATTTTTTCCGTTTTGCCTATTAAACTCGATTTTTAACCTGATGGGAAGTTTTAGATTTAACGCCCGAAGAAAACTTCTAAAAAGACGGTGAGACTATTTAGTCGCGGACAAGCAAGGATTTTATCAGGTTGTTTTTGACGCCGCAAATATACAACACATTTGGTTATTTATAACGGCTACTCAAATCATTTTTTGAAATTTTCTAAAAACTTTACATGTGATAACCTATTTATTAGGCTTCCTTTAACACATATCAAGCATTTTATGAAAATTATTCAAAGAACTGTATTTTTTCAAATGACAGCCTTATAACGGTAACCTTGTCTTTTTGTTACCCGATAGGGCAGGAATTTATGTTAAGAAATTATGAACAACTATTTAAACCCAGGGTGGAAGCGCTGGAGTGTATCGCGCAGGTAGTCTCTGTCTAAATGGGTATATATTTCTGTGGTTGTAATACTCTCATGCCCAAGCATTTCCTGAACGGCGCGTAAATCAGCTCCTCCTTCCACCAAATGAGTGGCAAAAGAATGCCGGAAGGTATGTGGGGATATGCTTTTTTTTATATTCGCCTGTGAAGCAATCTCCTTTATAATCAAAAAAATCATTACCCGTGTTAGCCTCGCTCCTCTCCTGTTCAGAAAAAGAATATCCTCCTCCCCTTTTTTAATGTTCTTCATTTTCGCCCGCACTTCCCGCCGGTATATATTAATATAATGCACGGCATTGCGTCCTACAGGCACCAGCCTTTCTTTATCGCCCTTTCCGGTTACTCGTATAAAGCCGGTTTCAAGGTATAAATGCGACAATTGCAGGTTTACCACCTCACTCACACGCAGGCCACAACTGTACATCGTTTCGAGGATGGCACGGTTGCGCTCCCCTTCCGGCTTACTAAGATCAATTTTTCCGATCATGCTTTCAATCTCTTCAAAGCTCAGCGTATCGGGCAATGTTCTCTTCAGCCTGGGCGCTTCCAGTAAAACGGTAGGGTCTTTACGGGTAATATCTTCCAGCAGGCCGTATTTATAAAAAGCTTTTAGTCCCGAAATGATGCGGGCCTGCGAAGAAGCAGTCATATTCAGCTCCGCGATCCATTTCACAAATTCCCGGAGGTCTTTTAATTCAATCGCATCGGGAGCTTTGGGCATTTGCTTTAGCTGAAGGAACTGCGTTAATTTTTCTATATCGCGCAGGTATGCCTCAATCGAATTGGGGCTTAACGACTTTTCAAGCTGCAGATAAGCCTTAAATCCTTTTTTATACGCATCCCACATCCTGAACGGTTAGAATATTTAATCGGGTTTCCCTTCTTTCTGCAAAATATCTTTTCCGCGCGGACGGAGCCTTGCTTTGGCTTTGTTGAAGATATGCGGTCCTTTGTCTATTCCTTTTCGCATTGATTTTTGTTCTTCCACAGGCATTTTATATACTTCACTGCAGGATTTGCTGCAACAGCCATTGTATGTCTTTGCGCACGCTTCGCATTGAATAAACAACAAATGGCAACCATCGTTTTTACAATTGGTATGTGTATCGCAGGGTTTGCCACACTGGTGGCACCGTGCAATTACATCATCGGTTATCCGCTCTCCAAGCCGGTCGTCAAAAACAAAATTTTTTCCTATAAAAAGACTGTCGATCCCTTCTTCTTTAACCTGTTTTGCATAATGAATGATGCCGCCTTCCAGGTGATACACATTCTCAAAGCCATTGTGCAGCATATAGGCGCTGGCTTTTTCACAACGAATACCTCCCGTGCAGTACATAATAATATTTTTATCTTTATGCTCCTGCATCATTTCCACCACCATTGGCAATTGCTCACGGAAAGTATCGCTTGATATTTCAACGGCATTCCTGAAATGGCCCACCTCGTACTCATAATGATTGCGCATATCAATCATAATGGTAGCCGGATCGTTTGCCATCCTGTTTAATTGTTGCGCGTTTACATATTTACCCTTGCGGTTCATATCAAAGGTTGCATCGGCGATGCCGTCTGCCACAATTTTGTCGCGGGTTTTAATTTTTAATACCCAAAAAGATTTACCGTCATCATCAACCGCAATGTTCAACCTGAGCGCTTCAAGCCCCGGAATGGACCCGAGGCAGGATGTAAGCGCTTCAAACCTGCTTTTGGGCACGCTTACCTGGGCATTGATTCCTTCTCTGGCAACGTATATGCGCCCAAACACACACAAGCCGCGCAAAGCCTTGTACAGTTCATCCCTGAAAGCCTGTGGATCATGAATTGCGAAATACCTGTAAAAAGAAATAGTAATGCGTGGCTCTGTTTCCTGGTATAACCGTTCCTTTAACTCTTTTTGAGAAATACGATTGTGTAATACTGCCATATAATGAAATTTTATGTTCAGACTGCTGAAACGGATCGTTTGCAGGACGATCAAAATTTCTAAACGGCGCAAAGATAGTTAAAGAAGAAAATAATTGAAACAATCATTAATAATAAACAAGACGTCCCTGAGCTGGCAAAAAGGTCACTATCTTATTTGAGGTGCCATGCTCAGCTTTGTTAGAGTTGTTTAGCATTTTATCCTATAGCCCCTAAATCTTTCTCCTGTCTGTCATTCCGACGTAGGAGGAATCTATAGTAACTGGCTGCAAATATAAAAGCGATGACTGGCGCGAAGATAGATGCCTCATACTTCGGCATGACAAGCAGTGGTACATCGATCATCACTTATACTGTTGTTCAGCATAGTTGCCATAATCTGTCATTGGCAGTCCGCCCGTGTGCTGCATTGAATTAAATGGATTTTACAGCAAGAGAAGCAGTCTCAACCTAGTTCAAAAGCTGAGATTGCTTCTCCCCCCGAAAGTCGGGGCAGTCGGGATCGCAATGTTCAACAACCTTTTTAGCCACCCCGAGTACCAGTCCGCCTGCATACTTATGGATCAGATGTAATTATTTACCCGCAAAGTAAAACACTTCTCCGCTCATATTTACCTGCAGGATCATCTGCTTGCTGTCCTTGTGCATTTCAACAAAATAATTATCGGCATCCGCAAATTGCTGGCCGTATAACATCATATCGCTGTCATTGTTTTCATTGTCGTCGAACAGGATCACCCGATCAATTTTGTATCCGCTGTATTTTTTTTGAATTTCTTTTTGCGCAACGGCTGGTAAATCAGAAATGCTTTTTTTTGTGGTAGTTCCAATAAGCCGGGCTTCCGGATCGTAAAAGGCTTTGTATTGTACCCCGTTTTGAGTGAACCACACTTCGTCCATATTGCCGTTGCGTACGTAGGATACATTGGTGGCACCTGGGAAATCGCCGGGAAACTGCTGTTTTGTCTGGTATGAAACTTCAGCGTTCTCAATTGCTCTTTCCTGCTTTTTGATGGCTTTCTTTTCTTTATTGAGCTCCTTTTTTTCCTGGTTCAATTCTTTTTTTTCAGTATTTAACGCGGTTGCATTTTGAGCCATGCTTGTTGCGGTAACGCTGCATAAAACAGCAATAGTACCCGCCAGTAAAATCTTTTTCATCATTGAGTGTTTTAAAATTTTAAAGAATGTACCATTGACCCGTCTCCACATACGAGGTTTGATTTGACCGGGTTAAGCAGCGGTTAACAGGCTGCCTGATTCGTTGTACTGCAAAAAACAAATCAACAGGAGATTGGCGGACAACAGGAGCGAACTAAAAGCATAAGGGATGCATTAACCAATACTTAACCAGCTATTGCTATTAATTAACATATACACTGCCGGATAAAGCTGATCTTAGGGAGTGATTTAACGGGCTTTCGATTTTATTTATTAAAGTAGATACGCCTATCCGCCAATCGCCTCCATATTGTTGGCGGAAAGGCAGCTAGTTTTAGTGTAACTCCTGTTTCTACAGGAGTTTTATATTTTTTTTTCTGACAGGCTGTTATACAGCTCCAGCAATCCATTCCATATTGTATCGCCGGAGAAATTATCTGCTACGAATTGTCTCCCATTGTGTCCGTACGCGTTGCACAATGGACGATCGAGTATTAATTTTTCAATTGAACTCCTAAGTGATTCTGCGTTTCCCTTTTCAAAGAGAATACCGTTTATCCCATGCTTCAATGCGTCTCTGCAACCCGGGATATCAGGAGCGATTACCGGCAACTCCATGGATGCAGCTTCGATCAATACATTTCCAAAGCCTTCACGTAAAGAAGGTAAAACGAAAATGTCTATAGCAGCATATACCGGAGTCACAACAGCCATTTTTCCAAGGTATACAATATTCTTTTTACCTGTTAAATCACCTATTACAGTATCATCTAAACCATGTTCTTCAAGAAGGGGTCCCGCTATCAATAACTTAAGAAAAGGATACTCAACCTGTAATTTATTAAAGCTATGTATAAGAATATCTATCCCCTTGTCTTTCGACAACCTTCCGATAAATCCTATGACCAATTCATCTTCTTTTATACCCCATTCTTTTTTCAGCAATGCGGCTTTATTGAATACTGTTTCATTTCGCGAAAACACATCTGTATCTATTCCATTGCAGCTTCCTTTCCCGATCACGATTCCTTTTCCCGGTTTTATTATCTTTCTTTTTTCCGCATGCTCTTTCAGGGAAGGGCTGACAACAATTACTTTATGGGCAACGCCACAGGAAATTTTTTCTGTTAAGGTTATAATGGCCCGGGCTGCTCCTTTTTTTGTATCGGATAGCAACCCATGCAATGTAAACACCCTGTTTTTTCTTTGGGTCAGCCAGGCAGCCAGCATAATAAGAAAGCCGGATTTTGGGTTGCCGGCGTTGATGATATCAGGGTCCTCCCTGCGCAGTATCCGCACAATCCTGATAAGCTGGGCAAGATCTTTAAAAGGAGTAATTTTTTTGGTAAAGGGGATGGTAATGAGCTTTGCCTGCTCAGCTTTAGCCAGCATGCTTATTTCTTCCCCCGGGCCGCTTACAATAACAACGTCAAAGCCCTTTTGAACAAAAAAGCTTACCTGCCCCTTTAAGAAATGAGCGCAGAATGAACTGGATACTCCAATCAAAATTTTAGGCATAATGCTGTTAACCGTTTAAAAGTAATGCTTCGCACAGCAGCAGCAAAAATTTATTAATAAGGCCTGAATGGTTTATTTTAGCCCTCATATATTAATACCTGTTGATTGATAACCGCATTACACATATTGCTTATTGTACTTTATCTTTTCCTGATCAGTGTTGTTCTGAAAAAAATGAACCGGAAAAGCGGAACACCCGTCAGCAACAAATGGCTGATAGCGGGATTCATTGCAAAAGCAGCCGCAGGTTTCGCTTACGGGTATATATATGCGCATTATTTTGAAGAAAGTGATAGCTGGGCTTTGTTTGCCGAATCATTAAAGGAATATCATAACCTGCTTCACAATCCTTCCGCTTTTTTTTCAACCGATATGCAGTTTAATGCCCTGGGAGATATTTTTTCTAACGCCGATAATGCCACCTGGAAAAATACAGACGACAACCTGTTCATTAAGCTGCTGGGCATTTTGAACGTGCTGAGCGGCGGCAATTATTATGTAACCGCGGTGCTTTTTAATTTTTTTCCAACTGTAGGTTTGTACTACCTGTATGTTACAGCTCAGAAAAATCTGTCACCGGGCAATATATTATTGTTCTTATTTATTTTCTTTTTGCCTTCCTGCCTGTTTTGGAACAGCGGCATTCATAAAGACGGGCTGATCGTTTTTTTTACAGGGATTTTTATTTACTGCATTCACCGTTTTATACATCCCGGTAAAGCAAGGCTCTTCCTGCTGTTTATTACTGCTCTCATTTGTTTTTTCTTTATTTTTTTGTTCCGGAATGTAACGGCGCTTTTATTGGTTCCCTGTACAGCCGCCTGGCTTTGGTCCGCGCGTTTATCGCAACGGCATTATATCCCGCACCTTGTTATATATATATTCTGTGCCTTCTTTTTTTTCGGAACCTCTTTTTTATCTCAAAAATTCAACCTGCCGTTACAACTTGCCGAAAAGCAACACGAATTCCTGGTGTTGGAAGGCAACTCACGTTTACCCCTTACTCCTTTAGAGCCAACGGTCAACAGTTATATCCACGTATTTCCCCAGGCGGTCAATCATGTTTTTTTGCGGCCTTATATTACTGAAATAACAGGCATTTTCCAGTTCATGAGCTTTATGGAAACAACAGGATTGGCGCTGATCTTAATAACAACTGTGTGGAAGTATCGTACAAACATGCTTCAGACACTGCTGCACCCCTTTTCTCTTTTCCTGATAACACTTTCTTTCAGCGGACTCCTGCTCATCGGGTATACTATTCCTTTTACAGGGGCAATTGTAAGGTATAAAAGTTTTTATATTATGATGCTCGTCTTACCATTCCTGCCAGTCATTTCAAATAACAAAATAAGATAATTAGTTACATTTTACATTACACAATAAAATAATATTAATTATTTTCAACAAAACACATGATTTTTTAAACAATAAGACATTTTTTTTATCCGATCTGTTCTTTTATTTAAAAAATACAATAGTTTTGAAAAAAAATTATTAACCCGGTTTCTAATTATCTATATTAAAATTTTATTAGATGGAATCACTTAGGTTTAATGCTATCAATCATCTGTCCAACCTTGGAAAGGACATTATCGTTGAAGGATCGGAAAAGATCACCAAAATTTTTGGTGAAAATGTATTTACCCTGAAAACGGCCCGCGAGTATCTGAGCGATGAGGCTTACAAAAGCCTGGCAGCTTCTATTAAAACGGGTAAAAAAATAGACCGCAATATGGGCAACCAGATCGGGGCCGGTTTGAGGAGCTGGGCGGAGGCGAAAGGTGTAACGCATTTTACCCACTGGTTTCAGCCATTAACAGGAACTGCCGCAGAAAAACATGATTCCTTCTTTACCTTAAAAGGTGATGGCACTCCTATTGAAGAATTTGACGGCGCTGCGCTTATACAACAGGAGCCCGATGCTTCTTCTTTTCCTTCGGGCGGCTTAAGGGCTACTTTTGAAGCGAGAGGATATACCGCCTGGGATCCCACTTCCCCTATTTTTATCATGAGAATAGGCGATGCCAATACGCTTTGTATTCCCACCATCTTTGTTTCCTATACCGGGGAATCCCTCGATACCAAAACGCCTTTGCTCAGATCAATAGAAGCTTTGAATAAAGCTGCGGTTGATGTTTGCAACTACTTTGATAAAAATGTTACCAGGGTAATTGCCACACTGGGCTGGGAACAGGAATATTTTGTAATAGATGCCGGGCTGGCAAACGCCCGGCCGGACCTGGTAATGACCGGCCGTACCGTCTTCGGTCACTCCCCTGCAAAAGGCCAGCAGTTGGAAGACCATTATTTCGGCTCTATTCCTGAAAGGATATATGCCTTCATGAGAGATTTCGAAGAAGAATCTTACCGCCTGGGTATTCCCTTAAGAACACGGCACAATGAAGTGGCGCCCGCACAGTTTGAGTGTGCGCCTATTTACGAGGAAGCGAACCTGGCGGTAGACCATAATATGCTTGTAATGGATGTGATGACGCGTGTAGCAAGACGTCACAACCTGACAGTTCTGCTGCATGAAAAACCATTTGCAGGTATTAACGGCAGCGGTAAGCACAACAACTGGAGTATGTCGACAGACACAGGCGTGAACCTGCTTGCCCCGGGCAAAACGCCTAAAACCAACCTGATGTTCCTTACCTTCTTTGTAAACGTTATAAAAGCCGTAGACGATTATGCTGATCTTCTCCGCGCTTCTATCGCTTCTGCCGGTAATGATCATCGCCTTGGTGCAAACGAAGCGCCTCCTGCCATCATTTCAGTATTCATCGGCAAATACCTGAGCGAGGTATTGAACGAAATCAAGACCAGGGTGGGCGACAACTTCTCCGAACAGGATGAAATACTTTTAAAGCTGGACATCCACAAAAATATCCCGGAATTATTACTCGATAATACCGATCGTAACCGTACTTCACCTTTTGCATTTACCGGTAATAAGTTCGAGTTCCGTGCAGTGGGCTCAACCGCCAACTGCGGTATACCCATGACGATATTAAATGCGATCATGGCTGCAACGCTTGTATCTTTCAAAAAAGAAGTAGACGCCCTGATTGAAAAAGGCGAGAAGAAAGAAATAGCCATTATGCATGTAATCCGCGAATACATCGCCAGTTCTGAAAAAGTGTTGTTTGAAGGCGATGGATACAGCGATGAATGGCATCATGAAGCAGAAAGACGCGGCTTACCCAATGTGAGGACCACACCCCTGGCATTAGACGCAATGGTAACAGAAAGAGCCAAAGCGCTGTTTGACGAATTAAGCATTTACAATCATTCCGAGCTGGAGGCGCGCCATGAAATTGAACTGGAAAAATATATCAAAAGAGTGCAGATCGAAGCCCGCATTATGGGAGAGCTTTGTACCAGCCATATACTTCCCAGCTCAATAAAATACCAGAACATCCTGATCAATAACATTAAAGGATTGAAAGATCTGGGACTTCCCGAAGAATCTTACGCCAATCAGAAACAGATACTGGAAAAAATATCCGAGCATATTGCGGCAGTGGCTGACGGTGTGGAAAAAATGATCGAAACAAGAAAAGTGGTAAACAAAATAGAAGATACCCGCACTAAAGCCATTGCTTATCAAAGCCAGATCAAAGATGCCTTCTTTGACAAGATCCGTTATCACGTAGATAAACTTGAGTTACTGGTGGATGATCAATACTGGCTGTTACCGAAATACCGTGAAATGTTATTTTTGAGATAACCGGATAACCAATCTATCACAGGCTGTTAAGCCCGGGATCCCTCACTGTTCGTGGGGGATTTTTTTATACCCATTGTTTAAATGAAAGACGTAAGGACGTTGCAAAAAAAATCCCCTGCTGTTCGGGCAAGGGGATCATGCAAACAGATAGCAGTGGCTACAACATTGTAAAATTTTCGAGGAACTTGGTGGTAAAGTTTCCTTTACAGAAATCTTCATTACGCATCAACTGCTGGTGGAAAGGGATCGTGGTTTTAACGCCTTCTACCACATATTCGCTTAATGCGCGGCTCATAGTATTAATAGCTTCTTCGCGCGTACGCGCTACAGAAATAATTTTCGCGATCATCGAGTCGTAATAAGGTGGAATCACATACCCGGCATAAGTGTGTGAATCAATTCTTACACCATGCCCGCCGGGCTGATGCAAAACAGTGATCTTTCCGGGAGACGGGCGAAAATCGTTGTAAGGATCTTCGGCATTGATACGACATTCTATGGCGTGCATCTCAGGATAATAGTTCCTGCCCGAAATGGATTCTCCGGAGGCAATTTTTATCTGCTCTTTAATCAGGTCAAAATTGGTCACTTCTTCCGTTACGCAATGCTCAACCTGTATACGGGTATTCATCTCCATAAAATAAAAATTCCTGTGTTTGTCCACAAGAAATTCTATCGTTCCCACGCTTTCGTAGTTAATGGCAGAAGCTGCTTTTACCGCTGCCTCTCCCATTTTCTCCCGCAATTCGTTCGTCATAAAGGGTGAAGGCGATTCCTCTACGAGCTTCTGGTGCCTGCGCTGAATGGAACAATCTCTTTCGCTCATATGACACACTTTTCCATAGCGGTCGCCTGCAATCTGTATCTCTATGTGGCGGGGTTCCTCCACAAATTTTTCCATGTATACGCCATCGTTCTTAAATGCGGCTGCCGCTTCGGCTTTTGCCGTTGTAAAAGCTCTTTCCAGTTCATTTTCTTCCCACACTACCCGCATGCCCTTACCGCCGCCGCCAGCAGTAGCTTTTAAAATTACCGGATAACCGATTTCTTTTGCCAGGCCCTTGGCATGATCAACGCTTTCCAGCAAACCGCCGCCACCAGGCACTACCGGCACTCCGGCTTTAATCATCGTTTCCTTAGCGGTAATTTTATCGCCCATTGCCGTAATCATTTCGGGTTTGGGACCAATAAATTTTATCCCATGCTCTCCGCATATCTGGGCAAACCGGGCATTCTCCGCTAAAAAACCATAACCCGGATGTATGGCATCGGCATTGGTAATTTCCGCCGCAGCCATCAGGTGAGGTATATTCAAATAAGAATCACTGCTTTGAGGGCGCCCTATACATACTGCCTCGTCTGCGAATTTTACATGAAGACTGTCTTTATCTGCAGTAGAATAAACAGCAACCGTTTTAATTCCCATTTCCCTGCATGTACGTATAACACGCAAGGCAATTTCACCTCTATTTGCGATCAGTATTTTTTTGAACATGTAGTCAATTTGAAAATTCGGGAATTTGAAAATAACAGGAAAACGTAGAAATAAGAATAACTCATTTTCAAATTTATACCTTTTCCCTGTCAGCCGACAGGCAGGAAATTTTCAAACTAATTAGGTTCTACTAAAAACAGAGGCTGGTCGTATTCTACGGGGCTGGCATCTTCCGCAAGAACTTTTACTATTTTCCCACTTACTTCACTTTCTATCTCGTTAAAAAGCTTCATCGCCTCAATAATACATACTACCTTACCCGGCGTAACTTCATCGCCCACTTCCACAAACAAAGGTTTGTCAGGGGAAGATTTACGATAAAAAGTTCCGATCATCGGGCTTTTAATCGTGATCAGATTATCCGCCTTGGCTTCAACTGCTTTTGACTTTTCATGTCCTCCATCAGAAGCTGCTGTTTGCGCAGGGGCTACCGGGGGCTGGGCATATGTTTGAATGGGAGTCGGAGCGGCAGAAACAACCTGCGTAATATGATCTTCTTTCTGCCTTATTGTTATTTTAAATTCTTTATCTTCTACACTAATTTCACCGATATTAGACTTGTTGATAATTTTTATCAACTCCTGAATCTGTTTAAAATCCATGTTGGTCTGTTTAGTTTAATAGCCGCATTTCATGCGAAACCGGCGGCTAAGATAGGAATTCAGGATAAATATACCCAAAAATCAGTTTTTTACGCGTTCCACATATTCCCCTGTCTTGGTATTGATCCTGATCAGTTCGCCCTCATTTACAAACAGGGGAACCATTACAGTAGCCCCGGTTTCCACCGTAGCTGCTTTTAACGTGCGGGTAGCAGTATCTCCTTTCACTCCGGGCTCGCTATAGGTAACCTGCAATACAATTTTATCAGGCAATTCAACGCTCATGGGCTGCTCGGTTTCTGTATTTACCAAAACCGATACTTCCTGCCCGTCTTTTAAGAACTGTGGCGCATCTACCATATGTTCTTCCAGTGCCAGTTGCTCAAAAGTTTCCGTATCCATGAAATTGTAACCGGAGTCATCCTTATACAAAAACTGGAACGTTTTCCGCTCGACCCTTACCGGGTAAATGGTATCGCCTGAATTCCATGTTTTTTCTATACTGCGGTTGTTATCAACGCCTTTCAGCTTTGCCCAAACCTTAGCTGCGGCCCTGGCAGTTTTATTTTCACCAAATTCAACAACACTGTATAAACTGCCATCTAATTTAAGGATCAGGCCCCTGCTGATATCTGCTGTATTTGCCATATTGCAATTTTAAAAAGTGGGGCAAAGATAAGCGGAAATTATATTCCGCGATAACTACGAAAGTAGGAATGTATGTTACCGGAACCTTTATACGGGGTACGATTGTGCCATATTCCTTCATCGCAAAAAATAAAAAAACATATGCACATTCCTGCAGAAGTCTTTTTGGTCCGACTTCCGGACTTTAATTATTTTCGGGTATTTTTGCCGGTATGGAGCATATCATTTCCAACGATACAATGTCTGAAGAAAAGCTCTCGTTCGATCGCTTCCGCGAGGAAGTTTTGAACGACTACCGCCTCGCATGCGAAAGCCGGGAAGCCAGCCTTCTTGGCCGGAAAGAAGTGTTGACGGGCAAGGCAAAATTTGGCATTTTTGGCGATGGGAAAGAAGTTCCCCAGATCGCACTGTCAAAGTTTTTTAAGCCCGGCGATTACTACGCAGGCTATTATCGCGATCAAACTATTTCTTTTGCTACCGGCAGGGCGACTATAGAAGAGTTTTTTGCCCAGCTATATGCCAATCCCAACGAAAATGAAGAGCCGCACAGCGGGGGCAGGCAGATGAATGCACATTTTGCATCCGCCTTCATGGATAAGAACGGCGAGTTTCTTGACCTGGTAAATCACAAAAATATTACCAGCAGCATTGCCCCTACTGCCGGGCAAATGCCCAGGGCGCTGGGACTGGCGTTCGCTTCCAAAGTTTTCAGGGAAGTTGAACCATTGCAGCAGTTCAACGACCTTTCCAACAATGGCAACGAGATCTGTTTCTGTACGATTGGCGATGCGTCCGTTACTGAAGGGCATTTTTGGGAGGCGGTAAATGCTGCAGGTGTGCTGCAGGTTCCCCTGGCCATTTTTATTTGGGATGACGGCTATGGAATTTCAGTTTCTTCGGCAGAACAGGTTGTAAAAGGCTCTGTGTCTGAGGCGTTAAAAGGATTTCAAAAAAAGAACAATACGAACGGCATAGACATTTACAAAGTAAAATGCTGGGATTATGCAGGCATGTGTGAGGTATTTGAACATGCCATTCAAAAAATACGTGAAACGCATATACCCGCAGTCTTTCATGTAGAAGAGGCTACACAGCCCCAGGGACATTCTACTTCGGGTAGCCATGAACGTTATAAGAGTGCGGAGCGCCTCGAGTGGGAACGGGAATGGGATTGTAACAGGAAGATGAAAGAATGGATTTTGGCCAACGCGCTTGCAGACGAAGAAGAACTAAGCCAGATAGAAACCAGGGCTAAAGCGCATATTCGCGAAAGCCGGCTGAAGGCCTGGGAAAAGTATTCGGCTCCGTTGAAGGAAATGGTGAAAAAAAGCATTGATCTGCTGAAAACCGCTGCCGATGATACCGGGCACATTGAAAATGCTATCAAACTTTTACAAACCAACCGGGAACCTACGCGCAAAGACATTTTAAAAGCACTGGCTACAGGCGCAAACTTTGGTAACTCCAGGGAATTAAATCAATATTACGAAGACCTGTACGCAACAGAAGGTTCCGCTTACCACACTCATTTATATAATGAGGGTACTAAAAGTCTTAAACATGTACAGCCCAGTGCGGCAGAATATGCAGAAAATGCACCCTTCCTGAACGGCTACCAGATCCTGAACCGGTATTTCGACGAATTGTTTGCCCACAATCCCAAAGTATTTGCCTTTGGTGAGGACCTGGGACTGATCGGAGATGTTAACCAGGGGTTTGCCGGATTGCAGCAAAAACATGGCGATAAAAGGATCTTTGATACAGGCATCAGGGAACTCACCATTATAGGACAGGGCATCGGGCTTGCGATGAGAGGGCTTCGTCCTATTGCAGAGATTCAATACGTAGATTATGTATTGTACGGCCTGGAGCCATTAAGCGACGACGTAGCCTGTTTGCATTACCGTACCAAGGGGCGGCAAAGCTGCCCTATCATAGTGCGTACACGCGGACACCGCCTGGAAGGGATATGGCACAGCGGTTCGCCCATGGGAATGATCATTAATGCGCTGCGGGGCTTTCATGTATGTGTGCCCCGCAATATGGTACAGGCGACTGGCATGTACAATACTTTGCTCGAAGTAAATGACCCGGCGATCATGATTGAGTGCCTGAATGCTTACCGATTAAAGGAAAAATTACCTTCCAACCTTTTAGGATACAGGGTAGCACTGGGTGTGCCGGAAATTGTTCGGGAAGGATCCGATATTACCATTGTATCTTATGGAGCAACGCTGCGCATAGCACAGGAAGCCGCGGTTATTTTAAACGATATGGGCATACAATGTGAAATAATAGATGTTCAAACGCTTTTGCCTTTTGATGTCAATCATTCCATTGTTGAATCCCTTAAAAAAACCAACAGGATAATTTTTGCGGATGAAGATATGCCCGGCGGAGCTGCAGCCTATATGTTTAACAAGGTGATGGAAGAGCAGGGAGGATACAAATGGCTGGACGTAGCCCCCAGAACAATTACCGCACATGCGCATCGCCCCGCTTATGCTTCTGACGGCGATTACTTCAGCAAGCCCAATACGGAAGATTTTATTCGTGTTGTAAAAGAAATGATGAAGGAATAAGTAAGTGATAAGTTGGGAAACCTGAAAATCTGTTTTTAAAAAATGATTAGCAAAGAAGAGTTACGTTTTGTAGAGTTCTGGAAGGAGCAACGCGGGGGATCCAAAATAAAATACTACCTGCTGTATACCATTAGCTGGGGAATGCTTATTATTTTTTTCTCTTTTTTTATCATCATGTTCCTGGGTGGCATCAGCATTATACCCATTGCCCAGGATAACCATAAAGTGGCGCTGATCATTGTTTTCGGACTGGCATCAGGCCTGGCGCTTGCTGTGGTCAGCAGGAGCCGGAATGAAAGGCGTTACCGGAAGATACTTGAAAAGGCAAACAATACCCTGAACTGACAGAGAAATGCGCTACAAGCCTGTTTGTTCAAATGTACCCACATGAGCCTGCATTTCAAAAGTAAAAGGAGCCGACTAAAAGTTGAACTTTAGTCAGCCCCATAATAAAATCTGTATGCCGGCGATTATTTCGCAGAAAGCATGTAAGTTTTATCTATCACCTCTTCCGTTCCTGTAACATTTTCGTTTTCGTCATATTCTTTCTCTATATGTACCAGCTGAATTTTCAAACTGGTATTCGTAAGCTCAGCGAGCTTATAATAAACATCGTAATTAAATTCTGTTTGCCAGGGACTGTAGAACAACGCGGCATTGGCTTTTTGGGGATGCCATTTCCAGTTTCTTGATGTCGCCTCATCGCCATATTTTGTAAGAAGTGTGCCGGCGGAAGAAAACAACATGGTTATTTTTTCACCTTCTTCTAAATTGAATTCCTCATACATATCTGCTCCATCTTCTTCTTTAGTAAGCACCCAGCTTTTTAAAATTGCTTTTTGGTCGGCGCTTATTGAAAGATCAGATACTTTACCTGCTTTTACATTTAAAGGAACATTATTATAGCTGCAGGCAAAACTGATGGAATCATTTTTTATTTGTATATCGGAAACCTTACCAAAGCCTGCAAAGTTGAAAGACGCGCTGTCAACAACACTCAGCTTACCGGTAAAAGCCCCGCCGTGAGCAAATGCTACAATATAAGTGCTATCGCTTAAAAACTCAATAGATCTTACGCGAAGCATTTCCTGGTTTTTATAAGATACAGAAGAGCTACTCATCCTGGGGGGCAGATCAACTGCAGCATCCCACCGTCCCTGTACTTTTTCAAAAAGCGTGGGCTCCTCCTGCGGGGGAGGTGTAGGTGAGGGATTGTCATCCTTTTTACAGGAAAAGAAAACACTCAGAGATAAACCAAGAATTAAATGCTTTGCATTAAAACGGGACATCATGGGAAAAGAATTTAGATTAATAAGAGTTTAAAAAAACTTATTACGATGTGCTGTGGCATTATCGTAAGTAAATAACGGAAGCATAAACGGGTAAGCAAGCCGGGGATTGCATCGTTTTAAAAAAACTTCGTTTATCCTTAGTAGTGAGTGAGTGTATTCACTTAGCAAAAGCAGGGAGGAGCTGCTGTTTGTTAGCATTTGTGAATGTATTGCAGTTGGAGCATATCATAGCAGCAATAACAAACGGAAGGCAATTATAATATGAATGATCTCTTTTTGCAAATTTATATATCAATATATACTAATTTCAAATTTTGAATCTCAAATCCTAATGTCTTATCTTCAAACCAAAGATTGCTGTATGAATCAATATATCCTTGCTTTCGACCAGGGAACTACCAGTTCACGGGCCATCATTTTTAATAACAACGGGCAGATCCTGTCTGTTGCTCAAAAAGAATTCAAACAAATATTTCCGAGACCCGGATGGGTAGAGCACGATCCTACCGAAATATGGAGCACTCAACTGGGAGTGGCGGCAGAAGCCATCAGCAAAGCCGGCTTAAGCGCGGAAAATATAGCCGCTATAGGCATTACAAACCAGCGGGAAACAACCGTTGTATGGGAACGGGCTACAGGTAAGCCTGTATATAATGCCATCGTATGGCAGGACCGGCGTACCGCTTCGTATTGTGACAGTCTTAAAAAAGAAGGAAAGGATAAGCTGATACAGAAAAAAACCGGGTTGATCATAGATGCTTACTTTTCTGCAACAAAAGTAAAATGGATATTAGACAACGTGGACGGCGCAAGGCAAAAGGCGCAAAAAGGAGAATTGTGCTTTGGAACCATTGATTCCTGGCTGTTATGGAATCTTACCAAAGGCCAGGTACATGCAACCGATGTATCGAATGCCTCGCGTACCATGCTGCTAAATATTCATACGCTGCAATGGGACGGAGAACTGGAAAAGCTGTTTGATATACCCGGCAATATGTTACCCCAGGTGAGGAGCAGCAGCGAAATATATGGTGAAACACAAAACACGCTGACCGCTCAAAAAATTCCCATTGCCGGTATTGCAGGCGATCAGCAATCAGCATTGTTCGGGCAAATGTGCACGCAGCAGGGTATGGTAAAAAATACGTACGGCACCGGTTGTTTTATGTTGATGAACACAGGCGAAAAAGCAGTACCCTCTGCCAATAACCTGCTTACAACGGTAGCCTGGAAGGTAAATGGCATAACGCACTATGCGCTGGAAGGCAGTGTATTTATTGCAGGTGCCGTGGTGCAATGGCTGCGGGACGGGCTGGGCATTATTAAATCTTCGGCAGAGGTAGAAACACTGGCGCAAAAAGCAGAAAATACAGATGGCGTTTTTGTGGTACCCGCATTTGCAGGATTGGGTGCTCCTTATTGGGATCAGCATGCCAGGGGCACCATTGTAGGAATGACGAGAGGCACTACTGCCGCGCATATTGCCAGGGCTGCCATAGAAAGCATTGCCTATCAAACCATGGATGTACTAAAGGCAATGGAAGCTGATTCGGGCATTGCAATAAAGGAGCTAAGGGTGGATGGGGGAGCAACGGCTAATAACCTGCTGATGCAATTTCAAAGCGATATGCTGAATACAAAAGTTGTTCGTCCCGAAATAACAGAAACCACTGCTTTGGGCGCAGCCTACCTGGCAGGGCTTGCCGTGGGTTACTGGAAAGATATGCAGGAAATACAAAGCCAGTGGAAAATAGACAAAATATTTGAACCCGATATGAAAGAAGTGACCCGCAACCAGCTTGCCAGGGGCTGGGAAAGAGCGATTAAAGCTGCACAGGCCTGGGCGATCGGCTGAGTGTTATAATATTTACAGGAAATGACAATGGCTGATCAAAACATCCGTTCTGGTCAGCCACTTGCTATTGAATTGATTTTATTTGATCACAACCGAATCTTTTACACTGCCGCAGGTAAGCATTTTACTTCCAAAGTATGGATTTTTTATTTCCGTAGCGGCGCTCAGCCAGTCAGCACCGGCATTGTCAAATGCCATTGGGCAGGTAAGCAGATAGATCTTTGCTTTCGTATATCTTACTGTTCTTGCAAGATCGAACAGGTTACCCGAAATCATCTGGAATGATTTCCGTTTTGCCTCTATATTCGCTTCTCCCAGTAATCCCCTGCTTTCGCTGCTGATGCCGCCGGTGTAGGTTTGAGCCGTAGGAATTACCACATTATTGGTATCTGCCGCTTTTAATTCTTCCAGCTTCAGTCCATCCGATGCCGCAATGAGCCGGGTAGCCGATTCATTGGCTGCTGCCGTATCATCGGCAACCAAAGCATCGCGAAGCGCATAATAGTTGTTTAGTATATCTTCAAACGAAGTATTAAAAGCATCCGACAAAACAGAAACAGGTTTTACTTCAACAGGCACTTCTTCTGTTTCGGAAGATTTACCCCCTCCCCCATTACATGCCGAGAAAATAATAACCGGAACAATAAAAAAAAACTTTTTCATACATGAAGTTTTATAGCCCGTTGGAACACTGTAATGCAGGTCCACGATGTTCGTAAACAATAATTCTGCTGCAAACCTACAGTAAAAACGGTTTTATATCAAGCTAAAAATATCAAAAACAAAATGGATAGTGCATATCGGGCATCGGGCAGGGCAATACATCCTCCGCTTAACCTGCGTATCTACGTTTCGCTTAATCTGCGCATCTGCGGCGGACAAATCTGCAGTATTTGCTTATCTCTGATTTTTGCCGCAATGAAAATAGTTCTCGCCGAAGGGAAATACCCTTTCCGGCACCTGGATTATTTCTGAAAACCGCAACAGCACCCTCACCACAAAACTATCTTCCGGGAAAGTTTTATCACTTTCCGCTTTACGCTCCTGTATATTTTTTTGTACAAGCCCCATGCAGAGCCCCGTAACCGGTTTTTGATGAAAAACGATACAGGACATTATGAATAATGCCGTAACGAGCAACCTGTATACTATAACAGACTTCTTCATTTTTTTTACAATTACCTGGCGGCCGTAGCCTCTAATTCCAGCATTAAAGAAGGAGATGCCAGGGTTCTTACTTCTGTCAAAGTGCTGGAAGGAACACAATTAAATTCTTTTAGCCTTTTAAGAACAATTTCATATTCATCCAAAAAGGCGTCCACAGATGTGGTATAGAAATTCAGTCTTACCACATCAGACAATGTATAGCCCTTGTTACGCAATTCAGCTTCAAGCTTATCGAACGCGTTGTGGATCTCTTCACTCATATTTCCACCGGAAACATTGCTTTTTTCTTTTGGCGTTTCCTTCCCTGAACAATACAGGGTTGCCGCGGAAAAGGGCACTTCCGAGGCTTGTGCAAATGCAAGGTTATCCTGGAATGCCCAGGGATTAATAACCGTTTTTTTTACAGGAAATAAAACTGTTTCCATTGCCTGTTTTTTTGTTCGTGTTAAGTATAGTGCAAAATTGCTGCAACCGCCGGATCAGGGCAAACGATTCCCGGATGAACTGTTAATTTATTGCCCTGAACCGTACCCGCAAGGCACTGACAACATCCGCCTGAGCTACGTTGCATAGCATACCCTGCTATAATTTTTATCTTTAGAAACAGGCAATGCGGCAAAGAAAACCTACCTTGAAGGAGTATTCATAAATCATTGTATGAAAAAAATGATCCTCACCTGGGCTGCCTTTATCCTGTCAGGCTGCCTGGTTGCCGAAGCGCAAACCGAATTATGCCAGGGCGCTTATTTTACAGAAGAGCAGGGACGGCAATTCCTTGAAGAAAATGTGCCTGGCAGCCCCGACCAATGGACGAAACGCTCAGTAGCAGTGAAAGAACAACTGAGAGCGGGAATGGAACTACAGTTGGAAAAGTTACCGGCAGGTTTAATCTCATCTCCTGTTATTCACAGTAAAAAAATAATGGATGGATATACGGTGGAAAATGTATTTTTTGAAAGCCTGCCCGGGTTTTATGTTACCGGCAACTTATACAAGCCCCTTCAAAAACAAAAATCGTATGCGGGTATCCTTTGTCCGCACGGGCACGGCAACAATCCGGAAGGGAGATTCAGGGAGCAAACGCAAAAGCGCTGTGCTATGCTGGCCCGCATGGGTGCCGTAGTTTTTGTGTGGGATATGATAGGGCAGGGCGACTCAAAACAATGCAGTCACAATTTGCCGAAGGGGTTAAAGCTGCAAACGATCAACAGTGCAAAAGCGCTTGATTTTATCCTGTCCATACCCGGTGTAGACCCTGACAGGATCGGCATGACGGGAGAATCAGGCGGCGGCACTCAGACATTCATGCTCACGGCGCTGGATAACCGCATTAAAGTAGCCGTTCCCTGTGTGATGGTATCCGCGCATTTTTTTGGTGGTTGCACTTGCGAGAGCGGTATGCCTGTTCATAAAAAAGGAGATTACCAGACTACCAATGCGGAAATAGCCGCTTTAACAGCGCCACGTCCCATGCTGCTGATATCTGACGGTGATGACTGGACAAAAAATAACCCGGCTGTAGAATTTCCCTATATGCAAAAAATATATGCGCTGTACGGTAAACAGAACGAGGTTGAGCTGGTTCACCTTGCTGATGAAAAACATGATTATGGACCATCGAAGCGAAAAGCGATGTACGGCTTCATGGCAAAACATCTTAAGCTTGATATATCGAAAGCAAAAAACAGGAAGGGAGAAGTGGATGAAACACCGGCCAAAGTGCTTGAACAAAGCGAGCTGGAAGTATTCAATACAGTTCATCCGCGCCCCACGAATGCCGTAACCGGCGATGAGGCTGTGACCAGGCTCTTGAACGGAATATGAGCATACCTGGCAGTTTATGATTTTATGCTAAATTGAACGTTTTTTTAACACATTTTAAAATGTTTGAGCAATGGATACCAGGTCACTAATTTCGGAAGACAGAATAAATGAGTTAATCAGGTTGCTTCGGAAAACACCGAAGGGGCTTTGCGCCGAGCTGGGTGTATATAAGGGAGGGTCATTAAAGCTCATGGCAGAAGCCTGTCCCAACAGGGAATTTTGGGGATTTGATACATTTGAAGGCTTACCTGAAGCCGACTGGAATGAAGCTGAAGTTCATCATCCGGGCGATTTCAATGATACCTCTCTTGAAGCCGTTCAGCTTTTTTTGAAGGACAATCCAAACGTAAAATTAATTAAAGGCTATTTTCCTCAATCGATAGCTCCCTTTGAAAAGGATGATCTCAGGTTTTCATTTATTCATGTGGATACAGATTTTTATCAGTCAGTTAAAGCGTGTATAGATTATTTCTATCCCCGCTTAAAACCGGGAGGAATAATAGTGTTTGACGACTATGACTGGATAGCCTGTCCCGGGGTGAAGCGGGCCCTTGATGAAAGCAAACTACCTTATAAGCCTACATTAGCAAAGTACCAGGCATATATCCGGAAGCCATTGTCTTTCTTTGGCGAATTATTCTCAGGTTTCAAAAAATAATGACTGGTATAAGGTATATATAAAGAATCATTGTTGTCCGGCTAAAGTGTTAACCGAAATGACCAAACCAGCGCTGTACTAAACTTCATTAAAGTTTACCGCATGACCCACTTACCACA
>JAHBTL010000054.1 GCA_019638615.1 Chitinophagaceae bacterium | reverse complement strand
CATCAGCAATTCATTAACGGAATTGTACCTGCTGTTTAAATACCTGCGCCCCCGTGCATTGGAAAAACAGGGTATTCATTCCTTTGATGCGTGGGCAGCTATCTATGCACGGAAAACGACCGATTATGAATTTTCGGTAGCTAACAATATTGTAGCAAAAGAGCGTTTCCGCTACTTTATCAAAGTGCCGGAACTGGCACAGTTCTATTCTGAAATCACGGATTACAGAACGGCTAAGGATATTGGTATTGACCGCCCCACTAAGAACGAGGTATTGTACAACATACCGCCAACGCCCGACCAAGATGCCTTTATCCAAAGCCTGATGCAGTTTGCCAAAACGGGCGATGCTACTTTGCTCGGTAGAGAACCATTATCGCAAAGGGAAGAAAAAGCAAAGATGCTCATTGCGACGGACTATGCCCGTAAGATGTCGCTCGATATGCGTATGGTAAGTGGTATATACGACGACCATCCCGACAACAAGGCTTCGCATTGTGCGGTAAATATCGCCAAGTATTACAACCAGTTCAACGCACAGAAAGGAACGCAGTTCGTTTTCTCGGATTTAGGAACCTATAAGCCCGGCGAATGGAACGTGTACTCCGAAATAAAACGCAAACTCGTGGAAGACCACGGCATACCTGCGCACGAAGTAAGGTTTATTCAGGAAGCGAAAAATGATAAGCAACGTAAGGAACTTATCAACGGAATGAACGAGGGCAAAATCCGTGTACTGTTCGGTTCTACAAGTATGCTCGGAACTGGCGTAAACGCACAGAAAAGAGCTGTTGCCGTTCATCATTTAGATACACCGTGGCGACCGTCTGACCTTGCCCAAAGGGACGGGCGGGCAATCAGAAAAGGCAATGAGATTGCCAAATTCTTTACCGATAATAAAGTGGCTGTGATTATCTATGCAGTTGAAAAATCGTTGGACAGTTACAAATTCAACCTGCTGTATAATAAGCAGCTTTTCATCGACCAGTTAAAGACTAACAACCTGACCAAAAGAACGATTGACGAGGGAAGTATGGACGAAAAATCGGGAATGAACTTTTCGGAATATGTGGCAATCCTGTCAGGAAATACAGACCTGTTGGATAAAGCCAAACTGGAAAAACAGATTGCCGGACTGGAAAGCGAAAAGCAGGCGTTCAACCGCTCTAAATCCAGTGCCAAATTTAAGGTACAGGATTATATGGAAATGTTGCAAAGCACTCAATCCCGTTTGAGCCGGATGAGTACCGACTGGGAAAACTTACAGCAACGCCTGCAAAAGCGTTCGGACGGTACAATCGAAAACCCTGTGCTGTTAGATGGCTTGCCGCCCAATGCAAATCCGAAACAAATAGGCGCAAAACTGAACGAGATTGCGAACAAAGCCCGCACGGCAGGCGACTATCGTGAAATAGGCAACCTCTACGGGTTTCAATTATTGGTTAAAACAGAACTTCCAAAGGATAATTCAACACTCGAAAGGGTCAATAGATTTTTTATAACTGGCGAGGGCAATATCAAGTACACCTACAATAACGGTCTGATGGCAAAAGACCCCGAAACCGCCGCAATGAATTTTTTAAGGGCTTTGGAAAAACTGCCGGGCTTTGTGAAGCAGGAGCAGGAGAAAATCGCTGAAATACCAAAAGACCTACCGATACTTCAGGAAGTGGTTAACGGTACTTGGGCTAAGGAAAGTCGATTGAGTGATCTTAAAACGGAACTGGCTGCCGTAGAAAGAAAGATACAGCTATCTATTACGCCGGAAACCAAACAAGATGCTTCGGAGCAGGCAGAAAAGCAGAATGAAGCCCCAAAGGTGCAGGAAAGCATTATACGGACAAAAGGCGTTCATTCACCTCGTGGCGTATTATAATAGTCGTTACTTTTCGTCCTTTTCGTCCATTTTTTTTTATTAGGGCTTCACACAGGCTGTCAAGGAATTTGGTTCGGTTTATCTTACGGGCTTTCAGTTCCATAAACGTATGGTAAAAATCGCCCAATTCAATATTAAAGGCATCTTCAAATGCTTTAGCAATCAATTTTATATCTGTATTCCCATTGTTAAATACACCGTGGGAGTACAGTGCATATATGAGTTCAGTCAGTGCCGTTTTGCTTGCCGTCCATTTCAATGAATTGTCCGAACCCCTTTTCACATTGATGTTATTGAGCCTGTCTTCCAAATAAACTTGTATCAGGTCATTGGCAATAATCTTGGCAACCTTATAATCGTGTGAAGTAGAAAAACGATGGTCTGCTTCAAAATAAAATGTGTCTAACCACAGCCTTATATCGTGCTTGCCACGCACAAAGAATTTTTCGTCAACGAAAGAATTATTGCTGCGGTAATACTTGTAAAAATCAAGGTTGTTTTCAAAGAACCTTTTTAGCTTTTTCAGTTCTTTGGTAAAATATTTCTTGGTACGCTTGTTCCCGTAGGGTCTTCTTGTTTCGATTTTATAGATGGCATTGTAGTAGATGAGCTTTGAAACAATAACAGGTTTCTGATACTTGAAAAAATGGATTTCTTCTTCCATATTCTTAAAGTCATTTTTCAGTACAAAGTCCTTTAAGTCGGCAAGGCTTTGTATGATATGGTGTATAACGGCTTCAATTCTTTTTATGGGGCAGTCGGTTTCAATCTCCAGTTCCTGGATTGCAGTTTCCAATTTAAGATATGTTTCATTGTAAAATTTATCCATTCGCTTCATTTTGATGTAATATATTATTGGTTAATACAGAAAAGCTAACACTGTTCGTATTAGCTTATGATGCAATTACTGCTTAAAAAAATTCAACCTCTACCGTATTGATGATGGAACGATAGATAGATTTTTGTTGCATACTTTAAAGGGTTGTAGTATGATGCAGGTTAGTCTTTGCGAATTACACCTGCATCACCTCCTTTTTTTTACCGATATTTTTTTACGGTTATGCAGTTTACAACCCTTAGTTATTTAATTTTAATAAGTCAATGCCAGCCCCACACCAAAGCCCATATCGCTATCATAGTGGGTACGTATACCTATATTCTTATTAATGATATACCTAAGTTCTCCCATATACTCTAAGTCGGTATTCACCATAAAACCACCTCTTAGTCTTTTTGAAATTGGTATATCTTCACGCATTAACTGCAATCTCACAATTCCATCATGATATACTTCTGCCTGAAAATTGACCAGCATAGGTAACGTATACATAAACCCTAAACTGAACGCCCTGCGGGTGTCTTTCTTGTTGGTTTGTCCAAATATGTTCTTTTCGTGTTCATCTTCTCCCATTTTACGGTAGCGGTAATCAAAACCTACAAAGGGCATGAACCATTGCATCTTTCCAATGTATCTACCTAAATGGGTTTCTACTTCATAACCGTGCATACTATTATAGCCTAAACGCCATTCTGTTCCTAATTGGTAGCGTGCATTCATTAGCATAGCTTCTCCATCATTACCATTGGTTGCAAAATCGTTTTGTGCCATAAAATGAGGCATATTACTTTCTCTTTGCAATTCTTTATAGGCTTTTGCCTTGTCGGGTAGATAGGGGTTATTGTAGTCTCCAACTTCAAAGACCCTGTTCATTCCCGCCATCATGTGATATAATATATGGCAATGAAAGAACCAATCACCTTCCTCATTTGCTAAAAACTCAATGGTATCTGTTTCCATAGGCATGATATCCAACACATTTTTAAGCGGCGATTTTTCGCCTTTTCCGTTTATCACCCTGAAATCAAATCCGTGAAGATGCATTGGATGCCGCATCATTGAATTATTATAAATGGTAATCCGTAGAATTTCTCCTTTTTTTACAGGTATTTTGTCAGTTTCCGAAAGTATTTTATTATCCATGCTCCATACATAGCGGTTCATGTTGCCAGTAAGTGTGAATTTCAACTCTTTTACAGGCGCATCATTTGGAAGAGAGGTGTTATAAGGTGATTGCAACATAGCATAATTTAATGTTTTGATGTCTCCCAAGGCATTAGCGTTGTAACGGTTAGCGTCGTTATCCATATCCATACCCTCATGCTTACTGTGGTCTGCTTTTTTTGTTGCATCTCCGGTAATTTCGGGATACATCACTACATTCATGTCCATTTGGTTAAGGCTCATCTTCATGCCCATATCGTTCAAATCGCCATTCATTTTCATCATATCGTTCATCATCTTCATCCCCTCGAAATACTTCAATCGTGGGAGTGGAGAAATAAGCTGTTTGACCCCATCACCTATAAAGTAACTCGCAGATTGTGTCCTGTCTTCGGTTGTTGCTAAGAACTCGTAAGCCAAACCATCTTGAGGGATAGTCACTACAATATCGTAAGTTTCAGAAACGGCAATGATTAACCTGTCCACCTCTACAGGCTCAACATCATTCCCATCATTAGCTACTACTGTAATTTTTCCTCCAGCATACCGTAGCCAGAAATATGAAGACGCCCCTCCATTGGAAACACGCAATCTGACTTTGTCGCCTGCTTTTAGCTTTTTACCATCAATTGTTTTCAAATCGGTGCTATGGCTACCATTTATTAGGATTTTATCATAGTAAACGTCACTGACATCCATCGCCAGCATCCGCTTCCACTCGTTTTTTACCTTTACCCCTAATTTTCCCTCCTTAATAGCTTCAACATATGATTGTGTTGCGCCTTTCTTAATGGCCGCCCAATCATTTGCATTGTGTAGCATACGGTTGATATTATCGGGGTTAAGATTTGTCCACTCACTTAATATAATTGGAACGGTCGGCAAATCATCAATTCCTTTTCTGAATGTCTTATCATCGCTTCTTTTCTTCATGATAAAACTACCGTACATGCCTATCTGCTCCTGCAAGCCTGAGTGCGAATGATACCAGTGCGTGCCATGCTGGATAATCGGAAAACGGTAGGTGTAGGTTGTACCCGGTGCGATGGGTTTTTGTGTAAGCCAGGGCACACCGTCTTCTTTATTGGGCAGGAACACACCATGCCAGTGCAGTGATGTGCTTTCTTTCAATTGGTTGTGCACCACTATTTCGGCAGTGTCGCCCTCGGTAAAGGTAAGGGTGGGCATGGGGATTTGCCCGTTTACGGCAATTGCCCTTTTTTGCTTACCTGCATAGTTGACAAGCGTATCTTTTACATACAGCTCGTAATGCACCACTCTCTGTGCAAACAGCGTTTGCGTGCAAAGCAGTATCAGCACTGTTTGCAAAATTCTTATAGGTATTTTATTATATCTGTTCATGATTTGAAAAATTTTATTTAATGCTGTCTTCCATTGTGCTAAACCACGCTATCAAAACCTGCTTATCCTCCGGTGACAATACTGCATTGCGATGAATTAGTGTGTATGATGACAACGGCATTTCCCCGTCCTTAACCTGCCCGGCCATAGCCCTGAACTTGTTTCGCTGCCTGCGGACAGAATAGTCGCCAAATTCGCTAAAGTTGAGTTCCTCTTTCCCCTTTTTTATATGCTCTGCCATGTACCATGCGCCGGGCTGGATACGGCTGTACCACGGATAATGGGTATTGTTGCTATGGCAGTCATAACAGGACTGAACAAGGATAGCCTTTACATTTTGGGGTACGGCGTACACCCTTTCGATATGGGTGGCTGGCACTTCAACCGCCTGGTTCCGTAAGGGCTGAAAGAACTGTATGGCAATCAGGACGACAGCCAGCCCCAATATGATTTTCTTCTTTATGGTCATAATTATTTTATTGTGGCTTCATCTTTTTGTGTCTACTGTTTTTTCACATACTTGGCATAATTCTCCTTGTTTTCAAAATAAGAAACTTCACCGTTATTTCCTGTCACAGCAATCACCGCATTAGCTTTGTCTACCTGCTTATGGGAATAGGGGTCTATCGCCATCCGCACGGTCGCATCTTTTGGAATACGTTCCTTACACATTTCGCAACATCCGTAATAGGTTTTACCATCAAATTTTACTTCAAACTGCTTTTTGCCCATATAGGCATCATTTACCATGCAGACTTCATCCAATGGCACCAATTCGCCTATTTGGACATCATGTTCGTGGCTTGCCGGAGTTGCCTGCGAATGATGCTGTGCCGCTTCATCCTTATTTGACCCTGTCTGCCCGCAAGCGGTGAATAGCAGAGTTAAAGAGGAAATAAAGCAAATTATTATTTTGCTCATGTTAAAACTATTTTTTGAAATTTTATTATTTACTTTCTTCAAACTCTTTCAGCTTGCGCTTCATCAATTCAATTTCTTCCGCTTGGGTTTCAAGTATGTTTTTTTGCAACTGTATCAGTTCCGGGTCGGTCAGCTTTGCCTTTTCGGACATCAATATTGCTGCTGCGTGATGGGGTATCATACCTTTTACAAATTGTTTGTCCCCCACATTGATTTGCTCCCTTATACCAAACCATGAAAAGATGCCAACGGCGACTGAAAATATGGCTATCATCCAGTTCATTTTCCTGTTAGCGTACATCACTTTCATTACCACTAATTCGATAAGCAACATTGCCGAAGTCATCAGCAGGGTCATATACAAATTGTTGATATTGGGTATAAGGTTGCGCAACCCGTCTATCATAGCGTACATAATAAAATACATTGCACCGAACATTACGACAGCCATAATCGCAAAGCGTTTGTACATGGCTGAAGCATGGCTTGAATTGTGCGCACCATGTGAAGCATGACCTGTATGGTGGTTGTTCTGCATATTTTCCATAACCCTAAATTTATTTACCGTTAATTGTTTGCTGTACCTTACCGCAGCTAATCATTTTTGAACCGTAGTAAGGATTTTTGATTTCTTTGCTTTCGCTGAACCAAACAGCTCCTTTCCCGTCATTGAACATCGGGCAATGGTCTTGATACAATGTTTGTGATGTGCCGAACAAACTAACCAGGTCTTTCAAATCTTCGCTAAGCGACGCTAAATGTTCTCTTTGGTGGTCTATCTTCCCAGCATTTTCGCCAATGTGCTCGGCATTTTCTTTTGCACTTTCAAAAATTTCCATAAACTCTTTATGCTTATCGGCTGGAATAGTTTTCATATCCACCTTATTCAAAGTACCCAACAGCTTTTTTCCTGCATTGGCGGCAGCTTTGTCATTATCTGAAGCAAGTGCGTTCTTTAATGATAGATAATCGGTAACTATGGGCGCAATAGAAAAGTTTTTTGCTTCTTCTTTTCCTGTTGCTTTTGCTTCCTGACCGCTCGGAGTTTCACTCACAACGGGCGCAGCTATCGTATCATCCTCTTTTGGTTGGGAAGCTGACTGTTCTTGTGATACAACAGCAGTATCACTTGAAGACTGCTCGTTTTTGTTGGATGCCTGATTGCATGATACTGTTACAAATGCCATGATAACAGCAATGATTGATAATGTTAGATTTTTCATTTTTATTTATTTTTTGATTTTTAATAAACTTGCGTTAATAGCCACTACAATGGTGCTTACACTCATCAGCACAGCACCCATAGCGGGACTTAAAACAAAATTCGGATAGAGTACGCCTGCCGCAAGCGGTATTGCCACCACGTTGTAGCCAACCGCCCATATCAGGTTCTGTACCATCTTTTTGTAGGTAAGTTTGCCGAAGTCAATCAGTTTGACCACATCCCTCGGGTCGCTGTCTACCAATATGATATCCGCTGTTTCGGCAGCCACGTCCGTACCGGAACCCACGGCAATGCCCACATCTGCCTGTGCCAGTGCAGGTGCATCATTTACACCATCACCAGTCATTGCTACGATTTCGCCTTTTGCCTGAAACTCCTTTACTTTCTCCTGCTTGTTGTGCGGAAGCACATTAGCCAAATACCCGTCCATACCCAATTTTCCGGCTACGGCAGCAGCAATCCTGTCGTTGTCCCCGGTGAGCAGAAAGGACTTGATGCCCATTTTTTTGAGTTCCTCAATCGCCTGTGCCGACCCCTCACGGATGCTGTCTGCCAAAGTAATGAGGCCGATTACCCGGTCATCAATGAGGACAAAGTTGACCGTTTCTGCTTCCTGATTGATTTCGTTTGGAATTTCAGGCAGGGAAAGGTGGTTTTCGGTGAAATAATTCGGGCCGCCAGCTACGACATTTTTCCCGTTCACAACACCTTTAACACCTATGCCCTGCATATAGCTGAAGTTTTCAGACTTCCATAAGGCAAGGCTCTTTTCTTTCAATGCAGCCATAATGCCTTTGGCGATATGGTGTTCCGAATTTTGCTGTACTGCGGCAGCATACTGGATAACCTCATCGGCATTATATTCGTCTGTTAACGGTATAACCTTTTCTACGGCATGGGAACCTTTGGTGAGCGTTCCGGTCTTATCAAAAATGACAGTGGAAAGTTTTCGGGTGGTTTCAAATGCCGTACGGTTGCGGATGAGCAGGCCATTGGTCGCCGAAAGCGTTGTGGAAATGGCGACTACCAACGGGATAGCCACGCCCAATGCGTGCGGGCAGGCCGTTACCATTACCGTCACCATTCTTTCAAGCGCAAAGGCAATATCTCCACTGCTTGCATACCAATAGGCAAATGTGCCTATGCCCACGGCAATGGCAATAAAGGTGAGCCATTTGGCAACTTTGTCCGCAAGGTTTTGCGTATTGGACTTAGTAGCTTGTGCCTCCTGCACAAGATTGATAACCCTGTTCAGGTAGCTGTCTTTTCCAACGGCTGTTACCTTAACTTTCAGCGCACCATCACCATTGATAGAGCCTGCGATGACCTTTCCGTCCTTTTCCTTTTTTACGGGAACACTTTCTCCGGTAAGCATACTCTCGTTGATATATGAAAGCCCATCCAGAACCAATCCGTCGGCTGGAATTTTTTCACCCGGTTTTATGATAGCCGTTTCACCGCTTTGCAGGTCTTCTAGCTTTATCTTTACAGCTTCTCCGCCTCGTTCCACGGTAACATCGTTGGGCAGTAACGCTACCAATGACTGTAATGCCCGTGAAGCAGCCATTTGGGAACGCATTTCCAGCCAATGCCCTAACAGCATGATGTCAATTAGGGTTGCCAGTTCCCAAAAGAAATCCATACCCTGCAAGCCAAATACAACGGCTACGGAATAGACATAGGCTACGGATATGGCGATAGCAACAAGTGTCATCATCCCTATGGCTTTGGCTTTCACCTCGCCAATCATTCCCTTTAGGAATGGTAAGCCTCCATAGCAATAAATCACCGTACCCAATGCCAGCAACACATATTTATCGCCATTGAAAGCAAGCGAGAAACCTAACCATTGCTGTATCATGTGCGACAGGAGCAGTATAGGGATTGTAATGACAAGGCTTATCCAAAAACGAGTGAGGAAATCACCTGTATGATGTCCCTCATGTTTATTAAAGTTTTCGTCAGCATGGCCATGTTGAGAATGCCCGGAATGCCCATGTCCTGATTTTTGTACATGAGAAACTGAGCTACCGCCAACGGGAACCAGTGCCATGCCACAAAGCGGGCATTTGCCTGGTTCGTCTTTTAGCACCTGCGGGTGCATGGGACACGTGTATTTTTTCATAATAAGGGGTTTTAAAAGTTATGTTGCACTTAATTTTTTTGCCATCTCATGGGTCATTTCTTCGGCATAAGCACCATAGGCATCCACAAGTACGCCTTTATTCTTACCATCATTGGACGATATGGCATAAATCACGGCATTGTTATCAGGACTGCTGTCGAGGCTTTCAAACCTATGGGTTTCCGTAACCGTAAAATCCTCCGGTTTTAGTTTCAGGCTCCTTGACGCACAGTACAGGCAGTCCGGCAACAGACTAAAGTCCATACTGTATCCACGCTGTCTTAGGTCTTTAAGCGCCTGCACCATGTCATTGCACTGTACCATAGCTTTCAGACCTGTTATTTAATGGTTTCGACCGTACTGCCGCAGGTAAGCATCTGTGAGCCGTAATATGGGTTTTTAACAGCATTCTCTTTACTTAGCCAATTGGCTCCCTTACCTCCATTGTACATAGGGCAGTGCTGGTAATAAACGGGAGTATCCTGTTTAGACACTTTGGCCAGTGTGTAGATGCTTCCCGAAAGTGCCGCAAAAGCACTTCTTTGTTTTGCAACATCTTTTGATTTTGAAATGCTTTCCGCATTGGCCGTCAAGTCCTGCATCACTTTCATCCAAGCCGTATGTTCCTCTGCCGATAGCTTATTCATATCGACTGCTTTAAGGGATGCAGCCAATTCAGCGGCTTTGGCAGATGCGGTCGCCGCATCGGTTTTTATCAAAGCATCTTTCACTGAAAAGTAGTTGTCAAATACAGCCTTTAGCTGTGATTGGTTTTGGGCTGCATCTTTGTTAGCTGCCATTTGACTATGGTCGTGATTGCCATGTCCGGCATTCATGTCCATTCCCGCCTCCTTGTTTTTGGCAACCGTCTTCACGGGTCTATCATACTGGCAGCAACCAGCCAGTTTAGCATATACGTCATCCGGCGCACGGAACTTCTCACTGTCATAACCAGCCAAAGCAATACGTTTCAGGATTTCATCCTGATTTGTTTTGTCGCCGTCATAGGTGAGCGTAGCCATCTTGGTATCTTTGTTCCAGTCCACGCTGGCTACCTTTTTTACGTTACCTGCTTTTTCGATGGTGGTTTTGCACATACCACAATTGCCGTAAATCTTTACGGTTTCTGTTTTCGCATTCTTGATTTGTGCGAAGCCGTTTATTGATGATAGTAACACGGCGATTACCATCACTATTTTTGATAATGATTTCATAATAATTACATTTTGAGAAACGGGGGATAGATAAACCCGTTTCTGTTTTAAATTTTAAGTAAATGATACAAATAGGGGATTTGCAAAAGCCGGAACAGCTTCTGACAGGACACACCTATGGCTATCAGGCCATAGTTTTAGCTTATTTTAGGCGGTAGCCAAATGGAGAAAAAGCCCGAAGAATAGTAGGCTTCTTTGAAACCGAATTTTTGCTTTTTAGCTGCTGCTAAGTGATTTTTTGCCTTTAATTCGATTATGGTTGGGACATTTAGGGAAGTGGTTGAAGCACCGCACCTGCAAGAGTTGTGTGAACAGCCGCCCCCGCATTTGTCACTTTTGCATTTTTTACAGGATTTGCCCTTGCAACCTTTTTTATGTTCTGATTTTTTGGATTTCTCCTTTGAGCAGGAAGACTGCTCGGTCTTTGTTGAATTTTTGGAACAGGCATAGCTCTGACTTGGCATCATAAAGAAAACCAAACAGAACAATGTCAAAATGCCTATATGTATTCTATAATTTTTCAACGCAACAAAGTTACAAATTAGATTGGTTTTTTATATCGTTTTACGTTTTTTTTTGCTATATGGACAAAAAAATGCCATATACGCAATAACCTATCGCCTTTTTTCAGAATTGATAAAATGCCCTTTTTCAGCAACCCAACCTCATAGAAAATTCGGTCGGAAAAAGGGCATTTCAAAAAGTTGTTGGCTTAGGCGTCCAAAGGTTCAATTTTGAAGCCTGCCTTTTGCACGGTCGATATTACTTCCTGCTCGGTAATGCCCTCGGACTTCACTGTAAGTACCTTGTCCTTGTTGGCAGTGTCCACTTCCCAATGGCAGATACCCTCTGCCTTGTCCAAGTGCGGTTTTACAGATGCGATACAACCTCCGCAATTGATGTTCGTCTTGAATTGAAATTGTTTATTTTCCATTGTTAATAAATTTTAGAGTTATCTGATAATGCAAATTTCCGTACTATTCAGTTCAGTATTGTTGTGTAATTTCTTGTTTGATTTGTGAGATTTACTGTTTTATTTCTTCCACTTCAACCGCAGGCTGTTACTGACCACGCTCACGCTGCTCAATGCCATTGCCGCACCCGCAATCATCGGGTTGAGCAGGAAGCCGTTAACAGGGTAAAGGATGCCTGCCGCTACCGGAATGCCGATTACGTTGTAGATAAACGCCCAGAACAGGTTTTGCTTGATGGTGGCTACGGTCTGTTTGGACAAGCGTATTGCCTGCGGTATCTTGGTCAGGTCGGACGAAATGATGGTCATCTTGGCTACGTCCATTGCGATGTCGCTGCCTTTGCCCATTGCGATACTTACATCGGCTGTTGCCAATGCGGTGCTGTCGTTGATACCATCGCCCACCATTGCCACTACCTTTCCTTTACTTTGCAGTTCTTTCACAAAGTCGGCTTTATGCTGTGGCAAAACTTCGGCTTTGTAATGCTTGATGCCTGTCTGCTCCGCAATGGCTTTAGCGGTAGCTTCATTATCTCCGGTCAGCATATACAGGTCAATGCCCATTTCCTGCATTTCCCGGATAGCCTGCACCGATGTTTCCTTAATCTTATCGGCGATAGCGATTACAGCAAGAGCCTTTTTGCTGTTTGCAAACCAGATAACGGTTTTAGACTGTTTGCCCCATTCTTCGGCTTGGTCTTGTAATTCTCCGGCAATGGCAATGTTGTTTTCTGCCAATAGCTTTTTGTTGCCTACATAATAGGTTTCGTTGTCATGGTCTGCTTTTGCGCCTTTGCCCGTAATGCTGTCGAACATGGATAAAGAGGTGGTCGCTACATCGCCAAGATGCTTCACTACGGCTTCTGCCAATGGATGCTCGGATTGCTTTTCGATGCTCAAAAGGATTTCTTTTGCAGTGTCCTCATTGTTCAGCCATTTAATGCCCGTTACCTGTGGTCTTCCCTCGGTGATGGTTCCGGTTTTGTCCAAAACGATGGCATTTACTTTTTTGGCCAGTTCCAAACTTTCGGCATCCTTTATCAAAATGCCATTTTCAGCACCTTTACCAACGCCTACCATAATAGCGGTGGGTGTCGCTAAGCCTAAAGCACAGGGGCAGGCAATGACCAATACCGTAACGGCTGCCAACAGACCTTGAACAACCCCGTTTTCGCCTCCCAAAATCAACCATAGCGTAAATGTCAGGATGGCAATACCTATCACTGTGGGAACAAAGATGCCCGCAATCCTATCGACCAGTTTCTGTACGGGTGCTTTGCTTCCCTGTGCATCCTGCACCATTTTGATGATGTGGGCAAGCATGGTTTCTTTGCCCACTTTTACCGCCCTGAACCGGAAGCTGCCTTTTTGGTTAATCGTTCCTGCAAATACTTTTTCTTTTTCTTTTTTCAATACAGGTACAGGCTCACCGCTTAACATGCTTTCGTCCACATACGAATTGCCCGATATGACCATGCCGTCTACCGCAATCTTTTCACCGGGCTTTACGAGTATCACATCGCCTGCGCTTACGTCTTCGATAGCGGTCTGCTTTTCCGTTCCGTCCGCCTGTACCACGATGACCGTTTTTGGCTGCAAGCCCATCAGCTTCTTAATGGCTGAAGAGGTGTTGCCTTTGGCTCTTTCTTCCAGCAGTTTTCCCAAGAGGATGAATGCGATAATAACGGCAGCCGCTTCAAAATATACGTGAGCATGCAGTCCCCGTTGATGCCAAAAGTCGGCAAACAGCATATTGAAAACACTGAACAGGTAGGCAATACCTGTACTCAATGCCACCAGCGTATCCATATTGGCGGAACGGTGCTTTGCCTGCTTCCAAGCGTTTACAAAAAAATCCCTGCCCAACCATATTACAACGGGCGTGGAAAAGAGCCACATTATCGGGTCTGCATAGGGCATATCCATAAAGAACATTCCTATGATTACCACGGGCAGGGAAAGGATAATTGCCCAAATGGTCTTGTTTTTCAAGGTTCGGAATTTCTTTTCGTGGATGGCTTCGAGCGTTTCCTGCTGCTTGGTTTCGTCTTCAACCAATAGGTCGTAACCTACTCCCTGAACCGCTTTTTGCAAGGTGGAGGCATCGGTCATATTGGGCAGATATTCCACGGTAAGATTGCCCGTTGCAAAGTTCACGGAAGCATTAACTACTCCCGGTTGGTATTTCACAATGCTTTCGGCACTGCCCGCACAGGATGCACAGGTCATGCCCAATACCGGAAAAGCACTTTTAACCGTAGGAACTCCGTAACCTAAATCTTTAATTGCCTTAACAGCCTCGCCTACGGTTTCATTGCTATCTACTGTAATCGCTGCCCTTCGGTTGTTCAGCTCTACTTTATGGGTTTCTACGCCTTTTACCTGTGCCAATCCCTTTTCAACGATTAATGCACAGTGTTCGCTTTCTACATCCTCCAATGGAATGTATATATTTTCTCTGTTTGTCGCCATATTTGCCTGCTTTAATTTACAATACAAAATTGGCTATTATATTTATGGGTACTGGTGTGAAATTTTGGATTTGATTTGTAAGATTTACTTACACTTTATCCAACGGTTTTCTTTTATCCTCTTTAATCTGTTTGAAATGGCTTGGTGTTAGCCCGGTAACTTTTTTAAACTGGTTACTCAAATATGCCACGCTCGAATAATTTAGGCGGTTCGCAATCTCACTTAATGACAACTCATCATACACCAACAATTCTTTGACTTTCTCCACCTTTTGGGCGATAAAGTATTTTTCAATGGTTGTACCCTCTACCTCTGAAAACAGATTGGACAGGTAATTGTAATCGTGATGCAATTTGTCACTCAATACATCGGAAAGGTTGGTTTTTACATCACTATCCTGATGGTGTACCAGGTCAATGATAATGTTCTTTATCTTTTCTATTATCCTGCCTTTTTTATCGTCAATTACTTCAAATCCTAATGGCTCTAAAGTTTTGGACAAATTCTCTTTTTCCAGAGATGTTATTTCTTTGGAAAGAATAACTTCGCCCAGTTTTATATTTTTAGCATCTAATCCCAGTTTTTCCAATTCGTTTTGTACCACCATAATGCAACGGTCGCAAACCATATTTTTAATAAAGATTGTATTCATATTTATTTACTGACTACGTTTAGTATTTAATACATAAGCAATAAACAAATTTACAATTTAAGTTTAATTACTCTGACTTCTTGCCAAGAGGAATAAAGCCTGTGTACATATATACTTACTGTTTTTCATCTTGTTCGTCCATTTTCTTTATCAGTGCTTCACACAGCCTGTCGAGGAATTTCGTTCGGTTTATTTTGCGGGCTTTAAGTTCCATAAACGTATGGTAAAAGTCGCCTAACTCAATATTGAAGGCATCTTCAAACGTTTTGGCTATCAATTTTATTTCTGTATTCCCATTGTTAAATGCACCGTGGGAGTACAGTGCATAAATGAGTTCCGTGAGTGCAGTTTTGCTTGCTGTCCATATCAACGAATTATCTGAAACCTTTTTAACGTTGATGTTATTTAACCTGTCTTCCAAATATACCTGTATCAGGTCATTAGCAATTATCTTGGCAACCTTATAATCGTGCGAAGTAGAAAAGCGATGGTCTGCCTCAAAATAAAAAGTGTCTAACCATAGTCTTATATCGTGCTTGCCACGTACAAAAAATTGTTCGTCAAAGAAAGAATTATTGCTACGGTAATACTTATAAAAATCAAGGTTATTTTCAAAGAACCTTTTTAGCTTTTTCAGTTCTTTGACAAAATATTTCTTGGTACGCTTATTTCCATACGGTCTTCTCGTTTCGATTTTATAGATGGCATTATAATAGATGAGCTTTGAAACGATAATTGGCTTTTGATATTTAAAAAAGCGAATTTCTTCATCAACATTCTTAAATCCTCTTTTTAAAATATATTTTTTTACGTCGAATAAACATTTGATAATAAGTTGTATAACTGCTTCAATGCGTTCTATCGAACAGTCTGCTTCAATCTCAAATTCTTTGATTTCGTTTTCCAGCTTAGCCAGCGTTTCGTTATAAAATTTATCCATCCGTTATCCTAAATCTATTTTTTAAACAATAATAGAGAAGCCCAAATACTGTCATATTTGAAAGAAATTTGCATTTTCGGGTTTCTCTTTTGGAACTTTGGTTTTTGCTCGATACAGAACTAATAAGTCCATTTTTAGTGATAGGGATAGATATAATAGTGTCTAGTTTTATGTATATCAAAGCAATAAGACACAGAGCTAAAAAATATCCCAAAAAGTATCATAAAGAGCGAAGGTCTTTTCTTCTTCTTCTTCTCCTTCGACAAATTGACATTTGATAACTTTTGCCTTTCTTACGAATTGTCTGTTTTATTCATCATTAGGATGTTCTAATCTTAAAATTTCATCCGCTGTATCCTTACTGCGTTTAGTATAGCTAATAAGGCAACCCCAACATCGGCAAAAACAGCTTCCCACATAGTCGCTAAGCCCCCAGCTCCCAAAACTAGTACAATAGCTTTTACTCCGAATGCTAAAGCTATATTTTGCCAAACGATTTTCTTTGTCTGCTTGCCTATATTGATTGCCATAGGTATTTTACTCGGTTTGTCGTCTTGTATTACCACATCTGCCGTTTCAATGGTCGCATCGCTTCCCAAACCGCCCATTGCAATACCCGCATCGCTCAAAGCCACAACAGGCGCATCGTTTACACCGTCGCCAACAAAAGCAACGCTTCCGCCTTTGGCTTTAATTTCTTTAACTCTGTTTACTTTATCTTCAGGCAATAAATCTCCGAAAGCATTATTAATTCCCAATTTATCAGCAACAAATTTTACCACGGTGCTTTTATCTCCACTCAACATTGTAGTTTTTACGCCTAATGTTTTTAGTTTGTCAATGGTTAGCTGTGCATCTTCTTTGATGCTGTCGGCAATGGTAATGTAGCCTGCAAATTTTCCATCATAAGCAATGGCGATTAGGGTGTAAACAATTGTACTTGGGTCTAAATCATAAACAATATTAAATTTATCCATCAGTTTAAAGTTTCCTACCAATAACTCTTTTCCGTTAACGATAGCTTTTAATCCGTGACCCGCAATTTCTTCTACATTTTCTAATTTTATAGAATGGTCTATTTCGCCGACATATTGATGGATTGCGGTAGCAACTGGATGCGTGCTTTGACTTTCCAAAGCGTTGACCATTTTCAAGATTTCGTCTTTACTAAATTCTGATTTTAATATTACTTCTTGCACTTTGAAAACGCCTTCTGTCATTGTTCCTGTTTTATCCATCACTACATTTTGGATATTAGCGATGGCGTCTAAGAAATTGCTTCCTTTAAATAAAATTCCATTTTTAGAAGCGGCACCAATTCCACCAAAATATCCTAAAGGAATACTTATAACCAAAGCACAAGGACAAGAAATAACAAGGAAAACCAATGCTCTGTATAGCCATTGACTGAACAAGTAATCATCAACAAAAAAGTAAGGAACTACAGTAATAAGCACTGCCAATAACACCACAATTGGTGTGTAAATTTTTGCAAATTTTCGAATGAATAATTCTGTTGGTGCTTTTTGAGCAGTAGCGTTTTGTACCAATTCCAAAATCTTTGAGAGCTTGCTATCGGTATATGCTGTGGTTACTTTTACCTGTGCAACGGTCTTTAAATTTATCATTCCTGCTAAAACAGTTTCGCCTTTGGTTTTGGTGTCTGGCTTGCTTTCTCCAGTCAATGCGGCGGTATTGAATGATGCAGTTTCGGATAACAATTCGCCATCCAATCCTAATTTTTCTCCGGGTTTTAATTGAATGATATTGCCGATGTTGACGGTTTCTGCTTTTACAGTTTTAGGTTGGTTATTTTCTAAAATCGTTACTTCATCGGGTCTTTGGTCGAGCAAGGTTTTGATATTGGCTTTGGCTCTTGTAACCGCCAAAGTTTGAAACACTTCGCCAACCGCATAAAACAACATTACGGCAACTCCTTCCGGATATTCGCCAATGGCGAAAGCTCCGATAGTGGCAATGCTCATCAATAAAAATTCTGAAAATACATCGCTTTTGCGGATGCTTTCAAATGCTTCTTTAATAACAGGAAAACCAACCGGAGCATAAGCAACAATGTACCAAACAATCCTTACCCAACCTGTGAACCAGGATTGAGGAAACCAATTATCAAATGCAATAGCAATCATCAGTAAAACAAAACTGATAATGGCAGGTAAAAACATTTGAATGGTAGATTTATCGGTACTTCCGTGGTTGTGACCGTCATCATCACTGTGTTCGTGGTTGTGACCGTCATTGTCGTGATGCTTTTCTAATAATTTTTTAGCATTGGCATCGGTATATATTTTTTCTTCTTGTGGTGTGCAGCAAAGCTGTTTGCCTTGTGCATCGTATTTATGTTTGTGTTCCATTAGAGTAGTCTTTTAGTTGTTTTTTTATAAATTAAATATTGTTCTCCGTGTTGTTTTTCCAAAAACTCTTCTTCTAATCTTATCTGAATTTGAATAACGATATAGGTAGTAAGCATCAAGAAAAATGTAAGTGCATTGGGTAGTATAAAAAATATTCCTGCAACACTGATTATCATTCCTAAAAAAATCGGGTTCCGGCTGTAAGAGAATAATCCTTTTGTGATTAATTCGGTTTTATTATTTTCATCGATACCAATGCGCCAACTGTTACTCATTTGATATTGCGCTACAGAAATCCATAGTAATGAAAAGTGTATCAGAATTAATCCAATGATTAAAAACACGTCTTTCATTAAATAAGAAATCGGCACTAAATATTGATATATTTTATCGCTGAACGAATAGATGAATACCGCAACGAAGAGCAATGCTATCAATACCTTCATCACAAAACCGATATAATCGTGTGCATTATCTGTTTTGCCAAAAGTTACGGGATTGATACCTGTTTGCTTGTAGGTGCGGTATGATGGCAGCACAAAAGCTACCATCATATACAACACCAAATACACCGGCAAATAAAATTTTAACCAAATCATAGCGTTCAATTTTTAATGTTCGTGACCACCTGCATTGCTTAGTTTTGCATTGACGAAAAACGCACCTTTAACTACAATTTTAGCATTGGCAGGAATTTCATTTACAAAAGTTACAGCGGTGTAACCCATATCAGATACGCCTTTCAGCACTTCTACCTTTTCAAAATTCTTAGCAGTTTTATCTTCTTTATGGTCTTTTTCTTCGCCCTCTTTGTGGTCGCCTTCTTTTTCGCCTTCTTCGTGATGGGCTTCTGCTTCTTTATTGGTTTGTACAAAAATGTAGTATTTGCCATCGGCATTTACAATCGCATCAGTTGGTACAGCAGGCGTTGTTACATTATTAAGGCTTACAATTCCTGTGATATTCATTCCATCAATTAAACCACTTTTATTACCATTTACACGACAATGAACGGCGATGGTTTTGCTCTCGTTTTCAAAGGATGAACCAATGCTGAAAACTGTAGCATCATACTCAGCAGTAGGATTATTGGTTAAAGTAAAATGAATAGTTTGTCCAACTTTTACCTGTGGTAAATCTTTTTCAAACACCTGTAAATCTAAATGCAATGAACTGTTATCTACAATTTCGATAACCGGCGAAGAAACATCTACATAACTTCCAATTTTGGCAAAAACGTTGCTAACCGTACCATTCAGCGGACTGGTTACGACCAATGCGGATTTTAAATTTCCGTTTGATACCGAACCTGGATTGATGCCCATTAATTGTATCTGCTGTTGCAAGGAAGCTCTGCGGGTTCTTAAACTGCTTAATTCGGCAGTAGCACTTTGCAGATTTTTCTTTGCACCTGCATTGCCTTCATTCAGTTCTTTTTGCCTTGCTAATTCCTGTTCTGCAAACGTAATTCTGCTTGCTGTACTCAAATATTCTTCCTGCAATTGGATGAACTGCGGATTGGCAATGGTTGCAATAACCTGACCTTTTCTTACATAATCTCCAATTTGAACTTTCAGTGTTCTTATCACACCGCCATACAAAGAAGTGGCGTTGGCTTTATTGTTATTGGGAACTTTCAGATTTCCGTTTGCTTTGATGGTTGCTGTTAATTCCTTGTGTTCAATGGTGCCTAATTGTATGCCTACCGTTTTTATTTGTTCTTCGGTAAGTGTGGCAATGGTTGGCGTTTCTTCCTCGTGTGGTGCTTCTTCTTTTCCTGCAGTTTTGGTTTCGGCAGATTTATCTTCTGCTTTCTTATCATTTTTACAGGCAGAAAAAGCAAATAGTAAAACAGCTATGGCTGTCATCAACGTGATTTTTTTTATATTGAATTTCATTTGTACTTATTGATTGATGAATGAATAAATATTGATTACAGATTGGTTGACCTGCTGAATACTTTTGAGGTAATTCAACTGAATATCGGTTGCGGTTTGCAAGGCAAAAAGATATTCTACATAACCGATGTCGCCTGTTTTGTAACCTAATTGTGCTGCTGAAACAATTTCTTTAGCATTAGGCAAAGCTTCTTGCTGAAAATAATTGAACTGCTTCATATCCTGCTGGTATTGCAACAAAGCATTTTGCATTTGCGTTGCCAACGTTCTCTGTTGCTGTTGTGCATTGGCTTCGGCTGCTTGCTTTCTATAATCCAAAGATTTTATTCTGGCTTTGGTAGCACCGTAAGTAATGGGAATTGCAATGCCGATGTTTACAGAATTAAACCGGTTTCCGCCATTGAAAAACTTCTCAGCTCCATTCACATTTTGAAAACCAATTAAAGACTGATTGACATACCCAATCGTAAAATCGGGTAAACCTTGTGCCCGTTCTACTTTTTTGGTTTTTTCCGCAATAACTGCTTCCTGATATAAGGACTGAATAGCAGGATGATTGGCTACTGCATCATTATCCAACAAATTTGAAATTTGTAAAGGCTGAAAATTTCCATTTCCTGATATGGTAAAATCTTCTTTCGTATTCATCAATGTTTTCAGATTGGCAACGGCATTATTTAAGAAAACTTCATTTTGTTTTAATAACAAATTGATTTCGCCTTTCTTGGCTTCTGCCGTACTGATGTCCACTTTTTTGGTATCGCCGGTTTTGTAACGAAGCTTTGCAATGCCTATGAAATTGTTGTACAAACTGTCTAATTCCTGTAGTTGTTTTTGATTGTGTTGCAAGTACAAAATTTGATAATAATAAGTACGTACTTGGTTTTTTAATTCTAAAACACTCAAGTTCTTCTGCAATTCTTTACCTTTAATTTCAGCATTAATCAACTCCTTTTTTGCTCCGAATAATGACGGAAAAGGAATGGTTTGTGACACCTGAAAAGACTGGTCGAATTTGGTGCTGTTGTACTGTCCCAACTGTGCATTAATATCCAACTTAGGTAATTCTCCGGCTGTTTTTTTCAACGCTTTGCTGGCATCAATTTCTAAATCTGAAGCTTTAATGGCTTGATTATTTTGAAGCGCAATATTTATCGCATCATCAACACTTGATAAATGCTGTGTTTGTGCATTTGCTGTAAAGCCTGTTAATGACAGAAGCAATACAATGATAGTTGCAATAGGTTTCACTTTGGGTTTTCTTTTTAAATTAATTTTTGAATTGAAAATGATGTAGAGTAAAGGCAGAACGAACAGCGTAAGGAAAGTTGCCGTAACCAAACCACCGATAACTACGGTTGCTAAAGGCTTTTGAACTTCTGCACCTGCACTGCTACTGAGTGCCATCGGTAAAAATCCTAAGCTCGCAACGGTTGCTGTCATCAATACAGGTCGAAGTCTTATTTTTGTTCCTTCGATTACTCGTTTGAAAACATCTTTCATTCCTTCTTTTTCCAATTGGTTGAAAGTGCCTATCAATACAATTCCGTTAAGAACGGCTACACCAAACAAGGCGATAAAACCAATTCCTGCACTGATGCTGAAAGGCATTCCACGAAGCATTAAAGCCAATACGCCACCAATGGCGCTCATTGGGATAGCTGTAAATATTAAACCTGCTTGCTTAAAGGAACGGAACGTGAAATAGAGCAACACAAAAATTAATAACAAGGAAATCGGAACGGCTATCATTAATCTATTGCTGGCTTCTTTCAGATTTTCAAACTGACCGCCGTAAGTGAAATAATAACCTGGTGGTAATTTTACCTGTGCATTTAATTTTTGCTGAATTTCTTCTACCACACTTTGCACATCTCTGCCTGCAACGTTGAATCCGATTACAATTCTACGTTTTCCAGCTTCACGGCTTATTTGTGCCGGACCTAACTTATAATCAATATTTGCTACTTGTGATAATGGTATTTGATTACCTGTTGAAGTGGGTATCATCAGATTATTTACATCTTCTATACTACTACGATGTGTACTGTCTAAACGTACGACCAAATCAAACCTTCTTTCGTTTTCAAAAACTACTCCTGCACTTTTACCTGCAAACGCAGTGCTTACCACGTTGTTTACGTCTTCTACATTAATTCCATAATTGGCTAAACGAGTTCGGTCGTATTCTACATTAATTTGTGGTAATCCACTCACACGTTCTACTTGTGGAGATGTAGCGCCTTCTACTGTTTGTATAACCTTACTAACCTTATCAGCATTCAAGGCAAGCGTATCTAAATTTTCTCCAAATATTTTTACTGCAACATCTTGCCTAATACCTGTCATCAACTCATTGAAACGCATTTGTATTGGCTGGTTCTTTTCGAAAAATACACCAGGTATTGCTTCTAATTTTTCATTGATAGCATCTGCCAATTCATCATAACTTCTGCCACTTTTCCATTCACTTTGCGGTTTTAAAATAACCATTAAATCTGTCGCTTCAGGTGGCATTGGGTCGGTTGGTACTTCTGCAGCTCCGGTTTTCCCTACAACCATTTTCACTTCATCAAATTCTTTAATAATTCTTGAAGCCTGCATTGATGTTTCGATACTTTGGCTTAATGAACTTCCTTGTGGCAAAATACAGTGAAAGGCAAAATCTCCTTCCTGCAATTGTGGTATAAATTCGCCACCCATTCTGCCAAATAAGAATAATGTAAAGGCAAATATGGCAACGGTAATTCCCACTAACCAATATTTTATTTTAATGGCTTTTTCTAATAATGGTTGATACATTTTTTGCAACCAATTCATCATTTTATCTGAAATGGTTTCTTTGTGCATCGGCTTTTTAGATAAAAACAAAGCACACATCATCGGGATATAAGTCAGTGATAAAATCAATGCGCCAAATATTGCAAAACCTACTGTTTGCGCCATCGGACGGAACATTTTCCCTTCTACACCTACCAACGTTAAAATAGGAATGTAAACAATCAGGATAATAATTTCCCCAAAAGCTGCACTACTACGGATTTTAGAAGCGGATGTAAATACCTCGTTATCCATTTCCTGTTGAGTAAGTTTTTGTGTGGATTTTCGTAACCCTAAATGATGCAAAGTGGCTTCCACAATAATTACTGCACCATCTACAATTAAACCAAAATCTATCGCACCCAAACTCATTAAATTGGCACTCACGCCAAACACATTCATTAAGGCTAAAGCAAACAGCATCGCTAAAGGAATAGCAGAAGCTACAATCAATCCTGCTCTGAAATTTCCTAAGAAAATAACCAATACAAAGATGACAATCAATGCACCTTCTATCAGATTTTTTTCTACCGTACTCATTGCTCTGCCTACTAAATCGGTACGGTCTAAATAGGGTTCAATAATTATATCTTCGGGTAAGGATTTTTGAATAACTGGTAATTTCTCTTTGATGCGATTTACAACCTCGTTACTGTTTTCGCCTTTCAGCATCATTACCACACCGCCCACTGCATCTACTTCGCCGTTATAAGTCATTGCGCCATATCTTACCGCACTTCCAAATCTTACATCGGCTACATCTTTAATAAAAATAGGAATACTGCCACCGTCATTTTTTATACTGATATTTTTTACATCATCCAATGAAGTTACCAAACCGATACCTCGGATGAAATAGGCATTCGGTTTCTTATCAATGTAGGCACCGCCTGTATTTTGGTTATTTTTTTCTAATGCAGTAAAAATGTCGGTAACACTTACCCCCATAGCTTTTAAGCGATTGGGATTTACTGCTACTTCGTATTGTTTCAGTTCGCCACCAAAACTATTTACTTCGGCAATTCCGGGAGTTCCATATAATTGCCTTGCTACAATCCAATCCTGCATTGTGCGTAGGTCTTTTGCATTGTATTTTTTTTCACTGCCTTTTTTCGGATGGATGATGTATTGATAGACTTCTCCCAATCCGGTACTTACTGGTGCAAGTTCTGGCGTACCAATTCCTTTCGGGATTTTCTCTTCGGCTTCTTTTAATTTTTCATTGATTAATTGCCGGGCAAAATAAATATCTACATTGTCTTTAAATACAACCGTAATTACCGACAAACCAAACCTCGAAATGCTCCGTGTTTCTTCTAAATCTGGAATATTGGCAATACTTTGTTCAATAGGAAAAGTTACTAATTGTTCTACTTCTTGCCCCGCCAATGTGGGACAAACCGTAATTATTTGTACCTGATTATTAGTAATATCGGGTACGGCATCAATGGGTAATTTTGTGGCGCTCCACACTCCCCAAATAATGAGCAACAAGGTCATTATCCCAATGACGAGCTTGTTCTTGATACTGAATTTTATAATGTTATCTAACACGTATTTCTGTTTAATATTTTACAAAAAATATACTTGCCACTTGTGGTAAGCAGCCAACAGATTTATCAATGTCTATAGAATGGAAAACGTACTATTTGCCCATTATCACAAAAGCAAAGGCTTTATGAATTTATCTGAAACAAACAGGAAAACTTAAATGGATTGCACATATCATTAGCAAATGAATGACAGGAGCTTCTTCAGTTAAGGCTAAACATCAGCCATCAACAGCATTTGGAAAATCTGTAAAAATTAAACAGTAAATTTGGGTGGGTTCCAGATATTTCCTTGGTAGCGGGAAATTAAATTGTAATCACGGATTGTGAATTTTTTTGTAGAGAAAGCTACTTTAGGTTGCTTGATTTCAAAAGGCTTGAAATTGAATGACCCGATGCTTACACTGCAACAACTGCAATAGCAAAAAGGACTACAATTGTCGTCGCTATCCTGGTTATGGTCGTGAGCTTGGGCGGTTTCAATTTTAGGAACGGTATCTTCACACTGATTGCTTGCATCGCTGCAAGGCAACGCTGCGAGTACCATCAGGTAAAAAGTCCATATTGTGAGAAACCATTTCATTAGGGTACAAATATAGAAAAATAATTTGTGCAATCGGATTGCAAAGTTTCAGATTATTTTAATTGCATCTGTCACACCTTCCTTTAAGCACCAAATTGATACCTTCTAATTTGAAGTTTAGAGGAATATTGATGTTGGGAATTTCTGCATCTGTAAGGCAAAAAGTTCGTTTGCATTGTGAGCAATGGAAATGCGTGTGCTGCTCCGAAGGATTACAACTGCAGCCGGATTGGCAAAGTGCATATTTTACAACACCTGTTCCATCATCAATGGTATGAATAAGTTTATGCTCTAAAAATGTTTTTAAAGTTCTAAACAAAGTGACATTATCTGCATTTTCAAACAGTTCTGCCAATTCTTTATGACTAATGGCATATTGCTGTTTCAATAATTTTTCTACTACCAACAAACGCATTGCTGTGGGCTTTATATTTCTTTGTTGTAAAACATTTTCTAATTCAGTCATTGTCATTTATTTTCACCAAAACATATCCAATTATTTATTAAATATCCAGAGAAATCTGCATTCTCTCGGACGAGGTTGCTTCCAGTTTGTCAACAGCATTTTTTGTCTTGTTGTATTGGAGGACAAGGAACAGTCCCGTAACTGCAATACACACAACAATCGCCTTGCAATGGTTTTAATCTCGTCTTGCAATTTTCACATTCATAAAAATATTGGCAAGCATCTGTCGGCATTGTTTCCTCTTTTTTGTATCCGCAGTTTGGGCAAGTTATTACGGATTGTAATTTAATTTCCATTATGATATAATTTTACTTTTTAGTGATTTGTATCCTGTCGAATTGATAGCTTTTTCTATTTCTGCTATACTTGTTTGTTTGTTGTCAAACTTAACAATGGCGTTGCCTTTCTCATAGGAAACCACAACTTCCACAATTCCTTTTAGTTTGCTAATCTCTGTTTTAACGTGGTGTTCACAACCTGAACAAGTCATCCCTTTAATTGTAAACTCAACTTTTTGAAGTTTTGAAGTTTGGGTAATAATTGCTTTACTTTCGGTCTTTGGAAAAAAGATGTGAGCATAAAGCGGAAATGATAAAAGTAAAGCCGCCATAACGGTAATAATTCCTAAAAATGATTTTGTTTTCATAAAGTTTGATTTTTCAGTTGTTTCACAGTTGCAGTCAATTTTCTTTTGCGGTTTCAATTTTTGATACCAAGCAAAAGCAAGCACTAAAATAGTTAACCCGATAAAATATGGACGAAAAGGTTCGAGCCAAGAGAAAGTTGAAGCAAGTCCACTTGTTCCTGCTATGAGAGCCAAAACAGGTGTAATGCAACATAATGAAGCTGCTATTGCTGTCAAAAGTCCAGTCCCAATTAGTTTTCCGTCCGTTACCATATTGTTTCTAAATTTTTTTTATCGTCAAGTATTTTAAAAAATGGGTCCAACATTTTCTCATACTCTTTTGTCAATGAGTAAAAAATGGTTTGCGCCTCTCTTTCGGTTTCAATAAGCTTTCGGTCTTTAAGTTTTCTCAAGTGCTGAGAAATCGCTGAAATTGTCATTCCAAGAATTTCACTCACATCACAAACACAAAGTCGTTTTTCTTCATAAAGAAGAAACAGAATTTTCAGTCTTACATTGTTTCCAGTCAATTCAAGTGCGTTCGACAAATAGTCAAACGAACTGTGGAGTTCCGAAACTCTTTCTTTACAGCGATTGATTTGTTTAATGTCTGCCTGTTGTCGTGTACAAGAAGTATTATCCATAATGCAAATGTAACTAATTTGTTTATTTAAGCAAATGCTAAATTATGAGTATTAAAATTTGGCATTTTATATGTTGACGTAATGGTGCTGTTACTTTTAATTCTTCTAACAATATATTAATAGAAAAATCACAAAAATATTTAGTATAATCATTCTTTCTGCACCAAATGCTGTAAGTTAGGGTCATTCTTGATACGCTCCATTTCACTAACAACAATATTCAGAATGTCTGATTTTATCTGCTTGTAATTGTTTTCTATTTCCTGCTTCATCTTATCCTCGCCCTGCTCATTTACAAAAGATAAGATTTGCGGTATTTGCTGATAGGCTTTGCTTTCTGCCGCTACCTTTTCATTGTCCACTACAATTTCGGCGTGAAATATCTTCTGCTCGATACGTTCATCAAAGTTATCTGATACAGAACCAACAAACAAACCTTGTGTAAGTGTTGAGATTTTGGAAGCCGGAATAAGGCTGTCTAACTGTGTCGAAATAGAGGTAGATTTATCATTGCGGTTAATCGTCATACTCTGGCGTTTCTGTAATACTTTACCGAAACGTTCCGAAAGGCTTTTTGCTGTTTCGCCAACCACCTGACCACTGAATATATTACCGACAGTATTCTGTATTACCTTGCTTTCCTTGTCGCCGTAATCCCTTGTTAATTGCGAAAAATCCTGAAAACCCAAACATACCGCTACCTTATTACTTCTCGCCGTTGCGATAAGATTGTCCAGTCCCCTGAAATAAATTGTGGGCAACTCATCTATGATAACGGAACTCTTTAGCTGTCCCTTTTTGTTTATCAGCTTTACAATCCTCGAATTGTATAAACCCAAAGCTGCGGAATAAATATTTTGACGGTCGGGATTGTTACCCACGCACAAAATTTTAGGTTCTTTCGGGTTGTTAATGTCAAGCGTAAAATCATCGCCCGTCATTACCCAGTAAAGTTGTGGGCTAATCATCCTTGATAGCGGAATTTTTGCCGATGCGATTTGTCCTTGTAACTGGTCTTGCGCTCCACCTTGCCACGCATCCATAAAGGGCGACAAATAATTTTCCAAATCCGGGTATGAAGTTAAAATCGTGAATACATCCGAATACTTTTTATTCAGTAATTCAATGGCGTGAGGGAACGTACAATACTTACCATCTTCGTAGATTTTCAGATACCAAATAATCGCAGCCAAAAGAATAATTGGGCTTTCCACGAAAAAATCCCCTTGCTTCTGTATCCACGACCTGTTAAGGTTTAGCATTATAGTATATGCCGCTTCGTAAGCATCAGAAATGTCCGTCATAAAATCGGGATTGAGTGGGTTGCAACGGTGGCTCTTGCGTGGGTCGTCGAAATTTATCACGTAAAATTTCGGCTGAACTTTGTATTTATCCCGATGCTTCAGTAAGTGATTATAGGCAATAGTAGAAAGGTCGTCAAACTTGAAATCGTAGATATACATACTAAAGCCTTTTTCAATCTGCTGCTTGATGTAGTTGTTTACAATGGCATAAGATTTACCGGAACCGGGAGTACCCAACACTATTGATGCCCTGAATGGATTTACAACGTTTATCCAACCGTTGTTCCATTTGCCTTTGTAGTAAAATTTGGTGGGCAGGTTAACGGAATACTCGTTTTCCATCAGTTTGGTTTCCTGCTGAAAGCTCTCATTCTCATTATTAAATACGTCGTCCATCAGGTTGGTACGAAGCAGGCGGCTCATCCATACGCCCGCCATCAGCAAGGCGATATAACCTAATGAGATAGTAAGCATATACAGGAATGTGCCTGTTGCCGGAGATAGCTTTAACAAAGGTGTGTTCAGGAAGAACAGCACAAAGCCAACGCCCAACGCCACGTAAATTTTAGTCCAGGTTATCTTTTCGTTCTTTACGCCCTTTGTCCCTAAACAGCTTAAAGCCAGTAAGACCAAAGCGAATACTTTGGTGTAAAGAGTGTGTGAAAACAAACCCGCCGTTCGGTCGAAATTGCCTAATATCTTGTTGATTACTTCCAACGTCCAACCACGTTCTAAAAAGAAACCGTAGCAGAACCAATAAAGGTGCATCAGCACCAAAAGAATACTGACTGCCCGCATAAAAGCCATTATCTTGGAAAGCCCTCTTAAATCGTCTTCTCCCTGCATTATCTAAAGTTTTAATGTTCGGGCGTGAATTTAAAGGCTCTATGGAGTGGCTCTAAGAATGTGGCAGCCAGTGGCGTTCTGTGGCAGTGTTTGGCTGAATATTACTTCTGACCTCTTTGGCGTTTTCTTTTCTTCTTCATTTTATTGGCAAAGTCCTGTTCTTCGTAATCTTCGCCCTGGGCTTCGGGCAATAAACCTCCCAGTGCTTCAATCAAACCGTCTTCGTGTTTTTCAGTATGTAAGAAGTCGAACAAATGGTGTGGTTCTTCCGCAGGAAGATCCGCATCATTTGATGTGGATAATTTGGGTTGTAAAACGGCAGGTTCTTTAATATTCGGTTTGATGTTATTGTTCCAATAATCATTAAAGGTGTTGGCAGAAAGTTCTGTTGCCAAACGTGAACCGTTCCAAACTGCTTTGGAATTGTGGTCTATAAATGTGATGCCATAAATACGCCCTGTATCATTTCGGCGCACCACAACGTTAATACCCTGTTCCGCCAACTGCTTTTTAAATGCCTGTTCATCGCTCGTGGTTTTCAGGGCAATGGTAACGGCAGATTTTAGGGTCTGTTTGGTGGGGCTATCTTTCAAAGCCGTTTTGCATTTCGCAAAATGCAGTTCCAAAGCCGGAAGCCCTGCGCTCTTTCCGAACAGCGAAGCCTTGAACGGATGCCCGGCTCTTTCGCCTTTTTCATTTAGCGGAATATATATTAAGCCCTGCTTCATCTCTCCCTGCAATTCGCCCTCGATTTTCTCGGCGGTAATATTGAACAGGGAAAGCAGGGCATTGTATTCGCCCAAAGTTTGGTACTGGTAGTAATTCGGGAGGTGGCGAACGACCGAAGCAATTTGGCTTTTTACATCGCCTGCCCGATAATCTACCGGACGGAAAACCTTATCATTCTGATTGCGCTCTTTGTCTGTTGCGGGTATCAACCCGTGTTTTCTTTCCAGTTCACGGCATACATTCATAGACCGCATTTTCTCGAATTTATCCGAAATCTTTACGCCCTGTTCGTCCACGCAGACCGATACAATATGGATATGACTGCGGTCAATATCCGTGTGTTTGAAGACTACAAAAGGCTGTTCGCCGTAACCCATTTCCCGCATATATTCTTCCGCCATTTCCCTGTATTGGTCATCGCTTACCTTATCTTTCGGGTCGGGATTGAGCGAAATATGCAAGGTGTGATATTGCGTATTGCGATTTGCGATGAGGTACGGCTCAAAAGATTGGGTTAATTGAGAAACGGTATATGCTCCGTTTGGCGTTTCGATTATCTTATTGGTAAACAGAATTTGTCCGTTTTCTTTCTCCACTTTCAGATTATTATACGCCAATGCACCGTACAGATTTTCACTTCTTCCGATTTTTGCTATCATTTCTAACGCTGTTTTTTCAGATGTTTTTCCTCAAATTCTTCAGTAAGCTGAATGATTTTTTGGCAGAGCATCGCCATTTCAGCCGTTTGTTTTTCCAGTTTGTAAAGGAATGCAGCGGCTTTTTTCTCGGAAAAATGCTTGTACAGTAGCTTCACAACCTGATTATAGTTCACACCTACGGAGCGAAATTGACTGTGAAACGAAGTCAATCGCATATAGAAATCAACTGTTCCTTTGTCAATCTTAACTGACTTCATTTCCTTACTGAACAGCAGGGAGATGATAAACTTTGCTTTATTGGGCATTCCCGATGCTTCAAAAAGCGACAAAAGTTTGGCGTTTTCTTCGTCCGTAAGACGGAAAACGTGGCGATGGATGCTTGGGTCTGTTTTGGGTGTCCGTCCGCCCTTATTCTGTTTTCTGTAACTGTTCTCGTTCATCACAAATCCATTTTAAAATCCATACAAAACCCTGACTTCGGAAGGTGTTTTCTGCCCCCTGCAAAGGGCAAGTTGTTTTGAGGCACGAACTCGGTTTCGAGTGCCTCAAAACACAACTTGCCGTGTTCCGGTGAACACAAAAATCCGCCCTGCGGGACGGATTGAATGTAACAGGGAAAAACGGCTCGTTGCCGTTCCCGTTACCTCCTGATTTGTCAAAATCCTTTTGCATAAATCCGTTAATAAAAAAACTTTATACAAAGTAAAGCCCTGTTTACGAAAGCATTGCACAGTAACACAGTGCCAAACACTGCCTTTGACCGCCAAACACTGCCACACGCCTACAACGGAAAGAATATCCATAGTTCTTTGTACCAGATTTCAGGCAGGAACTCAATCAGGGCGGATAGATTGACAGCTTTCAGGAATGCAGGCAATCCTGAAAGCCTGACGACTGGATTGCAAAAATGCAAGAGTTCAGGAGTGATAGCCTGACGGCTTGCAAGCAATCAGGATTGCCCTCCCGAATGCAGGATTACAGGAACGCAGGAATGACGGCTATCCCGCCTGATAGCATACAGGAATGAGTGCCGTCCTGCCGTATCGCAGACAGGCAATCAAGAGTTCCGTCAAGATTGCTGGCTATCCTGCAAGGAAGCCTGAACGAAATCAGGAACGCCTGCTTGTCCGTAGGACTGCCTGCAAGAAAGTAAACTTTAAATTTTTAAAATATGGAAGCAAAAAAGAAACCTCTGTTTATTGCCTTTTCTTCTCAAAAAGGCGGTGTCGGTAAAAGTACATTTACCACGCTTGTCGCCAGTACGATGCACTATCGGTTAGGCTACAACGTAGCCGTATTTGATGCGGATTTTCCGCAGCACAGTCTGATGAAAATGAAAACCCGTGATTTGGCAATGGTAATGGAAAATGAGGCGTTGAAAAAACTGGCGTATAAGCAGTTTACCACCATCAACAAAAAAGCCTATCCCATTATGCAGCACAAAGCAGATAGCGTACTCGATGCGGCGCACGAATTTGTAAACACTTCTGCCGTTCCGCTTGATGTGCTTTTCTTCGACCTGCCCGGAACTGTGAACACGCCCGGCATCCTGAAAGCACTGGCAGGTATGCACCACATTTTTACACCCATAACGGCAGACCGTGTAGTAATGGAAAGTACGCTCATCTTCACGCAGCTTTTACAGGACGTGATTATGAAAAAGGGCGAAACTTCTATACAAAGTATTAACCTGTTTTGGAACCAGGTGGATGGCAGGGAAAGCACACCGTTATATGACGTGTACAACCAACTGATTGAGCAATTAGGGTTAAGCCTGATGCAAAGCCAAATCAAAAACAGCACCCGTTTTCGCAAGGAAAGCGAAGCAGACAGCAAAACGGTTTTCCGTTCTACGGTAATGCCACCTGATGAGCGTTTGATGAAAGCCTGCCAGTTAGACCTGTTCATCAGCGAATTTTTAAACATCATTCAATTGTAGTGCTATGGAAAAGGATAATAAACGAAAAGTCACGCCCGACATTAATGAGGAAATGATGATGAACCTAATGGTGGACGGCGTTAAAAAGGACGGGTTGCAGCTACCGCCCGAACCTACCGAAGAGCAGGAAAAGGAAGCCGAACAAGATGAGGTAAAGCAGGAAGAATTACCACAAAGCAAACCTGCACAACGGGAAAGGAACCGCACCAAAAAAAACCTTGACGGAACTTACGGCGAACACTTTTTGAAAACCCACTCGATGACAAAACGGGGCGATAAAAGCATTTACATCCGGCAGGAATACCACGAACGGCTATCCCGAATTGTACAGATAATCGGCAAAGATGCGATACCCCTGTATGCCTATCTCGACAACATACTGGAGCATCATTTTGAACTATTTGAAAAAGCCATTACCGATGATTTCAACGAAAAGTTTAAACCCATTTTTTAAAATAGCTGATTATGGAAATAGTAATTGTGATTTGCCTGCTCATTGTTATCGTCCTGCTGTTGCAGGATAAGATTGTCATTCATAAACGGTCGGAGCAAAAGCCCGCACAGGAAAAAGTTAACCCAAATCTGCCCGATATTATGGGGCAGCCCAAGCCAGTAAAAAGCCATTCAGTGCCAAACACTGCCAATGAAAGCCAAATAACGGAACAGGAAATAAACCCTAATAATTTAGACATTGAATACGACGAAAATGAAAACGTAGATATTCAAATTCCGC
>JAHBTL010000053.1 GCA_019638615.1 Chitinophagaceae bacterium | reverse complement strand
AAAAATAATGTCAATTATCAATGACATTTTAAAGGTAATGAATTTGTGTTATAACACAAATTCTATTTTAATATTTTTTTTGATCTTCATTTTATCAATGGAAAGTCGAATTGATAATGAGTTAATTGCAATTGGAAAAAGATTGCATCAATTGAGAAAGCACAGAAAACTTACTCAACTTGATCTCGAAGTAGCCTCCGGAGTTCCCAATTCAGATATTAGCAGGATAGAAAATGGAAAGAAAAATATTGAAGTAATCACTTTAATAAAATTTTCAATTGCTCTTAAAGTAAAGCTAATAGAACTGTTCAATTATGAAGGAAAATTACCAAAATAGCCAAACTTGACCTTGTCTCGTCAGCGTAAGAAATTCCGAATATGATATAGCGGCTGGTAAAAATCTAAAAAAGCTATCAAGAGAAACTCTTGGAGCAATGGCCGGCATTGAGCCCAAGCAAATTTATCTGATAGAAATAAAAGGACAAGGTCCTACCGTTGCTACTCTTGCAGCTTTAACCTTGGCAATAAAATTTCACCCTAAGAAGCTGCTGGATTTCGAGTTCGACTAAATGAAACATTAATTTTAGTAAAACCCTAAAGGCGCAGCGCCTCATCTTACCTTTAACGGCAACAGCCCTTTACCAAGCACTTTTGCGCGAAACGCATTTGCACCCTGCTTACATTTTATCCTGGCTACGGAACTTATAACGCTAATTCAAATTCCTGTACTCATTCGGCGTTACACCCACTTTTTGTTTGAAAAGGCGGGTAAAATGCTGCTGGTATTTAAATCCTAATCCCGTGGCAATATCACTGATGGTTTTGGAGGTATCAAACATCTTTGTTTTAGCTTCATCAATCAATTTTGATTGTATGTAATCCAGTGCCGTGCTGCCTGTTTCCTTTTTGATAAGATCGCCGAAATAATTAGGGGAAAGATGTAGTTCTTCGGCGCACCAGGTCACTGTTGGCAATCCTAAATCAATAGGTTTGCCCGATATAAAATAATGATTCAGCAGATTTTCAAAACGTATGAGAATATCGCTATTGGCATTGCTCCGGGTAATGAATTGGCGGTCATAAAAGCGCATGCAATAATTGAGCAAAAGCTCAATATTGGAAACGATCAGCGTTTTACTATGCTTATCAATATTCTGTTCTATTTCTTCGGAAATTTTCTCCAGGCAGGCAACGATTGTTTTTCGCTCTTTCTTTGACAGGTGCAGGGCTTCGTTTACCTGGTAAGAAAAGAAAGTGTAGTCTTTTATTGTTTTGCCCAAAGGTGTTCCCCTGATCAGATCGGGGTGAAAGATCAGGGCATAGCCGGACGGTTTCGTAGCCACGCCTTTGCTGTCAATGCCATACACCTGCCCCGGAGAAACGAAAATCAAAGTGCCGTCCTCATAATCGTAAGGATGGCAGCCATACAGCATATCTCCGCATTTTATGTTTTTCAGAAATACGGCATAAACGCCCATATACCTCCTGAAAAGCTGAATAGCAGGCACTTCGTCAAAATTTACCACGCTTACTAACGGATGCAGCGTATCTACCCCTGCATAGTCGTTATATTGCTTTACGGTGTCTATTCTTTCTACCTGTTCCATATCATGATGATTACGATACAAATTTAGCAAACATAAATGCCTCATTCAGACATTAAAGGCAAAATCCGTAAAAGTGGTAAAAAGAAATGTGTTTTGTATAAACCGGGGGTAACAGGAAAATGCAAGCGATACCCCTTTGGCAAGGCGAGAGGTAAACAACTAACAGATTGAAATATTTGTGTGATTTTATGATACCAAAAAAGAATAATCCTGTTAGCTTCAAAAGCAGCATTCAATTTCTTGCCTTATGCAAAGCTGATAAAAAAATAGAGTTTTTAAATTTGTAACTAAACACAAATGGATATGCCGACAAAGAAAGAAATTGCACAAGCCTTTTTGAAACTTACTTCCGAAGGACAATCACGAAAAGCCTTTGAGTCTTGCAGAACAAATAAATGACAAATAATCAAAGAATGAAACGAAAAATTTTAACCGGCGGATTGCTTATCCTGACTTTCTGCCTCGGATTTAAATTTAAAACCTTAACAATAGATAATAACAATAACATGAAAAAAGCAACTGGAATCGGTGGTATTTTCTTTAAATGCAAAGACCCGAAAAAAATGAACGAATGGTATCAAAAACATTTAGGACTGGAAACCAATCCTTACGGAGCAACTTTTGAATGGTACGAAGACAGCGAAAAAACCAAAAAAGCCCAGACGCAATGGACTCCTTTTCCGGAAGACTCAAAATATTTTGACAAGGATTACATGATAAACTACCGGGTTGAAAACCTGGAAGCGCTTGCTGAAGAGCTGAAAAAAGAAGGCGTAATCATTGTGGACAAAATAGAAGCCTATGACTATGGCAAATTTGTCCATATTCTCGATGCAGAAGGAAATAAAGTGCAGTTGTGGGAAGCTACAGACTGATTTTTTCTCTTTGATGACGCAACCAACAAAAAATAACAACAACAAAATATGAAAGAGCTTATGTTGCTGTTCTGCATGGACAAGCTGTTGGTTCGTAGGGTTGCTGGTAACAGCCGGCGGCTTTGCGTAGTATCGGCAATCGAAGCATAAATGTTCAATTTAGCACTACTTTAGCCAATGCATTTTTTCGTTGGCTAAATTAAAAAAAAGAGCCAATACAAAAAAGTATTGGCGGGATAGAAGCACAAAAGTTGAAGTTCGTACTTAACCCGCCATTACGCAAAAACGATAGCAGCATACGCTATTCGTTAGTCGGCTTATTCCAATACTTTCTATTTCGTCAATGACGGCAATAGCTCTTCAAGTCTGTTAAGCGCTGAGCCCCAACCATTGTAAAAGCCCATTTTACAGTTACCGTGTGTCCTTTTTCTACCAATGCTTTTGTAAGTGGCCTTCCTATGTTCCCTAAAGAACCTGTTAATACAATATTCATTTCCCTGATTTTTATTGATGCAAATTTGCATCGCCCGGCAAGAAAAGAAATAACAGGAATGAGGTATTACATAACCAAAATGAGGATTGGGAATATAATTCTAATATGTATAAGGTTCTAATGTTCCCATTTCGCCTCGTGAATATCTACGCTGTATTTCTTCTAACTGTTCGGATGTAGTAGCTACGAATGGCCCACCGTAAACTATCGGTTCATTATGTGGGCTACCACTTCCAAGCATAAATTCCAACCCGTCCTGACCAGCCTTTATAGTAATATTATCTCCGTCCAGTGAATAATTAATCATTGTTTTGGGTAATATTTTTTCGTTTTCTGTCGTCCCACTGCCCTCCATACCATATACAAAAGCCATTGGTTTGGTAGGTATCGTAATGCTCTTGTGCGGTTTCAGATAAACGTGCAAAAGGTCAACATCTGTTACCATTTTGTGTGCGGTGCTTTTACCGCCATAAGTCCCGTGAACTATTCTTACCAAAGCATTTTCTGATGTTACTTCGGGAACATCTTTTGCATCTACGTGAATGGATTTGGGCGTTACCAAACGATTTTTAGCCGAATGATTAAACCAAATTTGAAACCCACTTGTTTCTACACCTTGAACTTTTGGAAATTCATCGTGGTGCATCCCGCTTCCTGCTTGCATAATTTGTAAGCCACCGGGTTCAATAAAGCTCATACTACTCAAACTATCTCTGTTTATATAACTTTCTTTACTGTCAGGTCGCATATAGGTCATAACCGAAACGCCTGCGTGTGGATGTGGCCCGAAAACCTGGTCCCACATCCGAAATTCTGAAAAGAGCAAAAAGGGTTCAATAGGAAAATCCTTTTCAAAGAAGCCCGTGCCAATAAGTCCTTTTGCAATGAGATTAAATGTTGTATCGGTCTTTTTTATTACTTTTTTGTTCATTGAAAATAATTTTTTTGCAAAATGAATCTGGGCAAGCCAAATGCTGATCTGGTACTCCAGGAGAGTATGCATAAGACGCGTCTCCGGGAATGATTTTGCACACTATTTTGTTGCGATGTTCTTATGAAGATAAATGTAAGACACTACCAAAAACGCAAGTGGTATTAATGGGAAGATAGAAGCTGGGAAACCATCTATTACAGAATGCGCTATAAATGCAGAAATAAATGTGATTGCAAAACCTGCATAAGCCCATTCTTTGAATTTTGTCGGTATAATTGGTAACAGCAATACAACCGCACCGATTATTTTGAATATACCTAATTCAATTCTGAAATAATCAGGAAAACCCAGATGGCGAATTGTTTCTATAAGCATTGGGTTGGTAAAATACATCGGAGCTGTTGATACTCCGCTAAGCAACATTAATACGGTTGCTGTCCAATAAATGATTTTGTTCTTTTTCATTTTTCTTTTATTTAATTATTTCGGCCAAAGTAGTTATTTTAGCTTTCTAAAATATAGTTGTTACCTTGTGGTAAGTAGTTACCTTCAGGTAAGTAAATCTGGAAAACAATGGCAAAAGCAATTAAAAAAGAAACTTGTCAGTATAGATTAATGGCGGGAAAAGATGCTATGGAAGTGCTTCAGGGCAAATGGCGTATTCCAATTATTATTTCTCTCACTGATGAGGATAAGCGTTTTGGAGAAATTCAAAGAGAGATTGGTATTTCTCCTAAAATGTTGTCGCAGGAATTAAAGGCGTTAGAGGAAAATAAAATCATCAGTCGTACTTTGTATGATAGTATGCCTGTAACTGTTGAATATTCTTTGACCCCGCTTGGGAGGTCAACGGACAAACTTTTAGATGAGTTTCTGAAATGGGGTATTCATTTTAGAAATGAAATCGTTGGAAGATAGATAAAATAGCCCGGTTCTTGATGTCGGGGAGTGCTTGTCAGTCAGAGTTTGGTCAGTAGGGTTTGTGGGGTCGTCCTTCTATTGCCGCTAACGTCTGTCAGCCTGACGTTTGTGGCGGCGTTGGTATTTCATATTTTTTATTTGTTTAACCATTTTGAAAAAATCTTATTGTAAAAAGGTAGTACCACATAAGAAAGCAACGGTACTAAAACCAATGTCAGCACCAATGTTCTTAACGGTAACGGAATTTGTAAAAGATACTCGCCAAACAGCCAAAGCAAAATAGTTATTATAGGGTAAATGGCAAGCCACGTTAAAAATGTTTTTTTGTGCTGAATACTTTTACTCATAATTAAAAATAGTTTTGTTGCATATCGTCTAATAAACCGATTTGTGCAGGTTTCCAACCTAATTGTTTCTGTGTTTTGAAACTTGTGCCAACACCAACGCCTAACTTCCGAAACTCTTACTGCATTTTGCGTAGAGCTATCTTCCGTTACAAATCCGTTGATAAGCGGCAACTCCAACATTTTAGAAGTTACAGCTATTGGTTTTTCTTTTTTCTCCGGCGCTTCGCCTGTTGCGCTAACGGCATTCTTGTTCATTTCGCTGGATTTTACGAATTGCGTAAAGTCGTGACAAAAAGCAGTGTGAACAATACCGTCAGCCTGCAAAGCACCCTGTTTTAAGGTTTCCCAATCTTCAGGATCGCAATTTAATACTTCTGTACCTGCTGCGCTGATTGCTTTTGCAGATTTTTCCGAACTTGCTAAATCAATCACCTGATGTCCTGCATTTATTGGTTCTCTTACTATCGCAACGCCTATGAAGCCCGAAGCTCCTGTTACAAATACTTCCATTGTTTGGTTTTCTTTCTAAATTCTTCCGCACCTATTTCCATCGCCTTGCATAGCGTGTTACTGTGGTTTTGCCTTAAGGCAACGCAATTGGTTCTTGCCGTCAGTTATGGCTTTATAAATGATTTGAGCTATTTCTTTGGGTGTGAAAAGCGCTTTGCAGGAGCAGGAAATTGATCAGGTAAACCTATCATTGCGCGAAACGTCGGTTATAATGATTTTACTTTATCAATCGTTGAATCAGTCTCCAAATAGTCTACAGCACGGTTTTTTTTCACACGTGTTAATTTCCCGGATGCATTAAATAATCAAACAAGCAATTCTGAATGATGTCCATGTTGAAACAATACTTTTTGCACCAATTCTATATCAATATTGTTTGCCTCAACCCTCAAAATATTGTCGCAATCTTCCAGATCAAAGTTTATCCTGGCGGATGTAAATACTGTTTCTAAAGTCCCTAATACTTTTTTAGCATCTTTCTTATTATTTACAGTTGTTTTGAATACAGCTACCATAGTTGTTTAATGATTTTTAAAAAAAATCCCATACCCCGGCAAAAGCATGGAAAATGCTTTAGCAATACAAAATCGCGCTCTATTGCTGTCCTAAACATAGTATCTGCATATTTTAATGCAAGCCTTATTACAGGAAACGAAAAGCAAGTCCAGGAATGAATAGTTTTTTACGGTTAATATGCTATTACAGGTTTTTGATGCACAAATTCATTTGAATCTATTTGTTTTATTATGAAATCCGCAAGGTCAGCCCGGCCGATTTTCCAACCGCCTTTTGGGCAATGGTTCAGGTTAATTCTGTATTTTCCTGTAAACGGCTTATTAAGCAGGTTTGTAGGTCGAACACAAACCCAATCAATATCTGTTGTATTGTCCAATATAGTTTCCCAACGGGTTTGATCATAGTATACTTTGTTGTAGTTAGGCCGAATAATACGGTTCATAAAAAAATTGTCTGTTGACGGGTCGCTCATATCAATCAGGCCCGATGTAATGGTTATGAGCTTTCTGATCCCATTGATCCGCATTGCCGACAGTATATTTTTACCGCCTTGCGAATAGATTTCAGTATAGCTATTGTCCTTTCCTGTACCTAAAGCGGAAATGACTAAATCATTTCCCTTGAAATGTTTCATTAATTTGCCAGGTTCAAAAACATCACCTTGTATAAGTTCTACCTGATTGAATTGCTTAAGTTCTGTAAGATTTAGCTTTGCAGGATTGCGAACCAAAATTTTTATGGTATATTTTTCAGGGATTAACCTCTTTAAGATCTCACCCCCGGTATTTCCCGTTGCACCCAAAAGAAAGATGTTCATTTTTTATGCGGCGTTTAGTAGTTTTTTATATATTCTCTTAAGCAACCAACTTTTCCCTGACGCAATGTTCATAAGGAATGATAGCATAATAGAAATCGGGATAAGCTTTTTAAAATTCCGGTTTAGTTACTTTTATGGTATGGGCTAAACGGTAATTCTATCAACCGCAGGCAGATTATTGATATCACTTTCATAATACCCTGCTCCCTTTGCAGCACAGTGTTCGTTTCTTATTCAGAGCCGGTTTTACTGCGCATTGATCTTATCCGATACACACATCGCTGCCCACCCGAAACAATATGTTGCACTCTTTCCACTTCAAATTTATCGCCTATAAGTTGTTTGAAGTTTTTCAGTTCACTACGGCAAAACCCCTGACACTCGGTAGCAGCGGCACATATAGGGCAATGATTTTCTATCAAAAAGTATTCGCCTCTCTCTTTTTTCCATTCTGCCATATAACCTTCATCGGAACGGATCTGGCTCAACCGGCTCAAGTACTTTTCTATTGTTAAAGCACCTTTTAATTTTTCCTGGTAACGTTGATATACCTGTGTTTCCCTGTCACTGATCAATAAATCCAGCGCATTTTCTCCTAAAAGCTTTTTTACCGACCGTAAAAGTTCTATTGTAATCTGGGCATGCGTGTCAGGAAACTTTGATAATCCTTTCTCAGATATAGAATAACAGGCTACAGGTCTTCCCACGCCCGCACTTTTGGACGTGGATTGCACCCAGCCTTCCTTCGTCATCTTGAGTAAATGTAAACGGGCACCTTCTTTGGTAATACCCAGTTCGGTTGCTAAGGATGCTACGGATACTTCGCCCCGCATTTTTAAAATCATCAGTATTTTGTCTGAGGTATTTTTTCTCATTATACAACAAATAAGTTGTTTTATCAGGATTGTAAAGTTAAACAAATATAGAAAATGCCGGGGAAAACTGCCTGCTGAATAGCATTTCTGCATTTTTGTTTAAAATAATAAACCAATCATTTACTTGGTTTATTTGAGATAGCTCTCTAAATTTGCAACATTCATAATCTTAAAAAAAGGAAGAAATGAGTTACACATTACCTGGGTTGACTTACGCTTATGATGCATTAGAGCCTCATTTTGATAAAGAAACGATGACGATCCACCATCAACGACACCATCAGGCTTATGTTGACAACCTGAACAAGGCCATTGCAGGAACAGATGCGGAGAAAGAAACATTGGAGCATCTTCTACGTAACATCAGCAAGTACAGCGCTGCCGTAAGAAATAATGGCGGCGGGCATTACAACCACTCGTTGTTTTGGGAGATTTTATCGCCTCAGGCTAAAACTGCTCCGGAAGGAAAACTGGCGGAAGAGATCAATACGGTTTTCGGGAACCTTAATGAGTTGAAAGTTCAAATAAAACAAGCAGGTTTGACACAATTCGGTTCAGGCTGGGCCTGGCTGCTGGTCAAACATAACGGTACATTAAGTATTTCGGCTACGGCTAACCAGGACAATCCTTTAATGGATACTAATTTGACCAACCAGGGTTATCCGATATTGGGTGTTGATGTTTGGGAGCACGCCTACTACCTGAAATACCAAAACAAACGCGCTGATTATTTAGATGCTTTCTGGGCTGTTCTCAACTGGGCTGCCGTAGAAAAAAAATATGAAGAAGTTCTGGCGAAAATAAAACTATAATGAAAGCGTTGATATTTAACGGTGCATTGGAACGGAGAGAAAATGCTGCTTCCGAACGTCTTTCGGATTTTTTAAAGGAACAGCTTACCCGGCTGGGGGTTGAAACGAACGTGTTTAGAATTGCTGAATCGGGGATACCATTGTTTGATATTACGCTAAAAAATACACCCCATTCGGTTGTGGTAATGAACCACATCTTCCGTGAAGCCGATGTGCACATATGGCTTACGCCGCTTTATCATGGCAGTATGACGGGTGTGATGAAAAACTGCCTGGACTGGCTGGAATACAGCGCCAAACTGCCCCAGCCTTATCTGACGGGAAAAATAATAGGCCTGGTATGCTGGGCAGACGGTGTGCAGGCAATGCAGGGCATCAACGCAATGGACGCAGTTGCCAAATCATTAAGAGCATGGACAGCACCCCTGAGCATACCGATACAAAGAAGTGAGCTTTTTGATGACAAAGGAGTGATAACTGAAAAATACAGGGCCCGTTTCGAGAAACTATTGGACATTATCGTACAGCGATCGGCGGGATAAAAGGCAGGCTCACCATTTTTAAAAGAATCAGTTACAAACATTATGAAACCAAGTGAGATTTTAAAACAATCAACAAGAAAGATTCACCAGGAAGTGGAGAAAATCGTAGTTCTCCGCATTAAGTCAATCAGGACTGATGAAGATTATATTGATTTATTGAAGTATTTCTATGCATATTTTGCAGCGGTGGAAAAAGCGGCAGCACCTTATATAACCGATAAGATCCTGCCGGATTATACCGAACGCCGTAATGCTTCTTATATCCGGACTGACATATACGAATTGGGCGGTGAAACAGATGCGTTGCCAATTCCAAATCCACCTGCAATAGAAAACAGCTTGCAGGCTATGTCTGCATTATATGTATTGGAGGGCTCGGTCATCGGTGGTCCGTACATCGTTGAAATGCTGAAAAAGATCGGCATTTCAAAAGGATTTTCTTTTTTTTCGGGTTATGGAGATAAAGCAGAAGAAAAATGGGCAGCATTTACACAATATTTAGATGCGCTAACGGAGAACGAAGCAGATAAACGCCAATCGCTCGATGTAGCGTTGCTGACATTCCGGCAATTCGGGAATATATTTGGGCAGCAAATCATTGCTGTCGGGTAATAAATATTAAATGCGGAACAGATATATTTAGCAGTGAATATTGAATAAAATGACGTTGTAATCGTCATTTAGTGCATATTACGTCAAACCCTTGCAGCGTCTGTTGTTTTTAGCTATTACAGCAATTTCTGAATAACCGTTTCCATTTTTGCGGGCTTGGTATAAGGCGCAAATCGTTTCACGGGATTGCCGTTTTTATCAATTACGAATTTTGTAAAATTCCACTTGATTCTACGTCCGAAAATCCCACTCAATTTGGATTTCAGAAATTTGTAAAGAGGGTGTGCGTTTGCTCCGTTCACTTCAATTTTTTCAAACATAGGAAAACTCACTCCGTAGTTTAACCGGCAAAATTCCTGAATTTCATCTGATGTGCCTGATTCCTGTTTCCCAAACTGATTACACGGAAACCCCAAAATAACCAGCCCCCGGTCTTTGTACTTTTTATATAGTTTTTCCAGTCCTTCGTATTGTGGTGTAAACCCGCATTTGCTGGCAGTATTTACCACCACCACGGTTTTCACTTTGTATTCATTCATGCCCACATTTGCTCCGTTGAGTTGTTGGGCTTCAAAATCATAGAATGTCATATCAAATTATTGCTGTGGCGTTATACTTCATTTTCAAGCGCTTTGTTTACAAGCGGAACAACTTGTGTGGCATAAACACGGATAGCTTCTTTCACCAAACCGGGTGGCATTGTTCCTGTAAACTGAATGATAAACCGATCAATACCCAGGTGTGCACGAAGCAGTAAAATTTTATCAGCCACTTCATGCGGGCTGCCTACAAACAATCCGTTTCCGGGAGCACGGGCATTGTCAAATTCATATCTGGTAAAAGGCGGGAAACCCCGTTCACTCCACAAACGATTCCGGTAAAGTTCCGCATAGGGGAAAAAGCTGTCCGCAGCTTCTTTGCTGTTGCCGAGTACAAAACCGTGTGACTGTACACCGAATTTCAGTTTGCTGATGTCGTGTCCGCTTTCCTGTGCCACGTGGCGGTACAACTGACCATACTGACCGAAGTTGGGTAAATATCCACCTAATACCGCAAGCACCACGGGTAAACCTAATCTTGCGGCGTTTATCACCGTTTGTTTCGTTCCGCCTAATGCCATAGTGATGTTCAGCGGTTTTTCGGTGCGTGGATATACGCCAAGGTTGCGTATAGGGCTGCGTGTTTTTCCACTCCACGTTACAAACTCGTTGTCCCGTGCTTTGAGCAGTAAATCTATCCGTTCTTTGAACAATAAATCATATTGACCGAGGTCGTAACCGAACAACGGGAATGTTTCGGTAAACGCACCTCTGCCCACGATCAACTCTGCACGGCCGTTGCTGATAGCATCAAGTGTAGCAAAGTTTTGGTACACACGGATAGGGTCGTCTGTAGATAAAACCGTGACGGCAGTTCCCAACCGGATGCTTTTGGTTTTGCCCGCAGCCGCAGCCAAAATAATGGCAGGAGCAGAGGCGGCAAAATCGGCTCGGTGATGTTCGCCTACACCATAAAAATCAATGCCCAGCTCATCGGCTAAAACAATTTCGTCCACTACCTGCCGGATGCGTTCCGCCTGTGAAATTGTTTTGCCTGTGTGCGGGTCGGGCATTACATCGGCAAAAGTGGAAATGCCGAATTCGAATTTTTTTGCCATTCTTTTGAAAGGGAAACGATTACTGCTGAAATTCCGCGTTTACAGTGATGGCTACTTCATCGCCCAGCATAGGAGCGGGAAATGCCGAACCGATTCCAAAGTCTGAACGCTTGATCGTTCCGGAAAGTTTAAACCCTGCGACCGGTTTTTTGGTTTGCGGGTGTTCAATTGTTCCTCTGTAAAACAATTCCATTTCCACTATTTTGGTAATGCCTTTTGCGCTAAGATTTCCGGTGAGTTTGTATTTGCCTTTTCCAATACTTTTTATCCCCGTGCTTTTAAAAGTAATTTGAGGATATTTTTCGGCATCAAAGAAATCCGGGCCTTTCAGATGCCCGTCACGTGCTTCAACCCGTGTGTTAATGGAAGCTGCGTTAATGGTAGCTTCTACTACGGCATCGCTGAAATCTTCTTTACTGCTGCTTACAGTTGCCGTAAAATCATTGAATGTTCCCGTAACATCGGAGATGCCCATATGAGTGATGCTGAATCCTAATTCTGAATGCGGAGGATCTGACTTCCAGGGACTCTGTACAGTAAATGCTGTCAAAACCAGCATTGCAAATGCTGATAAAATTAATCCTGCTTTTTTCATTTTACCTGTTTTATTTGTTAATTGATATTTGATTTAATTACATTTTCCATCCGAAGCACAAGACTGTCCGTCAATTACTCCCGGCGCTGCTTCGGGATTTTCTTTTCGCCATTCGGCAAAAGATCTTTCCAACACACGCAAAAATGTCTGCGATTCCTGTGCTCCTGAAACGGCTTGTTTTCTGTTGAATACAAAAAACGGAACACCTCGCACGCCAATTTGTTGAGCTTCATACACATCAGTACGTACATCCCCAGCATAACTTCCGTTTTCCAAAGCCATTTTTAAGGTACCGGAGTCCAAACCGATTGCTTTTCCCAGTGAAAGAAGCGTGGAAAAATCATCAATGTTTTTTCCTTCGGTAAAATACGCCTGAAACAGCTTTTCTTCCGCTTCGTCCTGCTTTCCGTTGGCTTTGGCAAAATGGGCAAAACGGTGAGCATTGAAACTGTTCGCCGGAATGGCTTTATCCATATCGTATTTCAAGCCGATTTGCTCCGCCATTTGCGATACATAAGCCAGGTTATCCTTCGCTTCTTCCATGCTCATCCCCTTGTTTTCTGCCAAAAATCCGGCAAGGCTTTGGTTAGGTTTCGTTGTCAAATCACGCATAAGCTGAAAACTCTTCCATTCAACTTCAACCTTATCTTTATGTTCAAATTGTGCTAATGCCGTTTCAAATTTTCGCTTTCCGATATAGCAAAACGGACACATCACGTCACTCCAGATTTCTACCTTCATGTTTTCTTTTTTTAAATTGTCAATTTGCATTTGCTTCATGATCTTCCATAAAAACCATTAGGGCGTAAGATACGTTAAGTGGTTCGTGGCTGTTTCCTTAACGTTCCTTAATTCCCTTAACTTTTTAAGGGTTCAACTATATTATTAGCAGTATTCTTCAGTTTTGTCATATAGTTTAGCTTCGTACAAAAGCAATTTTATTTCCACTAAACATTCCGTCCTTAAAAACTTCGGCTTGCTCATCGGTAACGAACAGCACTAATTCGGTGTCCTTATCGGTGGTTATGGCAATCGGTTCGTTTTTGATAACAACACTTTCCATTTTGGCAAGTGAAATATCTGCCCGGTTTTCTGATTTTATGGTTGCATTTCCCTGAAACACGTATAACAAACAGGTCAGATTTTCCCGTACTAATTCCGGTAATGTCGTTTCGTATCCTGCCAATAATTTCATATCATAAATCCAGGTTTGACTACTGAACCGAAAGGTTGTTTCTCCGGTTGGTGAAGCCAGCAAACGCCATTGGTTTTCGCTGTGCATTTGCTCCAGGTTCAAAAAAACGACTTCGGGTTTCATATCTTTTTTGCCGGGACGGATAAAAATCTGCAATCCCTCAAATTCTTCCTCTTCGCCCGAAATTCGTTCTTCGTGATAAAACCGTTTTCCTGCTTTCATCAACATCAGTTTCTTGCCTCCGATATTTTCGACGAACCCCTCCGAATCTTTATGTTCACATTTCCCGGTGCGGAAGTATGAAAGGATTTCATCATTTTCGTGCGGATGCATTGGCACTAACAAGTTCCGGGACGCTTTTGGGTGGTCAATCTGCCCGATGCTCCCAATGCCCGTCTCGTTGTTCGAAACCGCCAAACCGGGATAGAGCGTTGAGATGAACCCTAGGTCAATTCTCGAATCATTTATTTTTTGCAACATTTTTTCCTGTTTCAGTTCGCACGAATGGTAACATACTTTTTCGCTTCGGTATTTTGCTCAGCTTGTTTGACTAAAAAATCCGCTACGTCCGCACGGTTTATTTTTCCCATCTTAATGCCCTTGTATAAGCGGTTTTCAACCGTATAGCTTTCGGTTAAGGTACCGTTCTTCAAAAAACCGGGACGCACGATTGTCCAGTTCATATCCGAGCCGGCAATCATTTCCTCCATTTTGGTTTTGTCCGCATAAACGGCTTTCAACAGAAGATTCATCATCAATTTTGCCGAAAACGGGGCGTATTTTATGCTTTCGCCTGCACCAAATCCGGTTACGATAATAAAAGGAATATCAAGCTTGCTTTCCCGTTGAATTTCAACCAACAATTTTCCAAAATCCGAATATAAAGTGGTCGCTTTTATACTTTTGCCGGTGCCGAGCGTGACCAATACCGCTTTGGCATTTTCCAATGCTTTTTGCAGGTCGGCTTTGTTGGTGGCACTGCCGTTTATTTGGGTCAGATTTTCATTGTCCGCTATGCCAATTTTTGAACGGGAAAGCGTGGTTACACTATGGCTTCTGTCCAATGCTCTTTTCACGGTTTCCAGGCCAATTCCTGCCGAAGCACCAATAACTGCTATCTTCATTTTTTACAAACTTAAATTATGCTTTTGCCAGAACAGGTGCTTTTTTACTTCTTCCCCAAGCAATTAAATAAGAAAGAACTCCCAATAAAACAGGCATTCCGATAGTAGAGGCTTGGTTTATCATAAAGTGAACAATTACAGCCAATACCATTACAAAAGCAAGGCAATAACCCGCAACTATTGTTAAGTTTGGCTTAATGCGAAGTAATGCCGGCAAGATTAAACCTAAACCTCCCAACAGTTCACAGATACCCACAAAACGAGGTAAAATTGGCGACCATTCTATCCAGGTCATTCCCATTTTTATTAACCCATCGAGAGGCGTTACTGTTTTCATAAACCCTACCATGGTGAACATACCGCCCACTAAAATTTGTAGAATCCAAAGGATAATGTTCCAGGTTTTTGATGTCATAATTTTTAGTTTTCAGATGAATAAACGGTTTCCAAATACGGCTTCAATGCGGTTGGTTTTCTGCCCAGCAGGTTTTCCAAATCTTTGCTTATAAAATCCAAATCACCCTGGTCTTGTGCTACCGCAAAACCCAACAACACCCCGATGCCTTCGGCAGGAACACCTGCATCGGTAAGTGCCTGCATAAATTCGTCTGCACCTGGCGAAACGTATTGAATGGTTTTTCCCGTGATTTCGGAAATGTATTTTGCCACATCGTTATAGCTGTACGCTTCCACGTTTGTAAAGTCGTAGGCTTTGTTTTCGTGTTCTTCCGAAGTAAGCACATTGGCTGTAGCTTCTGCATATTCAGAACGCAGGGCAGCGCTCACTTTTCCGTTTCCTGCAGGCAGATAAATGGTTGCCGTTTCCAACACTTTATTGCCAATAAAAACAGGAATATAATCCATATACAGGTTGTTTTTGAGAATAGTATAGGTTAGCCCGCTCTCTTTCAGCCATTTTTCCGTACTCAGATGCGCTTCCGTAATCACCCATAAAGGAGATTTTTCAGTTTCATTTTTCCGTTCAATACTGGTGTAAACAACGTGCCTTACCCCAGCCTCTTTTGCAGCTTTTACCACATTTTCGTGTTGGGATACACGTTTATTCATATCGTTTGCCGAAACAAACAACAACTTGTCTGCTCCTTTGAACGCATTTACCAATGATGCGTAATTGTCATAATCTCCAATTTTTAAGTTCACGCCTTTATTCTTCAAAGCTTCGGCTTTTTCCGGGTTTCTTACCAATGCCGAAATCTGATTGGCTTCGATGCCTTTTTCCAGAAGTGAATAGATAACCAATTCTCCAAGGCGCCCTGATGCTCCCGTAATTAAGATGTTGCTCATTTTATATTTTTTGCGTGAAGCGATTTTTCTGGTACAAAGTTATTTATATTTGCTAACCATACGTTAGTACTTACCTGTAGGTTAGTGCTATCCTTTCGGTAAGTTATAGTTTTGCATATAATTATGATAACACAGAAAAAAGCGGAAGCTAAATGCGATGCCACCGGTATTCGGGCCGTGAGAGATGCTATGGAAGCATTGAACGGGAACTGGAAGCTCCCGATTTTAGTTTCTCTGTCGGGCGGCACTAAACGGTTTAAACAAATTGCCCGCGAGGTAGAAGGCATCAGCGATAAAATGCTCTCCAAAGAATTAAAAGATCTGGAAGCTAATCACTTTGTAAAGCGAACGGTTATTGAATCGTTTCCGCCAACTGTAACGTATGAGCTTACGGCACACGCCAGGACCTTAGATAAAGTATTAGATGCTTTACGAAATTGGGGAATGCTGCACAGGAAAAAAGTTATCGGGAAATAATTTTTTTAAAAGGGCTGACTACGATTTTGCCTTTGGGCTTTTTCGCTATTTCGCTTTTGATCTGTTTACAGATTCGCTGAAAATACCTGCAGCAATGAAATGCTGCCTGAATAAGCAACTATTTTGCCATTACCTTCACTTTTTTCAATATTCCAGTATAGTGGTTCAGCTTGCAACAGCACGTAGGTAACGGGGGATGATCGTGTTCAATAAACTCAATTATCAATCCACATAGCCATTATTGATAACTTTTTATGGCGTTTTCTCCTGCGGTGGAATTTCATTGAATATCCTTGTGCCAGCTTTCCCCAGTAGTTTTTGGTCGGCAAAATCCAGTAATGCATCCCAGTCCTCCTGTGTCCTGCCATGCCTGCCTTCACGGAAATGCATACCAAGATTTTCATTAACGCCGAACATTTCATACACAGGCTTGGCGCCTAAAAATGTTTGTATTGCCGCATAAGCCCTGCCATACTGATCGCTATAGGCATTGCACATGATAAAGAGCCTGGGCGCTGTGAGCGCAGGAAGCCAGTGTTGGTCACAGGGAAGTCTTGGGGTTTGATTTCTAAATTTTTCGAAATTAGGTCCAAACCAATAGGTGTTCTGATCAATAACTTCAGTAATCCCCTGGCCAAGTCCGTTCCCCATCTCCTTACCTGAAAAACGTAATGCCATGCCTCCTGCTACCGGGGCGCTCATGGCAATACGCTCATCGAAAGCGCCTGCAAGCATTACAGCCTGGGCATTGCGCGAAACGCCGGTTATAATGATTTTATCTTTATCAATAGTTGAATCAGTCTCCAAATAGTCCACAGCACGGGATATACCCCATGCCCATGCAGAGAAATCTCTCCAGTCGTATCCCGGATAGTGTGGAAAAAATGCCGTTTCCCGCCAATTTTGAGCATCAGCGCCAAGTTCATTATAAGGGATTGTGACCACCGCATATCCGCGTTTCAATGCCTCAGCAGCAGAAAAGATACTCTTACTATCGGCGCTAAAACCAAGTGATATTAATACGGGATATCCTGCTTTAGACGTTCCCCCCGGTGTAAATATACCAAGATCAAATCCGCATGCTGCATCGGGACCAAATGTGAGGTGTAGTTTACGATAATTAGCTTCAAGAGTGCTGTCTTTATCTGCGAAAACGCGAGACTGAGCTGTTATAATCGTAGCTTTCACATTTCCGGGGGGTGGAGGCATATGTCCGTATTCATAATCTTCAAGAATACGAATCATCTCCCGGCGACGTATTTGCCATTGATCTGATGTGGTAACTTTTGCTCCGTCATTCATGGTAAGGGGATCAGGCATTTCTTCAATCTCAGGTAACTCGTGTACAGGGATTGACATGGAATTCTTATTCTGTGCCAGTAATGCTTTCACCGGATGCAGAAGCGACATTATTAAGAACGCCTGAAATAAAATTGTAAAACAATTCATCCTGGTCATAGTTTAATTTTCAGCTTAATTGAAACTCTCCTGAAAGGGTATTTATATTCAAGCTACTAACTATATAATTCCGGTCAAAATTAAAATTTATCCTGTTTGTTTTGAATTTATGCTGAAGCTGGGTCGTGGAAAGAGCCTTTGACGGCAAAGGGATTGATGTATACGTTTTTGTAAAAAGTTGTATACACTAAGTAGATCAGAAACTATTGCCTTTAAAACTCATCTCATATTCCGGTTAGTATCGCTGCTGATAAATATTTTATTTCTTTCTTCGGAAATAATTTCTATAAACCGTTCATAATGTTTCAGTACATCGGATATCAGTTCGTTTTTCGTAAAAAGTTGGACATCATATCCCTCTCTGTCGTCGCCAAAATAAGATTTCGGAAAGGACGTCCGGTTATTTCCTACCTCTGGCAGATTATCTTCACTGAGCAGGTAATCAGATATTATTTTTGAATCATTTTTTACACCGTACACAAAATTATTTACGATATTGTACGGGATTTCAATTTCAATTCTTTGCGGATTTTCGTAAGAATTGATTTTCGTTTCAATATTGTTTTTGGCAAATTCCTGTTGCAATTCCAAAAATGCTTCTTTTACCGCTGTACCGATAAAAATATTAACAGATTGAGCATCATTGAACGAGACTATTTGTTTCAAACGCTTTTTCCAAGACTCTCCTGACCATGGAATAGTCGTCACCGAAAAGTCCCGTTCATAATAATTTCTGTCAATGGATAATGCTTTGACCAAACTGACGATGAAAAGCAGCATAATAATTGAAAATGGTAAAGCAGTTATCAGTGTCATGCTTTGTAGGGCGTTTAACCCTCCGGCATTCAGCAACATCAGGGCGAGTACTGCGAGTAAGACACCCCATCCGATAGTCTGCCATTTGGGGGAAATCCGGGCATTTTTTGTAGCAATGCTGTTCATCACGAACATACCCGAATCGGCAGAGGTAACAAAGAAAATAATAATAATAGCAATAACCAAAAAGCTGATTATTTTGGCTAAAGGCAGGTATTCTAAGAAGCGGAACATCAGTGCATCAGGATTACTTGCAAGCTGGCTCAATGCTCCGTTGGCGATATGTTGGTCAAACCATATCGCGCTGTTTCCAAAAACCGACATCCAGATAAAATTAAATAAGGTAGGAATGATTAAAACGGCTGCTACAAACTCCTTTATCGTTCGTCCCTTGGAAATCTTGGCGATGAATAACCCAACGTAAGGCGACCACGAAATCCACCACGCCCAATACAGTATTGTCCAGTTATAAAACCACGGTTGTGTTTCTGCTTCATATACGTGTGTATTGAATGTAAGATTGAAGAAGTTGTTGATGTAACTTCCTATGCCTTCGGTAAAGCTTCCTATCAGATATACGGTAGGACCCAGAAGTAAAACAAACAGCAATAGAACTACAACACTTATAATGTTGATGTTGCTCAATATTCTTACCCCTTTATCTACACCGCTTACGGCGGAAATAATGGAAAGAGAAACCAACACTGCCACAATCAATACGTGATACATAAAGCTGCTTCCTGGTAAAACTCCCAAAGTTTCCAGCCCCGAATTGATTTGAACCACGCCAAATCCTAACGTAGTGGTAATCCCAAAAAATGTACTGCAGAGCGCAAACACATCAATGGCATTACCCCATTTACCCTTGATTTTATCTTTCAATAATGGATAAAAGCAACTCCGGAGAGAGAGCGGCAGGCGATAGCGATAAGCAAAGTAGGCTAACGATAATCCTACAATCCCATAAATCGCCCAGGCATGAATACCCCAATGAAAAAAAGTGTATAACTGTGCATCTTTAGCACGTTTGACAGCGGTATTTCCCGAAAATATTTCATTGGAATAATGCTGCATCGGCTCGGCAACACTAAAGTACATAAGCCCGATACCCATACCCGCAGCAAACAGCATCGAAATCCACGAAAAGAATGAGTAATCCGGTTTGCTGTCATTTCTTCCCAACCGGATATTACCGTATTTACTGAACATCAGATAAATCAGGAACAGGACAAAAATCGTTACCGACCAAACATAGACATAGTTGAGGTTAACAAATATAAAATCCTTAACGGAGCTGAGCAGGTTTTCTGTGAGCCTTGGGTAAAGGGCAGACAACAGGCAAATTCCGATAATGAAAATCAAACTCGGAACGACAACTCCTTTGCTTAATGTAGTTCTAATTCCTGAAAACTTTATCATGCGCTACTTTTAAAAAGTTAGTTCTCTGCTATTTATTTGCTTTGCCTTAAAAAGTGAGCAGAAATGTAATTCAATTTAGTTACGGTAAATTTAGGGAATATGTCAAAAGCAAGACACCAATTTATATCTCAGGAGAAGTACGGTCCTGATTGCAGTGCAATGAATGGCAGTGCGTATGGATCGTTAGCAATAATGAGTTTGGGGAAAATAGCCGCGTTGTAGTCAGATATCTGCCGTTCTTTCGTTAGAATATTACCTATATGGATTATGAAATGACTAAAAAGCTTCGGGAGCTCGAATATTATATCAAACACAATAAAGTAATCGTTGGATGAAAGAGAGCCTTATTGTGCAGTAAACGAACACAAGTTGGCATGCGAAAGGCATTCGCTTTATCTGGCCTTTACAGGTCCAGCAAACCGGACTATCTTTGCTGCATAAGTGACCGGGAAAAGAGGAATCGGCAGTGAAACCTTTAAGAAAAATAATTTAGCTTATGAGGAGTTAAGACAATTATTATTTGGAAGAACAAGAATGGGAAAGTGGAAAACACTGACCGGTGCGGGTGGGTATTATTGAGTAACAAAATATTCTTTATCATCAAATACTTCCTTCAATACGCATAGCAAAGTTTTTTCATCCGTTCCTTTAAGTAAATATGCATTTGCGCCAGCGGCTTTTAAATCTTTAGCATAGCTGGTCTGGAAGGTGAAGGATATACCAACGGCTTTAACTTCGGGCATTATGTTTTTGATGGTTCTAATTACGTCTATGCCTGAAATACTATTTAGCCGAACGTTGACTATCGCAATATCTATTTTTTTTGTTTGACGTAAATCGTCTATGTCTGTTCCCATGCTGTTTTGGATTACTTCATAACCATATATGGTTAAAAATTTTGCGTAGGCTTCTCTTAATAATGAGTTGGGTTCAATCAGCAGGATAATTTTCTTTTTTTCTTGCAGCATAAAGTTAACGGGATAAGGTCGCAAGGTTAAAACAAAAATTTTTATATTAAATGCCAATTCTTAAAAAAATGATTTTCCCGCTTTTCTTTCGGAATGCCTAAAACATGTTTGTAGAAATTACACAACAATAACAAATGCATTCTTTCCGATAATACTTCCCTGGCTTGCAAAAAATGAAGGGTACCGGTTAGCTCATTTGAAATCTGAAGACACTCATATTGACGTATCAAAAGTCATCGATCCGTAAAACGGTAAAAAGAACTATGTTCTGTACAAAAAGTAAACTGTGTACAAAAGAAGGAGCTTGTCGCTTGCTTTTAATGAAGCGGTGTTACAGTCTTTACTTTTCATTCTCCATCCTCTCCAAAATTGCCTTCATTTGGAGTATCTCTCTTTCTTGGGATGCAATAATTTTCCTTGAAAGCTCTCTTACCTCGGCATCTTGTATATCTGCGTGTTTACTAGTCAAAATAGCAGAAGAATGATGAGGTATCATTGCCTTCATGTATTGCCTGTCTCCTATTGGGGTCTGCGTTCTTAACAACGTCAAAGATATAATAAAGACAGCAACCCCCGATAAAATTATAAGTGTGTTTACTTTTTTGTTTGAATACATTTTTCGCATTAATATCAGCATCAATACCGCCATTGGAGCTACCATAAGTAATGACATATACATCCTGGTTAAACTTAAATAAACGTGATCAAGCTTATCTACATTAAGAAACATCACAGCATACATAACACAAAATGATATAAAGAGCATCAGCAGGAGTTTTTTATAATTCTCCTTGTTCATTGAATTTTCCATATTATCCATTTTAGTTGAAGGTCAATTTTTTCCATCAATCCCAAAGCTTCTATACGTGCTTACTTAAAAGGATATTATTTGAATATAGATAAATTTACACAAATATGCTGATTCTTTCTCCTTTGAACAGATACATTTCCTGTAACCGTTGAATATTCTTTAACTCCGCCTGGCAGGTCAACGGACAAACTTTTAGATGAGTTTCTGAAATGGGGCATTCATTTTAGAAATGAAATTGTTGGGAAATAGCTGTTAGCTCTGCCGCCTCGCACCACCTGCAACTTGCATTATATATCCAACAAGTTTATACAAATAGCTCAACTACCACCAATAGCATTATCTCAAAGTTCTACATCCGTAAAACTGGTAAAAAGAACAGTATTCTGTATAAACAGGGTACAAACAACATTGCCGAACTTTGCAGTATCATTTTAATCCAAAATAGAAAAGATATGATGAAAATAATATCCTACCTATTGCTTATGCTCATCTGCACACAGCTTTATGCCAGTAATGGAAATGATAACCCAACCGAAAAAAATAACATAAATAATGTTTCAAAAATGGACAGTATAAAAGTAAAAATAACCATCGGGCAAAAAACCGCTACGGCTATACTGTACGACAATCCCACCAGCAGGGATTTTGTGACTTCGTTTCCTTTGACATTGGAAATGGAAGATTATAACCGTACCGAAAAGATCAATCAGCTACCCAAAAAACTTACTTCCAAAGATGCCCCAAGCGGTTTTGATCCGTCAGTCGGAGATATTACCTATTATGAACCGTGGGGCAACATCGCTTTATTTTATAAAGATTTCGGGTACTCCAACGGATTGATCTCATTGGGAAAAATCACGTCGGGTTTGGAAGCCTTTAAAGTCAGCGGTACAATAATTGCTAAATTTGAATTAGATAAATAGCGTAAGAAATGAGAATAAAAACAACCATAAAAGCAACGGCATTTGTAATGCTTATAGCAGGCGCGATTGCAGCAACATCCTGTAATAACAATAAAAATCAAAATAAAATGAACGAGAACAACACTTCTCTTTTTCCGAAAGGAGAAAAGCTATCGAACGATTGGTTTAGCGGTAATGCCTTTTTACAACCATTACTGGCAAGGGATAAAAACAACGACTTTGCTTTGGGCAGCGTAACGTTTGAGGCAGGAGCAAGAACCCACTGGCATACCCACCCCAAAGGACAGGTTTTAATTATCACAGAGGGCGAGGGCTTCTACCAGGAAAAAGGAAAACCTGCACAACGCATTAAGAAAGGTGATGTGGTAAATATTCCCGAAAACGTAGAGCATTGGCACGGAGCCACTGCCAATACAAAAATGGTACATATTGCCCTTACCAATTACGAGGGAGAGCAAAATGTAACATGGTTAAAGCCTGTAACGGACGAAGAATTTAACGAAGTGAATACAAAATAAACCTGAAAGTGATGAGCAAAAGCAAATTTGTAAAATGGAAATTGTTTTTTGTCTTAATCCTAAACGTATATACGATGAATGCACAAAATAACGCCGACAGCCTCAATGCGCAGCAACAAAGTTTAGCAGTTATTTCAGCATTGACGGCAACGGGAGATCTGGGAAACTTAAAAATCCAGTTAAACGCGGCATTGGATGCAGGAGTTACCGTTAACGAAATAAAAGAAGCATTGGTACAGCTCTATGCCTATTGCGGTTTTCCGAGAAGTTTGAATGCGCTCGGTACATTTCAGTCCGTATTGAGCGAAAGAAAAGCCAAAGGCATTGCAGATAAGGAGGGAAAGGAAATTGTAATTGAAACCAATGTTGCTGAGAAATACGAACAGGGCAGAAAAGTGTTGGAAACATTGACAAAAACGCCTCAATCCAAACCTGCACCCGGGTTCGGGGAATTTGCACCCCGTATTGACGCATTTTTAAAAGAACATTTGTTTGCCGATATTTTTGCGAGCGATGTGCTTACCCTTCAGCAAAGAGAATTAGTTACGATTGCAGCATTAGCTTCCATGTCGGGAACAGCAGGACAATTACAGGCACATATCGGAATGGGAATGAATACAGGCCTTACGGAAAGCCAGTTGATACAGGCTTTTGATCTGATAGAAAAACACATCGGTAAAAAGCAGGCAGACGATGCAAAAAACATACTGTCAAAAACAGTATCTAAAAAATAATTGAAAATGAGCACAGGAAATACAAAATTTTCAACAGAAGAACTGCAAAATATTGACAGGGCAAATGATTTAAAAATATCGCCATTCCGTGCAGATGGTGTTTCTTACGGTACGCCCACCTGGATATGGGAAGTGGTGGTGGATGGAGCGTTATATGTACGTGCTTATAATGGTAAAAGCAGTCGTTGGTATCAGTCGGCTATTAAACAAAAAGCTGGTCGCATAGATGCAGCAGGTATGATCCGGGAAGTAAATTTTGCACCTTTACAAAATGAAGAGCTGAACACTAAGATTGATGAGGCTTATAGAACGAAGTACAGCAGCAGTCCATATCTCGCTTCCATGATTGGAGAGCGGGCAAAGGCAGCCACCATAAGGATAATTCCGAGATAAGGATAAAATTAAAACAGCTTCATTATGACTGATAACAATAAACAACCGTCAAGAAGAAAATTCATCCGGCAAACAGCTTTGACAGGCACAGGTATAGTGCTTGCAAGCCCTTTGCATATTTTTTCGCAATCCAACAATTCAGAACGTATGAGTAACAATATTAAATCAAGAGGTTATGCCGGAAGGAATGAAACAGGCAAGTTAAGTTCCTGGACATTTGAACGCAGACCCGTTGGCGATAACGACATTTTGATCGAAATCAAATATTCGGGCATTTGTCATTCAGACATCCATACAATCAGGGGGCATTGGGGAAAACAGCAATATCCGCAGGTTCCCGGACACGAAATAGCAGGAATTGTAACTGCCATAGGCAAAAATGTAACCAAATTCAAGGTTGGCGACAAAGCCGGGGTTGGCTGTATGGTAAACAGTTGCATGCAATGTGAGAGTTGTAAGAATGGCGAAGAACACCATTGCGAAACAACTGGTTTTACAGGCACTTACGGTGCTCCGGAAAAGTCTTCGCCATCAGGCATCACACAAGGGGGGTATTCCAATAATATTGTAGTAAGAGACCATTTTGCCATTAAAATCCCAGACAACATAGGCCTGGAATACGCTGCCCCCTTGCTTTGTGCAGGGATAACAACATATTCGCCCTTGATGAAATACGGTATGAAAAAAGGCGACAAGGTAGGCGTAGTGGGTATCGGTGGTTTAGGTCACATGGCCATACAACTGGCAGTATCAAAAGGTGCAGAAGTGTATGCTTTTACCACTTCACCGTCAAAAGTAAACGATATCAAACGCTTCGGTGCTAAGGAGGTAATTGTAGTAGGCGAAGGAGATAATTCAAAAGTAACAGCAGGCAGTGCAACATTGGCTGGTGAAGCAGTTGCTGCACAAATAAAAGAAAAATTAAAGCCCTGGATGGGTAAGCTGGATTATATGATTTCTACCGTTCCCTATGCTTATGAGATGTCCAGCTACACAGACTGTGTGAAACCTTACGGTTTTTTCACCCAGGTAGGACAGCCAATAGGTGGAGAACTTACCATTAACAACTTCAACATGATCTTTAACCGTGTTAATTTTAACGGATCGCTGATTGGCGGCATACCCGAAACACAGGAAGTAATGGATTATTGTGCTAAAAATAAAATCTATCCGCAGATACAAATCATCAAAGCCGAAGAAGTAAATGATGCCTGGGATAAGGTGGTAAACAAAGAGGCCCGTTACAGGTATGTGATTGATGGCGCAACCATATAAGTGGTGATAAAAAAAGCTATGGAGGATCTGATAGAAGTTGTGCCGATAAAGCGTTTGGGTCGTGCAGAAGAAGTTGCACCCGTTGTTCTTTTCCTTTGCAGTGATGGGGCAAGTTTTATTATCGGTCAGGTAACCCTCATTCATGCAGGATACACCATACAATAATCAGCAAATTAATAAAATAAAAAAGATGATTTTAAAAGAAAGCTATACCCTCTTAAATGGGGTTGAAATTCCGAAAATAGGCTTGGGAACCTGGTTTATCAGCGATGAAACCGTAGCACAGGCAGTAAAAGATGCCGTGGAGATCGGGTACAGGCATATTGATACCGCACAGGCTTATGGCAATGAAAGAGGTATCGGCGAAGGCATTAAGGCTTGTGGTGTAAAAAGAGAAGAACTATTTATAACCACAAAGCTGGCTGCAGAAGTTAAATCGTATGAACAGGCGGTTGCTTCCATTGACAACTCATTAAAATTATTGGGACTTGATTATATAGACCTGATGATCATCCACAGTCCGAAACCCTGGGCGGAATATGGAAAGGAAGACCGCCACTTTGACGGCAACAGGGAAGCATGGCAGGCTTTGGAAGATGCTTATAAAGCAGGAAAGCTGCGGGCCATCGGCGTATCAAATTTCCAGCAAACGGATATTGAAAATATAGTGGCAGGCGGTACAGTTAAGCCGATGGTAAACCAGGTATTAGCGCATATCAGCAATACGCCGTTTGAATTGGTAGACTATTGTAAACAAAACAACATCCTTGTAGAAGCCTATTCGCCAATAGCACACGGGGAATTAATGAAGAATAAGGAAGTAATAAAAATGGCGGAAAAATATGATGTAAGCGTACCGCAATTGGCCATCCGTTACTGCCTTGAATTAGGATTGTTGCCATTACCCAAAACAGCCAATCCGAAAAATATGAAAAACAATGCGGATGTAGACTTTAAAATATCAGCAGATGATATGAAAATGCTGAAAAATATAGAGCAGATAAAAGATTACGGCGAAGCAAGCAACTTTCCTGTCTTTTGGACAAAGTAATGCCCGGTAACTATTTGAAATAAGTAGATGAACAGCAAAACAAAAGGTGTAGTGGCGATTCTATGCGCCAATACTATTTTCGGGTTGAATATACCTGTTACCAAAGCGTTGGTTTCGGGATGGATGACACCGACCGGTTATACCCTGATCAGGATGCTCTTCGGGTCACTGGTGTTCTGGTTCATCGGCTTGTTGCGCAAATCCGAAAAGGTGACCTCAAAAGATATGCTGATAATGGCACTTGGCGGGTTTCTCGGCTTCGTGGCTACACAGTTTACCTTTGCACTTGCCCTGCAATATACCACGCCCGTAAATTTTGCCCTGATGATGGCACTCACACCTGTTATCGTTTTGGTACTGTCGTTTCTGTTCCTGAAAGAAAAAATCGGGTGGAAGAAATTGATGGGGATTTCGATGAGCGTTTCAGGGGCCGCGCTGATCATCCTTTACGGCAGCAGTAGCGCACAAGGTAGAAATGACCTTTTGGGTATTGCAATAGCGCTGATCTGTGCGCTGTCCTATGCTGCCTATATGATGTTGACCCGAAACGTATCTGTAAAATACGGCCCGGTAACGGTTGTGAAATGGATGTTCCTCTTTGCTTTTCTCATCATTCTTCCTTTCGGGTCAGGCGGTGTATTCCGGCAACCAATCTTCGGAGCTGAAACAGAAATACCGGCTATCGGTTTATTGGTATTCTCACTGATTTTTTCAACGCTTATCGCCTTTTTCCTGATGCCTGTTGCATTGGGGAGACTGAAAGCCAGTACGGTCAGTATTTTTATGAACCTGCAACCCATTGTGGCATCGGCAGTCGCTATTATTATAGGGCAGGATTTTTTCAGTTGGGATAAGGTACTGGCAACATTGTTGGTCATCGGGGGTGTTTATACAGTTACGCAAACAACTTCAAGTAAATAAACAACACTGCACAATTCTCTTTTCTTACATTTTTTTAACAGGTAGAGGAAGAACATAATGATAACATCTTGCCATTCTTTATACATTCACCCACATGTGTTGTGAGGTTTATTCTTGTCATTTTAAAATCTAAAATTTATACCCAATTGCCCATAAAAAGGAAGCAATGGCTGCGATTTAAAATCCTGTTGCAAAATCTTACCGGCCTTAATAGTAATATCTACTTTTTTTATGGAATAGCTTCCCTGTAATCCATAATAAAAATTGCCTCCCGTTGCAGGCTCATACCAGCCATCCTGAACATTATCATAGATATTCTTTTTGTACCAATCACTATGTTTAAAGTGTATAACAATGGCTTTATCAAAACCAGCTTCAGCTCCCAAAAACCAATGTTTTCGATAATAGCCCAGCGTTCCGGCAAAATCACTTCCAAAATTGAAAAGTGTAACCGACTGATTGTGATACCGCCTTGCTATACCTTGAACTCTTGCTGAAAATTGAAAATGGTTTAATCCCGCAATCCTTATTTGTGTACCTAACCTAACCTTAAAATCATCTGCCAACTCGTTTCCAGCAGGTATAGAGAATTCGCCCCCAATCCATAAGGGAAACCTTTTAACTGGTATTAAGTGATGATAGCCCAAACCAGCCGTTACGCCATATTCTGCTCCTATATTAGCATGTAACAGGTTTTTGTTTTGTTTAGACGTATTTTCCCAATTAACAGCTTGTGCGTACATTTTATTTTGAAAAAATGAAAAAGCAATAATTGTTATAATGGATTTTAGAGTAATAACCTTCATGTCTGTTGTTATAATGATTGTATATAAGAAATAATCTTAGGTTCCATAGTTGTTGTCCAGAAATTCACATGGTCGAACATTCCTGAGTGACCTACTCCCTGTGCTTTAAAAATCTCTTTGTTTGGATAAGCAGCAGCAATCCTTGCCGCCCAACTATCAGGATAAGCTTTATTGTTAGAGCTATATATAAAAAGTGTTTTGGTAGAAAAATTATTGATACCAGCCGAAAAATCGGGCTTGAAATCTTGGCCCAATTCATACGATGCAGCATTAACAACTGCACCGCTTCGGGAAGCAACATAAGAAGGTGCATTATTACCTAAATCAGAACCTACGTCGCCAACTATTGCATTGGTAGAGCCCATCAAGCCCGCTTTATAATCTAAAATTTCGTGTTGGTCTTCTTTGCCAGTCATAAACTGGTCTATATAGGTAGCATCATTTAATGCTTCACTCCATAACTTGAAAGACCTGGATTCGGAAATATAATCAACCACATCATCCCATTTTAGACCACCCGGTTCCGCTACGATTAAGCCGTAAACATCGGCAGGGTATTTACCAGTATAGCCTGTAGCTAGCATAGCTCCCCAGGATTGCCCTAATAGAATTACTTTTTGCGAAGCAGATGTTTTATAATGAGCTATAACGCCTCTCAATTCATCGTAAAATATTTTATTGATAGCATCGCTGCTTTGGGATTTATACCAACTTTTGGGAAATCTTTGAGAGAGTCCGGCTCCTCTTTGGTCATAAAACACAACTCTATAACCTTTTGTTGCGAGGGTTTTGCAATTAAGCATGTAACGGTAATCTGCGCCAGGCCCGCCATGAATACATATAATTAATGTGCTGTCTTCCGGGCCAAAGGCTTCGGAATGTAGCAACGCACCGTTAACTGAAATCGAAGGAAGCGTAGCATCCTGGTCAACCGTTTTGGGCACTAAGTTTCCAGGTTCATCAATGTACCTTGCTTTACTGCAGGAAAAGGAGAATACTGAAAAGATTATGAAGGTTAAATAAATTCTGAGCGAAATTTTCATGCTATGTACTTTTTTTGTTTTGATATTAAGTCCGCCTTTCTTTGTTATTGAAAAGTATATGACATTGCAGAATTAGGGGAGGTATATACTTCGGACTTTACAACCTGGTTATTGACTAATATTTCCAGCTTTACGGTTTGAGCAGGATTAACAAAATATCCAAGGGTTATAATATTGTATTTGTTTACAGTCTTTGTAATGGTTTTTGTGAATGGTAATGCAGAATTATCAGTACTGGTCTGTTCTCCGGTTTCGTTATCATACGTTATTGATACCAGGCTATTAGTTGTTGTGCTGCTAATCCTGTAGGTGATATTAACTTGTTTAGGATAAGAATTGCCGGTATCAGCATCTGATTTTTTACAAGAGATAAAAAGCAATGTCAATAGTCCAACAAAAAGAGATGTCTTAAGTAGTTTCATTTTTTTAATTTTAGATATTTTATATAAAAGAGTAATTGATTTAAATTTATTAGTTGCTTCAGTGTATTTAGCTGTATTCTTTATCAAACTGACTCTTCGGCCAGCGCCAAGCCTTCCATACAATAATTGATGTAATAATGCTTTCTAAAAATGACAGTATCACATAAAATATTCTCCATTCAGTAAAAGATGAAATCCCCGCAAGCAAAGTGAAAAGCGTTAGAAATACGCCAATTGAAATATTTAAAACTCTGTTCCATTTTGGCTTCATCAAAAGTGAAAGAAAAATCATCAATGAAGGAAGTGTCAAAATGATTGCTACAAAAAGCAATTTATAAGGAGTATTCAATATGTTTTGCCCATTAAGCAGATCTTCAACTTTTTCAGGAACGTATAATTCAAAATAGTCACCATAGATATAAAGAAACATTACGGAAGTCCAAAGTGCTGATAGGATCAGTTTGACATTGATTTTAAAATCTTCGTATTGCAATTTCTTAATTTTCATTTCTCTTTGTTTGTAAACCAAAAAATAGCAGCCAAAAACATACACTGATTTCTGCAACTGCCGGCAGCATACCCATATATTTTCCTATCCCTATTTTTGAGTAATTTTCAATTAAAGTATTGCTGGTAAAATTTATCAAATAGCCAGCGCAACCTAACATCAATAAAATGCCCAAAAATTTCGGTATAAACCCTGACCTATAAACCAGTAATCCGAACGGGAAAAGCCAAAGCCCCCAAAACACTGTTGCAAGCAAAATCCCATCATTATACTGATGAAGGGAAAACATTAGTTTGCTTTGTAAATCTTCTCTTGCAACATTTTGTAGAAAGGATTTCTTCCCGGTCAGTGTTAGTGCTGCATATTTATGTTGCAGATTATTCAACGACAAAGGCACACTTAATAAAGCTAATACTACCATTGCCCTTGCGTGAGACTCATTAACTGTTCTCAAAAGCTTGTATAAGACAAGTGGCAAAAAGGTAAAAGCCACATAACAAAGTACGCTGCCGTAAATGCCAAACCTGAATAAGAAAAGAGAAGCAGTAATATTATTGAATGTTACCCTGCTATTATTCCAGTCAATAAGTTTTTGAGGAATATAGGCCAGGCTGAACATTCCGGTAATTATTACAGCCAGGTAAATAAAACCTGCAGCTCTTGCCGTATTTTTACTTGTGTTCATATTTCTTTTCTTGAAAGAGTTTGAAAGAAACAGAAAGCAAAAATCGCCCGGCAATATTAATGCAAGGTCTCAATGGTTACCGTGATACAAATGATCCTTCCGTTACAAATTGTTGATAATAAATAAACTGTGAGAGTTGATACTTCTTAGTGAGGATTGACACTATTGATATTTTCATCATCCTGGTTGTTTTGATATTCGCTTGGTGTTTTTCCGGTATATTTCTTGAAATTCCGGTTGAATGAGGCTTTTGAATTGAAGCCACAATCATAGGCAAGCGATATCAGGGTATATTGCTTGCTTTCAGGCATATTCAGAAGTCTGAAAAATTCGTGAATGCGCCGCCCGTTAATGAGATCATAAAAATTCTTTTGCTCGTATTTGTTGATAACCTCGGATAATTTATTGGGATGTGTAGGAATAAGCTTTGCCAGTTCCGCCAGGGTCAGCTCCGGATTCAAAAATGGCTTTTCGCTTTCCAAAATTTTCAACAACTGATTATGTATCTGCAAAGACTCATTATCGCTTAAATTGGAATATTGGTATTTCACCGGGCGAGATGATGTATCAAGCTCTTTATCCTTTTCTTCATCATCATTTATAAAAACCACATTGGGGATAGAAACAGCTTTGGTTCCAAAAACATTCACCTGCGTGATACCGAAATAACCAAGCAAAATCACAAAGATTGTAGATGATACCGAAATTATTTTATCGTCTTGTCTGAACAAAACTATCAGCCATATTGCAAGCATGCCGATCAGGAGGAACACCAGCCAGTTGAATTCAATCCGCTCAGTATTCGAAAATTCGTTTTTGATATTCCTGCGGAATTTATATAAAATCCGGAGGGACAAAATACAATAGATAATTCCAGAGCAATAAATTACCGCTATTCTTAACAAATTTACAACTTCATAACCTGCTCCTTCCGATTGCATGACAGCCTGTTTTTCAGAATGGCTCAAAAAGAAAAATTGGACATAAATCAGGAAGATAATCGCCGCGGGGACGAAATGCCATAGCTCCCGCCATTGAAACGGGATGTTGTTGGTTTGGTACCTGGTATATAAATATAAGAATATGCTGACTATTATTGGGCTCGAGAAACCAAGAACCAATAAATCCGGATAGGTTAAATACAATCCCGTTATAACCAAAAATGTATTGAAAATAGTTTGGGCTGCAAAAAATAACAGTCCGGCAAGAATAAAATCAGTAGTAGACTTTCTTTCTTTTGTTAACAAAATTGCTATCAGAAATAATGCAATAGAAATACCAGTGATAAAAAAATAACTCATAAATCAATATGCCAGTTGAAAAACAAATATAAAGGGAGGTTATTGAAAATCTTTAATATTATTATTGAGTATTTTTGACTACTTAGAGGAAAGCATTTTGTGTGTATTCTTGCCTTCATGGACTAATAATTTTGTTTTTAAAACCTTTATATTATCCCTCACTTTGCTGTCTAAAATCTTTGCATAATGTTCTGTAGTAAGTAAGTTTTATGTCCTAACATTTGCTTATACTTTCAGCCGCCGTGGTTCGTGAGACACGTGAGACAGGAACTATACGCAGGGTAACTACATATATACAACGGCAATCGAGCCACAAAAAACGCTGAAATAGGTAATTCCTCCTGAGCCTTATACCCCATTCGTTCCAAAATGTCATCGAAGCTTTAAAAAAGTTTGGAATAAGCCACCGGAAAAGATTCCTGGAGAGCAGCGCCGCTCCTTTTGGGGAAGATCATAATGATAACAACCTGCCGTTCTTTACACATTCACCCACATGCGTTACCTCCCTTACATCCACCAGATGCGCGGCTTCTACCAGCTTTATCAAATGGGTGCATACCGCTAGCGGATCTGCTATAGTATTCCGTCAGTCGCGCTTGCGAAAAACCGGATGTTGGTGATTAGTTGTTTTCCGCCTGTCTATTTTAGTTTTTTTATCGCATTACTTTCAAGTAAGGATTTCATTTGGGTGATGGCGACTCTGTTAAGGTGTTTTAGTCGTTCGCTCTGTGTCAAACCTTGTCGGATAAGCAAAGCGTTATACTTTCCATATTGCTTAAAACAACCAACTGCTCCAATGTCGCATAATCCCTGATATTTCCGCTTTTGTCAGTGTTGTTGTCCCGCCATTCTTTGGCTGTAACTCCGAAAAGAGCAACGTTCAGTAAGTCCGCTTCGTTGGTGTAAACAAAACTTGCTTGTTGTTTCGTAATCTCTTTAGGTATTAGGTTTTCCTTTATTGCGTCTGTGTGAATTTGATAATTTACCTTGGCTAATGTCCGTTGTAAATTCCATTCTAATTTCAGCCGATTATTTTCATCGTCTTTTAAGCATTGAAATTCGTTGATAAGGTAAATTTGAAATTCTGGACTTAACCACATTGCAAAATGAAAAGCAATGTCTTTATGGGCGTAAGTTCCTCCATAACGCCCTGCTTTCACAATCAGGCCAATTGCTTTTGTTCGGTCAATCCATTGTCCTACAGACATTATGAACCTGTTTACGCCCGCTTCCTGGTTAATTACCCCGAATTCGGGGTAATTAAAATTTGGGGTTTTGATGTTTTCCCAAACGCCCAAATATTCCAAAGTATTTTTATTGGTAATCCATTTGCCAATTAAACCGCTTCCTTCCCTGAAGCCTGCAGTCATATCAGTCAGACTAATAAAGTCGGTGTCATTTTCGGTAATAACCGTAATGCTTGATTGCTTTACTTGCAGAACTCTTCCTTTTGCCATATTCTACTTCGTGAATAGTAAATTTACAAAAACCAAAGTGCAAATTATACAGCATTTCAACCTTTATAATTATGAAATTCAGTTTCGGTTATTAAACGACCGTTAGGGTAGCGCCGCTCCTTTTGGGGAAGATCATAATGATAACAACCTGCCGTTCTTCAAACATTCACCCACATGCGTTACCTCCCTTACATCCACCAGGTGCGCGGCTTCTACCAGCTTTATTAAATGGGTGTATACTGTTAACGGGGCTTCTATAGAAGTATTATCACTGCAAAACGCGTTCTCTACTACCTGCTCCCAGCACTGCAGCCAGTTGCCGAGCGATTGATAGCTGAAAAACTGTTGAAATACCCGGTAGGGGTCACTATATTCTTTTTCAGACAGGCAGCGCGGAAGCTCCTTCCACACATCAGCGCTAACATAATGGCTGCAATAGTATTTCTTATTGAAGAGCTCTTCTTTTTTAATGGTAACCGCGCGGTGTTTTTTATGCTTCAAAGCACAGGCGGCTTTTATAAGCGAGCGGATGAGCTTGCTGTATAAAAGTATATCGGCAGGTGAATCCCCTTTGTACACACCTGCCCCGCTGGCATGGCATACGAGCTTTTTGATGAGCCGGCGAAAGTGGTACACATGGGCTTCGGCAAAGAAGTGGGCGATTACCTGGTAA
>JAHBTL010000052.1 GCA_019638615.1 Chitinophagaceae bacterium | reverse complement strand
GATTACAGCCGTAGCAGGAGGCTGCATTACTTATGTGTGAAATGAAAGACGCTTCACACAGCGGGGCTGCCGATTGCAGCGGGATATTAACAAAGATCTGATATGAAAACAGGAAGAATATTTTTTGCCATTTTACCGGTGTTGCTCATTCTTCAGTCCGATTGTTTCGCCGGAGGTACGGTCAATGAATACGGGAATGGTTACCGGGAGTTCAATGCCCGTGGGGGGCTGCCCAATTTTTTCAGGAAAGCCGGCAGGGGAGATTCAGTAAAGGTTGCCTATCTCGGCGGAAGCATCACCGCCCAGGAGGGCTGGCGTGTGTATTCGCTCAATTGGTTTAAACAGCGTTTTCCCAAAGCTGCCTTTACGGAGATCAATGCAGCGATTGGCGGAACAGGTTCCGACTTCGGCGTCTTTAGGTTGAAAGACCAGGTATTGAAATTTGATCCCGACCTGGTTTTCGTGGAATTTGCCGTGAACGACAGGAATACCCCGGCTGAGAAAATAGCCCGCTCCATGGAAGGGATCGTCCGCCAGGTATGGCAGCATAATCCTTCAACTGATATCTGTTTCTTCTACACGCTGAGGGATAATTTTTTGGATACAGCGCATAACGCGACCCTTCCGCAATGACAGGACTGCTGTGGAAGCTTACCTGGAAAGAGCAGCCACGGAAGACCAGGCTCAGTTATCAACCATATGTGCGGCATGGAAACGCGGGAGGCATTATAAACCCGATGAAGCATTGAAGGACTGCATGTGGTCTTTTTACAAGGCAGCGGATTACTCCCGGCAATTAAATGAAAATCCGAAGCTTTTTATGGAAATATGCAATAAATAATTACATTCTTTACCTCAATACTGGTTGCAAAATCAAAACGCCTCTTACTGTCACTGGCATACCGCGACAGAGGTTGTGTTTCATTAAAGAAATGTCGGTGCGGGAGAAACAGTCCGCAGATTAAAAGATGCATATGCATGAGGATTGCTTCGCCCGCCGCAAAAAGAAGTTAATAATGTAAGTTTAAATCGGCGGTCTCGCAATGACCGCGTAAGAGCCTGAGCTAAACTCAGACTTTTCTTGAGTGCTGTCAGTAAAAAATAAAACTCTTCCCCGTCACTGCGAGTTACTAATTAGGCGGCGCCTCCATCATTGCGTCGTGACAAGTTGCATTTGTTTGTCACAGCTTTCTGATTAGTAAGTATCCTAAGTCGGCTAAGTTATCAGCAAACGTATCAGGGCTCTGTTGCTGAATTCACAGTAGTACTAAAGCTTCATCAGAGCGTTCCGGGAAATTGCGGTAATAATTTCCCGGCGGCTTTTTGGTTACTTTTTTCCGCAAAAAAGTAACAGAAAAAAGCGGAGGGATTGTAGTTGAAAGGAAAACCGGGTTTGTGGAACAACAAATTGAAGTTCATAACCAGTTGATAAATAGCAAACTGGATGATATGTCATTGGCATACCGCTATAGGGTGTATTAAATTAAAGAAATGTCGGTGCGGGAGAAGCAGTCCCAACGGAATAGCTTGTATATGCACGAGGATTGCTTTGCCGCTGTAAAAGAAGTGAATAATGTAATTTTAAATCGGCGACTTGCAAAGATGTAACCCCACAAACGTCATTAAACTAATTTCAATAACTTGTGGTTGTATGCATCACTTCCACACCAGGCAAAAGGCGGTAGTAATAGGAGCGGGGTTTGCCGGGCTCAGCGCTGCCACATCGCTTGCGCAGCATGGATACGATGTTACTGTTATTGAAAAGAACGACCAGGCAGGCGGCAGGGCAAGGATGTTTACGGCGAATGGCTTTTTATTTGACATGGGGCCGAGCTGGTACTGGATGCCGGATGTAATGGAACGTTATTTCAACCGTTTTGGAAGAGCTGTTTCGGATTATTATAAGCTGGTAAGGCTCGACCCCTCGTACCAGGTTATTTTTTCTAAAGAAGATGCGCTGGAGATACCGGCCGATTATGAACAGCTCAGGCTCCTGTTTGAAAGCATGGAAAAGGGCGGCGCGGCAAAGCTCGACCGTTTCCTGCAGGAAGCGAAATACAAGTATGAAGCCGGTATTCATGAATTTGTATACAAACCATCGGTAAGCGTCAAAGAGTTCGCGGAATGGCGTTTTGTAAAATCGCTTTTTCAGCTTGACATGCTTCGCTCTTTTTCCGGTCATGCCAGGCAATATTTCAAAAATCCCCGCCTGTTGCAGATACTGGAATTTCCTGTCTTGTTCCTGGGCGCTATGCCTTCAAAAACACCCGCTTTGTACAGCATGATGAACTATGCAGACATGAAGCTGGGAACCTGGTATCCCATGGGCGGCATGTACGAGCTGGTAAAGGCGATGTGCGCCCTCGCAATGGAACACCATGTGGAACTGCAATTGGGTATCACGGCAACCAAAATCAGGGTAAAGGAACAAATGGCTACGCATGTGCTGACAAATGATGTTACATTTGAAACAGATGTGTTGGTGGGAGCAGCCGATTATTACCATATAGAAAATAATTTGCTCGACAAAGAAAGCAGGAGTTATTCAAAACGCTACTGGAGCAAAAAAACAATGGCTCCTTCGGCTTTGATATATTACGTAGGCGTTGCAAAAAAGCTGAACAGGTTAAAGCATCATAATCTTTTTTTCGAGCACGATTTTAACCGGCATGCAAAAACCATTTATGAAACCGGGGAATGGCCGGAACAGCCGTTGTTTTATGTTTGCTGTCCTTCCCGTACAGATGAAACAGTGGCGCCTGCCGGTATGGAAAATCTTTTTATATTGATCCCGGTAGCGGCAGGATTAACGGATACCGAAACAATACGAGCAGACTATTTTAACCGGGTGATCCAACAACTGGAGGCATTTTGTGGAGAAAATTTAAAGCAGCATATTGTGTACGAAAGAAGTTATGCAGGCTCAGATTTCCTGAAGGACTATCATGCGTACAGGGGAAATGCCTACGGGCTTGCCAATACGCTGACGCAAACTGCTTTTATGAAACCATCCATAAAGAGTAAAAAAATAAAAAACCTGTTCTTTGCCGGGCAGCTTACTGTTCCGGGACCGGGAGTACCGCCTGCCATTATATCGGGACAGGTAGTTGCCGACTATATAAACGGATTGTTCAAACAAAACATCTATGAAAGAGCTTTTTGACATCGTTTCTGCCAAATGCAGTAAAATCACGACCAGGCAGTACAGCACCTCGTTTTCATTAGGTATTCAATTTCTTTCCCCGCGCTTTCGTCCTGCCATTTATGGTATATATGGTTTTGTACGTTTTGCAGATGAAATAGTGGATTCTTTTCATCATTACGACAAAGCCGGTCTGCTCAATAAATTCCGGAAAGAAACCTATGAAGCGATAGATGCAGGCATCAGTCTCAATCCTATCTTAAACAGTTTTCAGCATGTAGTAAACCAATATGGTATTGAAAGGGATTTGATCGGTGTTTTTTTGGATAGCATGGAAATGGATCTGCAAAAGCATTTTTACAGCCGGAAATTGTATGAAAAATACATTTTTGGTTCCGCGGAAGCTGTAGGGCTGATGTGTCTGAAAGTTTTTTGCGAAGGCGATGAAAAGCTGTACGGGTCGTTGAAATATCCTGCCATGAAGCTGGGTTCCGCCTTTCAGAAGATCAATTTTTTGCGCGATGTAAAGGCGGACAATGAAGAGCTGGGCAGAACTTATTTTCCCGGTATTGACCTGCGGAACTTCAGCACGGAAGATAAAATGAAAATTGAAAACGAGATCAGCGATGAGCTGCAGGAAGCGTTGTCAGGCATCAGGCAATTGCCGCTCAGCTCAAGACGCGGAGTGTATCTTGCCTATAAATATTACCTGGCTTTGTTCAAAAAAATAAGGAATGTACCGCCTCAAAAAATTTTGTCGGAGCGCATACGTGTTCCCGGCAGGGAGAAAATAGGACTGATGTTTGGTACAATGCTGAGATACCGCCTGAATCTTATTTAATAAAAGTATCCGGCAGCTAAATGAGCAATATGAATGCGCTGCTTTTGATCATAGCATTTGTAAGTATGGAGTGTGTAGCATGGCTTACGCATAAATATATTATGCACGGACTTTTATGGAATTTGCATAAAGACCATCATCAAAAAGAGCAGGAAGGATTTTTTGAAAAAAATGATTTTTTCTTTCTCCTGTTCGCGTTACCCGGCATTGCGTTGTTCATAACAGGAGGTTTAGCCGGTATGCCGGCCTTATCGTGGACCGCAGCAGGAATTACGTTGTATGGCTTAGCCTATTTCCTGGTACACGATGTGTTTATTCATCAGCGGTTTAAAATTTTTCGTAACAGCAGCAACAGGTATCTGAAAGGCATCCGCCGTGCGCATAAAATGCATCACAAACACCTGGGCAGGGAAGACGGCGAATGTTTCGGCATGCTGTGGGTCCCGTTCAGGTATTTCAGGAAGAAGACGGAGAAGGATTTGTGATTGCTGATTGGTTGATTTGTGATTTGAGATTATTCCCAATTTTGAGATGAAAGATATTAGATATCGTATTCCAATTTCAAATTTCAAATATCTAATCTCAAATACACAGGTTTCGGGTTAATGCCTTGACACATGCCTTAAACTATAAACCATAAACGCAATTAGCTAATGGCTACCGGTTTTCTGCAACACCAGCATTTGTTAATTAATTTGAAGCATTGCTGATTTTGGTGTGCTCAACTTTCCAAATACAAGATTTTTATCGGGGGCAGAACCTATTTTTTTCAACTCTTTATCACTTACTTTGAAGTAAATCTTCCCGTTCGAAACTTCTTTGACTGTCAAAGTTTCAATTTTTGTTTCCGATGCTTCTTTACCCGCATCTCTTATTACTATATCAATGCGATCATGTCTGGCTATTCCCCACGACTCTTTAGCATCAATATAAACAGAATGCTCGCTTTCAACTTCGTTAAAGCTCAATTGCAGATATACAGGCAATTGCTCTCCCAGGATATCTTTCAGGTCTTTCTCTATTTTATTTACAATCTCTGTAACGGCAGCCATCTTGGTTCTTGCCATTCCCTGATCAGCCAGTGAACCACCATATGCTGATCCAACGGCTCCATCCAATGTTGACCCGCCTGCAGATTTACCTTTGGCAAAACCTAATATGCCAACTGCACCCCCTGCAATGGCTTTTATATTTGCCTTCTTGAGCAGCCCCTTATTTTTCGTCTTTGAAATTTTATTGGATTGACCGCTCTCCAGGTCCAATATTTCCACCATGTATTTGATCTCTCCTTCAAAACCGGCATAGTTTACCTGTGTATCCTGGCTGCCCTGTGCTTTTACCGGTTTGGCATCTACCATATCCAGGTGGCAAAAAACGACTTTCCGGATGCCTTTTTGTTTTGCCTTTTCGAGCAATGCAGCGTGTTTAACTTTATTGTTGGTATTTGTTTCAAAACTGAACGGAAGGAACAGTACGTTCAATTTTTCGCTATTGGTGCCTACGGCAGATTCCTTAAAAAGCTGTGCGGAATCATAAATTGAAAACCGGTTAAGCGCGTTAGCGGCTACGTTTATTCTGGCCGTCAGCAAATCAAGTGTTTCTTCGATGTCAATTTTTTCTTCCAGTCTTGCTTTGGCATCGGCGGTATACCTCACATTGCCTGTTGTACTGCCAGCCGGCGTAGTAGCCGGTGCAAACCCGATTTGCAGACCCTGTATATCCTGGGGAGATGTGGTACCTGTCGCGGCGGTTGCTGAAGGTTGTTGTGCAGGCAATTTCGGTAAATCGTAATTATATACAAACTCTTTTGAGTACTGATTTTCCCCGAACTCGGGATCAGATGTATGTAATTTACGCCAGTTATTGGCTGTTCGTCGTTCTTCTACATTCGATATATACTCTTCTATTCTTTTCAACCCGTCAAATGAATTGCCGAATATGCCGCTTTTTTCCTGTTTTCTTTTTTCCAGGTACTCTTTTGCTTTTTCAGTATCGCCTGTCCATGCATAAGTTTCTGCAAGGTTCATTAAAATGTCTCTGTAAATCCTGCCATTTATACGGGCATTCTTTTCATCTTTATATTCAGATAATGCTTTTTCCCAGATAGCGATGGCCTCTTTCAGTGTTTCCTGGCGTTTTTCATAATCCGGCTGTACCAGCGTGTTAATATAGGAAATCCGGTCGCTGGATATATACTTCACGGCAGAAGCAAAAAGATCTTTTGCTTTAATGAGGTCATCATAATTATGGTCCTTGTGGCTGATAACATATCCTATGTCGACCCGTTGTGTTTGGCGGGTCAGGAGATATTTAACAAGGACACCCCTGGCCTCTGCAGGTATAGTTTTGAATGAGTGTAGTTCATAGTCAGAAAGAAAGCTGTTTCCCAACTTATTCCAGGCAGCATTTAATTGTTCCAGGTTCCTGTAGTGATCCTTGTAGCTCTCAGATCCGAAAGAAGAATATTTTTCTTCTCCTCCAAATTTCGCTGACTCCAGTTGCTGGCCTTTGTGAAGCAGCCGGATTGATATTTCGGGTGTGTTATAATACACATAGTATATATAGGGGTAGTATTTTATTTCGGGTGCATCCTTTTTCTCTTTGTGAGTATATTCTTTTACTTCACTTTTCAGACGTTTAAATTCCAGGCCTTTCAGTGCTTTTACTTCTATCACCAGGTCGCCATTCGCTTTTACAGGCGGATACCCGTTTAAAGTGAAATAAGATGCATCATTTTCGTTAAGTATCACATTTCCCCATCTTGAGTACAAAGCTGAAATATTAACCTGGTATGTTTTAATATCTTCCGGTAGCCTTTTATATGGCAGCCGTACATAAGAAACCTGGAATTTTTCTTCCCTGGTTTTCTGTGCGCTTACGTCTGTCGTAAATAATGGAAACAGCAACAGAAGCAGGCATTTATTGTTCATGACAAAAGTATTAAGAGGTTGAATAATCGGTTGAGATAAGATTTGTGATTCTTTCGCAGGAATGGAAGTTTGTGTGAGGGCGCTATTAATCCTTTCTGTTCAGGCAGCCTCTTTGGCGAATGTAGCATTCATTTACTTTTTCGACTGTCCCTATGGTAGGTATATTCCTCTTTGTTTTTTATATTAATCCTGCATGCTTAAAGTACAACGCTGCTTCCTTTGCCGTCTTAAAATTTTGCCCGGAAAAAATTTCCGCTTTTTTTAATATCCGTTTGTTGAATGTATCCACTGTTGATTTTTCAATTTTAAAAGCTTTTCCTATCGTTTTACTGGTGCTGTCTTTTTGTCGCGCATGTCTTTTTAATATCCTTAATTCCTGGATGGAAAAATCTGTATACTCTGCAAATTTTTTTCTGGCGAATGCATGTAATCTTTCCTCCGTATAAATGCCCTGCTCATTTCCGCGATACAGGCGGGTGTGATAATTTTCGTTGCTGAATTCTTTTATGACATGAAAATAACAGAGGTATTCCGTCATCCTGCTTCCTTCGGTTAACTGGAAGGGTGCGCATTCCCGTTTGCAATAGATGTATTTGCCGGTTTTGTGTTTTAAAGCGATAATAGTGGCGCAAACAGGTTGCATAAACTGCAGGCTGATCTCATTATGCCTGAAGAGCTCCAGTAAAGCCATGCTGTAGTAGCCCTGTATAGCGGCATGTGTAGGATGGATGATCTCCTGGTAATCCCTGAGTGAAAAATCAGCATCAGCATATCCCAGCCAACGGGCAACACCATTGCAATGCACGATCCTGTTTTCCGTCAGGCTTATGGTGAAATAGATATGCTCCCGGGGTATTTCTTTATCCAGATGTTGCAATACGGCTTGCTGCTCAATAGCAGGAACGGCTGGTTTATAGGTGTTTTCGGACAGGTAGTCAGCTAATAGTTCCTCATGAGTTATGGCAATAGCAGGTGATAGGTATCTTGAAATCTGGAGCATTGCGACAATATTGCTATTTAGGTTTAATAGCCGTTACCTGCCTTTTATCATCACCCCGGGCAAAAATTATTATGCAAGTAAGTGTAAAACCCGCCCGGTAGCAGGGCGGGTACAGCTTAAAAATTAAAGCCCAGCCGCAACCCTATATCGGACAAAGAAGACTTCTCATTTCCTCCAGACTTCAGCCCTACAAGACTCTGGTATTTAAGACCTATTTCAAATGCGCCAAAATTGCCTCCTACAGTTGCGGCATAGGTAAAGCCCCCGTAGGGATCTCTGATTATTTCGTCATCTTCGCCGGCATATACAATCGTTAATCTTCCATACCCTACCTCTCCGTGTGCGAAAAGGTGTGGGAGGAAAGTATATTTATATCCTGCTTTAACAGGTATTAATACGGCTGCCTTTAACTCTTCATCATCAAAATCTTTGGGTAGTATACCAAGGGCTCCGCCGGTAAGGGTAGCATAGCCTGGTCCCGCTTTATAAGAAAACCGAAGCGAAAGGCCTCCTCCGAAATTGTAGAATTCTTTTAAATCCTTGTCGCCAATGGGCTTAATGCCTTCGATCCCAAATCCGAAGCTGAACTTCTTTCCCTCTTTTTGTGCATGCGCAGTAACTGTAAGGGTAGCCAATGCAATAATCATTGCTGTGGCAATAACGATGTTGTTTTTAACAGATGGTTTCATTTTGTTTGTTTTGTTGAAGAGGTGGTTGAAAATAAAATAGCGTTTATTGTCGTGTCCAGGTAATTGTAACAGTATAAGTCACGCCATCGTCTGATACCGATACCTGAAACTTAAAAATGTGTTCATCCAGTTGCAGTATTGTGCCCTCCTCATCGCCTTCCGTAAATGTTTTGCCATCATCCGACAACTTCCACTGGCCACTGAAATCATCCGGGTCTTCCCAGTCACACGGGATGCCGGGATCGCTTTCCCAGGTGCCATTGGCTCGAAGCGTTAAGAGATCATCTTTTTGGCATGGTTCCATTACAGCATAAGCATCGGTTTCCGGAGTGCCGTTTTGGTCATAGTCGTAGGGCGGCGAATACGTCATAGCGGTCAGTTTCCATGTTCCGGTCAGCAACGCTTTTCGTTCGGCATTCGCCGGTTTGGGATCATCATTGCTTTTCTTGCAGGCTGCTACTATACAGAAGGGGATAAACAGCAGTAAAAATAACTTTTTCATAAACTTTTTTAAATCTATCGGCATACACTTACTATGCCTTTACCGGTCTTTTATCATCACCCTTTTGTGAAAAAAATTGTTAGCAAAGCAAAGGTTCGGAACCTGGGTAAATCTGCAATGAGTAAAATACCTATTCGCATGCGGCTTTTAAAGACATAGCTAAGATTTCCAGTGCCTGTTTTTCCGTATCAGATAAACATTCCGCTTTAGCATAAGCGTTCATAGCGTTAACATAAGCTGTACAACTGGCTTTGTCAAGCACATCATATTCATCGCCTTTTTGTTCCATCCTTTTTTTTAATTCATCGCAACTTAAATTGTCAGATTCATTTTTATCTTTTTTGCAGGCAGTAGCAACCATTAAAAATAAAATCAGGCAGGAGATTATCTTTCTCATATTGTTTGTTTTAGAGATAACTGAATATGCATTGTAAAGATTAACAGGCCTATTGTTGTGATTCAATAATAATCTTATGCTGATTCAGCAGCAGTGGCAAATGTAGCATCCGTTCATTTCTGAGGCTGTCCCTATGGTAGGTATATCCATCATTATTTTTTATATCAACCCCACCTTTTTAAAATACAACCCTGCTTCTTTTGCAGTATTAAAATGTTGCCGGTGTATATCTTCATTCATACGTTGCAGAATGGACTGTTGCTCCATAGTGGAAATCATATCCGGAAAGCATCTTCCGGCAAATAAGCAATGGCCAATGCATGGTTTATACCAATGATGGGTGAGTCACATTGAGGTATCTGAAGCATTGCGGCAGTATTGCTACACGCTTAATAGCCGTTGCCTGCCTGTTGTCATCACCCTTTCTGAAAAAAAATATTGTTCTAATGCATGGTCCCGAACCTTTCAAAGGTTCGGGACCATGTGGATATGCAGATTATTTGAATTAAAACAATGTCAGATGCCTGGGAAACCTGCCAGGCTTAATCTGCAATAAATCTTAAAAAACTGTGCTACCACTTTTTTATTCCGTATCCGTCATTTCGATCCCGCCCTCAGGGTGTATTGAATTAAAAGCATGTCGTGGCGGGAGAGAAATCTGTTGGGCAGTAGTACAAATACTGAGCATTAGTACAGATGCCAGGCGGATTTCTCCCAGGCGAACCAGCGATTAAACTCCAACGCCCGCGTGTTGGCCTGGTCGAAATGACGAGCGAGAATGTCCTGTTTTTACAACCAGCACTAATATGGAAGATTAAAATAAGGATGCTGTTGCTGCAGTATTGCTACTTACATTATGCATTTGCAATAGAAGAATAAGGAATAGCGACACATAGCAGCTACTCTGAAAAAATTTATTGCACCAGTGTAAACCCCGCCCAGTAGTAGGGTGCGTATTTTTTACGCATGATCTGTTGTGTATTAGAAAATGCCTGGCGGATAGTTTTGCCGTTCAGCCAATGTGTATAAAAAATTTCCATAAATTCAGCGGTTTCTTTATCAGGCACCTGCCAGAGGCTGGCCATGATATAGTTTACTCCTGCCAGCTTAAATGCTCTTTGCAGGCCAAACACGCCCTCGCTGCCTTCTATTTTTCCCAGCCCGGTTTCGCAGGCAGACAAAACAGCCAGTTGTGTATTGGGCAGTTGTACTGCGCTTATTTCAAGCCCGGTCAATATGCCGTCATCTTCATTGAGTACGGCTTTGCCCATCCAGCCTTTATTGCCGCCTGCCATTATTAGTCCGCAACGCAGCAGGGGATTGTCTGATGCTTTGAAGGGCGCACCGGCTTTGCTTTTTTGTGTGGTATCGGGCAGCGCAAAGCCATGGGTGGCAAAATGGATCACCTCGGGGGAGTTATCGCCGCCCAGGTTTCTGAAAGCCGATTCCGTAGCATTGTCGGCGGAAAATGCTACGGCTCTTTTTTGTAAAGTCTCTGTATTTGTTTTTATCGTATTGATTTCTTTTAAAGTATGAGGCAAAAAAAGAAAGGAATCCAGGTCGCCCCCCCGATTTTCGCGGTACACGTAGGCATAGGGATCGGGAGATGCCGGAATGCCCGGACCGGCAGACTGACGGTTGTAATTGATACCGCCAAACATGGCTATCGAAACCGGGGCGGGATGCCGGGTTTCCCGCAATGTTATTTGCCGGGTAGAAGTAAGCTGTACTAAATCGTATTGATCGCAAAGCAGAACATCCTTTTTGTAAGGGATAGCCGCAAAGGCCACCCGGTGCAGCATACCGGCTGGTGAAAAATATATTGTTTTGGTATGAGTAAGATAAGGTGCCAATGGCTGCCATATTAATTGGTACAGGACATTTGTGGCGGTTTGACCGTAAGCTGCCGTTTTTTTTCCCCTGCTGTTTACAGCCGCTTTGTAAGGAAATTTTTTCATGGCGGCGATCAATTGCTTTTCTTCACACAACACTACAAACTGAGGTACTGTATCTTGGGGACGAAGCAGCAAAGCTGCATAATAAACAATATCAGCTTTCGCGTTGGTATATGTATCTCGTTTACCGGTGAACCTTACAAACTCAATAGCTGTTTCACCAGTCCGTAAATACTTTTGCACATCCTGCCATTGAATGGCAAGTTGCTCCTTCATATTCCTGTAATCCGCCGACCTGCGTAATATATCTTTCTCCTGCCGGTTCAGGACGGCAGCAACAGAATCTGTATTGGTATTTCTTTGGGCTATGGGTGTTAGCAACAGGTTTTTGTAAGAGGACTTTTGCTGCAGGTAAGTTTGCCAAAGTATGCCAAGCTCGCTATCTTTCGACTGTGCCATGTTTTGATACAACGTCCTGGTATTTTGTAAAGCAATGCCGCTGGCCAGCAACCTGCTGTTGTAAGCTGCACCAGCGATCTCCGGATTTTTATGGCGCAGCAAAAACCGGTAAGGACTGTCACCAACATCTTTACTCGCTTTTAAATAGGCAAGCAATTCCGTTTCAGATAAAAAATCCAGCTTTTCCAGCAGCAGCTTGTTTTCCGCAATCATCGCTTCCTGTAAATATATCGCTGCTTTGGCGGGATCGCCGGCATACAACAATCCCGACATATCATGAAGCACCTTCAGGCGGTCGGAATGTAATTCCATACCCAGTTTGTTATAGATAGCCAGGCATTTTTGAAATATTGGCTCTGCCTGTTCTTTTCTGCCAGTCAAAGCATACAACCTGGCCAAACTTTTCATACAATAGGGATAAAAGGTAAATTCTTCTCCTCCGTTTTCATGGATAATTTTCGCAGCTTCTTCCAGGTAGCTTTCCGCTACTTCAAATTTCCCCATTTCCATATTTACGAGGCCTAAACGGTTTAAAATTGGAATATTAGCGGTGGCTTTTTTGCCTATGGCCTGCTGTCGGATCTCCAATGCCTTCCTGAACATCGAATCGGCTTTGGGCAGGTTTCCATTACGCTGGTATATGTCCGCCAGCCCACCTATCCCGCTGGTATATACGGGATGTTTTTCTCCGTATACTTCTCTTTTAATTTCGAATAACCGTACCAGCGTCGTATCCAGCTTTGTATAAAATCCCATTTTTTCATAGAGCATCGCTCTGGTTGAAAGGCCTGAAATATAAGCGACCTTGTCAACAGGTTCCCTGAGCGCTATTTCACACACATTCAGGCACAATTCCTCTGCCTTATTCAGGCTGCCGGTTCTGATATAGAAATAGGCATAATTAATCAAATAATTGGTATAAAATCCCTTATAATATCCGCCATCTCCTTTATAAGATGAACTGTCTATCTTCTCCCAAATAGCCGTTGCATGTTGAAACTGCTGCCCGGCCTCCTGGTATTGCCCTAAATCGGTATACACTCTTGCAACCCTTACAATAAGGCTTCCATATTGTGCACTGTTTTCTCCATGTATTTTTTTTGCCCTCTCAATAGCTTTCTCCAAATAAATCCGGGCGCTATCGAGCTTCATCAATTCGGTATAAATACCGCCCAACAGGTTCGCAACAGCTATATAGGCGCTGTCGTTATTACCGGCATTTTTTACCGCTCCGAAGCTTCTTTGGGCGAAAGGCAGGGCTAAGGCATGTTGGCCCTTGTCGACGTAATATTTCGCCGAGTCTACACCGCTCTGTTCCTGGGCAGGCGCGTGCAGGCAAAAAAATATTCCCGTAAATGCTAAAAACAATTTCATAAGCCGCTCTTGAGGTTAAAGGTCATTTTCCTACAACATCGAGTATCTTTTCTGCATTCTTTACTAATATATTATTTTCTTTATTGTTAACAATGCTCCTGCACAGCTCAGTCGCCTTTTCGCTGTTGTTTTCTTTTAAATAAGCTAATGCCAGGTACCACTGGGCTTTGGCCTGCAATGCTTTACCCGGTTGGTTGTTAAGCACCCAATATAAGTTTGTGATGGCATCCCTGGTATTGCCGGTTTGTAAAAAAGCAAGCCCTTTATAATAATGCCCCAGTTGTAAAATATTTTCTTTACTATCTGTTTCACTCACTCCGCGGGTTTGGGGCAGGTCGTTTAAATTTAATTTTTGCAGGGTGGTATAATTGCCCGCCTCATAGTCGGTAAACGCTTCCGCTAAATAAAGGGGATAGTTTTCGGGCAGCGCATCTTTTTTAAAATATTGTTTGAACAACAGTGCCAGGTCAATATCCCCACTGCTGTTTTCCGTTAGGGCGGTTACTGCTGTTTCGGGTGAGTTAGCTGTTTTCTGTGCCGTATCAATAGCATCAAGATGCTTTCTGTCGGCAACATCCGGGTTTTTTCCGGGTTTTTGCCAAAATATAGTGAGAAGCGTGACCGCTGTTACAACCGCAGCACCAATGGCAATCCATTTTTGCATACGGGTTATTTTGCCTGGCGTTGCAGAAACCGGCAGGCTCTCGTTTGCAGCTACAGTACCGGGTAAATGGTCTATACCTTGCAACATAAATTCATCTCTTAGCGATTGCTCAAAATCAAGCTGCTTACGCATTTCGGGATGGGAGGCCAGTTCTTTCTCGAACGCATCCATTTCATCCTGTTCCATGTCTGCGTCCAGGAAACGGATGATTTTTTGATACTGTTCGTTTGTAATGTTCATTTAGATATTTTTAGTTTATAGTGAGCTATCAGTCGTCAGCAATCAGCTTTGAGAACTGATTTGAGATTTGAAATTCGAGATTTGAGGTGCAAACTGACTTCTAATACCCGGCATCCGCTATCCAAATCAGACTCCGAATGTTCGGAGCCAAATCAGAAAAACCCACCTAACCTGCAACTTGCAACCTGTAACTAAACTATAAATCACAAACCATAAACATCAAACCCGAAACCTTTCATCTCTTTTCCATCCCCTCAACCAGTTTCCGCAACCTTCGCATACACCTGTAAATACGGTTGGTAGCGGAGGCTACTGTAATAGCCAAAAACCCTGCGATCTCATCATTCGATCTTCTTTCAATATGACGCCATTGGATGATCTGCCTGTCTTCAGCAGACATTTTCGCCAGGGCAAGCTTTATATTTTCGTGCCTCTTTTCATTGATCCCATTCTCTATGTCACCGGTATTATGCTCTGCCTTATCTGAAAGAAAAAGCGCCAGTTTTTTATTTTTTTCCGCCAGTCGCTTTTCTTTTGTCAAATAGCCTGATAATATGTTGCTGCAGTAACTGAATAATATTGTTTTGACTCTGGCATTGCCCTGATAAAGCTCGCCTTTGCCGGCAGCTTTTGTTAATTCCAGCACACCATCCGTAAAAGAATCATTGGCCAAAGATTCAATAAGATCAACGGGATAGTGCCGGTAAATAATTTTCGCCCATTGTACAAACAGTGCCTGATAGCAGGAGTAAAAACAGGAAATAATATCTTCGGATATATCACGCTGGTTGTTTTTAAAAGCAACGGAGATCGTTTCTATAGTCAGCAACTGCTGGCAATTTGTACACTTCATAGATTTTTGAGTCTGTTGCAATTCAATCACGCTTTGTTGGGCTGTCAAATATAAAGCCTCCGCCTGTACCCACAAAGCGCCAGGGCATTAAGGTGCATAAAATTCTTGCAGGTTGCAGGTTACAAGTTTCGGGTTTGAAGTCAGTATTGTCCGGTAAAATATAAAGGGATGCCGGCCTCGGAAAAATGGCGTTAAGAAAATTGGCTTGGGCGGCGTTAAAAGAAAAACACCATATGCCACAAGTTAGGGAGTGCAATTAGCTCAAAAGTCGCACCACTACCGGGCTTGTATTCTACTGCTGGAACTTGTTTTTCTTAGCCGAAAAAGGCAATTTTTAGCTATTTTTCCGAAGCCTTGATTTTTTGCTCCACTTTTTTATCAAGAAAAAAGTGGAATACCCAATGGTAGGTGGGTCATGCCGTAAACTTTAATGAAATTCAGTGCAGCACTGGCCTTGGTCGTTTCGGTTAACATTTTAACCGGACAACAATGGTTTGAAGTTTATAGTTTCAGGTTACATTTCCTCAACTATAAACAAAAAACCATAAACTATAAACCATCCATAGCTGACTGCCCATAGCTCATGGCTGACAGCTATCATCAATGATGATCATCTTCCGATGAATTTTTCATTTTTGCCAGCACCGGGTAGGCATTTTTTAGAATGATCTTTTTGCCTGTTATATCCTCCCCGGTACGGATCAGCTCAACCATGCCTTTTTCTGTAACTCCCGTTTCAACAGGCAGCAACCTGAATGTATTGGCGTTGGTGTTCTCCAGTATGAACTTGTATTTGCCATAACGAACCACTGCTTCTTCAGGAACGGCCGGCGCTTCGGTATTGCTTATTTTGATCCTGGCATTCAGGAACATGCCCGGTAATAACTGTTTGGGTTGTTTTTCAAAATGACAGTGAACCAGCGCGCTCCGGTTATCATCCACATTTTTCGTTACCAGCAGCACCTCGCACTCATATTCTGTTGAAGGGTCATCCACAAAAGTTACCATTACCTGCTGTTGGGGCTTTACCTTTCCCAGGTCTTTTTCAAAAACCGTCAACGCGGCATGTATATCATCGGGATTGATCAGCTCGAACAAAACGTCGGACGGGTTTACATATTTACCGATGTTCACATTTACTTTTGACACAAATCCATTGATGGGAGAGTAGACCGGCACACTCCGCGAGATATTTGTTTCATCCAGCTTTGCCGGGTCAATGGCTATCAGCCTCAGTTTTTCTTCGTAGCCTTTTACCAGTATTTTTTGAGAGATATAGGTTGCTTTCGCCTGTTGAAATACCTTATCGGCGCTCACATTGTTTTGATTCAGCACGGTCTGCCGCTCAAAATCTTTTTCTGTGTATTCGAGCGTTGCCTTAGCTACCAGGTAATCCTGCTGTAATTGTATCAGCGCCGGGTCTTCTATTGTTGCTATTATTTCTCCCTTGTTTACATGCATACCCGGCAGCAGTCCTGTGCGTTTCAAATATCCGCCCAGCGGGAAGCTGATGGATACTATGTTTTGCGGTGGCACATCCACCAGCCCGTTCACTGTAAGCTCGCTGTTCAGCACTCTTTTTTCGATCACTCCGGTTTCAACGCCTGCATTTTTTAATTGTTCCTCTGTTAATGTTATTACATCCACCGCTTGTTCTTCGGTATGTTCTTCGTGCTCCCGGCCGGGAGAACAGGCTCCGGCAAAAAGAAAAGCTATATATACAATATTGAAATAACGCATTGTTTACTGTTTTGTGGTTAAATATTCTGTGTCAATGATTACCTGGTTGTATGCATATACCGCGTCGAGGTAATTCATTTGAATGGAAACAGCATTGTTCATCAGCACCGTCCATTCCAGGTAATTGATCTCTCCTTTTTCGAAGCTGAGCGTGGCCGATTTTATGATGAGATCTGCTTGTTGCAGCCCGGTTTGTTCGTAATACAGTATACCCGCCTGTTGTTTCCTGTATTCATCCGTTAATTGCTGCAACTGGCTTTTTAATTGCTGTTCGGCAGACCGCGTATGGAGTTTCGCTATTTCTTCGTTTACTTTAGCAGCCCTTATTCTTGCTTTGGCTGCTGCATTAAATATGGGAACACCCACCGACAGGCTGGCTATATGGAACCTCCTGCCTGCTCCGAAATACTCCTGTGTAACTCCGTCAACACTCTGATAACCTACCAGCGATTGATTGCTGTAGCCGACGATTATGTCGGGTGATAGTTTTGATCTTTCAACCGCTGTTTGTGCTGCAACCGCTTTTTCCTGCATCGCATTGTATAATACCCGGGGATGCGATTTCAGATCCGCAGTATCGGGCAGCGTGCTGTTTGCTATTTTTAATGATGGGTAATCGGGTAAAAGAAGCAGATCTGTATTAAGCAGCCATTGTATTTTTTTTTGTTCAATGGCTATATCGGCTTCTGTTTGCTGTTGCTGCACCTGCAGTTGCTGCAGTTGAGCGTCGGCGGTAGTTTTTTCCAGGATATTGCTTTCACCCGTTTGCAGCCTGAGCGCTGCAGCCTGTTGAAAGCGGCTGTAAATGGAATCCGTTCTTTGCAGCAGCTTTTTTCTTTCCAGCAAATCGGTAAGCCGGTAAAAAACAAATTTCACTTCCCGGTTTAATTCCGCCTGTTTCCAATGGCTCATTTGCAGTTGAGCTTCTTCCGCCGACCGGTAAAGCATTTGATGCTTCCGGTATACATGAGGCAGATTAAAAGACTGGTTAATGTAAAACCGTGTATCTGTGTGAGCACTGTTTACATGTCCGTATTCTCCGCCCAGCAGGGTTTTGGAAGGATCAAATACACTGGTCTGTAATGCTTTCCAGTACAGGGCTTCTTTTTTGACGGATTGCAGGTTCAGGTTGTTTACATCCGCCTGCTTCAGCATGTCATCGAGCGGCCAACGCTGCTGGGACTGCGCAGTGGATGAAAGCAGTATAAGCATTATTACGGGCGTGATGGTTTTCATTGCAATGACTTTATTCTTTTTCTTTTCAAACCATGTATAGAGTACCGGCAATACTACCAGCGTAAGCAAAGTGGCTGTTATCAATCCCCCTATCACTACCGTTGCGAGCGGTCTTTGTACCTCTGCCCCCGGGCCGTTGCTAAGCGCCATGGGCAAAAAGCCAAGCGAGGCCACCGATGCCGTCATCAATACAGGGCGCAACCTGGTTTGTGTACCTTTAAAAATGATGTCATGGATGTTGTTCATGCCTTCTTTTTTTAACCGGTTAAATTCGGCGATCAATACAATGCCGTTAAGAACTGCCACTCCAAACAACGCTATAAAGCCAACTCCCGCTGAGATGCTGAATGGCATACCGCGTATCCACAGGGCGGAAACCCCGCCAATAGCGGATAAGGGAATGGCGGAAAAGATCAGTAGTCCGTATTTAACGGAAGAAAAGGAAAAGTAGAGCAATACCAGGATAAGCAATAACGCTACCGGAACGGCTATGGATAAACGCTGTTTGGCTTCGGTAAGGTTTTCGAACTGCCCGCCATATTTGATATAGTATCCCGAAGGAAAGATCAGTTCCCTGTCTGCTTTTTTACTCAGTTCATTTACTACCGATTCCACATCCCGTCCCCGTACATTAAAGCCTACGATCACCCTTCGCTGCGCGTTTTCTCTTTGTATCTGGTTGGGCCCTTCCTTTATTTCAATGTTCGCAACCTGGTACAACGGAATTTGTATACCTGCCGGAGTAGCGATCAGTAACTGCTGCACATCCGTAATGTCTTTTCTCGCGTCTGATTGCAACCGGACGGCCAAATCGTAGCGGCGTTCGTTTTCGTATATCTTCCCCGCCACTTCCCCGGCAAACGCGGCACGTATCATCCTGTTTACATCACTCACATTAAGCTGGTAATGCGCCATGGCATCGCGCTTATACTGCACAACAATTTGCGGAAGACCGGTCACAGTTTCTACATACAGGTCTTTAGCACCGTTAACAGTACCGGCTATATTCCCGATACGATTTGCCAGCGATGCCAGACTGTCGAGATTTTCACCAAATATTTTGCACACTACATCCTGCCGTGCACCGGAGATCAGTTCATTAAAGCGCATTTGTACCGGGAACTGGAAGCCGTATGTAATGCCGGGCACTTCTTCCATTGCTGCGCTCATTTTATTGGCTAACTCGTCAAATGAACGGGCGGAGGTCCATTCCTTTTTGGGTTTTAAAGTGATCATTACATCCGTTACTTCCAGCGGCATCGGGTCGGTAGGTATTTCGCTCGCGCCGATCCGGGTCACAATTTTTTCTACCTCCGGGAAGCGGTGTTGCAAAATAGCAACCGCCTTTTGTGTGGTGTTGATGGTTTCCGTAAGAGAGCTTCCCGTCATTAATCGTACATCTACTGCAAAATCCCCCTCGTCCAGCCCCGGTATAAATTCACCGCCGAGCCGCGTAACCAGCAACAGGGCAAATGCCAGTAATATAACGGAAACGCCTACCAGCATTTTAGGAAACACAAGGGCTTTGGAAAGCAGCGGGTGATACCAGCGTTGTATTTTTTTCATCATCTTGTCCGCCCAGGTATCTTTATGGGAGCGTTTTTTGCTCATGAGCAACGCCGACATCATGGGCACATAGGTAAGTGAAAGCAGGAAGGCCCCGATCAGCGCAAAAGATACCGTTTGGGCCATCGGCCGGAACATTTTGCCTTCTATGCCTGTAAGGGTAAGGATAGGAAGGTAAACGATCAGGATAATGATCTGCCCGAACACCGCCGAGTTCATCATTTTTCCTGTTGCCTGCTCTACCTCGTTGTTTAACTGCTCCTGCGATATCCGGGATACACCCAGGAATTTTTTACCGTGCGAAAGACCGTGTAAAACAGCTTCTACAATGATCACCGCCCCGTCTACTATCAGCCCGAAATCTAATGCGCCCAGGCTCATTAAATTACCCGATATACCAAATACATTCATAAGGATAATGGCGAACAGCATCGACAGCGGTATCACAGAAGCCACAATGAGCCCTGCTCTTATATTCCCCAGGAAAATGACCAGTATAAAAATCACGATCAGCGCGCCTTCTACCAGGTTGGTTCTTACAGTGCTCATGGCATTGTTCACCATTTTGGTACGGTCGTAAAATGTTTCCAGTATTACTCCTTCGGGCAGGGTTTTCCTGATCTGCTCAATCCTTTCTTTTACATTTTGCACCACTTCCGAAGCGTTGGCTCCTTTCAGCATCAATACTACGGCTCCGGAAACTTCACCTTGGTCTTTATAAGTTAAGGCCCCATACCTAACGGCATTGCCTATGCGAATATCTGCCACGTCTTTGATGTGAACAGGGATGCCTCTGTCGGTAAGCCGTATAAAGATGTTCCCGATCTCATCAGTAGTTGAAGCCAGTCCTTCGGTGCGAATGAACAAAGCCGATGGGCCTTTTTCAATATAAGCGCCTCCCGAATTTTCATTGTTTTTTTCAAGCGCCTCAAATACATCTGCAATCGTTACATTCATGCTCTTCAGCCTGTCCGGCTGTACGGCTACTTCGTATTGCTTCAGGTAGCCTCCAAAGCTGCTTACATCCGCCACTCCGGGCGTTCCTAACAACTGGCGTCTTACGATCCAGTCCTGCATCGACCTGAGCCCGGTCAGATCGTATTTGCCTTCGTATCCTTTTTTAGTACGAAGCACATATTGATAAACTTCTCCCAACCCGGTAGTAGCCGGCGCCAGCTCGGGGTTACCGGCAGGAGAAGGGATCTGTTCCCTGGCAAGATTAAGGCGCTCGCTTACCTGCTGCCTGGCAAGATAAATATCCGTTTTATCGTCGAACACTATGGTCACTACGGATAGTCCGAACCGTGATATGGATCTTATTTCCTTTACACCCGGAATGTTGGCATTTGCCTGTTCCAGCGGAAAAGTAATCAAACGCTCTACTTCCGGGGCTGCAAGGGTGGGAGAGGCGGTGATGATCTGCACCTGGTTGCTGGTAATATCCGGCAGGGCATCAATAGATAATTTTCTCAGGTCCATCACCCCCCAAATGATCAATGCCAGGGTGAATAAACCTATGATCAGCTTGTTCCTTACGGAAAAGCGAATAATAGAATTTAACATGCATAATTTTTTGTGCCTGTAAAAAGTAATTCAAGTCAATAAAAGATCAGGCACAGCGCGGGGGCTGGAAAATATCAAAAGCGGAAAACTGGGGTTTATTGATTTCGTCGTAGCAATGGAACTCTTCCGGTGAAGGAGCGGGCGGATCGATGTGTACGGTTATGAGATTGCATTCACATACGCTGGTATTGATCATATGGCAATCCATATCCCTGAACGGCAACTGCTGATCCTGCTGAAAATCGTCGGTAACGATAATGGGGCCGATATAGTGGATTTTAATGAATGAAGTGAACGTCATGCCGGGATCGGCCATCCGGTGCTTCTTAAAATGCTCCATCATGAACGGGATTTTCAATAGCTGGTGAAACTCCGTAAATGAGAGCATGTAAATGGAAATAAATAATATGCCGATCGCTTTTTTCAATGTGCCGAAGGTACAAAAGATGTTTTAACTTGTGCTTACTGCCTGCCGGGCAATATTTCGTGACCCAGCTTGTCTCTTTTTGTTTTCAGGTATTTTTCATTATGTGGGTTAGGATGAATGTGCAGGGGAACATTCTCCACTACATCCAGTCCATACCCTTGTAATCCCACCCGTTTGCGCGGGTTGTTGCTGATGAGCTTCATTTTCTGCACTCCCAGGTAACGTAATATCTGGGCGCCTACACCATAATCTCTTTCATCCATCTTAAAACCAAGATGCAGGTTGGCTTCCACCGTATCCATGCCTTCTTCCTGCAATTTATAGGCGCGCAGCTTGTTTACCAGCCCGATGCCTCTTCCTTCCTGGTTCATATACAATACCACTCCCTTGCCGGCTTTTTCTACCATTTGCATGGCTTCGTGCAACTGTTCACCGCAATCGCACCTGAAAGATCCGAGAATATCGCCGGTAAAGCAAGAAGAGTGCACTCTCACCAGTACCGGCTCGTCTTTTTCCCACTCTCCTTTTACCAGGGCCATGTGCTCTCCGCTGGAAGCATTGTTTTTTTCTTTAAAGATGACCAGCTTAAAGTGTCCATACCTGGTAGGCATGTCAACCTTTACGATTTCTTCGATCAACGAATCTGCCTTCATACGGTATTCCACCAGGTCGCGGATGCTGATGAGCTTCAGGTCGAACTTTTTAGCGATCTCTATTAATTCGGGCAACCGCGCCATCGTACCATCGTCGTTCATGATCTCTACCAGCACACCGCCGTAGGGAGGATCAAATCCTGCCAGCCTGGCCAGGTCAATAGTAGCTTCCGTATGACCTGTCCTGCGCAGCACGCCGCCGGCTTTGGCTTTCAGCGGAAAAATATGTCCCGGTCTTCCTAATTCTTCGGGTTTGGTTTGCGGGTTTATCAGCGCCATAATGGTTTTGGAGCGATCGTGCGCAGATACTCCCGTGGTACAGCCATGCCCCAGCAGGTCTACCGATACTGTAAAGGGGGTTTCGTGCAGCGATGTATTACTGCTTACCATCATGTCCAGGTGAAGCTCTGTACATCTTTCTTCCGTTAAAGGTGCACAAACCAATCCCCTTCCATATTTAGTCATGAAATTGATAACCTCGGGCGTAGCGTTTTGTGCGGCTGTAATAAAATCGCCTTCGTTTTCGCGGTCTTCATCATCCACCACGATCACCAGTTTTCCCTTCTTTATGTCTTCAATAGCACTTTCAATGGTGTCGAACATTTTAAAAATTTCCGCAAAGTTACGAATTGGTATCATTGAAAAGCGGGATGTGTTGCGGACGGGCATATTCCAAATGCTCAGCCGGTTTCCGGGTGTTGTAAAAAAAACTGCATCAACACATATATGCAAAGAGCGAAATGTGTTGAATTTCGTAATAATATGTTAACAAACCTGCCGGTATTTTAAAAAATTTTGCCATTTCTTTGCACCTGAGAAAACAAATCTGCTATGCAACTAATGAGAAGACTACTTTTTACCAGCCTTGTTTTGATACTGGCCGGCACATCTTTTAGCCAGGTCACTACCAGCAGCGTGTCGGGCACTGTTCTCGACAAAACCGATCCTTTGATCGGGGCTTCAGTTACATTGATCCACGAATCAACCGGTTCAAAGTTTACGACTACCTCAAGAGCAGGCGGTCGTTTTGATATTCCGAACATACCACCGGGAGGGCCTTATACAATTAAGGTAACGTATGTTGGCTTCAGCGAATATCAAAAACAGGATATCAATATACCATTGGGAGAAAAATTTGAAATAAAGGTTGAGCTGACCTCTTCTGTTCAGGAATTACAGAATGTGGTGATCAGCGGACGCAAAGCCGCTACGGAAAAAACAGGGGCTTCCAGCAGCTTTTCCAGGCGGGTACTGGCTTCTTTACCAAATGTAAGCCGCAATATTACAGCGGCAACCAGGCTGGTACCGCAAAGCAACGGCAATAGCATTGCGGGAATGAACTACCGTTATAATAATCTTACCATAGACGGATCGCTGTTCAATAACAACTTTGGCCGTTCAGGCGACGGACAGATCCCCGGCGGTGCAACTTCCGCTATTTCTTTTGATGCGATAGACCAGATACAGGTTAATATTGCCCCTTATGATGTAAGGCAGGCAGGGTTTGTAGGAGGCGGTATCAACGCCGTTACCAGGAGAGGAACCAACAACTGGTATGGTACGGTTTATGGCTTTTTCAGGAACCAGGGTTTGAATGGTTCTAAGGTGGCAGGAGTAGATGTAGACAATTCAAAGCGTTCTACCAAAATATGGGGCGCCAGCATTGGCGGACCGATCGTAAAGAACAAGCTCTTCTTTTTTGTAAATGTAGAAGGAGAGAAAAGAACATCCCCGGGGCAAATATGGCTGGCTAAACGACCGGGTCAAAACGATGACAGCCCGCTGGTTACACCTGTATTGGCCAGCGACCTTGACAATCTCAAAAGTTACCTCATCAGTCAATATAACTACGATCCGGGCGCTTACGAAGGATATGATTTCAAAACCGATAATCTTAAGATCCTTGCCCGGGTAGACTGGAATATCAACAGCAGGCATCGCCTTACATTAAGATATACCCAATCCGAAACCAATGACGACGACCAGATCAATGCTACCAGTATAACCGGTATCAATGCGAATCGCATCAATAATGGAAGAAGAGCGGGCACTTCAGGCGGTATGGCGTATTATGGCAGCAATTTTAAAAACAATACCAAAGTATTTTCGGGAGTGGTTGAATTGAATTCCAGCTTCAACAGTACGGTATCTAACCAGTTACTGGCTTCTTATACAGACAATTCGCCGGTGCGCATACCCAACAGCAATATGCCTTTTGTTGACATCATGAGGGATGCGAACAATGTATACATCTCTTTTGGTACAGACTTGTTTTCTTACAAAAACAGCATTAATGATAAGGCATACAATATAGCCGACAATATAACACTGAACCTGGGTAAGCATACCGTAACAGCGGGCGCCAGTTTTGAATACCTGAAATTCGCGAACTCCTTTGCCAGCGCCGGAGGCCCCAGCTATTATCGTTATAATTCTTTGGAAGATTTCATGAACAATACTGCCCCGGCAGTATTTGCGGTTACTTACGATCCGTCTGACCGCACGAACATCAAAGCTGCCGAAGCAGAGTTTGCGCAATTGGGATTGTATATACAGGATGTTTGGAGCACTTCCGATAAATTCAAGCTTACTTACGGAATCCGTTTCGATAAGCCCTTCTATCCTTACAAAGCTCCCCGCAACCAGGCGCTGGAAGAAGTTGTATTCAGGGATGAGGAAGGCAATCCCGAATCATTTGATGTAAGCAAATGGCCAAAATCAAGGGTGCTTGTTTCGCCCCGTATCGGGTTTACTTATGATCCGGAAGGAGATAAATCAACCATCATCCGGGGTGGATCGGGCGTATTCACAGGACGCATACCATTTATATGGCTGGTGAACCAGGTGGGAGATAACGGCGTGATCCGGGCGCTGTACCAGGCAACGGGAACCGACCTGGCTGCTATCCGCTACAATGCTGACCGAACCGCTTACATTCCGCAGAACCCGCCGGCGGTAGGACAAACCATTCCTTCCGGGTCGTCTTTCAGCGCCGCTGCCAAAGATTTTAAAATGCCGCAGGTATGGAGAACCAATATTGCCGTGGATCGTAAAATCGGGCAGAACCTGGTATTGACCCTTGAGGCCATTCATACCAAAATGATCAACAACGTATATTTCCGCAATGCGAACCTGGGAGATCAAAACGGAACGGTAGGGGGCAAGCTTACGCAGAAACCCTATTTCAATTCAAGGCTGAACAGCGGCGTTAACCAGATGATAGTAATGGATAATACCAATAAAGGGAGCAGCCTTTCTATCACCCCTATGATCCAGAAAACATATGCGAATGGTTGGAATGCAAGCCTGGCATATACCTATACTTATGCTGAAGATGTTGCGATCGGTACCTCCGATCAGTCAGGCAGTTCCTGGACGACCAACAACATTGCGTTCAACCCCAACAGGCCGGAGTTGGGATATTCTAATTTTTCGGTGCCTCACCGCATCGTTGGAAATATTTCTTACCGCATTGAATACCTGAACAGGAAAATGGCTACTACTTTCGGGCTGGTATATGCTGCCGCATCGCAGGACAGGTATACTTTCCGTTACGGAGCGGATATTAATGGCGATGGTCAATCGAATGATATCATTTATATCCCCAAAGATCCTTCCGAAATACAATTTGTAGAAGGATTTAAAGTGGGAAGCAATACATATACCGCACAACAGCAAAGCGATGCTTTTTTTCGCTTTATTGAAAACAATCCATATTTAAGCAAAAACAAGGGGCGTTATATGGATCGCTATGGCGCGGTGCTGCCGTGGGTACATACCGTTGACCTGAGAATATTGCAGGACTTCATTATAAGAACAGGAGAAAAGAAACATACCATACAGGTGAGCGCTGATGTATTAAACCTGTTAAACCTGCTGAATAATTCCTGGGGATACAGGTATTCTTACACGTTTGGTACTTTTCAGGATATGGGCTTGCTGGGGACACCTACCAGCAGTAATAATGCAGGCAACGAAGGATTCAACAGGAACAATCCTAAATTTACCTTTGATCCCAATGGGCCGACAAAGGCATTCCAGCCCAACTATTCCACTGCCAGCACCTGGGGAATACAACTGGGACTGAGATACATATTTGACTAATGTTTTAATGGATGTTTTTCTGAAAAGCTGTCGCGTTGCGGCGGCTTTTTGTTTTAAGGATGGTTGTTACCGCTCTTTTGGTCAGGAAATATTTTAGATGTATCCGAATATTTATAATAATAACAAAAATGTTATTATCTTTAGGTTGCTAATTTAATTAGTTCTTTAACTAAAGATAAAATGAGTGAAGCATTAAGAACGATTTTAGTTTAAGAAGATGCTTGTAAAACATACCTTAGAACAGTACAGAAAAATGATGAAACTCACCGGCAGGGATTACGAAAAAGAAGTAAATGAGCTTCTTGAACAATTGCAAACCTTAACCAAAATAGAAAAGGAGTTAACAAAGAAAAAATAATCAAAGCCTCTCTGTGGAGTAAAAACCATTTTATGAAACTTGAAAACGAACTTAGAAAACTAAAAAAGTATATAGGCAAACCCGGAACGGAGTTTGATAAGCAATTACAAAAAGTAAAAGAAAATTTTACCAGCAAGAAAGATATTGAGCAAATTGATAAATTTATCAAGGAAGGGCTTTCCGGCTTAACTGCCGACCTTAAACAGTTCAATAATGAATTGTCTGTCAGAGAACAATTGAAAGATGTATCGCAGATCGTTTCAATGTCATATATTGCCGAAATGTATTTTAATAAAAAAAGCCAATGGCTTTATCAAAGAATAAACGGTAATACGGTTAACGGAAAGCCGGCATCTTTTAAGCAGGAAGAAATAAAAACGCTCAACAAGGCTTTTAAAGATATAAGCAAAAAAATTGGCTCAGTGGTAGTATCGTGATTCATTAATATTGCACACAGGTAGAGTGAGTGCGGATATATATAAATCCCTGTCGAAACGGCGAGACTGAAACAATTTTAAGCGTTCATCAAAATTTACAGTTCCAAAGCCATCAGCTCTGCACCCAGGTTGTGCAGCGATTTTTCAATTCTTTTCAGGCGCTCCGGCCTGGGTTTTTTTAATCCGGATGAGTAATGCTGCAGGTATTTTTGATCAATGCCTGTAATACGTTCAAGAGCAGCCAGTGAAAATATTTTTTTATAATGGTTCAGCATGCTTTGCATGTCAAACTTATATACTATTTCATAGTTGCCTGCTTTCAAATTGCCAAGTTCCTTTTGTATTTCAATGGCTTCCAGTGCCCCTTTCTTTGCCTCATCAACGGTATCACCCATGCCGGCAACTCCATCCACATTTTCAGCATAGGCAGAATAGGCGTTTTTGCTTCGCTCAATGATGATCTTAATCTGTTTCATAACTTGTAAGTATTCAAACAATAAGGTTATTTCAACCTCATCTCTTTTCTGATTTTCTTTTCCAGCCCTTTTCCCACTTCTTTTGTGCCGTAATACGGAACGGGGTAGGTTTTGCCTTCTTTTTCGTAAATATAGTGGCTGCCAGTTGTTCTTATGTGCTTCCACTCATTCCGAAGGATTAACCTATGCAATTCGCTCGATTTCATGTAAAGGGCTCATATTTGATTAGCTGTATAAAGGTAGTATTTTTGCTATCTTTATTAAAATATTTTCAGGCTTTTTAATCAGTCTTTTTACAGTAGTATTGTGCCTGTGAAGTCGTTGCAGCATTTCATCACCAGTGCAGCCAATGTAGTATTTGTCAAGACCGGCAGAGTAAAGAATGTAAAAAGTCCACATAATAAAAAAAGGTTTTGATAGCAATAATCAAAACCAGTTCATCTGTGGGAGCACACGGGCTCGAACCGCGGACCCTCCCGCTTAGGCGGGATGCTCTGAACCATCAATAAGCTTTCTTAACCTATCCCTGCTTTTCCAGCTCTTAACCTGCCGTTCCCGTTCAAGAGCCGCAGTTTTATCAGTAAAAACTTCGGTATACACAACTATCCAATCATTAACTGTCCCGGTAAATCCTTTGTGCTTAGTATTATGCCTGCGAAGCCGTTGCTGCAACTCATCACCAGTGCAGCCAATGTAGTATTTGTCAAGACCGGCAGAGTAAAGAATGTAAAAAGTCCACATAATAAAAAAAGGTTTTGATAGCAATAATCAAAACCAGTTCATCTGTGGGAGCACACGGGCTCGAACCGCGGACCCTCCCGCTTAGGCGGGATGCTCTGAACCATCAATAAGCTTTCTTAACCTATCCCTGCTTTTCCAGCTCTTAACCTGCCGTTCCCGTTCAAGAGCCGCAGTTTTATCAGTAAAAACTTCGGTATACACAACTATCCAATCATTAACTGTCCCGGTAAATCCTTTGTGCTTAGTATTATGCCTGCGAAATAATTGCAACCATCACTGGTACAATATTATGGCAAAGTATTGTCAAGACCGGCAGAGTATAAAAAGATAAGAGTATAATAAAAGCACGATACTTGACGGAAATCTACAGAACCAGGTTTTCATAATCTGTTAGGAGCACACGGGCGAACCTGTGGACCATTATTACCCTCCTTGGAAGCGGGATGCTCTGAACCATCAATAAGCTTTCTTAACCTATCCCTGCTTTTCCAGCTCTTAACCTGCCGTTCCCGTTCAAGAGCCGCAGTTTTATCAGTAAAAACTTCGGTATACACAACTATCCAATCATTAACTGTCCCGGTAAATCCTTTGTGCTTAGTATTATGCCTGCGAAGCCGTTGCTGCAACTCATCACCAGTGCAGCCAATGTAGTATTTGTCAAGACCGGCAGAGTAAAGAATGTAAAAAGTCCACATAATAAAAAAAGGTTTTGATAGCAATAATCAAAACCAGTTCCATATTATCTAATAGATGCCACACGAACCCAGACATGGAGGACCTCCAGCAAGGCTGGGGATCTCTAGACCCCACATCAATGAAAAACTTCCTTCAACCTATCCCTGCTTTTCCCAGCTCTTGCCGTTTTACGTTCAAGGCCACCAGTTTACTATCATTGCAAAAACTACAGTATACACAACTATCCAATCATTAACTGTCCCGGTAAATCCTTTGTGCTTAGTATTATGCCTGCGAAGCCGTTGCTGCAACTCATCACCAGTGCAGCCAATGTAGTATTTGTCAAGACCGGCAGAGTAAAGAATGTAAAAAGTCCACATAATAAAAAAAGGTTTTGATAGCAATAATCAAAACCAGTTCATCTGTGGGAGCACACGGGCTCGAACCGCGGACCCTCTGCTTGTAAGGCAGATGCTCTGAACCAACTGAGCTATGCTCCCGATATGTGTAGAACTTCCCCGTTTTAATTGGGAGTGCAAAGATAAGCGTTCAAAATTTCCAGCAAAATTTTTTTCAGAAAAACGCACTGCTTCGGGTAGGGTTTATGTATACTTTAAATTGAATCATAATAGGAAAAGCAATTGTATTTTTAACGGTACGAGCGCCGGCGTAAGATAACCGCTTGGTTATCGGCTCATTTTTATACTATCCCGCACGGCTTTGGCCTCTCTTTTTGCTTTTTTACGGAAGAAACCACGTAATAGAAAATTATGCTGCAGGGCTTCCAGGTTTTCATCCAGCTTTTTGCTGCCGGTGTTCAGGTTGGCAAGGATGGCCCGCAGATCAGCGGCTGCTTTTTCATCGTGCAATAAAACGCCAACAGTATTGTTGCTGTCGCTTAACGCATGCGTGGCGTCTTTTATGTTATTGCTTAATGCTACTATTGCCGAAGATGCTATGTTTAATTGTTGAACGGTTTGCCTCAGCCCGGGAATAATGGTCGTGTCGCTCACAAGATCTGAAGCCAGTGTGCCCGGCGTTTGAAGCCGGGTGCTGTAATCCGCTATGCCTGCCGTAAGCTTTTCGCTGTTATTAACCGCCCGTTTTAAAGATGCCATCATGCTGGTCAGCTCATTATACAACGTACGCTCATTTAATAAAGCGGCTAATGTTCCCTGTCCGTCTGCCAGTTGCTTGCTCACTGCTTTAATATTGCGGGTAATATCAATCAGGTTCATATTGCTTTCCTGTAAAGTAGCAAACATATCATCCGTGCTCACCGTTTTTTCAACTGCCAGGTTTTCTCCGCCTTCTATAGCCGGCGCAGAGGGACTGCCACCATAAATAACGATGATCTTGTTGCCGATCAGTCCATCCGAACCGATCTTGGCTTTCGCGTCCGTCCGTATGAATTCCCGCGCTTTTTCTTCTATATGCAGCGTTACCTTCACCTGCGAACTGTTATAGAATTCTATTTTCTTCACTATACCGATCTTCACTCCCGAAAACCAGATATTGTTGCCCTGCTGCAAGCCGCTTACATCATCAAAAACCGCAAAAACATTTACAGATTTTACAAATACTTTTTGTTGTCCGCCGAGTGTAAATATACCTGTTATAAATATAGCAATGCCTATCGCCGCAAATATCCCGGTAATGACCGCTTTCCTGTTTTTCTGTGCTTCCATCAGTTAATAAAATTATATTTGTAAAAACTGGTTATCCTTTCATCCCGGGTTGCAAATACTTCTTCAAAGCTCCCGGTTCGTATAAAGCTTCCGTCCAGCAAAACTGCCACCCTGTCGCCGGTTGCCTTAGCGCAGGTAAGGTCGTGTGTAATAATGATAGAAGAAGTATTATAACGTTCCTGCACTTCATTGATCAGGTTGTTGATCTCTACACTTGTAATGGGGTCCAGCCCTGCTGTCGGCTCATCGTACAACATGATCAGCGGGCGCATGATGAGCGTTCGTGCAATACCAATCCGTTTGCGTTGCCCGCCCGATAGCTCTGAAGGATATTGAAGGATCGTTTGTTTTAACCCCACAGCGTCCAGTGCTTCTTCCACATGGGTATTTATCTCCGCCCTTGTAAGATTTCTTGAATTGCGCAGTAACGGAAATTCAAGGTTTTCTTTAACGGTCATGCTATCGTACAAGGCACTGCTCTGAAATGAAAATCCTATCTTCAATCTTAACTGCAGCAGTTCCTTATCATCCAGCGCAGGAACATTTTTACCCAGCACAACTACTGTTCCGCTATCGGGCTTAAGCAACCCTGCAATTATTTTGATCAATACAGATTTGCCGGTTCCAGACCTCCCCAGCACCACCACATTTTCACCCCTGAATACATCCAGGTTCACCCCTTTTAAAACGGTATTGGCTCCAAAAGATTTATGAAGATCCCTGATCATGATATCAGCGTGCTGATCCTGTATATTGGTATGTCGTGTTTTTTTATGCATATATTACCTGAACCAGCTTGTAATTTGTACGGCTATAATTTCTTCAATAAAAACAACGAACATGGAAGTTACTACCGCAAAATTGGCGGCACGCCCCACTCCCTGGGTACCTTGTGTGGCATTGTATCCCTGGTAGCATCCTATAATGCCGATGCTGAACCCAAAAACAATTGTTTTTATGAGCGAAGAAAAAAAGTCAAGAAAGGTGATCTTTTCCAGCGCCTTTATAAAAAAAGCCGAAAAGCTGGTGTCTTCATTCACAAGTATATTAAGATAGGCGCCTATCATGCTGATGAATGCCATGTAAAACATTAAGATCGGGAGCATGCAACTGGTGGCTAACACGCGGCTGACTACCAGGAATTTAAATGGGTTGGTGGCGGAGACTTCCATCGCGTCGATCTGTTCGGTTACCCGCATCGATCCCAATTCAGCGCCTATATTCGATCCTACTTTACCGGCGGCGATCAGTGCTGTAACCAAAGGGGCCAGTGCCCTGAAAATAGCGATGGCTACCAGTGATGGCAACCATGAGGTAGCGCCAAATTCAGACAATGAGGGCCGCGACTGTTTGGTAAACACGATTCCAACCACAAAACTGGTTACAGATATAAGGGGCAGCGATTTCCAGCCCACCATGTAGCATTGCCGTATAATTTCCCTCCATTCATAAGGCGGGCCCAGCTCCCTGAAGAACTTCCCTATAAAACTCATAATAGCATACACATCGCTGAAAAAACCGTCTAGCTTTTTGGAAATTATGTACGTACGTGGGTTTGACTTCATAAATACCTGCTGTAATTCTAAAAGCGTTCCGGAAATTTTAAACAAAATAGTATTAAAAAAGTGGATTTTTTTCCCCATGTTGTCAGCTAATATTGATATTTTGATACACGATTCTGCCGGATGGCCTTCAAAGAATCAGAGGTAGAATCATTCACAATCTTCAGGAACACTAAATTGCAGGATATGAAAACATTCAGTTTATATGCATTAGCCGGCGGATTTTTATTTTGTATGGCTTGTTCCGTACAAAAGCGTGCTCAAAAAACCGTTTTAAAATGGGAGGAGAACTTTAATCAAACCGGCTCTTTTGACAGTACCCGGTGGTCTAAAATACCAAGAGGAACGCCGGAGTGGCAAAAATATATGAGCGATTTTGATTCCTGTTATGCTTTGCGCGACGGAAAAATGATTTTGCGTGGTATCATAAATCATAGCCTGCCCGATGATACTGCCAGGTATTTAACGGGAGGTATATACACAAAAGATAAAGTAGGTTTTGGCTTTGGTCGTCTTGAGATACACGCAAAGCTCAATGGCGCAACGGGAGCATGGCCTGCTTTCTGGCTACTGTCGCAAGACATGGGATGGCCCGATGGCGGAGAGATTGATATCATGGAAAGGTTGAACTTTGACAGCATCGCATATCAAACAGTGCACTCACATTACACATATGCGCTCAAAATGAAGGAGCCCAAACAAGGCGCTACCGGACCGATCAACCCCAACGACTTTAACACGTATGCGGTAGAATTGCATCGCGACAGTTTGGTGTTCTTTATCAACAATAAAAGAACCTTTGCTTACCCCCGCATTCAAACAGACAAAGAAGGACAATTTCCTTTTGATCGGTACAAATATTACCTGCTGCTGGATATGCAGCTCGGTGGCAGCTGGGTAGGTGAAATTGATCCTGCCGATCTGCCCGTTGAAATGGAAATTGACTGGGTGAGGTTTTATGAGTTTGAAGAATGAGTTTCCGGGTAACATTGAAACAAATGAATGATAGCGAACCTCTTTCTTGTCGCCTTTGGCGACAACAATATCGTGCGAGGCGAGGACGCCTCGCACCGCGACAGCACAAACACACTAAAAGATTCCATTGATGAAAAAAATCATTTCTCTTTATTTTGCTACTGTTTTCGTAATAACCTTACTGGCGCAAACAAACGCAGGCAAAGGTATACAATTCTATGAAGGCTCCTGGAAGGAAGCGCTCAAGACAGCCGGGAAAGCTGATAAAATGATCTTCATTGACATATCTACCGACTGGTGCGGCCCCTGCATATACATGGAGAAATTTATATTCACCAAGCAGGCCGTTGGCAAAAAGTACAATGAAGCATTTCTGAATTATAAAATTGATGCCGAAAAAGGAGAAGGGGTGGATATTGCCAGAAAATATGAAGTGAGCGCTTATCCTACTTTTTTGTTTGTAAACAGTAGCGGTTATCTTATTTATAAACATACGGGAGAAAGAGATGAGGCTGGTTTTATGGGGCTGGTTCAGGAAGCGAAAAAACAGGACGCCGACCCCAATAACCTGGGTAAAATGAAACAGATCTTCGATGAAGGCAATCGCGATTCTTCGTTTCTGCGTCTCTATCTTAACCGTCTGGCGGAAATGCAGGTGAATAACGGAGAGGTGCTGGATGCCTATTTTAACATGCTGACTGACGAGCAACTCCGGCAGGATTCCACACTCCTATACCTCTTAAAATATATGCCAGGAACACAAACTGCATTCTCGGCATATTTTATCAATCATTACGACCAACTGACAGCAGCATCTAAGGCTAAACTTACCGATTTCTTATTCGACAGAATAGTCCGGACATGGGGCGGTACCGCTCTGTCAGAAAAGAGATTGCCGGAATATGTAACGTTAAGAAAATTTGCTGATAAATTAGATGGTTTGGGTAAGGGAGAAAGAACGTTACTAAACCGCATAGATTTGAAATACGGCGTTTTGGTCAGGGACTATGATCTGATAAAAAAGGCTGGCTATCTCCATACCGACGGGCTCCTTTCCATACCGGTTGACAGCATTCGCAGGGAAGATAAACGGAGGGCCGAGAAGATGCAATCAGTTATAAGCGGAGAAAAGGACAGTGCAAAAATGGCTGCGTTTGAAGAAGAAAGAGAATTTTGGATAAATATTTATTCCAGGGAAATATACAGCCCTTTATACGAAGCGGCAGACGCATTTACACATTTACCCTCCACGGAAAAGCAGGCGCTAAAAGATGCATTGGCATGGGCGCAAAGATGCAGTGAACTGATGCCGGGGATAGGTAAGCTTAACAACATTATCGAAGCACTGGAAATGAAGATCAATGAATAGATGGAATTAGCGAGCGTAAGGCCTTTTATATATTTCTCAATAGTTACAGTTTCCTGCTGCATGGTATTTTCTGATGTCAAAAATGACTTCATCATTTCCAACACCAGTGCGTGCATTTCAAATTTTCGCACTATCACTCCCTGCTCCACTTTGTGGAGGGAGGAACAAAGGGGTGAGGGCAATCTAAATATTTTTCGCAGGCGGGTGGTGACACCCACCTATAGAGCCCGCTACCGGTTGATGCCCGCCTGAATGGCGCAGTCGGGCAGGTCTCACCATAGCCGTCAAGTTAAGCCCGGAGAGCCCGTCCGTACCGGCACGGGCGGACTTGAACCGTGCCTGCGGCAGGCAGGTTTGAATAGCCGTGAGTTTCACTCACGGTAAAATGTCGAAGTTTTTGGAGGCG
>JAHBTL010000051.1 GCA_019638615.1 Chitinophagaceae bacterium | reverse complement strand
TATCTTCATCATTAGTAACAATATTGGGCTTTTGTACCGGGCTGGACGAATCACGGAATACCAGCACAGCAGAAAGCCCTTAACCGTTAGTTGTTATTGTATGGCGGACAGTTTAAAATATCTTATAGACAAATTAAAGCGGGCAAATATCATTTTATCTCAACCAATTTTCTTTGAGACATTAAGTTCTATTGACAAATTTTCCGACAACGATTTTAATAGAGCTTATTTACTGGGGCACTTTTTTAAGTATAAACTCGACTCTGACAACTTACTGCCAGAAGATAAAGCCATTTTAATTGACACAATTAAAAGCAAAAATCTGGACTCATATTATTATCTAAAAACCAAGCCGAACAGCTACGGTTTTGGAAAGCTTATTTATCTGGTTATTATTGTAAGCCTTGTTGCAATTATTGCTGGGACGGTTCAATTTATTAATGGTAGCTTTCGGTATGGCTTGGGGACAAAATATCTTGTTCCTATAATGCGTGAAGGTGGCTATAAGATAATACTTGGACTTATTTTCTTCTTTGGGGGACTTATTCGTCTTAAATACGAAATAAAAAAAAGACAATTTTTAAAATCGTTTCTGGCTCAAACAACCAACAGCAACTAACATTGGGTTTTATGCAAGTTGGGCTGGACATTGCAACATCAGCTAATTGCAGATCCCGGCTTCAGTTCGGGCAGACGAATATAATTTTCCCCGCCTGCACAAAGTCACTAGACGTTAGGTGCAACCCTTCGGGCGATCCCCAACAGGTAAGCTAATGACATTAACAAACAACAAATAAATAATGGCATTTTACGACCTAAATAAAGAACAACGGCTTGAACTTGTTGACGAAATCAACAGGGACATTCTCGCAGACGTTCAAAAAGGAAAGAACAGCAGCATTACAAATTACTTTTCAGACGAGGACACTTACATACGAAAGACGGCATATTTGACGATAGGAAAAATATGGAAAGGGAACTCAAACCTGCATCCCGATATTTTAAAACTGCTTGACAAACTTTTCAAGTCAGGCAACGAGAAAGCCAGGCAAACCACTATAAATGCAGCAGGCGAAATTGGCATAAAGGAATTTGAAACAGTTGAATGCTTTTTTGACAACGGACTTTTTGACGAACATCACATCGTCAGGAATGCAGTTATTGGCTCGATTAAAAAAATGGGGGAGAAAAATCCCAAACCTGTTTTGAAGTGGGCAAAAAAATATCTGCACCATTCAGACAAAGAAGTTCGTAGAGAAATTTGTCACGGCATTGAACTTCGGGGACGGACACACCCACAGGACATTTTACCATTGCTCAAAGAACTTCAATTTGACAAAACAGCAAGAGTTAAAAATACGCTGGTTCACGTTTTAGGGCAAATTGCATATAAAAAGGGTTGTCTTGAAACAGTTGTTGAACATCTTAAATCGTGGGACAACAAAGAACTTGTATTACAGGCCTTAGACGAAATTATTGACGTTCATGATCGTTACAAGGATTTTGCAATACTAACACAAGAACAAGCAATTGATTATGTTGACAAACATTACAAACGGAAAGACAAGAAGGGCAGCACCTAACATCGGTTTTGCGTCAGGCGGACTGACGTGCTTCGTATAAACATTTGTGCTAAATTTGAGTTTTCGGCTTCTTATGAAAGGGAGTGCTAAAAACCCCGCCCGAACGCAAAACCGCCGAACGTTGGTGTCCACCTATGTGGATATCCCAAAAGCTATGAGACAAAAAATAATAATTTTCATTTGGGTATTGCTTTTAAGAGAAACTAACTCAGCCTTCGGGCAATCTGATGAAGTCAGGTTCCTTATTGACACAACTATTTTAATAATGAAAAATAATGCTGTTAACGCTAATCGTGTTGATTGGGACAGTTTGACAAATAATGCTTTTGCAAAAGCCAAAGATATAAATAATCCATATGGTCTTGGCCCCACCATGAGATATTTATACAAATCAATTAACGACTTTCACGGCGCTTTTTTTTACAGGGATAGCACCTTTCAATGGCATCTTAATCAAACAAAAGTTCCAGATAGCATCATGAATGAATGGAAAAAGGGGGTACAAAGTATCACGATGTTGCCTGACAAAAATATAGGCTACTTAAGAATACCATCCATGCCAATTGCAAAGCAAGAAGAGTTTAATACAAAAGCGCAGAGATTAAATGATAGCCTTTGTTCATTGTTGGGAAAAAATATCAAAGGAATCATATTAGACTTGAGATTAGATGGCGGCGGTGCAATGCATCCTATGATTTTAGGAGTAGAACAACTATTAACTCCCGGGCTTATTGGGTCATTTCAAACTAAGAAAAAACAAGATTGGTTTATAAAAGGAAATGGTTTCTTTGTTGACACAGCCCTTATTTCAAAAATAAATCCGACATGTAATAACAATGCTCAAAACATTCCTGTTGTTATGCTTGTAAGTCCGTATACGGGAAGCGCAGCTGAATGTTTTATTATTGCGTTTAAAGGACGAAAGAATACCGTTTTATTAGGTTCCAAGACGGCGGGCTATGTGACAGTTAATACAGGTATTCCAATCAATGACACTGCATTTATAAATCTTGCAGTTGGATATAGTGCTGACAGAAATGGAAAATTATACAAAGAAGCAATTGAACCTGACATCCCTTTTACAGGCGTTGACAAGTTTAATGATATCGAAAATGACGATAAAGTGAAAGCCGCAGTTAAATGGCTAAAGCTTCATATTAATTAGACAACCATCAACAGGTGCATCCTATGTAGGCGAACACCCGCCTGATCGCCTGCCTGAATGATGAAGCCGGGCAGAGACAACACTACCGCTACTTTACCTGGCACTGAGCTACTGTATTTTGTTCTATAAAAGTAAAAAAGTGCATTCATGTCGGCTGCTGTATTATCTTTAGCACACAATCTACACGCATGAAATATCTCAAATTGTTATGCCTGTTCCTGCTTATTCAATCATCTGTTAGTGCGCAGAAACCAAGAGCCAGGGATATTGGTATCCCTTTTAACGGTATTACCGGCAGGTTCAATGCCATAACAGATGTGAAAGGAGTTGAGGTTGGTTATAGTACGATCATTTCAGGACAGGGCAAAAACATCAGAGGAAAAGGACCGGTGAGAACCGGTGTAACAGCCATTTTGCCCAGAGGCAGGAACAACAATCCTGTTTTTGCAAATTGGTATTCGCTGAATGGAAATGGAGAAATGACAGGAACTACCTGGATAACAGAATCGGGATTTTTAGAAACACCAATAATGATAACCAACACCAACAGCGTAGGGGTCGTTAGAGATGCGGTGTTAAAATGGTTTGTAAAAACAGGCTGGTATAAAGAGGATTTTTGGTATACTTATCCGGTTGTCGCGGAGACCTATGATGGTTTCCTGAATGACATCTATGGCTTTCACATACAGGAAAAAAACGCTTATGAAGCATTAAACAGCGCTACAACAGGTTTTTTAAAAGAGGGGAATGTTGGAGGAGGTACAGGAATGATGTGTTTGGGATTTAAAGGTGGAACAGGAACATCTTCGAGAGTTGTAAAAATTAAAGATTCTGCATATACTGTTGGTGTACTGGTGCAATCAAATTTCGGGAGCAAAAAGAACTTTACTATTGCCGGGGTACCTGTAGGAGAAGAATTGAAAGATACGCTGAATTATGAATTAAAAGCGGCGCCGTCTTACAGGCAGACGGGCGACGGCTCAATTATAGTAGTTGTTGCTACAGATGCACCATTATTGCCTCATCAGTTAAAAAGAATTGCTGCGAGGGTTCCGCTTGGCATAGGTATAGTTGGCGGACGCGGCGAAAATGGCTCAGGGGATATATTCATTGCATTTTCTACAGCCAATCCATCCGCTTTTCAAAGAGTGCATTTTACAAAAGTTGATGAATTGCCCAATGATTTAATTAATCCTTTACTGGACGCGACTGTTCAGGCTGTTGAAGAAGCGATCATTAATGCAATGGTTGCAGCAGAAACAATGGAAGGTATAAATGGCAACAAAGCGTATGCGCTGCCCCATAAGCTGGTAATTGACTTATTAAGAAAATATAATAGGATAAAGTAAGCGGGCGGCAGATTTTTCAAATGCAAAATGATTAACAAAAGTGGTCACTTTAGAACAAATAAGAGCGGTAGCATTAAACTTACCTGCGGTTACTGAAGACCTGCATTTCAGGCTTCCAACTTTTAAAATTGGAGACAAGGGGTTTATTACTGTTCAGAATAATGCTGCAATTATGGCTTTACCCGAAGAGCTTTCTAAAGCGTTGTCAAATGACGAACCGGATAAATTTGAATTGGTGCGCAGGAACAAGAAGCACTTTGTAGGTCTGAAGGCAAGACTGCAAAATACTTCCATTATCGAGTTAAAGCCGCTTATACTGCAGGCATACGAATACAGAAAATTAAAAAAGAAATAGAAATCGCTCCTTTATGACCACAGAAGAATACCAGAGAGCGCAGCCCTTCATTCTTTGAGAAGTTTCCCGCCCACATTATATCTCCAGCATTTTGCGGTATTCCGTCGGGGTCATGTTTTTTAATTTTTTAAACTGGCGGTTGAAATTTGCCAGGTTATTAAACCCGCTTTCGTAGGCAGCCTCCACAATATTTTTGGTTGGATCGCTCAATAGCTTGCAGGCATGGCCTATCCTCATTTCCGTAACATATTCAACAAAGGTTACCCGGTAGTGCTCTTTAAAAAAGTTACAAAATGTAGTAGTGGCCATGTTGGCAACGGCCGCTGCTTCCGTCAGGGAAATATCACTGTCGAAATTACGCATAATGTATTCGGTAATATTATTGAACCGGTTAGATTCCTGAAGTGCGGTGCTGTTCACGAATGCAGGGCTGGCAAGCAGGGTATATTCCCTGGTATTGGACAACAGGTCAAAAATGGCAAATAACAGGCTCAGGCGCTGGAGGCCAGTTGCATTGAGCATTTTTGCCATGAGATCGTTAATTTTTTTCCTGGTATTGCCTTTTATTTCCAGCCCGTTTGCAGATAATTTCAATATCTTTTTAAGGCCCTCGATTTCGGGTATCTGTAAAAACTTTTCGCCCAAAAAGTCTTCTACAAACTGAACTACTATGGCATCTGCAGCATCTTTATTGTTGCCATTAATATACGCTGCATCGTTTACCCATACATGTGGCAACATAGGGCCCATCAGCACCAGGTCTCCTTCATCGAAGTAGCCGATATGATCTCCTACCATTCTTCGCCCGGTGCTCTTCGTAACCAATACCAGCTCATATTCAGGATGATAATGCCAGGGTACCGGGAAAAAGCATCCTTTTTCTCTGAAAACAATGAATGATTTGTCAAACTCTTTGGGTAACCTTACTTCTACCGCCTTCATTTCTACCTCTTTAATAGTTGAATATGGAAATATTTTTTGGTAAGAATAATGGATTTTACAGAATATATAAATTTATTAAAGATTTTTTAGAAAAATAGCACTGGTTATCCCGGGGTGCATTTAAAATACCAACCCTGCTGCAAGTACTAGAATGAAGCAGGGGAAACCGCGCGCTTCTGAAACTGCTGAACGAAAAGGGGAGTGATGTGTATGATTTCAGCAGCGCCATCGTTCGATAAACTACCGGATAGGGCTGACAGTTACCGGCAGAAATGGGGGAGGTGCTTAATATCAACAAGAGGCAGTTGTGGAAAAAATGATAGTAATTGTGGAAAAAAGCAAATGATTGTTTTACTGAACGGTATATTTTTGTATTGAAAGAATTTGTGAGCCCAGAAAGGAACATTGCTATGTTAAGTTAATGTTACCTGCATCGTGATTTACAATACACGATTAATTTTGTGCCATGCATCCACTACTAGACATTGCCGGTAATCCTGCAGGGTTCATTTACCAAAACACGATCTTGCATCCTATATCGTATAACGTTTTTGGAGTAATACTCGGACATTGTGTTTTTGGGTTAAAAGGAAATGTGATCGGAAAATTTTTTGATCATCGCTTGTACGATAAACGTGGTAAAATAATTGCAGTAACAGATACGCATGAGCTAAGTGACAAGCTGGCTCCGCTTGACCAGGCAAAAACCATTCAGCAGGCCTGGCAGATCATTGGCAAAATAGAAGATCATGCTGCTCCGTGGGTGGAACCGTCTCCCGCCTGGTCGGAAAAGACATTGTATGATGCGCTTGGGCAATAAGCTATTCTTCTTCAACAGGAATATTCAGGATTACTTTAGTTCCTTTCGCCTTTCCGTTTTCATCCTGCAAATCCTCTATTTCAACCATTGCTTCGGAGCTGAGGTGCGTGCTCAATAACCCCAGCCTGTTTTCGGTAAGTTTCATGCCCAGCGATTTCTTGTTGGAAGCTGATTTGCTTTTCAATGCTTTCGCTTTTTCGCGCCCAATGCCATCATCTTCTATGATACATTGCAGTAAATTACTTCTCTTTTTGCTGATGCATACCCATAAATGTCCCGCGGTTTCTTTATGAAGCAATCCATGCCATATCGCGTTTTCTACATAAGGTTGTATGATAAGAGGCGGAACATAAATGGTTTCAGGATTAATGGTAGCATCGCACTCAATGCTGTAAGTAAATTTTTTCTCAAATCGTATACTTTCCATTTCCATGTATAAGCTTAGTGCCTGCAGCTCGTTTGCGAGTGTTATGGACTTGCTGTTGGAGTTGTCGAGTATAAGGCGGATGAGCTTGGCAAATCTTGTAAGGTAAAGAGAGGCTGTAGCCTGGTCGCTTTTTACTATGTACCGGTTGATAGAATTAAGAGAGTTGAAAATGAAATGAGGGTTCATTTGCGCCCTGAGCGCAAGCATTTCCGCTTCCGTCATCTTTTGCCGTGTGTCTACCAGTATGGATTCAGTTCTTGCTTTTTCGGCTTCTGCCCTTGCTTTTATTATTTTATTGGCGCATAATGATGCAATAGTAGTAAGTATAGACAGGTGCTTTTGTTTAAAAAAGCCTTTTTTTGAATGTTCGCAATCTATAACACCCCATACTTTTCCTTCGGTAATAATAGGTATTGTGATTTCAGAATTTTTTCGTTCCCATTCAATAATATAGCGTGGATCTTTCGATGTATCGTAAACGATCTCGGCCTTTCCCGTTTGCGCCACATACCCGGTAATACCTTTTCCAATGGCAATCTCTCCCGGTGAATCCGGTTCAATTGTAACCGGTGTATTATGACGGTAAGCTGCATTGGGAACCAGCACATTTTTTTCCCGGTCAATAACATATATGATGCAATCTTCAAAATGTAAACGGGCAATACAATTTTTTACCACGTCCCACAGTATAGCCTGAACAGAGTTGGTTTCGTAAATGCTGGATGAAAAATAGTTGATCGCCTGGGCCGTTTCCAGCTCTTCTTTTTGTTCTGCAATTTTGCGGTTGCGATTTTTTATTATCATCCATACTCCCGCTGCAACAATTAAAAAGCATGATGTAAGAAACCACCATGTCATCCAAAACGGGTTCAATATCCGGAAGCTGAAAGTATTTTTAGCTTTTTTCCAGTCAACCTGGTTTAAGCTCGCTTCCATAAGTAAAGTGTATTTACCCGGTGCAAGGGATGTAAACTGAACAATATTGCTGTTCCCGATCTCTTTCCATTCATTATCCAACCCCTGCAATTTATAACGGTACCTCATTTTTTCAGGGTTGTTGTAATAAGCTGCGCTGAATACTACCCCAACCGACCTTTCAGAATATTTAACAGGCTCCAGCGCATTGAACGTATGCATCGAGTAGTCGCGGTTAGCTACACGGGCTTTGCTGATATAAGCTTCAAATGATTGGGCGGGGGTAGAAAATGTCTCGGGCTGCCAGTAGTTGATGCCGTTGATGCCGCAGAAATATAATATTCCATCTTTGTCTCTGAACCAGCCGTTGCTGTTAAATCCGTATCCCTGTATATTGTCAGACCGGTCAAAGAGGTTCAGCTTTGAGTTATTGGGCACGTACCGGTATATTCCGTTATCGGAGCCTGCCCATATTACACCGTTCATGTCCTCATACAAAGTGGAAAGCCTGGTATTGTCGAATAAAGGCGTCTTTTTTTCCACATGTATATCGCCATCAGTAAAATGAGCAGTGTACAATCCGTTTGTATACGAAAATAAAAAGGAGTTGTCTTTTAAAATGAACCCTGTAGTGATGAAATTATCTTTGGCGTTCCTGGATAATTTACCCAGGAAATGATAGTCAGGATCCATGCAGTATAATCCCTGGGCGCTTCCCACCCATATAAGTCCCTTTCTGTCCTGGAGCGCAAAGTTTGTGCTGCCTCTGTCTGAAGGCAGACTGTCGAGTTTACGAACATGGTAGGTTTTACCATTTAATACGTACATCGCGTCTCTTGCTGATATGATATGATCGCCGTTGTGCAGTGTTACAATATGATTGATAAAATCTTCTTCTAAATATTTTTTTGTTATGGAATCGTCGTATACGGGCCGCTTGTAATGATAATTTTCCACGTCGAAAAGCCATAAACCGCTGTAAGTGGGGCCCAGCAGTAAATACTTACCATCGTAAGCAAATCCCCTGATTGATTCATGTGTCAGTACGTTCCGCCCTTCTTTGGCCGGGGGAAACAATTGCCATTTGTTTTTGTTTTTCTGCCAGCTTGCAAAGCCGTATCCCGTTGCTACCCAAAGGTTTCCTTTTTTGTCTTCTACTATCTGCCGTACATTGTCTACGTTGGCAGATATTTGTTCATACTGCTGCCTGATTTTAATCAGCCCCATCAGTTGCTTGTTCACAGCAAACCTAGCAATGCCTTCGGTTGTGGCTACCCAGGCATAGCCCTCTGCGCTGTCATAAAAAATATAGCTTGCATATTCATTGGTAGCGAATTGCCTGCCGTTCAGGAAAAATTTCAGCTTTATAAATCTTTTTTCATCCGTCCTGTATTCAAGAATACCCTGGGATGCAGCAATAAGAAATTTTGAAGGGCTGACAGGAGCAACACTTTTAATACTAAAGGGCCCAACTTCGTCAATAGAAGGACCCGAAACCGGGGCAATTTTTTTTGAGGAGAAATCATACCATCTTACCATATTATCCCACGAGGCAATTAACAGGCTGTCTTTGCTTACCGGGTATATGCCGTTTATATTTTTTGCAGGAAGGCTGTCCAGCCGCCGGGTCGAGGTATTCCAGCGATAAAGAAAAGTATGGCTGGCAAAGAATACATGATCATAGAAAACGGCCAGGTTGTCTGTATTAAGCTCCAGGTGCGTGTGAATTAGTTTTTCTACGGGGCTGAACAGCATTTGATCCGGGTTGTATTGAAGGATCCCTTCATTGGTTATCACCCATACATTTCCATCGGGTAATTCATGTATCGCGCCGACTGTCCTTTTTTCTTCAATCCCATCTAAAAAAACAGGCAAAAAAGTTCCGGTGATGGGAGAAAATAAAAAAACTTCCTGCCTGGAACATACCCATATTCTACCTTTTTTATCGCACAACATGCTGATAAGCTCGCCGGCAGGCTTGAAATTTACAATTTCTTTGCCATCAAACCGCTGTATCTGCATCCGGTATAAGATCCACAAGAGCTTTTGCTGATCCTTATCTATGGCAATGATTTCACTTGGCAGGATACCGGTAGGATAATCAAATAGCTGAAGATGGTAATCAGGTAATTGAGCTTTAGCAGTAACGAAAAAAATGACAAAGCCGGCGACGACAGAAAATCTTTTTATGTAGATAGCCCTGAACAATCGAATATGGTTTGATTTTTTGAATATAGGATCCGGAAAAGTGATCTCCGAAAACTAACTTATTGACGGAGAATGCAGAATGCGTTTTAGTATTTAGTATGCTTATTGAGTATTTGGCAGGTGCTTTAAGTATTTGGTATTTTTTTCTTTGATTTAAAGAACACGGTTTTGCCTGTTTTCGCCGATTCCTTTGCGGCTTCCAGGATTTTTACAACTGTTATATTGTTGCCGAGAGCGTATAAGTCATAGTCGCGCAAAGTTATTTTTTTACGTACTACATCCGCCAGGTAAGTAAAAGGATTTTCGTACACCTGAACATCCTTCGATGTGTATTGCGCACCGTATTCACGTTGGTTTCTTTCCCCCTTAATGCGCATCCTGCTGTTGTCTATGGTGATTACATACCCGTTTTTACCGTATAATTCCATGTCCTTTCTGCTGTAAGGCCAATTCCAGGATGCCTGTATGATGGCCTCGGCGTTTGGATATTGAACGATAATAATAGCGTCATCGTCCACTTTAGGATATACATCCGGCTTAAATTGCCGGGTAGTAGCGGTTACAGACAGGGGTTGCTCTCCCTTCATCAGCCATGTCATCAGGTTGGCCCCGTAACAGCCGAAATCTATTACAGCGCCGCCGCCATTTAAAACGGGATCGGTTAACCAATCCAGGAACTCTTTGCCTACACCTATTTCCTTAGGTCCTTCATGCCCATGATGAAAAACAGCTTTTATTAAACCACCTATAGCGTTGCTGTCGTTCACCAGTTGGCCTGCTTTTTCGGTAGCGGGATACCAGGAAGTTTCATAATTGGTGAGCAGGTGAATATTGTGCTTTTTTGCAAGAGATTCCATTTTTTGTGCATGTTCAACACTTACGGCAAGGGGCTTTTCAACCATTACATGAATGCCTCTGGGAGCACAAGCCTCTACTACTGCAAGATGGTCGTAAATGGAGCCGAATGCCACTACCGCTTCGGGCTTAACATCGTCAAGCATTTTTGCCAGGTTGTCGTACATCAGCTTTTCACTCAGCCCGTTTTTTTGAATAGCGCTTTGAACGAGCGCTTTATCTGTTTCCCACACACCTACCAGCGTGATATCATTTTGAGGCTTTCTTCCAAGTATCCAGCCGGCATGTCCATGCGATATACCGGCAACGGCTAACCGAACAGGCTGAGCCTGCGTGGTAGCAATGGTAGAAAACAATAGAAAAAGCGACAGGAATATCAATCGGATGCAGCTCATGTGGCGAAGAAATTTAAAAGTGAAAGAAAACCGGGCAACTGCAGCTATTTTTCAATGGGCATTTTACAGGAAAGCCTCTTTGATAGCCCGGGGAAAATCTGCTAAAGCTATTTCAGGCACATCAATTTCGGGGTGCCACAGTTTTTCCCATTCAAAGCTGTAGTAACCCTTATAATTATTTTTGTGTAAAAGTTTAATTGCCTGCATAATTGGGGTGTCGCCCTTTCCTAATAATACATAGCTGAGCTTCCCGTCGGCAGCTATTTTGGCATCTTTTATATGCACGTGACGAATATAATTATTCAACCGCAGGTAAACATCCCCGGGCTCTTCCCGGGTAACGGCCCACATGTTGGTTATATCCCAAATCAGTCCTACCTGCTTATGGGCAACAGCCGTCATTATTTTTTCAAGATCGGCTATCCTTACCACATCGCCGTGCGATTCCAGTAAAACAGTAACTTTACTTCCCCTGGCATGGTCTCCTAACACCTGTAATCCCTGGATGATCAGCTCCATAACGGCTGCACGTGTATCGTCCTTAGGTAAATTGTTTGGAAATACACGCACATAGGGACAATCCAGCGCTTCAGCGAGATCAATAAACCGTTTTGCTTCGTCAATGTTTTTTTGCCGATCCGCTTTATTGATATGATGCAGCGCTGCAGAAGAACCGAGGTCCACAATTTTGAGCTTTTTGTCTGCTACCTGCCGGCGCGAATCTTTTATAGCGTTCAAACTATTGAATTCAGGGCATTGGGTAAGATCCATTTGTCGCTTGATCCCCCGTAATTCAATACCCTGGTAATCGTGTGCAACGGCAAAATCAAGTATTTCCCCGAAGCTCCAATCGGGGCAGCCCAGCGTAGAGAAAGAAAGCCGGGGTTTGATTTTTTCGGGAAAATAATTGGCTGTGGCGGCGATGGGTAAAAAAGAAAGCCCCGCCTGTAAAAACTGTCTTCGGTTGAAATGCTTCATATAAATTAAATGTACACAACTTTTGCGAAATAGTCACGCAACGAACAAGGGGCATATCCCCGTTACAGGTATTTAAAGATTTAAGTAAGCTCCCGGAAATATTTCATACTATTTTTCTGTTATCTTTACCTTGTACATTTACATGAGAAAAAAACATCCATTAAATACATATACCCTTGAACTTTACCGAATTTAATTTTCATCCTGCTTTACTGGAAGGAATTGAAGCCTCTAATTATGAAATTGCCACTCCTGTGCAAGAACAGGTTATTCCTCCTATTTTAAACGGAAAAGACATCATTGCTTCCGCTCAAACGGGCACAGGCAAAACGGCAGCCTTTCTTTTACCCATTATCCACCGCCTGCTCAGCAGCGAAGGATCCGGTAATATACGCGCTCTGATAATTGTTCCTACACGCGAACTGGCTATACAAATTGCCCAGCATCTGGAGGGGCTTTCCTATTTTACCAACCTTAGCTCACTTGCCGTATACGGTGGCAGCGATGCACAGAATTTTGTGGGTGAAAAAAAAGCCCTGCAGATGGGGGCGGATATTATTGTTTGTACCCCCGGCAGGTTTATTGCTCATTTGAATATGGGGTATGTAGCCGTAAAAGGATTGGAATTTTTGGTGCTGGATGAGGCTGACCGGATGCTGGATATGGGCTTCCAGGACGATATCAATCGCATAATAGCAGCTTTGCCGGTGCAAAGGCAAACCCTCCTGTTTTCGGCAACCATGCCTCCTAAAATCAGGAACCTGGCAAAAAGCATACTGAAGAACCCTGAAGAGATCAATATTGCCATATCCCGTCCCCCCGAAAAAATTGTACAAAAGGCTTTTGTTGTATTTGAAGATCAGAAGCTGCCATTGGTAAAATACCTGCTTTCAAAAACAACTTTTAAAAGTGCACTGGTATTTTGCAGCAGAAAGCAGCATGTTAAAACGCTTACCCGTGTATTGCGGAACGATGGATTTAAGGTAGAAGAAATGCACAGCGATCTGCAGCAAACACAACGGGAAAATGTAATCAGCGGATTTACCAGCGGGCGTATACCCATCATGATCGCCACCGATATATTGAGCAGGGGCATTGATATTGATACGATCGACCTGGTGATCAATTACGATGTGCCCAGGGATGGAGAAGATTATGTACACCGCATCGGGCGGACTGCCAGGGCTGAGGCAGACGGAATGGCTTTTACGTTTGTAGGAGAAAAAGAGCAGAATAGCTTTGCGGCTATTGAAAGGCTGATTGGCAAGGAAGTAGAAAAAGCAGTCATCCCTCAATCGCTGGGTCCTGTACCGCCGTATTCTCCCCGCGGGAGATCGGGCAGCAGATCGAAACCGAAGTCCGGTAAAAAATTTTATAAGCGTCCTCCCGGGAGGAGATAGATGACTAAAAGGTCGTTATAATTCCATTTGGTTTCTTTCACTTCGCCCAATGGCTGATCTTTTAGTCAGTCCCGCGCCTGTTTAAATAATTTTGAATGACGAGTCATTGCGCGTTATTCAACACTATTATTGTGGAATGTTCTTTTTTTTATCAGCCAGCACCATTCGTATTTCTCCATACGAGTATTGTTCTCCCAGCTTTTCTTTAAGAGCGGATGAGGTGGTCTCGCCCGTTTCTTCAATCACCTTTCTTATTGTATCAATTTTTTCTTCCGGAAGCAATTCCGCGAGCGTTATTTCCCCGGTGGGAATAAAATGGGCAAGATGCCCTTCAATAGTAGAAACGGATAAGCCACGGTCGGTTGCTATTTCCGGGATGGTTTTGCCTTCCCGGTACATGGAAAGACTTAACCGGTGTGAGTCGCCTTTTTTAGGTTTGGCAATCAACGGCTCTTCTTTTATCACGGCTACCTGGTTTTGTTGCTGCTGCAATAACAACAGCTCCGAAAGCCCGATGCTATTTACGAGTCCTTCGGATATTTTTAATGACTGCTCAACCTGGAGTTTCTTACGCATAAAATCTGTATCCATCTGGTCAAGCTCCTTCATGTACTTTTTTACCTTTGGCCTGGATTTGACGGAATGCATGTGCTCTTTGATCATATCCAGCATGCCTGTTATTGATTTTAAAAAATAGGCGGAAGCGGCCTGTATGCGTTGGTGTAGTTTTTCATACCCAGTGCTTTCGGCTTCGGCTAATAAAACGGTAAGCTGTTTGTTAAACCTTTCACTTACTTCCTGCAGCGATCTCGCTTCTAACAATAATTTCTCTGCCCAGGCTATACAATCATTTTTATCGGGCAACTGGCGATGCTCGTAGGCTTCAAAATGCTGTTCAGCGCGCTCTGCTAATTTCAGGCAGTTAAAAGCGCTTAACAGGGATCCCGCAACGAAAAGTTTCTGTTCCTTTTCGAGTTGCATATCCAATTCAGCTTCTTCTGCTTCTGTTTCGGTGAATGCAATCACCCGCGGGTGGGTATGAATGCTTTCGGTGTGAATGCGTGAATATAAAATCAATCCATTTAATGAAGTGAGCCTGCTCAGCGCCACGTATACCTGTCCCGCGGCAAACGAGGCGCCTGCATCAATGATCGCCTTTTCAAAAGTAAGTCCCTGGCTTTTATGTATGGTAACGGCCCAGGCAAGTCGTATGGGATATTGTGTGAACGATCCCAGTTCTTCTTCTTCAATGCTGTCTTTTTCGCTGTTATACCTGTACCGGATGTTTTTCCATGTTTCTTTTTCCAGCAATAGTTCTTCCTTCCCGGCAAAAGAAATAAATATTTTATCTTTTTCAATTTTGCTAACGGTTCCTATTTTCCCGTTATAATATCTTCTCACTTCTCCTTTATCATTCTTAACAAACATGATCTGGGTGCCGGGCTTAAGCTGGAGGTTCATATCGGCGGGAATGGATTTTTCATTAAAGTCGCCGGTAATTTCTCCTTTAAACAGGCTGGCTTTGCCCGGAAGCCTGCTCAGTTGCTGATGATTAATTTGATCAGCACGGGAATTGTGAGTAGTTAATACGATATAGTTATCATCTTTTACAGGCTCATAACCGGGTTTATAATATTCGTGCAGCTTTTTAAGATCTGCAGCGGTGGCTATATTATTCCTGATGTTATTGAGAATATGGATGAATTCCTCTTCATTCTGGCGATATATCTTTTTCAGCTCAAGATATAAAGGAGGTGATTGCCTGGCTGCAAGCGAATCGAAGAAGAAGGGGCTGGTATATGCATTTTGTAAAATTTCCCATTCTTCGTTTCCTATTACGGGCGGTAGCTGAAAGAGGTCGCCGATGTAAAGCATTTGTACTCCCCCGAAAGGTACCAGCATTTGCCTGCGGAAATGCCGGAGAATGGTATCAATGGCATCAAGCGTGTCGGAACGGAGCATGCTTACTTCGTCAATCACCAGCAGTTCCAGTTCCTGGAGTAACAGCCTTTTTTCGGCATTAAAACGCAGGTTTTTGAACAGTGTATGCTCATTGTTTACCGAATCGTTTGACAGCGTTTGCCGGGTGGGCAAAAAAGGCCCGAATGGCAATTGAAAAAACGAGTGGATGGTCGTCCCCCCGGCATTGATGGCTGCCACGCCCGTAGGCGCCAGCACCGCCATTTTTTTGGAGCAATTCTCTCTTATGTAACGTAAAAAGGTAGTTTTACCGGTTCCGGCTTTGCCGGTTAAAAATATATGCCGGTTAGTATGACACACAAATTGCAAGGCCCGTTTAAAATACTGGTTCGCTGTGTCGTAAGTGTTTATGGTTACCACCCGGCTAAGCTAATAAAGTAAATGTTGTTCAGCAAATAAATAGAAGCAGTATACCGGTAAATATACTTTTTTGTAGTAACTCCACTACAGTACAATAAGGTGAAATATTACGGGTTTTTAATACGATCAACTATTCTTTAATAAGCGTGCCTGCTGTTACTTTGCTCCTGCAAAATGAAACATCTGCAAAGGAAATGATCCCGCTTTGGTTTCCCTTATTCCTATTGAGTGAGTGGTTCTTTTTAATAGTGTAAGATATAAGCTGTAATTGTAAAAAGAATCGTGTGAATTACCTCTGAGACAGAACATCAGGAAATGGAAGCAAGCCTGCAGAGAAACACTGTTATGAAGCTATTGCTACTGACCTTTCCCTGGACTGAATTCCATTTTCTGGTGTTTTGATTTTTATTCCTTATCCCTGTTTTCAAAGCTTTTATTCCATGTTTCAATCGCTGCTAAGATTTTATCGCGTCCCGTTTTTTTTACAGTGCTTGTAATAAAATGCGGAGGTAAAAACTGCCAGGTTTTACGCATCTCGTTCAAAAAGCTTTTTACATTCCTGCTCACATCCTGCTGGGTGGTTTTGTCGGACTTTGTAAATACAATGCAAAACGGAATTTCCCACTCGCCCAACCGGTTTACAAATTCAATATCTGCTCTTTGGGGAGAATGGCGGCTGTCAATCAGCACAAAAACATTTACGAGGGTTTCTCTCTTCCGGAAATAATCTTCCATCATTTTTTCCCATTGCTTTCGCTGTTGCTGCGATACTTTGGCAAAGCCGTATCCTGGCAAATCCACGATGTACCACCGGTCATGGTCCTTAGCGGAGGAAGCGCTTTCAATGGCAAAATGATTGATCATTTGCGTTTTACCCGGGGTAGCGGAGGTCTTTGCCAGCTTCTGGTGATTGCATAACATATTGATAAGTGAAGATTTGCCTACGTTACTCCGCCCTATAAAGGCATACTCGGGACGATCCGGCTTCGGGCAGTGCTTGTAATCGGGGCTGCTTACCACGTATGTAGCAGAAGTGATAACCATGTTGCAAGATAATGATTTAGAGTGCTGGTGAGATAGAGGATTTGAGATTTGAAATTTGAGATGCCTGACAACCTATAGCCGGAATGCTCTCCATCCATCAATGAACTGTAAACCATCAACAAAAAACCACAAATGAATGGCTGAAAGCTGATCGCTGACAGCCACACGGACAGATTCTTCGCTCACGGAAATGATTTCTTTATTATCCAACAGTTATTTACTCGCTCTGAATGACAAGAAAAAGTTGACAATGGACGGTTGACAATTGATAGTGTAGACACAAACTATAAGCTACTGACAGTTCATTTCAAATCTCAAATCTCAAATTTCAAATCTCTTATACCTTATACCTCACAAAAACTTAGCTATCATTTGAATTGACCCGTTTTAAAACCCCCAAAAGAAGATTAATTATAAACAACAGTTGGGTGAGCAATACCAGTATGATGAACGCGGGAATGAAACCCATCATACTCCTCCAGCTAATTTCATGCACCGGCGTATAGCTGTAATCAAAATACCTTTTAGGATGCACGGTTCCTTCCATAAAAATGAGAACAACAATTCCCGTTACTACGATCAGCGTAACGATTATATGCAACCATGTTAAAGCGCCGGTTAAAAGGAATTGATGTGTTACACGATACAATATCCAATTCAGCAGCAGGAGCATAGCCAATGACCTGAGTATAAAAATACCGTCCAGCACGTGCTGCGTACCGGTTAAATGAATATCAAGGCTGCCGCCACCACTAAGTAAGGAGATAAGCACCAGCACTACAGAGGCTATTAAAAGAAGATGGTATGGCTTGGATACTATTTGCATGAATTAACAGACTACGAAGAAAGCAAGAAACCCGAAACAAAACAAAAAACCCTGTAATGCATTGCTGCAAAACAGGGTTGTATCAGAATCTAACTAGTTACTTGCTAAGCTGTCACCTTTCCTTTCACCTTCGCTATTACTTCTTCAGCAATGTTGTTAGGTGCGGGGTTGTAATGACTGAACTCCATAGTAGATGTGGCGCGCCCGGAAGTCAATGAACGCAATTGTGTTACATAGCCGAACATTTCACTCAATGGCACTTTTGCTTTTATCACCTGCAGGTTATTGCGGGAATCCATGCCTTCCAGTATACCACGACGGCGGTTGATGTCACCGGTAACATCACCCATGTATTGGTCAGGCGTTAACACTTCCACTTTCATGATTGGTTCCAGCAATACGGGTCTTGCTTTGCGGCCGGCTTCCCGGAAACCGCTTTTGGCACAAAGCTCAAACGACATAGAGTCAGAATCCACATCGTGATAGCTGCCGTCGAACACACGTATTTTCATATGCTCCAGCGGGTAGTTGGCCAGCACACCTGTACTCATCGAAGTTTCAAAACCTTTCTGGATAGCAGGCACAAATTCGCGGGGAATTGAACCACCGAAAATATCATTCACAAACTGGAACGATTTTCCGGGATTCTCTTTCAGCCACTCTTCGTCGGCGGGTCCTATTTCAAACACGATATCGGCAAATTTACCGCGACCACCGGTTTGTTTCTTCAACACTTCACGATGCTCAACTGTATTGGTAAACGCTTCTTTATAAGCCACCTGGGGAGCGCCCTGGTTTACTTCTACCTTAAATTCGCGGCGCATACGGTCAACAATGATCTCCAGGTGAAGCTCACCCATACCCTGTAGGATGGTCTGACCGGTATCTTCATCGGTTTTTACACGCAATGTAGGATCTTCTTCTACCAGCTTACCGATAGCCATGCCCATTTTATCTACGTCTACCTGTGTTTTGGGTTCAATCGCAATAGAAATCACCGGTTCAGGGATGAACATGTTTTCCAGTACAATCGGATGATCTTCGTCGCAAAGAGTATCGCCGGTTTTAATTTCCTTAAAGCCTACAGCCGCACCGATATCGCCCGCTTCAATAAAGTCAACCGGGTTCTGCTTATTGGCAAACATTTTCATGATACGGCTGATGCGCTCTTTTTTACCGCTTCTTACGTTCAGCACATAAGAACCTGCGTCCAGGTGACCTGAGTACGCGCGGAAGAACGCCAGGCGCCCTACGAAAGGATCGGTCATGATCTTGAAAGCCAATGCCGCAAACGGTTCTTTAGGATCAGGCTTGCGGATAATGGTCTCACCGGTATCAGGGTCAGTTCCCTCAATTGCGTCAATATCAACCGGGGAAGGCAGGTAACGGCATACCGCGTCAAGCGCCGTTTGTACCCCTTTGTTTTTGAAAGAAGAGCCGCACATCATCGGCACAATGCTCAGGTCAACCGTAGCTTTACGGATGGCTTCATGCATTTCATCTTCTGTGATGCTATTAGGGTCATCAAAAAACTTCTCCATCAGGTTGTCATCGTATTCGGCAACTGCTTCTACAAGACTTGCTCTCCATTCATTTACTTCATCCAGCATGTCTGCAGGTACATCAACCTCATCAAAGGTCATTCCTTCTGTTTCCATATGCCAGATGATGCCTTTCATTTTGATAAGGTCCACTACGCCTTTGAAGTTATCTTCCGCGCCTATAGGCAACTGCAGGGGAACAGCCTTCGCGCCCAGCATTTCTTTTACCTGCTTTACTACGTTCAGAAAGTCTGCACCCGCACGATCCATTTTGTTTACGAAGCCGATACGCGGAACCTTATAGCGGTTAGCCTGGCGCCAAACGGTTTCAGACTGAGGCTCCACACCATCAACTGCGGAGAACAATGCGATCAAACCATCCAGTACACGCATGGAACGCTCTACTTCTACCGTAAAGTCAACGTGGCCGGGCGTATCAATTATATTGAAATAATACTTCTTGGTATCCGGAGTTACCTTTCCTTTATCGGTAGGAAAGTTCCACTGGCAGCTTACCGCAGCAGAGGTAATGGTAATACCGCGCTCTTTTTCCTGTTCCATCCAGTCTGTGGTAGCTGCACCATCATGTACCTCACCTATTTTATGAATCATACCCGTGTAGCGCAGAATACGCTCCGTAGTAGTGGTTTTACCGGCATCGATATGCGCCGCAATACCAAAGTTTCTTTGAAATTTTAAGTCTGCCATAAATTATTGTTTGGAATAAAATTTTATATACAAAAAATGAAAAAAATAAAAATTTCCTGCTACAGGAAATAAGTAGAATTTATATGGAAGGAAATACTCTCATACTGCGCCAAATAGCTTGTAGAACATCACAAACCCCCAATTGTCTACTCTTTTGGCGGCGCAAAGGTATGCATTAAAATTAATTTGGCCAATAGAAGACGCCGCTATATTAGCATTTTTTTTCATGCACCGAGCGTCTCTATAGTGGGTTACATGCCTGCATTGTGCGTTGCCGTGAGTACCTTTGCAGGGGACTTGTAGAACAGGAAAGAATTAATAAAATCATTGAATGATGGCAAAAAGAATAGTGATCATTGGAGGAGGTTTTGCAGGCATTAATGTTGCAAAATATGTGTGTGGCAATACCGGCTTTCAGGTAACCCTGGTTGATAAAAACAATTACACTTTCTTTCCCCCGCTTTTGTACCAGGTGGCAACCGGCTTTCTGGAAGCGTCGAATATCAGTTATCCATTCCGTAAAATGTTCCAGGGTAAAAAAAATCTCAGCTTTAGAATGGGTGCCCTGCAGAAAGTGATGCCTGAACAAAATAAAGTAGCGCTCTCTACCGGTGAGCTGGAGTACGATTACCTTGTATTTGCTACAGGTACGGAAAGCAACTATTTCGGATTGGAGAATGTGCACAAAAATGCCATTCCCATGAAAACGGTAAACGATGCGATTGAAATGAGGAACTATTTGTTGCAGCAAATAGAAAAGGCTACCGTAACAACCGATAAAAACGAACGGGGAAAACTACTGACTATTGTAGTTGCGGGAGGCGGACCTACAGGTGTAGAAGTGTCGGGCATGCTGGCAGAAATGAAAACTTCGGTGATAAGAAAAGATTATCCTGAATTAAGAGGGGCGGGAGAGGTAAGCCATATATACCTTATTGATGGTGGTGCACAGTTGCTTTCGCCCATGAGTAAAAAATCGCAGCAGGATACTTATAATGCGCTGACCAAACTGGGAGTTGAAATTATTTTGAACACGCATGTTAATGATTATGTAGATGACAAGGTCGTTTTGAACAACGGCGCCGTTATCGAAACCCAAAACCTGATATGGGCCGCGGGAGTAACGTCAAAAGTTTTTGATGGCATTCCTGCTGCAAGTTATGGCAGGGGGAAGCGCATGATCGTAGATGCATATAATAAAGTGGAAGGCTTCGACAATATTTATGCAGTGGGAGATACCTGTATCCAACTGAGCGATCCCGGTTTTCCTGAGGGACACCCGCAGGTAGCGCAGGTAGCTTTGCAGCAGGGCAAGTTATTGGGGAAAAACCTGGTTCGTTCATCCAGGCAAAAAGCGCTTATTCCTTTCCGTTATAAAGACAAAGGCTCTATGGCCATTATCGGACGGAATAAAGCGGTGGCCGACCTGCCGTCCGGGCTCCATTTCAAAGGGTTTATAGCCTGGTTTATCTGGATATTTATCCACCTTATTTCGCTGGTCAACTATCGCAACAAGCTAACCACTTTATTCAACTGGATGATCGCTTATTTTACCAAAGACCAGGCGTTGCGCATGATCATCCGACCTTCGAAGAGAGAATAGTTATGGTTTGAGGAATGGACGTTGGATAGTTGACGATGGACAGTGGAGAATTGACACACTGTCAACTATCCACTGTCAATCGTCCATTGTTTTTTCTTGTCATTCAGAACGAACAAATAGCTGCCGGATAAAGTGAAACATTTTCGTGAGTAAAGAATCTGCGTGTGGCTGTGAGCAATCAGCTATCTGCCGCATAGGTTGCAAGTCTCAGGTTTCAGGTTGCCATCAGCTGTGGGCTTTGGGCAGTCAGGGATAGTTGGCGGTGGACAATGAAAATCACACAGGTTGCAAGTCTTAGGTTACAAGTTGCAAGCTTCACGTTTCAGGTTACAGGTTTCACGTTTATAGCTCATACCTGACCCCTCATCTCAAATTTCAAATCTCAAATCAGAAATTCTCAAATCAGCAATAAAAAACCCTGTCACTTTTCAGCAACAGGGTAAAAAAAAACAAAAAAAATATGGTTATACTCTGAAGTGAGCGAATGCTTTGTTGGCATCAGCCATGCGGTGCGTATCTTCTTTCTTTTTGAAAGCGGCGCCTTCGCCTTTGCTGGCTGCCACTATTTCGTTAGCCAGTTTGTCTGCCATTGTTTTACCGTTTCTTTCGCGGCTATAACGTATCAGCCATTTAATGCTGAGTGAAACTTTCCTGTCGGGGCGAACTTCTGTAGGAATCTGGAAAGTAGCGCCACCTATTCTGCGGCTGCGTACCTCAACGGCAGGCGTTACATTGCCCAACGCTCTTTTCCATATTTCGTACCCGTTTTCACCGGATATTTTAGATACTTTTTCCACTGCGTTGTAAAAAATGTCATACGCCGTGCTTTTTTTACCACCCCACATCAGGTTGTTTACAAACCTGGTTACCAGTTTGTCATTATACCTTGGGTCTGGCGCTAACGGCAATTTTTTGGCTTGTGCTTTACGCATACTATTGTTAAATTATTGCTTGCTTAACGAATAACTTTTGTTGAACTATTTTTTAGCCTTTTCCTTTTTGGTTCCGTATTTAGAACGGCTTTGCTTACGGTCTTTTACACCGGCGGTATCAAGGCTGCCCCTTACAATGTGGTAACGAACACCCGGTAAGTCTTTTACACGACCTCCGCGGATCAATACAATGGAGTGCTCCTGCAGGTTATGCCCCTCACCGGGAATATAGGCGATCACCTCCACTTTATTGGTTAAACGAACTTTGGCAACTTTACGCAAAGCCGAGTTCGGCTTTTTGGGAGTGGTGGTATAAACGCGTGTGCAAACACCCCTGCGCTGAGGACAACTGTCCAGTGCCCTGGATTTGCTTTTAGCCCTGATGATTTCTCTACCTTTTCTTACTAATTGTTGTATTGTAGGCATTCTTACCTTTTATTTTTGGGACGGCAAAGGTAAGCGGCTTGTCGGGAAATACCAAAATTTATAAATGTAAATTCATAAAAATGGTCACGTTTACCGGATTACCCCGGTTGCCTGTACATTGGCCCCGTTCATAACCTTAACATAATAGCCTGTTTTGTTGATAAGGTCAGTAAACTTTATGGGCAAATTAGAGCCGCTGCTTATGACGGGATCAGTTACTAAAATACCCGTTTCACCATTTACCATACCCAGGTTAGAGAAAACCAGCTCATTATCTTCCGCGTCTCTGGTATTGATTAATGCTTCAAAATTAACTCCTTTTTGCCTGAAAGGCTCATTTATAGTAATGGTGAGCCTGGAATTGCCATTCAGCAATTGCTCAATCTTAAAGCTGCCAGACTCCACTTCGCTGCCACTTGAGTAATTAAACAACTTATAATTTCTGAAATCTACTACAGGGTCCGGCTCCGGTGGCGAATCTTTTTTACAGGAAAACAAGAAGCAGCCGGCGAATAATATACAAAGGAACGGGAGAGCACGGAAGGTCATTGATTTTCTTATCATACTTTCTGTTGTTTATTACCAGTAGTAAGAAATTCATACCAGTTCCGTCATTGTGTCTATATTATTGCAAATCAGCAGGTTATTAAGATAAAAACAAAAAAAGAACCTTTATTCAAGGTTCTCTTACTTATATTATGGGGTTCATTTTCCTCAACAGCTTATACCTGCAGCATCCAGCCGTGTGTGTCCGGCGCCTTTCGCTCGCGGATGTCATTCATCTTTTGTTTCACTTTTCCGCTAAGCGTCCAGTTGCTCTCATCAAACTTCATCACATAGTCTTTGTATTTCAGCTCCTGTATCATGGCAATGGTAGCCGCGGTGCCCGTACCGAATACCTCCTGTAACCTGCCGGCTTTGTGAGCGGCAATTACTTCGTCTATGCTGATCCTGCGTTCCTCTACCTTAATGCCCATTTCTTTTAAAAGGGTGATCACACTATTGCGGGTAACACCGTTCAAAATGGTACCTTCATCCAAAGAAGGAGTAATGGCGACCCCGTCAATAATAAAGAACACATTCATCATACCTACTTCCTGCAGCCATTTGTGCTCAAAGGCATCGGTCCACAATACCTGGTCATAACCCTGCTGCTGCGCTTCGGTAGCGGCCAGCATGCTGCCCCCATAGTTCCCTGCATTTTTAGAAAACCCAACTCCGCCCGGCGCAGCGCGGGTATATTTTTCTTCCACCAGTATTTTCATGGGCTTGGGAAAATACGGACCTGTAGGACTCAAAATGATCAGGAACTTATATTTCCCGGCAGGACGTACGCCCAACACGCCATCATTCGAAAACATAAACGGGCGGATGTATAAGGAATGATCTTTTTTGGCAGGGATCCAGTTTTTATCCATTTCTATCAGCCGGCGCATGCCTTCAATAAAGATCTCTTCCGGTATTTCGGGCATATTCATACGTTGCGCAGAAATATTGAACCTTTTGAAATTATCGTACGGGCGAAAAATAAACGCATTTCCTGCTTCATCCCGGTAAGCCTTAATGCCTTCGAAAATCGCCTGCCCGTAATGAATGGCAGCCAGCGAAGGTTCCAGCAGCAGGGGCTGGTAAGGTTTAATTTCAACATTTACCCATTTCCCGTCTTCATAATCAGCTTCGAGCATGTGATCGGTAAAATATTTACCGAAAGGAAGATTTTCCAGCGTCAGGTCGTTCAATTTACTCCTTTCTATTTTTGTAACCTGAATATCCATAGCGGCAACCATAAAACACTATTTTTGCTGCAAAGAAACGAAAAATAGCGGTGGGATACTGAACCGCCGGTCAAATTACATGAGTTTACGAAATATAAAATTGCCCTATACTGTTATTACTGATCTGTATACGGCGCCACTCATACAATTGGCAGAAGAAGCCGAAAGCGATAGCAAGCCTGCTGTCAAGTTTCTTGGCTCTAATCAAAAACAAATTACAATTTTAGTAAATATAACTGAGGCTCCATTTTTGCCGGATAAATCTTTCAACTTCCTGGCAGGTATACTTGCTGCCTGTAAATTAACCGTAGCCGACGTGGCGGTCATTAACCTGAACTCCTTAGCCGACAAGCGGTACCAGCAAATCCAGGCTGTTACTTCTCCAACTGTGATGTTGCTTTTTGGGTTAGACGGGTCAGACATCCATCTTCCGCTGCAATTCCCCGATTTCCAGGTGCAGCGATATGGCGGCATTACTTACCTGGCTGCCCCTTCGCTGGAAATAGTAGAAGGCGATAAAGCCATAAAAGCAAAATTATGGGGATGCTTAAAATCCGTTTTTCAATTATAATTATCTTGCTGCATGCATAAAATTATATTTGCTACCAATAACGGGCATAAGGCAGATGAAATACGGGCAATGCTCCCTGGTGATTTTGAGATTGTTACGTTAAAAGATGCCGGGCTGAATATCGATATACCCGAACCACATGATACCCTGGAAGAAAATGCCCGCGAAAAATCAGCTACTATATATAAATTGACCGGACAGGATTGCTTTGGTGAAGATACCGGGCTGGAAGTAGAGGCTTTGAACGGAGAACCGGGGGTAAAAAGTGCCCGGTATGCAGGAGAACAACGGGATTTTGATGCCAACATTCATAAATTGCTCAATAATTTAAAGGGAAAATCCAGCCGGAAAGCAAGGTTCAGAACGGTTGTGTCGCTGATGCTCGGTGGGAAAGAGCATCAATTCGAAGGCATTTGTAATGGAACCATCATTGAAAATGGCAGGGGAAGCGACGGTTTTGGGTACGATCCGGTTTTCGTACCTGAAAATGAGAACCGTACATTTGCTGAAATGACTTTGGACGAGAAGAATCAATACAGTCACAGGAGCAAAGCCGTCAGCCAGTTGATACAATTTCTCATAACAAAGATCAATTAGAAAGCCGTGATTAAAGAAAACACCCTTTTTTATCTGAATTAATGGAGGTACAAAGCAACCATACTATTGCCGAACGCGACTTAATAAAAGGCTGCCTGGAAGGAGACAGGAGAATGCAGGAGTTGTTATACCAGCGGTTTTCCCCAAAAATGTATGCTGTAAGCCTCAGATATGCCGGGAAAGCGGAAGATGCACAGGATATTTTACAGGATGGCTTTGTAAAAGTTTTCAGGAATCTCCATATGTACAGGGGGGATGGTTCGTTTGAAGGATGGATACGGAGAATATTTGTAAATACGGCTATTGAGCATTACAGGAGGCAGGTAAATGTTCATACCATTACGGAAGGGCACGAAAACCTGCTCGAAGCAAAAGAGTCATCTGTTGTGGACAACCTGAGTATGAAAGACCTGATGGCCATCATCCAGGAACTATCGCCCGGATACAGAACCGTATTTAATCTTTATGTAATAGAAGGATATACACATAAGGAAATTTCGGAAATGATCGGTATAAGTGAAGGAACCAGTAAGTCGCAGTTGGCAAGAGCAAAAGGAATATTACAAAACATTATAAAAAATTACCCAAAACCACGATAACCTCTAGTGAGTTCCGGTCATGGAATGGAAGGATAAACTATATAACCATGAAGTGCCACCCCCAGAAAACCTGTGGGGTAAAATCAGTCATGACCTGGACAATGATTCTTTTGTGGTATTTAAGCAAAAGCTTTTCCATTATGAGCAGGAACCTCCAGCCGGCCTTTGGAAAAAAATAGAGCAGGTTCTTTACCCCGGTGCTGCAGTTGTTCCTTTAAAACGAAATGCATTCAGGGTTTGGCGCATAGCTGCGGCAGCCGCTATCATTGGAATTGCCTTTTTCACAGCTAATTATTTCCTTTCCGGATCCGGCGATACAGAAGCTCCACCGGTTGCCAAAAAGCCTGCAGCAAGCGTTCCGGGTAGTACTGCCAATACGCCGGTTGTGCCGGCTGAACCAGGTAAGAAGGAATCCACGCCTGACGGTTCATCTGTCTTGGCGTCCAGGCATGCGCCGAATAAAAACAATTCAGGCGCACGAAATAATGAGTCTGTTCAAAATGTTTACAGCGATGGCGAAAGGGTAGTAGCCTTACCGTCGTTGTCTACCGTACCTTTTGATGCATTGGCAAAAACAGATCAGGTCGATCTGGGCGCAGCTTACAACCGCAGGATACGTAACCGGCAGGGTGAAATAAAAGAGGATGTCAGCATGCTTGATTTGCCGAACAGCTATTTCTTAATGACAGGACCCAACGGGCAGTCCGTACGGGTATCGTCTAAGTTCAGGAATACCATACAATACCTGAATGGCAGCGGCAATGAGGAATTGCTGGATGTCATTCTTCGCGAAAGCCAGTACTGGAAAAGCATATTCAGGGAATGGAAGGAAAAAGTAGGCAATTCTTCTTTTGTTCCTTCTACGGAAAATTTTATGGATATCAGTGAGCTTATGAAATTGCTGCAACAAAATACCGATCACAAGTAATTTACATTTCCTGCCGGACATTATCTTTGGAAAAAATCATTGAATGCCCAGGATCAAACTCGAACTTCCCGACCGGTTTGGATTTAAAACGCATATTCCCATTCGGATTACCGATATTAACTATGGCGGGCACGTCGGCAATGATCGTATACTTTCCATGATTCATGAAGCGAGAGCACAGTTTTTAAAACATCATGGGTACGAAGAAAAAAATCTTTGCGGTGTTGGCCTAATTATGAGTGATGTTGCCATTGAGTTTAAAAAAGAATTGTTTTACGGCGATACGGTGATCATACATGTTACGGCGTCGGGATTTGAACGGGTATCGTTTGATATTTTTTACCGGCTTGATATAGAAAAAGATGGAAAAAAGGTGACAGTAGCATCAGCCAAAACAGGCATGGTTTGCTTTGATTATACTACTAAAAAAGTAGCGTCCATACCGGAAGAGGTAAAAAAGAGCCTCACTACAGGCTGATCCGTTGAGGGGGTTAAATTCTTCCATCTACTGCAAGAATATTTCTTTCACGATAATATACGTTCCCATTAATAATACAAACCACCCGAATCCTTTTTTAAGCTTCTCTGAAGAAATTCCTTTCGATAATTGTCCGCCCGCTAAAATGCCTGCTATAGCAATGGATGTAATGGTTAGCAGGAATCCCCAATGGATTTGGTAATGTCCTATATCGCCTAAAAATCCAACAAGCGAATTAACGGCGATGATAAAAAGCGACGTGCCCACCGCTTCTTTCATAGGCAGCTTCATCAGCAAAACCAATGCTGGTATGATCAGAAAACCGCCTCCGGCTCCCAAAAATCCGGTAACACAGCCTATGCCTAAGCCAAACAATGCAATTACAAGGTAATCGTTGATGGTTTGACTTTGCCGGGTGCCCGGATGTGGTACAGCCGGCTGACTTTTTAGCATGGATACCGATGCTATTATCATGAGCAGCGCAAATAACAGCATGGTTAATCCACCCCGGGTAATTTCCATACCTGCCAGTGTGCCCAGGTGCTCGGGTATATGCGGAACAACGTAATGCCGCACAACAAAAACAGTAAGCGGTGAAACAACGCCCAGCGGCAGCGCCAGTGTAATGCGGGCATTGCCTTTCCGGTAATTATTATAAGCGCCTATCAAACTGGTGACCCCCACAATAAAAAGCGAGTAAGAAGTAGCAGTAAATGGCGACAGGTGAAAAACATATACCAACAACGGTACGGTAAGTATAGACCCGCCGCCGCCAATAAGACCCAGTGAAATACCAATGCATGCGGCGAGAATATATCCTACAATTTCCAAAATGCTTTATTTTTAACCCGGGGCAAGGTATGTTAATTAATGTTAAAGCCGGTATATCAATTTCCTTACACTAACCTGTTTTAAGTTACATTCAATTAAAAATAATAGTTTATATGGCGGCATCCGTACAACGTTTTATTCATTCTCCCTGTCGTTATTCCGCTATGTATAAAAACCTAAGTAAAAACTCACGGAGCAATTGTATACAATCTTTTACCAAATTATTGTTTTCCGCAAGTCTTTTGCTGTCTTCTTACATCTATGGCCAGTCATTTAAAGATTCAGCTATTGTAAAGCAACAGGAGATCCGGGCAGCAGCGATTTATTACACATCGCTTAAAACCCAGTCGGGCATTTACAATGGCAGCGAATATGTACAATATATTCATCTTTTAAAAGAAGGGCACCCCTATTTTGATACAACAACCTTTAAACAGGGCCATGTATTGTACAACAAGGTATTGTATTCCGATGTCCCGATGTTGTACGATATCATCCGCGATGAATTGATCGTGCAGCATTTCAATAAGGTCTTCCTGGTACAAATGATTAAAAGTAAAGTAGACTGGTTTGAGCTATACGGGCACCGTTTTTTACACCTGGGAAGAGACAGCACCAGGAATGGAAATGTGAAGGAAGGATTTTATGATGTGGTATACGATGGAAAAATAAAGCTGTACATAAAGAGGGTAAAGCTTATCCACGAAAGCATTCCCAATATGCAGGTGGAAAGAAGAGTATATTCAAAAGACCGGTATTTTATTTATAAGGACGATGTCTTTCACGAAGTGAACAGCCAGTCGTCGGTGCTGAAAGTTTTACCGGGACATAGCAGTGAGCTGAAACAGGTTGTGCGATCCGGTAAAATAAAATTCAGGAAAAAAAGAGAACAGGCGATTAACCTGATGGTCCAAAAATATGATGCGCTCAATTAATTACAGGATGAAAGTATTGTATACGTTTTTTTCAATTGCGCTGCTTTGCGTATGTGGCCACCCGGTTTTTGCGCAACAGGATACCATGCGTATCCCCGTAGTAAATGGCGAATTCAGGGAGCTGAAAGCTTCCGTTTTTATTGAACAACTCGAAAAAGCAACAGGCTTCAGATTTTATTATGATACCACGGCGTTTGATAGTGTGAAAGTAGACCTGCTGATACAACAGCAACCGCTTGATAAGGTACTGCAGTTGGCCTTTGACAGTACCGATTACCGCTTTACTATTTACAACGGAACAGTTTTTATTGTACGTGGCGCTCCTGTATTAACTGCATTGCCTGATGGTTTTTTTGCTATAAAAACAACGGGGGATCCATCTAAAAGCAGCTTTACAGAAGTAACCACCTATATAGAAGAAGATTCGCGCCCCCAAACAGCCACAGCGGAAAACAAATTGCATGTAATCGGCATTAAATCGACAGCTTCCCTGCAGGGAGTGGCAAAGCTGGGCGGCTATATCAAAGACCTTACTACAGGTGAACCGGTTCCCGGGGCGGCCGTTTTTGTAGATAAGTTAAAAATATCGGTAATCAGCGACAGGTTCGGCTATTATTCTATTACCCTTCCCAAAGGACGGCACCTGGTGAACATTCAAAGCCTTGGCAAAAAAGATACATGGCGCAATATAATGCTGTACGGCGACGGAACGCTGAATGTGGATATGCGCGATCATGTATTATCGCTGAAAGCGGTTGTTATATCTGCCAAAAAAGCGGCTAATATCAACAGCCTTCAAATGGGCGTTGAAAAAGTGGATATCAGGACGATCAAACAAATTCCTGTAGTATTTGGAGAAGCGGATGTATTAAGAGTGGTGCAAACCCTGCCTGGCGTAAAAACAGTGGGTGAAGCAAGTACAGGGTTTAATGTAAGGGGCGGTTCTGCTGACCAGAACCTTATTTTGTTTAACGATGCCACCGTATATAACCCTTCCCATTTCTTTGGTTTCTTTTCTGCATTCAATCCCGATGTGGTAAGCAGCGTGGAGTTGTATAAGAGCAGCATCCCCGCCAAATACGGTGGGCGCTTGTCGTCGGTACTGGATGTGGTAAGCAGGGAAGGCAATAAGAAAAAAATAGCAGGATCGGCAGGTATTGGCCTGCTTACCAGCCGCATTAATGTAGAAGGACCCCTGATCAAAGACCGTACTTCCTTTATTGTAGGTGGACGCACCACGTATGCCAACTGGCTGCTGAAGCATTTACCCGGCGAATATAAAAACAGCAAGGCCTCTTTTTACGATGTGAACCTCCTTATCAGTCATAAGATCAACGAAAAGAATGATATCTATCTTACAGGCTATCTCAGCAGTGACCGGTTTAACCTGAACAGCGATACAGTATACGGCTATGGAAATAAAAATATATCATTGAAATGGAAGCATGTTTTCAATAATAAATTTCAAAGCCTGGTAACGGCGGGGCATGATTATTATGGCTATAGCATCCGTAGCGAAAAAAATCCCTTCAACGCCTACAACTTAAAATTCAATATCAATCAAACCAATTTCAAACTGCATTTTAATTATTTCGTTAACTCAAAGCACACATTGGATTTCGGACTCAACTCCATTTATTATAAGTTGCAGCCAGGGTCATTTACACCCCATGGTGATAAATCGCTGATCGTAAAAGACGAAGTAAGCGCGGAACAGGCCCTGGAGAGCGCAGCATATCTTACAGAAAGATTTAACATCACCTCAGCGCTTTCTTTACAGGCCGGAATAAGGTTTTCTTTATACAATTATCTGGGCCCAAAAACGGTGTTCAGCTACGCAGAGGGGTTACCTAAAACCGAAAGCAATATTACCGATACCAGCAGCTACGCCAGGGGAAAGTTCATTCATAACTACCGGGGCCCCGAATACAGGCTGTCGCTCAGGTATGCCTTCACAGATAATTTTTCTATCAAAGCAGGCTACAATTCTTTACGCCAGTATATTCATATGATGTCGAATACGGCAGCCATTGCGCCCACAGACATCTGGAAGCTCAGCGACCCCAATATAAAACCACAAACAGGCAACCAGGTCTCACTGGGACTGTATAAAAACTTTAAATCAAATACCATTGAAACTTCGGCCGAAGTATATTATAAAAGGATCAAAGATTACCTGGATTTTAAGAGTGGCGCGGTGCTTGTGCTGAACCATCATATTGAAACAGATGTTTTTAGTACTACCGGCAAGGCATACGGTGTAGAGCTTATGATCAAAAAGCTTACAGGCAAGCTGAACGGATGGATAGCCTATACATGGTCGCGTACCTTCCTTAAAATGGATGATCCCAACCTGGGAGAAGTGATTAACCGGGGAGAATACTATCCCGCCAACTACGATAAGCCGCACGATATCACTTTTGTTGGTAACTACCGCTTTTCGCACAGGTTCAGTGTTTCGATGAATGCAACCTACAGCACCGGGCGGCCTATTACCATACCCATTGGCAGGTATTACTATGAAGGAAGCATGCGGGCGCTTTATTCCGACAGGAATGCTTACCGGATACCAGACTATTTCCGTATAGACATGTCGATGAATATTGAAGGCAACCATAAAGTGAAACAAAAAACACACAATTCCTGGACGTTTGGAGTATACAATCTGCTGGGCAGGAAAAATCCTTATTCAGTATATTTTGTTTCTGAAAACGGGGTGATCAATGGATATAAGCTTTCTATTTTCGGAGCGGCCATTATTTATGCCAACTTCAACATCAGGTTTTAAAAATAAAAATGAAGAAATACTATTTCCCATATTGTTTTCTTTTTCCGGCCTTCGCAATAATATTTTTGGCGGCTAACGTGCTTTGGATTGGATGCAAAGAGAAATACCCGCTGCCTAAAACATTGGTTGATAAAAACTACCTGGTAGTGGAGGGATTCATTAACAATGGCAATGATTTGACTGAAATAAAGTTAAGCCGAACGGTACGACCGGAAGACGATGCTTACATTTTGCCCGAACAACATGCGATGGTAAGGATTGTAGGCGAGAACGGGGAAGTACAAAACCTGTACGAAACGACTCCCGGCACCTACCAGGGAGGCCCTTATTTTCTTGACCCTTCCGTTAAATACGGAATTAAAATAAACACTGCCGGTGGAAAAGAATACCAGTCGGACTTTACAGAGGTAAAATACACTCCTCCTATCGACAGCATAAGCTGGTTAAGAGAGGAAAGCGGGGTGCGGATATATGCCAACACACACGACCCGGAAAATAAGTCAAAGTATTACACGTGGCAGTTCGAAGAAACCTGGGATTTTTATTCTTACGAATGGTCTTCTTATGAATATGTGGAAGCTGATACATCCATGATTTCCAGGGCCGACCCCAATAGCATTTATCATTGCTGGCAATCGAATAAATCAACCAGTATCCTGATCGGATCTTCCGCCAAATTAAGTGAAGACATTCTATATATGGCGCCACTTACTTTTATACCTGACGACTCCTGGAAAATAAGTTCGCTGTACAGCATACTTGTAAAACAACGCGTATTAAGCAAAGGCGCTTTTGAGTACCTGGAAAAAATGAAAAAGAATTCAGAGCAACTGGGAACCATATTCGACCCGCAGCCTTCCAGCAATTCCGGTAATATCCGTTGTACTACCGATCCTTCTGAAATTGTAATTGGATACATTTACATTAGCTCCACACAGGAAAAAAGAATATTTATCAGGAGAGGTGAGGTGCCGGGCTGGAAATACAGGTTTTTTTGTGAACCCGACACCATACGTAACGTAAAAGACAGCCTGGCGATGTTCTTTAGCGGTGGCGGCCTGGTACCCATCGGGGCAATCAAATCTATGATAGGTACAACCACGCATTACAGCGCCGCCTCCACAACATGTATGGACTGCAGGTTGCGAGGCACTAACGTAAAACCGGATTTTTGGCCATGATGACACATTTGATGCATTTCTTTTTTAAATACTTTACCAGGCAGAGTGTGCAGGTAAACAGGCAACTGATCCTCATTATCTGCATTTGTACATTCTGCCTCCACCGGCAAGGGTACGCGCAACCTGTTCCCACCGAAACACTTCAAAAGCAATTTACCTCCTACATTGAAAATAACCTCACTGAAAAAATATACCTGAGCTCCGACAGGAATTTTTACGTTTCGGGGGAGATCATGTGGTTCAAAGCATATATTGTAAACGACGCGTTTAACCAGCTATCCGGTTTCAGCAAGGTGGCCTATGTAGATGTTATCAATGAAAGCAATAAGCCCTTCCTCCAGGCGAAAATCGCATTGACCGGTGGAACGGGCAATGGCAGCCTGTACCTGCCGCTCAATTTCCCTTCCGGGAAATATAAAATAAGAGCCTATACCAACTGGATGAAGAATTTTGATCCTGCTTTTTACTTCGAAAAGCCTGTAACTATTGTAAACACATTGTCTGCTGCCAGGCAGCCGGTTCCGGATGCAACCCACTCAAATGAATACGATATACAGTTCTTTCCGGAAGGGGGTAACCTGATAAGCAATATTGAAAGCAGGATCGCATTCCGTGTTACAGACAAATATGGGAAAGGCATTCAACCATTCAAAGGTGTAGTTGTAAACGATCAAAAAGATACGCTGGTAACTTTTTCACCCTACGCATTTGGGATTGGTAATTTCCTTTTCACAGCCCGGCGCGGTGAAAATTATACCGCTGTCATACAACTACCATCCGGAGAAATGGTTACAAAAAAATTACCCGGCGCGTTGGAAGCAGGATATGCAATGCGCCTGCAAAAAAATACAGCCGGGCAAATAACAATAGCGGTTGAAACCGAAAATATACCGGTAAGTTCAACCCTCTATTTGTTCGCGCATACACGTGGAGTAATAAAACAATCTACCATGCAGGCAACGCAAAACAATAAAGCTGTTTTTGCTATTGCCCCGGATGTGCCCGGTGAAGGAATTACCCATTTTACAATTTTCGACAGCAACAGGCAGCCTGTTTGTGAGCGCATTTACTTTAAACCACCTGCCGGCAAACTGGCTATAGCCGGAGGCGCCCTGCAGCAAAAATATGGCACACGAAAAAAAATAACTATTGAACTAAGCAGTAATGATACAGGCAATAAAGCTCAACCCGCTAACATGTCACTGTCTGTTTTTCGGGTTGATTCTTTACAAGCCGGGGAACCTGCGGATATTTACAGCTACCTCTGGTTAAGCTCCGATATTAAAGGTTTGGTAGAATCTCCTAACTGGTATTTTACCGCCTCCCGCGATAGCACTGCTATTGGTATTGACAATCTCATGCTCACGCATGGCTGGCGCAGATTCAAATGGCAGGATGTTCAACGATCCACACGACCTGCGTTCACTTTTTTGCCTGAGTATGACGGGCACATCATTAACGGGAAGATTTTTGATACCGCCTCGCGCAAACCATTTGCGGAATCAGTAGTATATCTTTCCATACCCGGAATTCATACGCAATTTTATACTGCAATATCTGACAGGGAAGGAAATGTAAGGTTTTATACACGCAATGCCTATGGCCCCGGCGAAATGATCTTGCAGGGGGAGGGTTTAAACGGTTTCCCCTACCAGGTGGAGATCACTTCCCCTTTCTCTGAAAAATATTCAGATCATAAGCTGCCTCCTTTTACTATCAGCGAAAGCATGGAGCGATCGTTGCTGCGAAACAGCATCAACGCGCAGGTATTGCGAAAATTTTCGACAGAGCAGATCAGGCAGTACAGGTTCCCGGATGTTGACACTTCCGCTTTTTACGGAAAGCCTGACGAAAAATACCTGTTAGACGATTATACCCGGTTTACCACCATGGAAGAAGTGCTGAGGGAATATGTGCTGGGAGTATTGGTGGGCAGGTCGGGCGGCAAGTTCAGGCTTACCTCGCTGGATATACCCAACAACCGGCTATTCAAAGATAATCCTCTTGTGTTGCTGGATGCCATGCCGGTACTGGATATTGATAAGATCATGCAGTATGATCCGCTCAAGGTATATAAAATCGAGGTGGTTAAACGCCGCTACTACTATGGGCCGCTCATGTTTGACGGCATATTGAATATGACGACCTATAAAGGAACGTTGGAGGATTTTCCTATGGATCCCAGGGCCACTATACTTGATTTTGACGGACTGCAATTACAAAGGGAGTTTTATTCGCCGGTATACGAAACGGGGGAACAGCAAAAAAGCAGGCTGGCAGACTACAGGAATTTATTGTACTGGTCTCCGGATATAATCGCGGATAAGGATGGCCGTTGCCGGGTTAGCTTTTATAGCAATGACCTTCCAGGGAAATACAAAGGAGTGGTGGAAGGTATGACTGCCGGCGGCAAAGCAGGAAGTCATGAATTTTTATTTGAGATCGATTAATATCCTTAACTTACAGTGAGATGAATAGATCCGTAAAAATGATTGTTATACTCATCGGGGTGCTGAGCATCCTGGCAGGGGCCTTTTCATTCCTGTATAAAAATGACAGATCTAATACATATTTTGCCATTTTTATAGGAGTGGCATTAATTGGAAGCGCTGTTCTGATAAAACCTAAAAAGAAGGATATTGGTTAGCCTGAAGCTAATGACTTACAACTGCAACCTGATCTTCAGCTTATTCAATCCCATTGCTATATACATTACGGTCACAGCAAAAAAAGCAGACCATATTATACCCGGCAGACCATAGCGCAGGCTGTTAGGAAACACCGATATATGCAACAGGGAGAAAGCTGCGTATAAAATGCCCGGGATGATATAAGTGAGCAACGGGTTGGTAGCTGCGGGCTTAAAAAAATGTATCCAGCCATTGATCTTTTTTACGTCTGTCAGCCAATACAAAAAGCTGAAAAGCAAACAGCAGGCTGCCGCACTGTATAAACACCAGGTGGGCGTTGCATATATTTTGGATATTGTGAACCAGGGACGTAGAAAATACCCTGCTGCAAATAAAACAGCCGCGAATGCAAGCGCCCCGGCAAAGCGCTCGGGAAATGGTTGGGTCGTTCTTTTTTCTCCAAAGTATATCAACGACAGCACTACTCCGTATAATACAATGGAAGTGTGAGCCGCATGCCCCGACTGTTCTGCCCACCAACCCATGTATTTGTTTGTTGCAGGCGTATGAGCCAAAGCATAAAATAAAGTACACACTCCGGCCATTCCTATCATAGCTGCCATTCTTTTTTTGAAAAGCTGGTAAAAAATGCAGGCCAACAGGTAAGCCCAACCTATTAGTCCCAGTATGCCCCACCAACGTGGCTGCAATAGTTCGGTTCCGTCTTTTCCTCCTCTGTAAATAAAAGCGAGTATTATCAACCCCGTTATTCCAACAGTGCGGAAAACAATCGTCCATTTCCTTTTCTTAAAATGGTATACATTCCATACCAGTATGATGCATGTATAAAACAACAAAAGCCACAGATGCACAGGTATACCCATAGCCGCTTCATTGACATAGCCGCTTTCTCCATTTACCATAAAAACGCCCAGTATTAACAACCCGATGGTTCGCCACAGGATATGCCACTGTAATTGCCAGAACGAATCACCCTTTTGTAAACGATTTTTTAATGCGAACGGGATAGACATGCCGACTATAAAAAGAAAAGCGGGGAATACCATATCTACAAAAGTCATTGCATCGGCATCTGCCGGCATGTGTTTCATCCATTGCGGAATATCGCGGACACCTGCCAGCTCATTTACAAATACCATCGTAAAGATGGTAATGCCCCTGAATGCATCAATAGACTGTATGCGGCGGAGTTCATTTGCAGGACTCATGGAAAATGGATATGAGTGGTGAAAATACAATTATATCACCTATTTTATCCTTGCAATTCCATCTGCAACTATTGGAAATTTCCTGAAAAGCTGATCATCGTGCCCGGGAAGTATATACATGGCTTTAGAAGCAAGCTTTTTCATACGCCGCATGGCATCTGTATATCCTTTTGCATCGAAAGTGCCATATGATGGAGGCGGTAACATTTTTTCAAGGTTATAATAAATCCATACATTGTCGGAAGCGATCACTATTCTTTCATTGCCCGAATGCACCACTGCATACTGCGAATTAAAAGTATGCCGCGATCCGGTATATACTTTTATACCAGGAATAATTTCCTGGTTATCGCCGTTTACAAGGGTTACCCTACCCGATATATTCCGTTCTACGAGCGACAATATATCCCGTTTAGCAAACCCTCCATGGTTGGCGCCTTCCTGCCATGCTTGTCCTGCATAGTAATCATAATCTTCTTTCTGTATCCACACCCGGGCATCGGGAAATAAACTTACACCATCAATATGATCCCAATGAGGATGCGAAATAATGATATCAGAAATATCACCGGCCTTAATGCCCAGTTTCAATAACATTGAATCGGGGCGTGTAAATTTTGTCAAACCAAAATCAATAGCAGCCTGCAGATCAATAGAACATCCTGCATCTACCAGGATATTCTTTCCCGTTTTGTTTTTAATAAGCCAGAACATAAAAGCAATGTCAAGGCTATCCTTTTCAGGGCCTTTATCTGCCCAGTTTGATATGGGAGTGACTTTATCGAGCATCGCGTATTTAATCGCGTATACTTCGTATTCCGGCAATTGGGCATATGCTAACTGACAACAACCCATTATTGCTATAACTGTAATCAGTACTTTATTCATAAAACGGCCGACTGGTGCATGAATGCTATTTCGCGGGAGTAATTACAATATTCCTGTATTCAATAGGACCGTGGTCGCCCTGTATGTACAAGGGGCCTGGTTCACCTTCATGACTGTCGAGCGCGCCACCCGTAATTCCGGGAATGGATTGATTGCAGATAATTGTTCTTCCGTTTAACACCACGGTGATCATCCTTCCCACCAGTGTAATATCATAAACCTGCCATTCTCCTGCCGGCCTGGCAGCCATTTCGTTGGGAATAATAAATCCATACACGGCGCCCAATAATCCCCTGCCAGGCAGCTTGCCATAGCTGTCTTCAATCTGTACTTCATAACGTCCGCGCAGGTAAACACCACTGTTGCTGCCGCTGGGACATCTGAATTCTATATGCAGTTTAAAATCGTTGAATTTTTGATTGGTAATTAAATTAGCGCCCGATTTTGGGCTTGTTAATATTCCGGATACCACCTTCCACTGATTTTCGCCCAATGCCTGCCAGCCGCTCAGGTCCTTGCCGTTAAAAAGCTTTACTGGAGTTCCCCACACCGGCGCTTTTTCGCGAACCAGCAAAGGAGCGCGCACGCCCTTCCAGTGATGGGTTTTTCCATTAGCCTCCACCACTGTGCCTGTTAAAACATCATTTTCCAGTGTACCTTCCACCGAAATATAATTATCTTCCTTTTCCCATTGCGGAGGAATAGTAAAGCTCATTTTTCCGTCCTTAAAATGTACGATTGAAATAGGGCGTGCACTGCCTGTTATGCCAACATACTGACCTACCAGCCATTTGTTTCCTGAGTGGTATACTTCAAGCCATGAAGGGAGCTCTTTGCCATCTACAGTAACGGTAATATCCCATTTACCCTCAATGGGAGAGTCGGCATATTGCCTTTCAGTTGAAGGAGTGGCGTACGCATTGCTAAGCGCGGAAGTAAATACCAGGCAATAACATATCAATGAGGCAAGTGCTTTTTTCATATATCCATTCTTATTTTATCAAAATAATATTGTGTATGCACGAATGTACTAACAAATGAGCAAAAAATCCGGACAGTGAAACCCGGGGAGCGTATTCCAAACTTTCGCAGCCCCGGCAGTATGCAGGTTGGGGGTCGCAATGACCACAATTTTTCACGGCGAGTACAGCGCGTGATGCACAAAGCTATGCGCCGGGACTACGCCTGGGAAGAAATTTTTTCCTTCATTGCG
>JAHBTL010000050.1 GCA_019638615.1 Chitinophagaceae bacterium | reverse complement strand
GAAAATATTTTATTCAGAACAAATATAAGTAGAAAAACATTAAAACGGACAATCGTCCGTCCTTATTTTTTTTAAGCTATTTTACTTCGCTTTATGAAGGAGCTGAAGTTTGTTATAAACCAATATATAATTGATAACTGGTTCCGGGATTATAAATATCCGAATGGCAAATACAAATACACTGAATTTGCCAAAGATCATTACATTGAAGAAAAGCTTGCCAGAAAGATTGTTAGTTCAAAAGGTTATGCAATGACGACTGAAACCCTTGAAAAAATTTGTAATGCAAGGGATTTAACGCTTGAGGAGTTTTTTAGGTTGATTAAGAGGTAGTTTTTTTGAATTTACACCGGACTGAAGGACAAGACAAACCGGGCATATATTCGTCACGCCGCCATATAGCCAAACCGCTTGTTGAACTAAACGAAAGCTTAGTTATTGTACGCTGCTCTGCTATGTCTAACCTTACCTTTTATAATTAATATGCACATTTGAGCTAAAGGAATGATGTCGCTTTTTAAGTTCGTTTAAAACTACGTTTCTGTCAAGTGTCCAATTATTGGATATATAATGTATGTGAGGTATTTCTACTGTCTCTTTTCCGTTAATGCTATTATAGTTGTAGTAGAAACAATGCCATTCTGAACCTTTGTCCAGAAATTTCGCTATTGTAACTTTTCTGTGTTTGATTACATTTTTTAGTACTCCATCTTTTAGGTTTGTATTTCCAAATATTTCTACAGTGTCATTTTCGTTTAACAGCAAGCCTTTTGGCAAATCATTTTCATTCACCCCTTTTGGGTGATGTTCAAATCTGTAATCACTAAATGTAAAGCCATGTAACTGCCATGATTTGAAAATAAATTTTTGTAAAGACAGCGTGCTTAGTTGAAAAGGAGGTTTAAATATTTTTTCCTGAGCATTTTTGTCTGTACAATTTAATATGGAATAGATTGAGTCAGGCAATTCGGCATTCATAATATCGTCATAGTATTCCCTCCAAATCTTTAGTCCTTTCCACTCTAAATGCCTTAATATCTCGTCTATACTCATCAAACCGATGGGTGATGGCTTATTATTTTCGAACGCAAATTGATATGTGCTTAATTGAAGGGCTTTATAGCCATCAATAACATCTTTCATGGCTTTAGCAATTGGATTGACAAATTCTGCGTCATCCATTTTGGCAATCGTTAATTGCCCTGGCTTTTCTTTATGTGGAATACGTAATAAATCCATTGTAATAATACTGTCTGGCAAAGGTCGTATATAATAGTTCAAGAAAATATTAATGCAGGTTTTTTTATAACATAAATAAATGAACGTTCTTTTTGTCAAAAGTATATTACAACGGTATGGGTTGGTGATATATCGGCATTACGTTTATTCATCATCAAGTAATGAAGCTGAATATCGAACAAAAAGTTGAGTATATATTCGTCGCTCCACCATATAGCCGAATGTTACAGGCAGGTGTTTTTCGTCTTACAAGTATTGCAATAATTCTTCCGCCAACCTAAATACTGTAGTTGACGATTCTTCTTTTGCCGGATTTTTATGGTCAAAGTGGTCAAAATTTCTTGTAGCTCTTGTAATAGCTAAATCAATTCTTTTCTTGTTTGTTTTTGTATCAATTCCGTCTAATAACTCAAAAAAATCTTCGCTTACTTTTTTACTACCGTTTCCGTCATAAGTTACGCCAAACGGTTTTAGTAATTCATTTATTTTGTCGTTGTAATCTCTCCTGTGCATTCCTCCTCCTTGGTGGTCGTCAAAATGAAGAATTAACCAATACTCAAAAGATTGATTGGAATAAGCTACTTTAAAATTTTGACCTTCCGCTATTTGTATTGCGTTATTAAAATCATTTTCATCAAAGTCGTCTTTGTCAAATACGCACCACACTTGGTCGTATTGTTTTTCGTTTGCTAATTGTATGGCTCTATTAACTAACGAAGTTGTGTTATATCCTTCACCTACGGACTTTACGGTAGCAGAAGAAAGTCTGAATTGATTGAAATATGAAGGCTCTGTATTTTCACCTTCACAAACAATCAATATAGAAGGTTTTTCAATCAATTCAGCAACAGGTCTCTCCAAATTTGGTTCAATCCGTCTCTTAACTCTGAGTTGTTCCTTATGTTTTTGTTTAGCCGCAATTTGTTCAGCCTTTTTGTTCTTCATTTTCATATTGCGACATATTTAAATTTAGATTATCAAAAAAGCCTAAATATGGAATCGCACCATATTTCCCTCTAAGATAATTGTCTTCAAAAGGCTCATTTTTCTTAACTTCATCAGACTTGAAGTTAGCCAAAGAGTATAGTTTGGCTTCTCCGTATTTGTCTTTATTTGTAAACCAAATTTGGTCTCGCCTAAATAAACCTGAACTCAGTAAATTAGTATCGTGAGTATTGAAAATTAATTGAGCATTTTTCTTATTGAATTCTTTTGAGTTAAACAATGAAACAATTTTACATACTAAATTGGGGTGTAACTTTGAATCAAGTTCGTCAACAACCAAAGTGTAGCCATTTTCAATTACGTCTAAGATAGGACCTGTTAAAGCGAAAAATTTTCTTGTTCCAGAAGATTCGTCATCATCAAGCGAAAAGTTAACATTGTGTACTACTTGTTTGTTTAGGTCATATTTTTTATGTGTTGTCAATACGTCAGCAATAAACTCTGCATTTTCTTCTTTTATTTCTTTGAGAATTTTATCTCTCATTTCTTTGGGCATTCCTTTTGGTAGCTTGTCAACATCCAATTTTTGAAGCTTGATGTCTTGAATTCCAAAATCAGCAGCTTTCAACAATTCGAGAATTTTATTTTTTTGTGTTGGGCTTTCTGTTCTACTCATTGTAAATCCTTGATACCCCGTTTCATTTAAGCCCGAAAGAAATTTGAGTCTCTTGAACCAATCAGTTACTGTAATGGCTGTTTTTTCGTTGAACTGTGCTGCAACGGAAACTAAAAGAGCGTTATCTCTTACAAGTCCTTCTTTTACGACTGTTGAGCCTTTTGTAAAGTTCCTTTCGTGGGTATCAAATTGACTTCCGTCTCTATAAAATAATTCAATTTCTTTTGTTTTAGGCTTATGATATAGCCATTCTGAAACAATTTTTTCTTTAGTCGCTTCAAAGCCGTAACGAAACAATTCTCCCTTAAAAAGAAAAATAATTTCAAATTCAGATGGCTCGTTTTCCGTTTCTTTGCTTAAACGGAATGCCTCAACTTCAATACTTTCGCCTTTTTGACTTTCTTTTGAACTGTTAATTACAAAATGCCTCATAAAAGCAATAGCTTCTAATAGCTTACTTTTTCCACTCGCATTTGCCCCATAGATAACTGCACTTTTGAGAAGTCTATAGTTAAATGTTTTGTTCTCAAAAACATTTTCAACCTCTCGTGTGTCTTTATCATAGTTAGAAGCAATAAGGCTCAAAGTCACTTTGTCCTTAAATGTTCTGAAATTTTTGATTGAAAATTGTAAAAGCATAATATCAGTACTTTTTGTTAAATTTAAGGCAAAGGTAGTTTTTATTTTTCATTAATAAGAAAAATAAAAGTGATTTTCGATCTAATTCAATCAAAAATAACCGTTATTTTGCTTTACTAACAAGTAAATTAGGCTTTTAAGTCTTCTTGGGGGAAAAGTCTTTATTTGTAGAAGGGCTGCATTACACTTGCATGTAACGGTTGCATTTACGCTAATATACGCTATAAAAGCATCCATCTAAATAGCATCAGTTGGTTGATTAGGTGATGATTACAAATATTTTTGCCTTATAACGCCAATACAGCTCATTATCCGTGTATAAACGTTTATAGTCGTTTCCACACGATAACATGCTTATGCTTTTAAAGCCACTAAAATTTTTGAAATACGGATTCAGGTAGTGGCAGGCGGTCAAAAGATGGAAGGATTAAAGAAGCATCTTCAAGGCAAAAAGTTTTTTGATAATACCAAATATGCTACAGAACGGAGCAGCAATAGATCATCTCACTCCCGTCCCCGCGCAGGTCTGCAAAGCTATTGTGTAAGAGAGCTCACGCCCAAGACGTAAGCCATTTTGCTTATCATCTCGTGCGTTAAAAATTACCAGTTTTCAAGTCGAGATTCAATACGAATGTTTCAAATGATTTATGAAGTAATCGCTAAAATAATTTCTATTGCGGATAGAAGGACAAATATTTATTTGTAGCCCAAAAAAGACCACAATTTTTTTTAAAACTATTCTCACCTTACAGCAAATATTTTAGCATGGATAAAAATCTTGCTGATAAATTTCTATCGGAATTGGGAAACAAGCTGGCTACTTTCCGGAAAAGGAAAAATTTAAGCTATAGAAAATTAGCTCAACTATGCAGTGTTGATCACAGTAAAATCAGCAAAATTGAAAAGGGTCAAATCAATGCACAAATGCTAACCATACTTGAACTTGCTAAAGGTTTAGGCATTCACCCAAAAAAGCTGCTGGATTTTGAGGATTGAATTTTTATTGTAAAAGGGTAACTATTGGCAAGTATTCTTGTCTATGCAGTAATTTATTCCATTCGCTATCCTGAGATAAAATCAATAGAGCACTCTATATTCAGCAATAGGCCTAATGGGTAACCGGAGTTTTCAATAATTGCCAATTTCGGTTTAGTTCATTCAAGATACAAGTTAGATCCGGTCATATTGTTACACAAAAGAACATAAGGTGTAACGGAAACGGACATGCACAGCATCGTTATAAAAGATATATAATTGATTATTAATTACTTGTCATGTTGGCATAGTAGTGGCTGAAGTCGTCAGAGAATTTGAATATTATATGTTTAAAAATTATTTCAAGGTAGCTTTCAGGGTGTTTAACAGGAACCGACTGATCACGTTTATTAATGTTTTTGGACTTGGTTTAGCTATGACCGTGGGAATGATGGTAATGATCAGGATGCAGGAGGATATGTCGTACGATAATTTTCACCCGCAATCCGGGAGCATTTTAAGGATCATCAGTGCTTATCACAAAAAATCCGGGGAGCAGTGGCGAATGGCTACAACATCTCTGCCGCTCAGACAACAAATCGAAGGTAATTTTAAAAACGTTGAGGCGGTAGTGAATGTCTATCCCGCATTGAGTGGCAAAATAAAAGTGGGCGGTAAAGAATTTTACCTGAACGGAGCTTTTACAGAGCCTTCTTTTTTCGACATATTTGGATTTACATTTCACTCCGGCAATCCCTTAACAGCGCTAAAAGAACCCAATACTATAGTCATATCCCAAATGGCTGCAAAAAAATATTTTGGGAATGAAGAACCACTTGGGAAATTACTTATGCTTGAGACCGGGGAGAGTTTTATGGTTACAGGAGTACTGAACGACCCGCCCTCTAAAACTCATTTTAATTATGAGGCATTAGCCTCCTGGAGTAGCGTAAAGCAGATGGAAGACAGAAAGACACTGGCTGTGAGATCCCCAGACTGGTTTGCTTTGAATGCAGCATATACTTTTGTAAAAACCACCCCTCATGGAAACAGGAGCGGGATGGATCTGCAGCTTAAAGATCTTGCCACTACATTAAATAAAAACAATACTGACGGTGAGGTTACATTTACTGCCCAGGAGTTTGATAAGATCAGTCCATCGGGTGAGATGTTAGGAAATGAAATGAACGGTGTAAGCCCCTGGGGAAAGATTATTGCTGAAATAATAATTGCCGCTGTCATTTTGCTGGCAGCCTGTTTCAATTATACCAATCTTACTGTTGCCAGGGCGCTGAGCCGGGCTAAAGAAGTAGGGATCAGGAAGATCGCCGGCGCAAGGCGTGTGCATGTTTTTGTTCAATACGTTATTGAAGCAATACTGTTATCAATGTTAGCACTTTGCCTTGCATGGATATTTTTGTCCCTGATCATAAGGTATGCTCCTTTCAATGATGAATATGAATTTATTCCTTCCGCTTTCCGGTATAATAGTCCGTTTGTGATGTACACAATTGCCTTCGGATTATTTGCCGGCTTGCTCGCGGGTATTGCACCGGCATGGATGCTTTCTGCATTTACACCTTTGCGGGTAATGAAAAACCTGACCACAGCAAAAATCATGGGTAAAGTAAGTATTCAGAAAGCGCTGATCGTTTTTCAATACAGTCTTTCGCTTTTTATTATAATTTTTCTGCTGACTTTCTACCGGCAGTTTTCTTTTATGGGTAAAGCTGACAGGGGCTTTGCTAAAGACAATATTATGGTTGTACCGCTGAATGGTTTAAAGGCTGAACGCGTTATCCGGGAAATCAACAACATTGCAGGTATACATTCCTCCGGTGCAATGTCTGCCGAAATCTCGAAAAGATTCAATGGAATGAGCATGCCGGCATGGACAGAAGACCCTCAAAAAGCATTAAAACTGCAATACTATTTTGCTGATCCCGGCTTCATTCCTACCATGCAATTAAAAGTACTGGCAGGCAATAATTTCCCGGTAAGTGCCACACGACCTGCAATTGAAAATATTCTTATCAATGAGCAGGCTGCTATTGGCCTGGGGTTTAAAGATTATGAAAAAGCCATCGGCCAGCTTATAAGAATAAACGACACCACCCAAGTGCGGATTACCGGTATTCTGAAAAACTTTAATTATGAGAACCCCGGCCTGCCTGTATTCCCGCTTGCATTCAGGACGTTGCAGGATGCATATAATTTTGTATACATTTCAATTGAAAATAATGCAGACAGGCGGGCGATTGCCCTGAAAGTAGCTTCAACATTGCAAACATCTCTGCATGGCACTCCTATACTGACCTCCTGGCTTGATGAAGATCTGAAACGTGCTAATGATCAAACAGCAACAATATCGCTGTTGGGCTACCTTGCTTTTATTGCAACAGCCATCGCTACGCTGGGACTGCTGGGCCTGGTTACTTATACGGTACAGGTAAAACGTAAAGAAATCAGCATACGGAAAATCATCGGAGCAACTGAAAAGCAACTTGTAAGCATGTTATCCGGAAGGTTTATAAAACTGATTTTTATTGCCGGCTTTATTGCTGTTCCGATTGGTTTTATGGCCGGGCATCTTTTCCTCCAGAACTTTGTGGTAAGAACCGGCGACAGCTTACTCTCAGCAGTACTATGCTTTGCTTTTTTACTTTGCATAGGGTTAACAACAATTATTTCCCAAACATTAAAGGCAGCAACAACAAATCCCGTAAAGGACTTGCACACTGAATAGTAATAAGCAGTATTGTACTATTTCGGAAACATTCGCATTACCCTATTATACAAAATCGGGACTTACGCCTATATGTGTAAGTAGTAATTCCGTTTTGTTTTTGTGCGGTATTAATTTTTATTCTATAGTTGTGCCAATCCATTCTGTTTGATTTTTAATTCGGAAACAGCTACCAATTATCTGAAAAAAAACAAATCACTTTTGAATTATTGGGTTTGGCGTGTATTTCAATTGTAAAGCCGAACAGGGTTTTTAACGGGTAAAGCTTCCTACTTTGATCACAATATTACCATACTCGTAAGGTGCATTATCATCATCTGTTAATGCTGTTCTTTCTTCCATAAACATATGGTCTAACAACTGCCCGGTAATATCGTATTTTGTATAATACGTGTCTGTCAGTGTCTCGTCATCGTCAATAATATCAGGTTCCCTATAAGCGATCAGGTATTTTTTATCAGCATTGGTATTACCGTAAATCAAGGTCGCGTTCCTGTGGCCGGGATCAAAACTGGGGAGGCTGTAAAAATTTACACAATTAAACTGAGTTTGAGCGCCATTGTCGAATGGAAGCCAAAGTCCTTCTTCATCGTGGTTGGGATAAGTAGCGTTTTTTAGCCACCAGCCATCACTGCGTTTTTGTATGTAGAACCAAAGTTGAGGGAGGTACTCCACTCCAAAATATATTTCAGATATATACATTGCCAGCCATTTTTTCCCATCCACTACAGTATCCTTTGCTTTCCATTTAAATCTACCAATAGTATCAACCAGGGTTCCGAAATCAGGTTCACCGTTCGATAAATCCCTGATATCTGCAGTACTGCTGTATTGATACGACATGTAGTAAACAGTCCAGGTGCTCCCATCCCGCGGGTCAGGATCAGTGCCGTTGTTATTATTATCGGGCGCATTTTTTTTGCATGAAAGAAAAAATATGGTTATTATCAGGGCGCAGAAAAGGAAAATAGCAGGTTTCATATTGTCAAATTTTAGTAATGCTAAATTCCGGTAAGCTGTAAGCGGATACAACCCCAAAAAGGGGGATAAAACAGCCCTGGTTGCAGCTTGTTGGGTTATAGGGGATAATTTTAGTATGTTCGTAATAAAAATAACATGTCGTCTATTCATGAAATAATACCTTCAGGAAAACTTTCCAATCTTCAAATGGAGTTGTTGAAAGTATTTAATCGTGACCTGCCGGATGAACAGGTTATGGAAATTCGCAACTTGCTGGCTGAATACTTTTTAAATAAAGCAGATGAAGAAATAGAGCGGTTGGAAAAAGAAGAAGGCTATACAGCCGAAACATATAAACAATGGGCTTCTGAACATTGGCGGCGTAAAACTTCCTGATGAAAATTGTTATTGATACTAATGACTTTATATTAATCTCTCATTAATAGCTTTGGAAACAGCTTCAGTAGCGGAACTTACCTGCAATTTCTCATAAATTTTTTTGATGTAAGACCGGATGGTTTCAAACGAAAGGTTTAATTCGGAAGCGATCATTTTATAACTATTGCCCTTGCATAATAAAGTGAGAATTTCATGCTCTCTTGCCGAAAGCCGGTAATCGGCCGCATGGCGCTGCATGGAACTGATCACCATTTTGGCAATGGCAGGGCTCATGGAAGCGCCGCCGCTAAGCACATCTTTAACAGAGGAAATGAGCTTTTCCGAAACATTTTTTTTGAGCAGGTAGCCCGAAGCGCCGGCGCATATGGCATCAAATACATTTTTATTGTCGTCAAATACGGTAAGCATGATGATGGCAACGCCGGTATTCACCTGTCTTATTTTCTTCACCGCCTCAATACCCGTCATACCGGGCATGTCAATATCCATTAAAATTATATCGGGATTTTCTTCTTTCAATTGCTCCAGCACCTGCATGCAGTTGCCGTAGCTGCCGGTTACCACAAACTCATCAGACAGGGTCAGCAGCTCCTCCAGCCCTTTGCGAAGGGTCTCGTTATCTTCGTATATCGTAATTTTTGTAAGCATGCCGGAGCAAATTACATTTTTCCTTATTTTATAGTTACCCCAAAATGGGGGTACGCTATACCGGGAAAACCAATGTTACCGTTGTTCCCGGTGAAGCGCTGCTTATAGTCAGTGTGCCATTGATCTGCCTCGCCCTTTCCTGCATATTAATGAGCCCGTTACCCGGCTTAATGACAGCTTTATCAAAACCATTGCCATTATCTGCTACTGTCATGCTGACCTGTTTGCCGGGCAGTTGTTCAAATTTTGTGATGATCACCGAACAGTTGCTGTATTTAACCGCATTGTTCACCACCTCTTTGTAAATAAGAAAAATGTTCTTCCTTATGTCAGCGGTAATGGTCACGGCATTGAGCTTATCCGGCGCATCAAATTGCATAGTAATGCCCAAAGGCTCACACAGCTCCGAAGCAAATTCTTTCATGTGAGAGAAAGTGCTTTCAAGATCATTGTTCCCGGGTTTTATGGCCCAGATGATATCGCTCATGCTTTCCATCATAGCGCCAGACTGGTCATTAATTTTTTGCAGGTATTCCGATACACTGTTGCCCTGCTCTTTCTTTTGCAAAGCAATTTTACTGGCAATGCTGATGCTGGTGAGCGCTGAGCCTATATCATCGTGCAGGTCGCGGGCAATATCTTTGCGAAGCCCTTCTTCTATAAGTTGCGGAGTGATTTTTTTGGCGCAGATATCGGCTATTTTCTGAAAGATCCGCAAATGCCTTTTAGTATAAAATCCTTTTTGGCTGTGTTCTGAATCTATAATGCCGATGAGCTTCCCTTCTACCAGGATAGGCACCGCTATTTCAGCGCTTCGGGCCATATCATCTGTTATATAGCGACTGTCCTTACTTACATCATTCACTATTTCAGGCTCCCGTGTTTGGGCCACATGGCCTACAATACCTTTGCCTACCGGTATTTCTATATAATGGCTGATCTGGTAGCCGCCGGGATTTTTTGGTCCGTAAGCCGCTTTTTGCACCAGTATATTTTTTGCTTCATTAAAACCATATATCACGCAATCCTCCAGTTGTAGTTTTGAAACGCAATTTTTAGCTATATCCCAAAATACATCCTCCACTGTATTTTGGTTATACAGTGAAGTGGCAAAATAATTGAGGATCTTTTCTTCCTTAACCTTTCTGCGTACATAAAATAACCAGATAAACAGCCCGGCGATTGCAAGCGCCAGCGCACCAGAAAACAGCCACCATTTTATCATCTGCTGCTGCGATAACAGCAGATCTATCTCATGTTGCTTTTTCTGAGATTCATATTTTGCCTCCAATGCATTCATCTTCAGCAATTCGTTTTTAAGATTCACCGAATCGCTCCATTCATTTTTTTTAATGGTATACCGGTAGGCATCCTTCCAGTTGCCTTCCTGTGCATACATATTTACAAGCTCATAACTCGTTCTAAAAAGGTATTTATATATTTTAAGCGAGTCGCTTATTTTGTATGCCTGAAAAAAATATGGTTCAGCCTCACGGTACTGCTTCATTCGTGATAATACCCGCCCTATACAAAACAGTTGGTAGGCAACGTCCGGTGCGCTCTTAAGCTGTGTAAAGATGGCCTTTGAAGTTTTAAAATGTGATAATGACATATCCCATTGCTTCATATCCAGGTAAGTTTCTCCCAGGCCTTCTTCTACGGCTGCCAGTTGGTAATTGTCGTTAAGCCTGTTTACAAACAATTCACTGCATTTTTGAAGCACCAGCAGGCTGCTGTCCGGCTGCTCTGTTGCCCTGTAAAGCGCGCTGAAGCTTAAGCCGGCATTGAGGTAAAGGCTATCGTTTTGCCGGGAGGCAAAACCCTCCATAGCCTCTTTAAAATAAGGTAATGCCTTTGTATAGTCACCGCTATGCTTGTACACAATACCCAGCTTCCAGTTCACTATATCCTGAAGGTTCTTGTCGTTTTGTTTTGCTAATGCGGCATTTGCTTCAATCAAACAGTTAAGGGCATCGCTAAGCCTGTTCTGGTTCATCAGCACTTCTGCAAGGTTAACATCCGCACGGGCTATGCCATAGTTGCTTTTATCTTTTATCGCCAGTTGAAGTGCATCATTCGCTAATACAATGGACGAATCTGCATTGCTGAATGATAAAGCAATTGCCCGGGAGGCTTTGGTATAAGCACTATTGCTGCCGGCAGGAGCTTGCGCCCGGGAACATATACACAACAGTATACAGCAAGCAATAATAGCTGATAACCGGTACATCATGAGTGTTTGAGATTTGGGAGCAGTGCTATTAAAGATAGAAATTTTACGAGAGCAATTGCAATATATTGCGGGTTGGATATAGAAAAATCAAAAACCTGCTGCTTTCAAAAAAACAAATTGATTCCCCGCAATTTCCTCGTGCAAAACTTGCATGCGAGTAGGGGGTTAAAAAACAGGATACCTGCTTTCCCTAAGTCCTGTAATTTTACCTCCTTACATTAAACCGGGCTTACCCCTCCTGTACTATTCTTTTCCAAAAAAATAGTTTGCGTCGGGTAGGCAAAGTCTATTTTTTTATTTTCAAAAGACCTGTAAATGTTCAGCAGTATCTCCTGTTGCGTGTTCATATACTTTTTGTAATCGGAGGAGAGTATATAATATACAAATTCAAAGTTCAGGCTGAAATCGCCCATGCTGGCAAAGTGTCCCCGGTCGTATATTACATCGTCTTTCTTTTCAATAATTTCTTTAACAAGCTGAGGTATGCTTTCCAGCGCATCTGCCGGGGTTTGATAGGTAACGCCGATACCGAACACTACCCTTCTTTTTTGCATGCGCTTGTAGTTGTGCACACGGGAGTCTGTAAGGTCTTTATTGGAGCAGATAAGCTGTTCCCCGGATAGTGTTCTCAGCCGCGTGGTTTTTATACCGATATATTCCACCACGCCCATTTTGTCGTCAATGATAATAAAATCGCCGATCTCAAAAGGCCTGTCGAACAGGATAACAAAATAGCTGAACAGGTCGCCCAGAATGGTTTGTGCTGCCAGCGCAATAGCAATACCGCCAATGCCGAGCCCGGCAATAATTGAGGTTACATCGTACCCGAGATTGCTCAGCAGGAACACAATACCCAGTATCCATACAGCCACCTTAACAATTACCAGCAATCCCCTGGCCTGCTTTTGTTTCAGGTCGCCATCTTCCTGCTTTTTTAAAATGCTTAACACAAAGTATTGTATTACTTTAGTGATGAGCTGCAGCACATAAAAAGTTACGACAAGCAGTATTGCAATGCGGATAATATTGCGGACTTTCTCCGGGAAATCAAGATTATGGAGCAGCAGGTATATTACCAGGAAATAGGAAATAGGTATAACGGTTTTTTCAATGGCGGCTACTATAAGATCATCTATCGAGGTTGCCGTTTTGAGCGACCATCTTTTAAGCCACTGTAACCCAATTCTTTTAAAAATCCTGATCAATATAAACCCCAGCACAATACCTCCAAATGTAATTGCCCAGGAACGCAATGAGTTGCCTAAATAAATATTATCCCAAAAATCATTCATAACGTTTGGCTTTTGAATGTTAATAAATAATAGTGAAATACTTCCAGCAATGTAGTATCCTGCAGCGTTTCTGAAGAGATATGATAAACTCTTGAATAATGAACAGGCAGGAAGAATAGTTAGCGCTTAATGCATTTGCTAAAACGGCATGCTATATTTTACTTGGTGTGTATTACTTGTAATACAGAAACGGCAAAGTTAATTAAAACATCGCACTTTTGCTGTTTTTGAACGCAGATATCTCGTATTATGAATGCGTATGTTTGCAAAAAATATAATTTTGAGCGTATATCGCATTGCAGCGTTAAATCATTTCCAGATGAAAAAATATCATATCCGTAAAATAGCCATTGCCACAAACTTTACGCCGGAAGCCGGCCATGCACTGCAATATGCCGTGTTACTTGCAAAAAGGTATAATGCCAGCCTGGACATTATACATGCGGTTTCCCCGGCAGAATCAAAAAATAAAAAAGCAATATTTGTAAGTGCGGCCTATGAAAAGCTGAAAGAGCAAAAAGCCGGAATCCTTTCAAACGATGAGCTGGAAATAAAGCTATTTGCCAGGGTGGGTGAAGCAGAAGTGTTCCTGTATAAATATTGCGTTGAAAACAAAACAGACCTTTTAATAATCGGGGTGCAGACAGGGGTGAAAAAGTATTTCGCTGCTACTAAGGCTTATAAGATCATTATGAAAGTTGAATGCCCTGTGCTATCTGTCCCCATAAGTTTTAAACAACATCATTTTCATAGTATTTTGTTTCCCGTAAGGGGTGTTGTAGGTGTGGAAAATAAAATTTTGTATACAAAACCATTTATTGACAAAGAAGGAGCAGCGCTTTATATTATCAATTTTGGCAGGATAGATACCGGAAAGATCAATGAAATTACCGGCATAGCGAAAAGCCAGGGAGTTGAATTTAACGTGAAGGATCTGCAAGACACCGCTAAAAAAAATATTCCTGCACAGGTGATCGCTGCCGCCAAAGAGAATGGCAACGATCTTATTGTGATCAATGCCACATCAGAAAAAGAGTGGTACGATATATTTGGAGAAAACTATACGGAGTATATTCTTAAGGAATCTGATATAGCCGTTGTATCCATAACCCATTTATTTGAGTCCCAAAGCTGATTATCGCGGCTTATTATTATCGTTTAAAAAGCATCAGGCATATTTTACTGCCTGATCAGAACTATATTTTTTATTTTCAGTCTTTCAGCCAGCCAGGGCTTCAGCTTTTCTTCTTCAATATCTTCCGGAGCGCTATAAAGCAGGATGCATTGTATCTGAACACTGTCTGTGTTAGGGTATTGCTCAATTTTGCCCAGCGATATATTCTTTATGGCAGGAAAAAGAATATTTAGTTCTTTGGTCAGCGTAGGGTCATCCAGTTTGTATTTGTTTAATTCACTCTTCAGGTTATTGATAGCTATATCTTTTTCAGAAAGCACATTTTCTTTTTTGTTGATCTCGTTTAATATTTCGGTCTTTAAATCTTCATCGCTTTGCCTGAATGTAAGCACCGTATTGGCTGCACCCATATTAGAGAGTATCCGGTTATACCTCTCAATCTCCTTTTCGCTCAGCTTCCGGTTCAGTAAAGCAAGCTCCACTTTTTTGGGATCGCTTTTGTAATCAATTTTTTTGTAGATAACCATGTTGCCGTTGCTCACAAATTCCGTATTGATAAACTGCTCTACCGTTTTGGTATATTTTTTTTCATTCCAGAGCGTGTATGCCAGGTAAAAGCTGGGAATGATCATGATAAATATCAGGGAAGTGATCCCTATTCTGATCTGCCTGCTATATCGTATGCTCTTAAAGCTTGCCGCCGGATATTTCAGGTATTTCACCATGAAGAAAGTAGCGATACAAATAAAAAAGCAATTGATGGTATATAAATAAAATGCCCCGGCAAAGTAAGGAAAATTAAAGGTGGCGATCCCATAGCCGGCAGTGCACAGCGGTGGCATTAAGGCAGTAGCGATAGCCACGCCGGGGATCGGGTTTCCTTTTTCAACCCTTGTCACGGCAATTACGCCTACCAGTCCTCCAAAAAAAGCAATGAGCACATCATAGATATTGGGTGAAGTCCTGGCCAATATCTCCGATTGTACATCCTTAAAAGGGCTGAAATAAAAGTACAAAGCAGACACCAGCAAACTTACCCCGGTAGCGATAACAAGGTTTTTCATGGACTTCTTCAATAACGGGAAGTCATAAGTGCCCAATGCAAAACCGGCGCCTACGATTGGCCCCATCAGCGGGGAAATGAGCATCGCCCCGATAATAACGGCAGTGGAATTGACATTCAGCCCAATGGAGGCAATAATAATGGCACAGGCCAATATCCAAAGATTAGAGCCGCGGAAGGAAATGTTGTTAAACACGTTTTCCAGCACTTTCTTTTTATCTTCCTCCCCGTTGTGTAAGTTTATAAATTCAACTATTTTATTGCTCATAATGATATAACAATATTAAATGTGCAAAGAATGTCCGCAGTGATAACAATATTCGGCGTCATCCCTATGATCTTCCCTGTTGCAGTGGGCGCATACCATTCCATTTAAACTGCCATGTTGTGCCGGAGGTATATCTTGTGGACGTTCAACCGTTGCCTTAGTGAGTTGCCTTGCAATTTCAACACCCACAATACCGGTAGGAACAGCAATGATGCCATACCCTGTAACCATCAGCACCATGGATAAAAACTGCCCTATGGGGGTTACCGGTACCATATCTCCATACCCTACTGTAGTGAGTGTAACAATGGTATAAAATACGCTTTTGGGAATGCTGGTAAAGCCGTTTCCCGGGCCTTCAATATAATACATCAGCGTTCCGATCAATATGGATATGATCATTACCGTATACAGGAATACCACAACTTTGGCCCTGCTTGCCATCAGCGCTACTTTAAGCTTTGAAGATTCCTGCATAAACTCCATCAGCTTTAGCACCCGGAATAATCTGAGCAGCCTCAATATCCTCAGGCTGCCGAATATATGACTGCCAGAAATAAAAATCGATAAAAACATTGGTAAAATAGAAAGCAGGTCTATTATACCGTAAAAGCTGAAAATATATTTTAGAGGTCTTTTGCTTACGAAGATCCGTAATGCATATTCCAACCCGAAAAGCACCATAAATATCCATTCAAGCAACATCAGCTCTTTGTGGAAGATCAGGTCAATGCCTTCCACGGTTTCCAGCATAATAGTAAATACGCTCAGAAGGATAACGATCAGCAAGCCGATATCAAACGTTTTTCCGGCAGGTGTATTTACACCATATATAATGATATAAACTTTTTGCCGGAACAGGTCAAGCCTGCTTTTAGTTTGTTGATGGTGTGTCTCCATTCGCAAAGTATGTTTTTCTGTTTTTAATTTTCACTCCCGTTCTTACTCTGGCTTTTCAGGATCATATACCCCAAAATACCGCCGATAATAGATGCGGCAAAGATGCCGATCTTAGCCTGTACTTTATATGCTTCGTGCGAAAAAGCCAGTTGCGTAACAAATAACGACATAGTGAATCCTATTGCACCTAATAGCCCAAGCCCCAAAAGGCTTTTCAGGTTCATCCCTTTGGGAAAGGAAGCAATTTTGAGCTTCACACAGAGCCAGGTAAAGGAAAATATCCCAACCGTTTTGCCAATTAAAAGACCCAGCGCAACACCCAGCGCAACATTTGTGCTGAATATCTCTTTTATATCAATGTCCAATACGGAAACGCCGGCATTGGCCAAAGCAAAGATTGGAATGATAATAAAAGTTACCATCGGGTGCATGGAATGTTCCAGTATTTGTAAAGGTGGAATAGCTTTATCGGTATTGTTCTTTACTTCATCGAGAATGTGTAACTGCTCGTTCGTGAGGGTTGGTATCTTACTGTTGGAATCCGCCTCTTGAAACCGGTCAAGATAATTTTTGATCTTCCGGATATAATCGTCCTCGCTCAGCTTCACATTGGCAGGAATAGTAAAGGCAGCCAGGACGGCCGCAATAGTGGCATGAACGCCCGATAACAGGAACGCCGTCCAGACACCGCCGATCCCGAAAACGGCGTAGAAAAGAATGCTCCTTATGCCTGCTTTATTACCTAAATACATGATCAGCAGGAACCCGAATCCAAGCAGCAGGCTCGATACCGAAATATCGGATGTGTAAAAAAAGGCGATCACCAAAACAGCACCCAGGTCATCTACAATGGCTAAAGCAGTCAGAAATACTTTTAAAGCCAGGGGAACTCTTTTGCCCAGCAAATACAACACTCCAAGGGCAAAAGCAATATCGGTAGCCATCGGAATGCCCCATCCATGCTGTACTTCGCCCGAGGGGTTAAAAGTAACGTAGATAGCGGCAGGCACGAGCATACCGCCGATGGCAGCAGCAATGGGCAGCAACGCTTTCCTGGGGTTGGACAATTCCCCGGCTACAATTTCCCGTTTTAATTCGAGCCCCACCACGAAAAAGAAAACAGCCATCAGCCCGTCATTGATCCAATGGTGCAGATCGTATTCCAGGTAGGTTTTCCCATCCCATTGAAACCCAAACCTGTGTTCCAAAAAATGATGGTAATCGTGCGCCCACGGAGAGTTGGCTAAAATTAAAGCAACAATCACGCTTATCCCCAGTACAAGTCCGCCTGACTTTTCATTCTGGATGAATTTCTGAATGGGATAAACAACTTTGTCAATCTGGTACTTTTTTGAACGGCTCATGCTTATCGGTATATAAATACGAAATGGACAAAGATAATCCTTAAAGAATTTTTATGACTTCCAAATTGTAGTTGCTGAAAACTCTTTTCAAATTAGTTCATGCTATCATAAATAAAATGTAATAACATTATCACACCTCTCATCCCACCGATCCAATTACATTGGATATTTAAATACTTTCCTTCGATTGTTTACAGGTCGTTTGAAATAAGAATACCTGTGATTTTTTTGGTTTCCGGAAAGATTTTTTAGATAATGAATCAAGGCAATAGAATAGTTTCTTTTCTGCTTTAACGCTATCAGGCTTTCGTAACAACTTTATCAACTAAACGGGGGTGCAGTTAGATTAAATTGAAGTAACTTTATAGCGTAAAACCGCTCTTTGTTTCAAGGTTGCCTTAGCTACTGGCAAATTACTGGCAAAAATGAAAAAGTCGCCAATGGCGACTTTGTAAGTTGTTGATTTTTAAGCTCCCCCTGCTGGACTTGAACCAGCGACCCTCTGATTAACAGTCAGATGCTCTAACCAACTGAGCTAAGGAGGAATAAGGGCGGCAAAAATAGGGATTTTTGGGTTTAAAAAGCAAACAAAATTTTCAGTCAATAAAAAAATATTGCGGCACTATTTATGATTTATGTATAGTGCCGGCAAAACATTGAGTTCAAATAAAGTAAGAATCATATTACTCAGTACCTTTGCTGTCCGAATAAGATTTGTTTCACATTTTAAAACTATAGATTATGGCTTTTACTTTACCGGCTTTGCCCTATGCGTATGATGCATTGGAGCCCCATATTGATACACTTACCATGCAAATTCATCACGATAAACATCACCAGGCTTACGTTGACAATCTCAATAAAGCAATTGCTGGAACTCCTAATGAAAATAAATCCCTGGAAGAATTAGTAAAAAATGCAGGTTCCATCAGCCCGGCAGTACGTAATAACGGCGGTGGTCACTGGAATCATACTTTTTTCTGGGAGACCTTGTCTAAAACCGGTGGCGGCGCTCCTTCGGGAAAATTAGCAGATGCTATTAACAGTGCCTTTGGTAGCTTTGATGAACTGAAATCTAAAATCAATACTGCCGGCGCTACACGTTTTGGCAGTGGCTGGGCATGGTTAATTTTAAAAGATGGTAAATTGGAAGTAACCAGTACTCCCAACCAGGACAACCCGTTAATGGATGTTGCAGAAGTAAAAGGTACTCCTTTACTGGGTGTGGATGTTTGGGAACACGCCTATTACCTGAAATACCAGAATAAACGCCCCGATTATCTTGCTGCAATTTGGAATGTAATTGACTGGAAGAAAGTGGCAGAAAGATTCGAAAAAGCATAGGCTTTGCAACAGCAAGACCAGGGCTGTCCGGGTTTTCCGGGCAGCTTTTTTGTTTGGGTGTCAGGTATGAGGCGTCAGGTATGAGGTATCACAGGTAATTGACAGTGGAGAGTTGACAATGGACAGTGGACAATGGACAGTGGACAATGAAACCATAAACATCAAACCATAAACCATAAACATCTCAAATCTCAAATCTTCACGGCACCGGGTCATACCCATGACCTCCCCAGGGATGGCAACGGCTGATCCTTTTAATCGTGAGCCAGGTTCCTTTAAACAACCCGTATTTTTTCAAAGCCTGTATCCCATAATGAGAACAGGTTGGAGTAAACCGGCACGACCTGCCCATTACCGGCGAAAGAATCAACTGGTACAGCTTAATGAGCCATATGAAGGGTATGCTAAGCAGCTGAAGTATTTTTTTCATCGGGCTGTTGCATTAGCTTATTCAAAATTAAACCAAGTTTTTCTTTCGCCATTGCAAAATCGGGCAGTTCTTTACCCGTATACAGTATAAACATGTTCAATGCTTTTTGTCGCAGCAGCAATTTATCTTCCAGTATATTTTTTTGAACACGGTAGGCTTCCCTGGTAATTCTTTTAATACGGTTACGGTCAGTTGCTTTTTTGAAAAACCTGGAGCTAACGGTAAACCCACATTTTAAACCCGGCTCATGCGGCAGATCAACGGCATTTTCGAAAGAATATACTATACGGTAGGGGGAAACGGAAAAGCTTTTCCCTTTACTGAACAAATGCTCAATTTGCTTGCGGCTTTTCAACCTTTCTTTCTTTTGTAAAGTGAGCCTTTTTTTCAAAAGCCGTAAATAAAATATTAAAAAAATAGCCCCGTCATACAGGGCTATACAGTATCAAACTAATCAGGCAGGTAATTGTACTTACCGCGTATAAATCATTTATTATTTTGCTTTCTTCTCGTCAGAAACCGTCAGTTTCTTACGTCCTTTCTTACGACGGCTGGCTAAAACTTTACGTCCGTTGGCAGTTTGCATACGTTTGCGAAATCCATGAACAGTTTTACGACGGCGCTTATGTGGCTGAAATGTACGTTTCATAATAATTTACTTTTCACATTTTTGAAATAATGGTCCGGGAGAAGCGAACCGGGTTTCAAAATCATTTAGCTTTTTGCCGACGGGCCACCACGCCCCTTCAGCATAGGCAGGATGAAAGGACGGCAAAGGTAAGGTTAAACAATGATATTACTGTAATACAAACAGTTTTTCGGTGGTTTTTATTTAAGGTGCAAAATATCCTTTTTAAGCCTTACCCTATGCTAACATGCTCAGACTGAATGGATTTTCCGAAGAACAAGGTAGCATGCGCGTCAAAATCTTCTGCCGAATCGGTGGTATAAAAATGCCGGGTACCGTTTTTACTGCAGCGTTGCTCCATTTCCGGATGACGTTCCAGGTAATCTGCAAGACTTCCGGCAACAATTTCATCCTGCGTTAGCAACCGGATGTGTTCAGGCAAATATTGCCTGATCTTGTTTTTTAGTAACGGATAATGCGTACAGGCAAGCAATACGGTATCTATCTTTCCTGACCGGGCTAACAGATGATCAATATTTTTCCGTACAAAATAATCAGCGCCCTCGCTTTCGTATTCATTATTCTCTACCAGGGGCACCCACATAGGGCAGGCTTCCTGGTATACTTTTACATCGGGAAAAAACTTCTCCATCTCCAGCAAATAAGAGCCCGACTGTACCGTGCCCGTGGTTGCCAGCAGGCCCACATGATTTGTTTCGGAAAAAGTTCCCATTACCTCTGCTGTAGGCCGTATTACACCTAAAACCCTGTTGGTGGGGTGCATCAGGGGCAGATCCTTTTGTTGTATGGTGCGCAGCGCTTTGGCAGAGGCAGTATTGCAGGCAAGAATCACCAATGGGCAACCCTGGCTGAATAACCATTTCACGCATTCAAGCGTATAGCGGTAAACCGTACCGAACGACCTGGTGCCGTAGGGTGCACGGGCATTATCGCCGAGATATAAATAATCGTAAGCGGGCAGCTTACCGATGAACGTTTTTAATATGGTAAGTCCGCCATAACCGGAATCGAAAACTCCAATGGGATGCAGGTTCATACTTTGGATAAATATATGAGTAAACTGGTGAACCGCAGGCAAAGATAGCCGGCTAGAAAACAGGTTCAATAAAAAAGCCACCGGTGAAGGTGGCTATTATAAAGAATGATTTGATACATTATTGTTTTTTGGCGCCGCCGGCAGCTGGTTTAACCGGTTCAGCCGTAGGTTTGTCAGGACCTGTAGCTCCTGCGGGTAATTTTACTCCCAGCTTTTTAGCGATCAATGGCAACAGATCATCTGATGGCGGAGCTACCAGTAAAGCATCCTGTTTAAATACCCAGGTATAACCGTTTTCTTTGGCAACCGCGTTGATCAACTCAAATGCCCTTGAAAAATACGGATTGTATACTTCCTGGCTTTTACGCTGCATTTCCTGCTGTGCATACTGGTCCCAGTTCTGGATGATCTGCAGGTACTGGTTCGCTTCCTGCTGAACAGTTTGCTTAATAGCGCCAGGCGTTGCAGGCGATTTGGCAATAGAATCCTTGCGCTTGTATTCGCTTAAAAAAAAGGGTAACTGCTGTTCCAGTGAATCTTTCCTGAAATGCTGGAGAATCGTATCTGCCTTTCTTACATCAGGCAAAATACTTACAACCATCTCAAGCTCAACATGTCCGAATTTATTTTGTGCTACCGCAGTATTTCCTGCTGCTACCAGCAACCCGATTACCGCTACTAAAGAGAAAACCTTTTTCATATTAGTGAATGTTTCAGTTTTATTTTGGTTTAAAGATGAAGATTTGTTTCTGTTGGTTCTGCCGGTACCGTGCTTTAACAATTATTTATTTACCCCAAGTAATTTTAATACATCCTCACTACGGTCTAATTTGGGGTCGGCAAAGATAACGGTAATTCCTTCACTTTTATCCAAAATAAAATCAAAGCCTTTTTCCACAGCCAGCTTCTGTACTGCATTGTATACTTTGTCCTGCACGGGTTTTATCAACTCCTGGCGCTTTTTAAACAAATCGCCCTCATAACCAAAACGTTGACGCTGCAAATCCCTTAACTCCTTTTCTTTGTTAAACAGCTCATCTTCTCTTTTTTTCTTCAGATCGTCGCTTAACATTACCTGTTCTGCCTCAAAATCGCGGTACATACGATCCAGGTTGCCCTGCAATGCGTCCAGCTCTTTTTGCCATGCTTCGCTGAACTGGTCGAGCTTCTTTTGGGCGTCTTTGTATTCAGGTAACTTGTCAAGTATAAATTTTGTATCCAGTACAGCGTATCGCTGAGCCTGTACAGACAATCCTGTCAGGCAAAAAACACACAATATCAATATAAGTTTTTGCATATATATTCCTTTTTTGGAAGTTAAAAATAAGGCTTCTGCAGGAAAGGATTTCGCTTCGTTACACTAAATCATGATAAATCATCCTGTTCCACAGATACGCCTGACTGATTATTCGGGCTCAAAGCCAAGCATAAAGGTAAACCTGGTAGCATCTTTAAAGGTTGCTCCCGGCACAGCCAGCCTATCCAAACCTAAACCATAATCAAACCCTAATAACCCAAACATCGGCAGGAAGAACCTGGCGCCCAACCCCACCGAACGACGCAGGCGGAATGGATTCCAGTCTTTAAAATCATACCAGCCGTTGGCCGCTTCGAAAAATGCCAGACCATAAATGGTGCTGCTCGGATTAGTGGAGAACGGATAGCGTAACTCCATTGTATACTTATTAAATATGGTAAAGAATTTATTGGTCGACTGCTGATCGGGATTAATGGTGGGATCGGAATTATCATATACCGGGTAACCCCTGTGCGCAATGATATCGTAACCTAAGATACCAAAGTTATTGGTCAACCCCGCATCTCCCACCTGGAAGCGTTCAAACGGAGAAATGTCCAGGTTTTTATTGTAACGCCCTATAAAGCCGTATTTAGCCGCCACCTTTAATACAAACTGGCGATTCTTTTCTTCGCCACCGGGTTTGCCCAAAGGCACATACCATTCACCGTTTACACGCCATTTATGATATTCCACTAATTTGTATTTGTCTTCCGATTTAATGCTGGATACCTCCCTGAATGCTGAGTAAGGAGGCGTAAATGCACCGCTTATCATAAAGGTAGACCCTCCTGTTGGAAAGATCGGCTGGTTGACAGACGACCTGGAAAGCGTAAGCTTAAGATTAACGATATTAGAAGTGGCAGTAGATAATCCCGCAAAAAAGCCGGGATAGTTTTTCAGCTTATACTGTGTAAAGTTAAGTGCGTATACCAGGGTAAAATAATCATCGGGCCATTTTAATTGCTTGCCCAGCGATATGGTAGCACCCATAGCTCTGAGGTAAGAAGAATCGGCCCTGGCGTTCGTATACCTGTAAGTATAAGGATCCCAGGCATTGGCGTATTTCGAGCTGTAAAGACTTACCGTAAATGAATTGCGTTTTTTACCTCCCAGCCAGGGTTCGGTAAACGAAAAGTTGGTAGAACGGAAATAACGCCCGTTCGACTGAAAGCGCAGGCTCAGCTTTTGCCCGTCGCCGGAAGGCAAAGGACTCCAGGATGATTTTCTGAAAATATTTTTTATGGAAAAGTTATTGAACACAACTCCCACCGTACCGGTTAAGCCAATGCCGCCACCCCATCCGGCGCTCAGCTCCAACTGGTCCGACGATTTTTCTTCGACAGTATAGTTAATGTCAACCGTTCCGTCATCGGGGTTGGGAACAGGATTGATACCGATTTTCTCCTGGTTGAAATAGCCCAGGTTGGCAATTTCCCTGTTGGAACGGATCAACTGTTCGCGGCTGAATTTTTCACCCGGCAATGTTCTCAGTTCACGCCTGATCACATGTTCTTTTGTTTTGTCGTTACCTGCAATGGTCACTCTTTTAATAGTGGCCTGCGGGCCTTCGGTAATCCTTATTTCGTGGTCAATCGTGTCGTTGTATACCGAGGTTTCAACCGGGTCTACACGAAAGAACAGGTAACCGTTATCTGAATACAGGCTGCTGATATCTCCGCCTCCGTCTGCTGTCATTTGTTTACCCAGCTTCTTGTTCAGGGTTTCAATATTGTAGATATCTCCCTTCTTTATGCCCAGTATTACGCTAAGCAGCGAGTCGGAGTATTTTGTATTTCCCCTCCAGGTTACATCACCAAAATAATACTTACTGCCTTCTTTAACTTTCAATGCTACGTTTAAATTTCCCTTTGCATTGTAAAACACCGTATCTTCCTCTATTACAGCATCGCGAAAACCCTGTGAGTTGTAATACTCCAGTACTTTTTCTTTGTCTTCCTTATATTTCTTCTCGTTGAATTTAGCTGAGCTGAATATTTTAAACCTGAAATAGGGATCTAAATAATCAAGCGTTTTAGTAGGAGAAAGGAATGAATAGCTTTTTACGAATTCCTTAAAGGTAATTTTTTGCTTTTCTCCATAGGGACCCTTGTCATCGGCAGCAAAAAGCGAAAGCCTGCTTTTTTCCTTGGTGCCTTTCATTTGTTTTTTCAGCTTCAGCGCATTCACATTTTCATTGCCGGAAAACATGATATCATTCACACGCACCTTTCCACCTTTCGTTACAATAAATATCAGGTCAACCCCATTGGTATAGGCAGTATCCGGTCGTTCCTGTACTACCACCGAAGCGCCCTGGAAGCCTTTTTCAATATAAAACTTCTGTATGGCTTCTATCGCATTTTGCTTCCTGGCTTCTGTTACTACCTGGCTGGCTGTAATAGCAATCTTTTCTTTCAGATCGGTCGCCTCTGCTTTTTTAACACCCCTGAAAATGACTTTAGATAACCTGGGGCGTTCTACTGCGGCAATCTCCACCCATATCCTGTCGTCTTCCACTTTTGTAATATATACTTCTATATCTGCAAACAAATTCTGACCCCATAACTTTTCGATGGCTTTAGAAAAATTATCTCCACCGGGTATACGCACTTCATCACCCACATTCAAACCCGATATAGAGGTTACAAGATTAGGATCAAAATATTGAGTGCCGGTTACTTTTATTTCGGCGATGGTATACTTTCTCGGAATGGATTGATTGAATAACCCCATTAAAGCGGGATCCACAGATGTGGGAGGAATTGTATCGTTTACCTGTGCGTTAGTTTTGGTTGATATAAAACTTAATCCAAGTAAAATGGTCAAAAACGTGCAGATTCTGTGCATCCTTTTTTAAGTTTCGCCCGGCAAATTAACGGGATTAAATGAAATGGTTTGTTAAAAGACAACTGGTTTAAAATTAGCTAAAGTGTGTCTGTAGCGGTTTCCCGTTGAATCTGCTCACCGGTTTTACCGAACCTCCTTTCGCGTTGCTGGAAGTTCAAAATAGCTTTGAACAGGTCTGCTTTTCTGAAATCGGGCCAACGGGTATCGGTAAAATATAATTCTGCATATGCTAACTGGTATAATAAAAAATTACTGATCCGGTGTTCACCGCTTGTTCTTATCATCAATTCCGGATCGGGAAAAGCGCTGGTGTTAAGATAATTTCTCAAAGTGTCCTCGTTAATATCTTCAGGTTGTATTTTTTCATTTTTTACATCTGCTGCTATATGCTGTACCGCTGTTACCAGTTCCCAACGTGAACTGTAACTCAATGCAATAATGAGCGTTAAGCCGGTATTGGTGCGGGTCAGCTCCACTGCTTCCAACAATTCTTTACGGGCATACTCCGGCAACATGCTGATGTTGCCAATGGTTTGCAGCTTGATATTGTTCTTATTCAGCGTAGGCACCTCCTTCCGGATCGTTTCCGCCAGCAGCCCCATTAATCCACTCACTTCGGCTTCAGGTCTGTCCCAGTTTTCGGTGCTGAATGCATAGAGTGTAAGATATTGTATGCCTAATTCGGCACAACCTTCTACCGTATCCCTCACACTCTGTACCCCCTGGTAATGGCCAAACAGGCGGTCTTCGCCTTTTTCCTTTGCCCACCGTCCGTTACCATCCATAATAATAGCTATATGGAGCGGTAAACGGTTTTTATCTATTACTGGCAAATCCGGCATTCCAACTTAATTTAAAAAAGTCAGACAGGGTCTGACTTCGGCGCAAAGATATAAATATTATAGTATGCTGCTTTATTTTAGTTGGATTATCCCCGAATATGGGAAATTTATATACGAACAGTCCCTTGTTACCCGGTTGTTCCCTTTTGTTTTTGATAATAGCGGCAGGCAGGACGGAGTCCGCATTCATGGCATTTAGGATTGCGCGCAACACATACATATCTGCCATGCAGGATAAGCCAGTGATGGGCCTTGTGGATTAAGTGGGTAGGTATATGCTGAATGAGCTGTTTTTCCGCTGCCAGCGGAGTTTTAGCGCGAGTGGTGAGCCCGATACGGGCCGAAACCCGGAATACGTGGGTATCTACCGCCATATTGGGCTGCTGATCAATGACCGAAGTGATCACATTGGCTGTTTTTCGGCCTACGCCCGGCAACTGTATCAATTTATCCACGGTAAGGGGAACCTCACCATTGAATTGATCGACCAGCATATTGGCCATGCCAATTAAGTGCTTCGTTTTATTATTGGGGTAAGAAATGCTTTTTATAAGGGGAAACAGGTCATCAAAACCGGCTTTTGCCATTGATTCGGGCCCGGGATATTTTTGAAATATTGACGGGGTAGTCAGATTGACTCTTTTATCGGTACATTGAGCAGATAAAATGACCGCCACCAGCAATTGATAGGGATTATCGTAAATTAATTCCGTTTCAGCCTCGGGGGTATGCTCCTGGAACCACTTGAGTACAAATGTGTAACGCTCTTTTTTTGTCATTGGGAAACCTGATCTCAACAACGAAAATACGCGAACGCCTCTTAATTAGTGATGCTCAATTTCTTTACTGATACCCGCGTATGCAAGTATGGATTGTACCGCAGAAGAACGTGGAGAAAATTTAATCGTATTAAGACCCTCTATTGCATTCTTCAGCACTTCAAACTTTTCGCGGAGCGACCAGTCTGTATCCAAAGCGAGCTGTATTGCTGCTGTTTCTTCGGCTGTAGTTTCTTTGTACAGGAATCGTATCATGTTTTCGGGTGTATAAATATCCATACGCCATCCATTTTATAGAATTGACTACAATTCAAATTAACAATAATAACGGTTTAGAGGATATTCAGATTTTAATACGGATTAGCGGTGTTTCGTCAAGGGGGGATAGGGTTACTCGTATAAAACGGCTGCCGGAAAATTATATTGTGAAATATTTAAAAAATAGTACAAACTATTCAGTTTCATCAACAATGAACAAATCTTCATTATCTTTTTTCATCATATATTTTTCCCTGGCGGCCCTTTCAGGACTTTCATTCATATCAGCAGACGCCTTTTTGATTTCTTCTATCCGGCTGCTGTAATAAGCTTTTCCCTTGTTTATTTGCCTCAGCTCCTTCTTTCTTTCCATCTGCGTAAAAAAATCATTGTGATCAAAAAATAAAAGCCACACCACAAACCCCGCAAGGGTAAGGACGTATTTATTTTTTGTCCAGGACGGTATTTTTTTTTCAAAACTCATTAAGAATGCGAAGACCGTTTCGAAACCCATTTACGGGTAACCTTTGTTTATTTTCCAAATTTAATCTTTCCTTTGGGATATACGGCATTGTCTCCCAAAGCTTCTTCAATCCTGATCAACTGGTTGTATTTCGCCAGCCTGTCGGTCCTGGAAGCGCTGCCGGTTTTGATTTGACCACAGTTAAGCGCTACTGCCAGGTCTGCAATGGTAGTATCTTCAGTTTCACCGCTCCGGTGGCTCATAATAGTAGTATAACCGCTGTTTTGGGCAAGCTGTACTGCATTAATGGTCTCGGTAATGGTACCTATCTGGTTTACTTTAATTAAAATGCTGTTGGCTATACCTTTGTCAATGCCCTCCTGCAAACGTTTAACATTGGTTACAAACAGGTCATCCCCCACCAGTTGGCATTTAGAACCAATGGCATCGGTCAGTTTTTTCCAGCCCGCCCAATCATCTTCCGCCATACCATCTTCTATAGACACGATAGGATATTTGTTTACCCATTCCGTCCAGTAAGCTACCATTTCATCACTGCTGATTACTTTTCCGCTGCTCTTATAAAATTTGTATGATCCTTTTGCTTCGTCGAACATTTCAGTGCTGGCTGCATCCATTGCTATAGCAATCTGCTCGCCGGCTTTGTAACCTGCTGCATCAATTGCCTGCAACACTGTTTCAATGGCTTCTTCATTGCTCTGGATATCAGGCGCAAAGCCACCTTCATCGCCTACATTGGTGCTGTATCCTTTTTTCTTTAATACCGATTTCAGGTTGTGAAATACCTCTACTCCCCAGCGCAAACCTTCGCTGAAAGAAGGCGCGCCTACCGGAACAATCATGAATTCCTGGAAGTCTATTTTATTATCGGCATGAACGCCGCCATTCAAAATGTTCATCAGCGGCATAGGCAATACCGTAGCATTCACACCTCCGAGGTAGCGGTATAAAGGCAGGTTGCTTTCCTGCGCTGCGGCTTTGGCAACTGCCATTGAAACAGCCAGTGTAGCATTAGCGCCCAGCTTTGCTTTATTTTCCGTACCGTCAATTTTAATGAGCAGGCTATCAATATATGCCTGTTTTGTAACATCAATGCCTATCAGCTGGTCAGCGATAATATCGTTTACATTGCTTACTGCTTTTAGTACGCCCTTGCCCTGATACACGCTTTTATCACCGTCTCTTAATTCAACAGCCTCGTGCTTACCGGTAGAAGCGCCGGAGGGCACCGCTGCGCGGCCTACCAGTCCGTTTTCGGTTACTACGTCAACCTCTACTGTAGGATTTCCACGACTGTCTAAAATTTGCCGGGCATGTATGTCTGAAATAAAACTCATAATAAAAGGTTTATAATTGCTTGTTTTGGATGATCATTAAAATTGAGTAAGGAGAAAGATACAATTGCATATCGGTTTTCACTGCAAAGAAAAGGTATTCGGCTTTTGTTGCAAAAAAACAAGGCATGAATAATCGTAGCCGGCTTGCACGGAAGCCTTTTACTTAATTTCCTGTAAGTTCCTTAAATACCGATTCAAGACTTTGGCTGCCGCTTTGCATAGAAACAATATTCAGCTGATGGCGAAGGGCTGCTTCCATTAATTGCCGTCGTGTTTGTTCAGGGTTGGTAGTATACACCTGGTAGTGGCTGTCGGAAAAACATTCTATGCCGGTTACATCCGTCATTTCTTCAAACACAGCTTTCGTTACAGCTGTGGAAAACTGCACCGTAACATGATGCTTATCGCGGTTTCCTGCCTGAAGGTTGGTAACGGTATCATCGGCCACCAATACCCCTTTATTAATAATCACCACCCTGTTACATACCGCTTCTACTTCCTGCAGAATATGCGACGAAAAAAGCACCGTTTTGTTTTGTCCCTGCCGGCGTATTACCTCGCGTATTTCCCCTATCTGGTTAGGGTCAAGGCCGGTAGTAGGCTCATCCAGTATCAATACTTCCGGGTCGTGCACCAAAGCCGCGGCCAGCCCAACACGCTGCTTATATCCTTTAGACAATTGCCCTATTTTCTTTTTCGCTTCAGGCGCAAGCCCTACCATTTCAATAACACGGTTAATAGCCACCCCCTTTTGAGGCACTTTATGAACATCAGCAATAAACCCCAGGTATTCCTTTACATACATGTCGTAGTATAAAGGATTAGATTCGGGCAAATAGCCAATTCTTTTTTTTGTTTCATCTGATTTTTCAGCCACATTCATTCCGCAAATAAAAGCCTCACCCGATGTAGGAACAAGATAGCCGGTAAGTATTTTCATGGTGGTTGATTTACCCGCGCCGTTGGGCCCCAGGAAACCAACAATCTCTCCCTGCTTCACAGTAAATGAAATATTCTGTACGGCTGGTTGCCCGCCGTAAACTTTCAGGAGGTTTTTAACTTCGATAGACATTCAACAAAAATAGGAAGTCCGGGATATTTTACCGCCTGTACTCATCTTTCCATGCATACCAGCCAAAAATAACCATTCCCACCGCTATGGGTATGGCCACGGCAATAAAAACACCCCATTGTATTTTGGTATCAATTACCGGGTGTTTTGCTATTTCGTTTACCGCTGTTTTTATAAGATAATAAACCGACAACGGTCCCAGCAACATCCATATCCAGCCCAGCCATTTTCTTAACAGGTTCATCAGGAATAATTTTTAATTATAAATAAGGTGTAAGGTAGAGGGTATAAGGTGTAGGGAGTAAGGGAATTACCCTATGCCTTACACCCTACACCTTCTCTTAATCGCTTACATCCGGATCTGTTTTATTGCTCACATACAATGTGCCTATTACAAGGCATACCGCCGAAATAATGATCGGGTACATCAGACCGACCAGCTTATCGCCGGTATTTATGGTGGTCAGCAATAATGCGATAAAGGGGGTAAGCCCGCCAAATACGCCATTCCCTATATGATAGGGCAACGACATGGAGGTATACCTTATTCGTGTCGGGAACAATTCTACCAGGAAGGCAGCAATAGGGCCATATACCATCGTTACAAAAATTACCTGGATGAATACAAGAAAAACAAATTTCCAGTAACCAGTTGTGGAAAGCTTTTTGTCTATATAAGTAACAGTACCATGAGCTACCGCTTTAGAAACATTTGTAAAACTGGTATCAATGCTTTTTTGTGTGTAGGCGGAACCATCGGTAAAAGTTGTTACAATAGTGGTGGTTGTTACAATATGGTCATCCGCGTTTTCGGTTTTTACAACCGGGGCAGCTTCCGTTGCAATTGTTTTTGCCTGGTAAACACTTGTATCCGTTTCTGCCAGGAATTGCCTGTAAATGGGCTTATACAACACGATCGCCAGCAGCATACCAGCCAGCATGATCCATTTTCTGCCTACCTTATCGCTCCACGAACCAAAAACCACGAAAAAAGGCGTGGCAAACAGGATAGCCCATATTAAAATGGTGCGTGACTGCTCGAAATCTACTTTACAAATTGTTTCCATAAAGCTTTGAGCATAAAACTGCCCGGTATACCAAACTACCCCCTGTCCCATAGTAGCCCCGAACAATGCCAGCAATACCATTTTCAGGTTGGTTTTGTGTCCGAAACTCTCTTTTAAGGGATTTGCAGAGACCTTGCCTTCCGATTTGAGCCTGGAAAACAAAGGCGATTCGTTCATCTTCAGACGTATGTATACTGAAACGCCCACAAGTAATATAGATACGATAAAAGGGATCCGCCAGCCCCAGTCATTGAATTTTTGAATAGACACCTGTACATCGCTGTCGAGCCCATGACGAACCATTAATATTACGCCCAGTGAAACGAACAACCCCAGGGTTGCGGTAGTTTGGATCCAGGAGGTAAAAAAACCACGGCGATGAGGAGGCGCATGCTCCGCAACGTAGGTAGCGGCGCCTCCGTATTCGCCCCCTAAAGCAAGCCCCTGCAGCAAACGCAATAACAATACTATTACAGGCGCTGCAAAGCCAATACTTTCATAAGAGGGTACCAATCCTATGGCGAACGTAGATCCGCCCATTAAGATAAGCGTAAGCAGGAAGGTATATTTTCTTCCCACAAGGTCGCCCAGCCTGCCAAACACCAGTGCGCCGAAAGGCCGTACAATAAAACCGGCAGCAAAAGTGGCAAGCGTTGACAGCAACGCGGCAGTAGGATTTGTTTTAGGAAAAAACTGATTGGCGATCACGGTGGCTAAACTCCCGAAAATGTAGAAATCATACCATTCTATAAGAGTGCCTACCGATGATGCGCCTATTACCTTCCAGATTCCTTTGGTTGAATTTGACATGAATGCAAGCTAATTAAGGGTTCAATATACTAAACCTTTATATAGGCAATACATTTGCAGGTTTGTTCTTTTTAATTTTTTCCGGAATATTTGTGATGATCTCCTGCTTCAATGCATCGATCAGCCGCTTCTTCACAAAATCGCGTTGTACCACAAGGCTTACTTCCCGTACCGGGGCAGGACTTTTGAAATGCCTTATTAACTGCAGTTGTGTGCCAGGCATGTCCAGCGTTGCCAGTTCAGGCAAAATGGTTATTCCGTCGTTCAGGTCTACCATTCTCCGCAATGTTTCAATACTTCCTGTTTCATAATCAAAATGACTTCCTGCCGTGCTCATTTTACGTAGCTCGCAGAGATTTTCAATCTGGCTGCGAAAGCAATGACCTTCTTCCAGCAGCCACAGCTTATCCGGGTCAATATCTTTTGCCAGAACATACTGCTTCCTGTACAAAGCGTTCTGCCTTGATACATACACCAGCAACTCCTCATAAAACAACACCTGTTCCTTAATGCCCTTATGCTGTAAAGGGGTAATTAAAATACCTGCGTCAATACTGCCTTCCTGTAAATGACGGATGATCATTTCCGTTGTCATTTCGCTCACAACCAGCTTTACCCGTGCATATTTGGTTGAAAACTGCTGAATGAACAGGGGCAACAGGTAGGGCGCCAGGGTAGGGATAATGCCGATCCGGAGCTCTCCCGTTAAAATCCCTTTTTTATGCTGTATCAGATCCTGCAACGCGTCCCGCTGCTTTACTATATTTTTTGCCTGCATCAGTACTTCCAAACCGGTTTCTGTAGGTACCACAGGCTGTTTGCTCCGGTCAAAAATGGTAATGCCCAGCTCTTCCTCCAGCTTCTGCACCTGCATGCTCAGGGTAGGTTGGGTAACATGACAATGATCGGCTGCCAGGGTAAAATGCCTATACGTATCTAAAGCAATGATATATTCAAGCTGGGTAAAGGTCATGGATAGATTTTGCTGATGGAATTATAAAATTAATCAATTGAGTCGATAGCCTGTATTTTGCACGCAAATTTGCCGGTCGGTGAAACACCTAGTCAACTTAAGGAGCCTACAGGCGGAGTATCACCACCCCTTGCAAAAATTCGAAACTTTTTCACCGAAAGTCAATTGGTTCGATACTTGTTTTTCCAATTACCAGGCGCAAAATTTTATTTCTTGCAGAAGTAATAAAATGCGCATTCCGGCATGATTTTACGGGCAATGTATATAAGAAGATATTAGTATGAAGTGTGAAAAGCCAATGGCAAAAGGAGACAATTCGTGCGATATGCCTTTTGCGGTTTAATACAATGCGTTGCGTGCAAGCAGTCAACCATTGTATTTAAGTTGAGGGGATGACGGAGCGTCATCCCCTTTTTTTAAGGTCTGAAATATGTTCGGCCCCTCTTTTATGCCTATAAAAAAACCCGGCACTAGAAAATGCCGGGCATCTTGTGTAGATTTTTTCTATACCCTTTATCTATTTAATACCCCAAAGCTAATAAATGTCTTGTTAAGGATTCCAAAAAAGGCAGCTCAAATTGATTTTTTTTATCCCGCACTCCTTTTATATTTTCCGAGCGGGGAATATCGTCCGTAGCTTTTAACCTGTTATTCTGTCTTGCAGTGTAGCCAAACGCTATTAAAACCAGTAAAATAATACCTAAAAAAACAATAGCAGGTTTCTTTTTCATAACACTTTAAGCGAATTAAAAATCAAATTATTACCTTTTCCAATATTTCTGACCGGCATTCAGCGCCCTGGTATTGGACGCATGCCCATAGTAAAATGTTACAAACTGGCTTAGTTTTTTAAAAACCACGTAGGTTTGCGTCCGTAAAGTTACAGGTATGAATGAAAAACTGACAAAAAGAATACAACAGGAATTAGCAGATATTCGCAATAATGGCTTGTATAAAACCGAGCGCATTATTGAAAGTCCCCAGGGTGCCGATATTGAAGTAGAAATCCCCGGGAAAAATGGAACGAAGACTGTTATTAATCTTTGCGCCAACAATTATCTTGGATTGTCATCGCACCCCAAAGTAATTGAAGCCGCAAAAAAATACATTGACCTGCGTGGCTATGGATTAAGCAGCGTACGTTTTATATGTGGTACGCAGGATATTCACAAAGAGCTGGAAAAGAAGATCTCCGCTTTTTTAGGCACTGAAGACACCATATTATACGCAGCGGCTTTCGATGCCAACGGCGGTGTATTTGAACCCTTATTCAATGAGGAGGACGCTATTGTCTCCGACGCGCTTAATCACGCTTCCATTATCGACGGGATCCGTTTGTGCAAAGCCCGGCGTTTCCGGTATGAACACAATAACATGACTGACCTGGAAGTAAAACTGCAGGAAGCACGGGAAGCACGCAGCCGTATCATCGTTACTGATGGTTCGTTCAGCATGGATGGTACTATAGCCCAACTGGATAAAATTGTGGAGCTGGCGGGGCAATACGATGCCGCCATTATGATCGATGAATGTCATTCAAGCGGATTCCTGGGAAAAACAGGAAGGGGTACGCATGAATACAGGGGCGTGATGGGGAAGATTGACATCATTACCGGCACACTGGGCAAGGCACTAGGCGGGGCATCGGGTGGATTTACCAGCGGAAGGAAAGAAATTATTGAAATGTTGCGCCAGCGTTCCCGCCCTTACCTGTTCTCTAATACGGTGGCTCCCAGCATAGTAGGCGCTTCCATAGCCGTGCTGGATATGCTGAGTGAAACACCAGCCCTACGCGACAAACTGGAATGGAATACACAATATTTCCGGGCAAAAATGACAGAAGCGGGCTTTGATATCAAACCAGGCGATCATCCTATTGTGCCTATCATGCTGTACGATGCCACACTGGCTCAAAAAATGGCAGCGGCCTTACTGGAAGAAGGTATTTATGTGATCGGGTTTTTCTTCCCGGTAGTACCCAAGGGTCAGGCCCGCATTCGTGTGCAGTTAAGTGCAGCGCATGAGCAGCAGCATCTCGACAGGGCCATCACAGCTTTTGCAAAAGTGGGAAAAGCTTTGGGGGTGTTAAAATAACAATGGTATCATTTATATTTCAAGTTTAATCATTCGCATTCATAATGAAAATCGGCTTCGGATATTTATTTGTTTTGATCGTCAGCCTGGTTGCGTTGAACGCATGCTCATCGAACAATAATATCAAACAGGAAAATTCTTTAAAAAAGTATTTTGATGAATACAAGGTAGACGGCTCATTCGCTTTGTATGATAACGGGCGGGGTGAAATAAAGGTATACAACCTGAAAAAGGATACAACCCGGACAGTTCCCGCTTCAACCTTTAAAATTGTAAATGCTTTGATCGCATTGCAAACAGGTACAGTTATCAACGACAGTACGATCATTAAATGGGATGGCATTGAACGCAGCAACAAAAACTGGAACCGGGACCTTAGCCTGGCACAGGCTTTTAAGTACTCGGCAGTTCCTCATTTCCAGGAAATTGCAAGGCGTATTGGCAGAGATACTATGCAAAAATGGATTGATACATTGAAGTATGGCAATATGAAAATAGGACCTGCCGTTGATTCCTTCTGGCTCGACAATTCTTTGCTTATTTCGCCGGATGAAGAATTAGGATTGGTAAAACAACTTTACTTTGATAGGCTGCCATTTACCAAAACAGCCCAACAAACAGTAAGGAATATGATGCTGCAGGAAGACAACAGCAACTATAAGCTGAGCTATAAAACCGGGCTGGGCTTTAACAAAGAAAATCATGCTATAGGCTGGGTTACAGGCTGGATAGAAGAAAACAGGCATCCCTACTTTTTTGTATTGAATATAGACAGTGCTGACCCCAATGCCGACATGGTTACGATTAGAACCGATATGCTGAAAAAGATCCTTACACAACTGGGCTTCTTTGAGGGGAAGATGTGATGTGGGAGTGGTAGGTAGTAAGCGATGGTAAGTACATGAACGGAGCGATATTTGCATTTGAGTAGAGCAGTCATAAATACGCATGGTCAGGTTTGAACACATAGAGCATTTGTTGTTATTGTTATTGGTTCCAATAATAATACTGTTGTTCAATGCCATGCTCAGATGGAAAAAGAATACGGTAAAAAAGATAGGCGATGAAAAACTGGTGCGGCAGCTCACCAATAATTTTTCACCCAAAAAACAGCTTCTCAGGTTCATTACTGCTATGGGCGCATTGGGGTTAGTGATAGTGGGAGCAGCCAATCTTCAATCTGCCACCCAGATAGAAAGCATCAACAGGCAGGGCATTGACATAATGATAGCACTGGATGTGAGCAGAAGCATGCTAGCGGAAGACAGCAAGCCCAGCCGGCTGGAAAGGGCCAAGCAATTGATAAACAAGCTGATGGAGCAATTGCACAACGACAGGGTAGGACTTGTGATTTTTGCAGGAAGAGCCTATATGCAAATGCCGCTGACGTCGGATCATACCGCCGCCAAATTATACGTGAACAACGCCCACCCGGATGTGGTGCCCACCCAGGGAACCGTTATAACGGACGCTTTAAGAATGTGCAATGCCGGGTTTAACAGCAAGGAAAAAAAATATAAATCAATACTGCTTATTACCGATGGAGAAGATCATGATGAAAATGCCATCAGTACCTCAAAAGAGCTCGCTGAAAATGGGGTTGTTATCAATACCATTGGTGTAGGCACTACACAGGGAGCGCCCATACTCAACCCTATCACACACGAGCCCAAGCGGGATATACAGGGCAATGTTATTCTCTCGAAGCTAAATGAGCAGGAGTTGATAGATATATCGCATGCAACGAATGGCGTATACCAGCAATTGAACGATGTGGACGCAGCAGTTGATAAGCTGATCGAACAGTATGCGGGCATGGAGCAGAAAACCATCCGGGATACCAGCCTGCTCAGTTTCAGGAGTTTTTTTCAATGGTTCCTGGCTTTGGCTCTGGTTGGATTGGCAGGAGAATTATTCATATCCGACAAAAAGAAACTGAGATCATGAGGACCATAGTACTTTTTATTGCAGCAACCCTTACAGCATATGTGTGCGATGCCCAGGTAAACAGCGTTATCAATAAAGGCAATGAAGCGTACCGTTTACAGCAGTACGATAAAGCTGCCGATGCATACCGGGAAGCGCTCCGGGCAGACCCCAACAACGCCACCGCGGCTTTTAACCTGGGCAACGCTTTGTTTAAAAGCAAGAAGTTGGAAGAAGCTGTCAGACAATTTGATGAAATAAGCCAAAAAACCACCGATAAGCCACTCCAATCCCAGTCGTATTACAACAAAGGCGTTGCATTAACACAGCAAAAAAAGCTGGAAGAAAGCATTGAAGCATACAAGCAATCTTTACGCCTCAACGCAGCCGATAGCTTTGCCCGCGAAAACCTGCAGCGGGCCCTGAACGAAAAAAAGCAACAGCAGCAGCAGGAACAACAGCAGGAACAAAAAAAGCAACAGGATAAGGAAAACAAGCCCCAGCCCAAACAAAACAAACTTAACCAGCAGCAGGTACAACAGTTATTGAAGGCGCTGGAGGAGCAGGAGAAAAAGCTGCAGGAGAGAGTAATGAAAAAGGCGCCGCTCCCGGGTCAGCCCGATAAGGATTGGTAAAAAAAAATTCACATTGCCTGCCATACAAACGGGCACAGGTTACCGCTGGTTTCAATTCACTATACCAATACGCCTTTTGTTTCGTACATGCTTTCCCGTAATTGTTTAACCCTTTCATCTTCCAGGTATTCGTCGAAGGTGGTAAGACGGTCGATAATGCCTTTTGGCGTAAGCTCAATTACCCTGTTGGCGACGGTTTGCATGAAGGTATGATCGTGCGAAGTAAGCAATACCACGCCTTTAAAATTCACCATGCTTTCGTTGAAAGATTGAATGCTCTCCAGGTCAAGATGGTTGGTAGGCTCATCCAGTATAACAAGATTGGGGTTCTGTATCATCATGCGGCTGATCATACATCTTACCTTCTCACCTCCACTCAATACACTTGTTTTCTTTAGTATCTCATCCCCGCTGAACAACATCTTTCCTAAAAATCCCCGCAAAAAAGGCTCATCTACATCCGTGACCGTTGGCGGCACATACTGGCGCAGCCAATCCATCAGGTTAAGATTTGTATCCCGGAAAAACCGGCTGTTGTCGTTCGGCAGGTAGGCTTTGGTGATGGTAGTGCCCCATTCATATTTACCCGAGTCGGCTTTTTGCTCACCATTGATAATCTCGAAAAACGAAGTAAGCGCCAGGTGATCTTTTGAGAAAAAAGCGATCTTATCGCCTTTTCCAACCGAAAAGCTCACATCACTGAACAATAACCTGCCGTCTTCTGCCTTCTTCGACAACTTTTCTATATTCAGCACCTGGTTCCCCACTTCCCTGTCCTGCTTGAAAATAATACCGGGATAGCGGCGGTTAGAGGGTTCAATATCTTCAATCACCAGCTTCTCAAGCGCTTTTTTACGCGAAGTAGCCTGCTTGCTTTTAGAAGCATTCGCGCTGAAACGGGCAATGAACTCCAGCAGGTCTTTGCGCTTTTCTTCCATCTTCTTGTTCTTATCGCTCAGTTGCCTTGCTGCCAACTGGCTGCTTTCGTACCAGAAGCTATAGTTGCCCGTATATATTTTAATTTTCTGGCGGTCTACGTCTGCCACATGTGTACATACTGCATCAAGGAAGTGGCGGTCGTGGCTTACTACTATCACAATATTTTCATATTCAGCTAAAAAATTCTCCAGCCAGCTGATGGTCTCCACATCCAGGTCGTTGGTAGGCTCATCAAGAATAAGAATATCAGGATTGCCGAACAATGCCTGTGCCAGCAAAACCCTCACTTTCACACTACCGGGCAATTCTTTCATCAGCGTATTATGATATTCTTCTTTTACGCCCAGTTCACCCAATAATGTGCCCGCGTCACTCTCGGCCGTATACCCGCCCATTTCGCCGAATTCCGCTTCCAGCTCGCCGGCGCGCATGCCATCTTCTTCGGAAAAATCTTCTTTGGCATAAATAGCATCGCGTTCATGCATTACATCCCACAATTTTTTATGGCCCATCATCACCGTTTGCAAAGCTGTTTTGTCATCAAAGGCAAAGTGGTTTTGGTTTAGCACCGCCATTCTTTCGCCGGGGGTAATATCAATGGTTCCCTTACTCGGATCAATTTCTCCTGAAAGTATTTTAAGAAAGGTAGATTTACCAGCTCCGTTGGCGCCGATCACCCCATAGCAATTCCCCTTACTGAAGCTAAGGTTCACTTCATCAAACAATACCCTTTTACCAAAGGATAATGAAACATTATTCACTGTAATCATGTATACTCCTGTTTTAAAACCGTTTTTTTCGCGGCAAGGCGCAAAGGTAATTCATAATTCGTACCTATGGCTTGATGAAATGTAAAAACCCCGGTGGAAACCGGGGTCGCTGCGATTCAAACGATTGATTTACCCATTTACTTGACAAACATGTGAATGCGAATTATTTTCATTGTTCTTCTACAGCACAAAAAAACAACGCCGGGATTACCGGAATGTTAAGCTGAGATGATGAAAATGTAATGTGGATAAGTTATATATCCGGACGGAGCAAACGCATTCTCCTTCGGCGAAGGAATCTACATTTTGAAATCGGTGAAACTAATTCTACAGCTACACACAGGTCGATTTATTTCCTTCATATAATACTTTTTGCGTCATAGCTACACTCGCAGAAAGGGTAGCACCTATGGTGCAAAGGCCTTATCGCTATAATTTATACCAACGGGTAACCTCTACGAGGCATAATAACAACTTACTTTTTGTATGCCGCTGCGGACAATCCATTTGTAACCACAGACGTGTTTCACTTGTCTT
>JAHBTL010000005.1 GCA_019638615.1 Chitinophagaceae bacterium | reverse complement strand
TACAATTGATCGCCGGAGGCGGCGATAATATTAATAATGCGAAGCGAAGACGCTTCGCATAGCAAAACTAATTTTATAAGAAAGCCGAGCCAGCTCTTAGCCTTTTCTCTTTTCTCCCATTAAAGCCTGTTTCACCATTTCCTTTTTTTGTTTGGAAACAGGTAATTCCGTTCCATTTTCCAACAATACTCCACCGCTATTTTCTTTGGTAATGCTCTTTACAAAAGATGTATTGACGAGGAAAGAATTATGACAGCGCACAAATCCATAATCCGATAACAATTCTTCGTACTCAAACAGGGGCTTCGAGATAATTAATTTTTCGCCGCCGGAAAGATAAAAAACAGTATAATTGTTTTTTGCTTCGCAATACATAATGTTTGCCGGGCGTACAAAGCGGGTTTCTTTGGCAGAAGGAAGTGCAATCTTATGATTATTTATTTCATTTTTCTGTTGTAAAAAATTCAATAAGTTTTCCAATTGCTGGTTTTTTCTTTTTTCCTGTACTTTATGTACAGCTCTTTCTACGGCAGTTTTTAAATCAGCGATCACTACGGGTTTGAGTAAATAATCAAGAGCGGAAAAGCGAACAGCCTGGATGCCGTATTTGTCAAACGCAGTAACAAAAATAATTTCAAAGTCGGGATGAGGAACAGATTGTAATAATTCAAAGCCATTTTTACCCGGCATTTGTATGTCGAGAAACAGCAGGTCTGGCTGATGGGATGCAATAAGCACCTTCGCCGCATCGGCATTGTCAGCTGTCGCTACAATTTCTACCGAAGGGCAATGCTCCCGGATTATCCTTTGAAGATTACTGATATTATTCCACTCGTCATCTATTATTATTGCACGCATAATAGTAAGTTAAACAAATCGTATCATTAAAGCCAGTCTTTAAAAACAACCCTGGCTGTTGTTTTATTCGCACGATTGTCTTTAAACGATAATGAAATATGCATTCCCTGCCGCTTCAACACCTCTATTCTCTCTTTAACCAGCTTCAGGCCTAATCCTGTATCGGTTTTATCTTCACTAAACCCTTTGCCGTTATCTGTTATTTCAATCGCCAGGTCTTTTTCCTGCCGGTATATATGCATCTGTAAAAGCCCTTTTTGTTGCAAAGGCGCAATGCCATGTTTGATGGCGTTTTCAATCAACGGCTGAATTAACAGCGCCGGTATACTGATATTATCAGGCTCTATACGCTCATCTAACTGTTGCTCATAGCTGAACCGGAAACGAAGCTTTTCCAGCCTGATATAACTGTTCAGCGTTTGTAATTCAACAGAGAGCGGCACCATTTCCTTTTCATTATTATACAGGGAGCGGCGCAACAGGTTGCTGAACTCGGTAAGATACAGATCGGCGCTTTGCTTATCGTTATGTACGAGGTGTTGTATGGAACCCAACGCATTGAACATGAAATGGGGGTTTAGCTGTGACTGGATAGCCTGCAGTTCCAGCCTGTTTTTCTTAGCCCTTTCTTCCGCTTGTTTTACCCTGGTTCTGAAGAATAAATAGAGCACAAGTGTTGTGAGCAATATGCTCGCCAGTATTGGCCAGATCGGCGAATCTTTCCAATCGCGTAATACTTCAAAATCATATAGAAATACAGGTGCTCCTTCCACGGGATACCTGACCTGCAATTGATGCTTTCCCGGGGCAACATTTTCTAATAGTATAGAAGGATTGAATGCAAGCGGCGTTAATATCCAGTCTTTTTGATCGTCCAGTTTATATTGCAGGTTGTCAAAATAATCATACCGGTATAAATCACCAAAATGCTCAAAGACAAAGAAAATAGAGTTTTCTGTTTTTTTAAAAACGTGTTGGATATTTTTTAGATCAAGCTTGATCGCCTTATAGTCCCAGAGGCTGGGATGAGTTTGCTTTTTATCAAACTCCACGTTATCATAATACCTCAGGCTGGGATTAGCCGACTTTTGATTGATGATCGCAGTGTCTGTTCTGAGCCCTATTAATTGAGGTTCGGGAAATCGAAACAATATTGAGAATGTAACTAAGTCGCGGGAGGGATTATTTTTTTTATTCCATATAAACAGCCCCAGGCCATATAAAAAAGGGTTAAACGGAAGTATATTGTAGTGTTCCTGTTGCTCTCCATCTACAATCGTAAGCGTATCTATACGCTCTCCCATCAGGTTGGGAGAGTTAAGCCCTCCGGACATAGTTCCTTTAACACCCACGCCAAATACTTCATTTACATTATACGCAAACAACACCTGTTTTCGTGGATCAGTAATATAGATCTCGTACAGGCTGTCGCTTATTTTTTTGAATGCGTTATTTGCGTTCATTGATGTTGCGAATTGTTCATAGTGAAAACCGATAGTGTCTTTGAAATCAGCATTGAGTAAAAAAACATTGATGTTTGCATAGTTGTTTTTTAAGGGAAGTACTGCTATTGCATCCTTTGCCTGTACAGTCAGGTTTTTTTTACTGGCAAGCCCATCAGTATATATGGGCAGGAAGCCGCTGGGCGTTTCCATGCCTCCTTTTATCTTGTCCTGGGCGTTTAAATTTGTAATTAAGGAAACCAGGACGATAAGAAAAACGATAGCTCTGCACCGATCCGGAGCCCGCAATATTGTATTGATGGATGCCATACGCTTTATCACTGTTTTATCTCAGATACTTTTCGATACCCCCTTTAACAGATCCTTCGCCATACCCTGATCCCCGCCATACAATTTTTCCTTGCGGATCAATTAAAAAAAATGTTGGATAACCGGTCACTCCATATTTCATAGGCGTTTCGCCGGCCGTGCCTTTCCCGTCCCAAAGGGTTAACCAGGAGGGCGTGTCTCGTTTTACACCTGTCAGCCAAATATCTTTAGATTTATCCGCATAGAATGAAATGATATGCAGTTTTTCTTTGTACAGGCTGTCTATTTCTTTAAGCTCTTTTACAGCGTATATACAGGGTCCGCAATAAGTTTCCGTGAAGTCGAGCAAAATATATTGCTTGTTGTAGGAAGAAATGTGATGCCTATTGCCGGCGGTGTCCAAAGCCTGGAAATCCGCATAATCATCCCCCGTTTTTAATATGTTCCCTACTTTCAGATAGTTGTATATCCTCTGTCCATACATACTGTTTTTGTAAGCGGCTTTTAGATTATTGTACATCTTTTGGACCGAATCCTTTTTAAATTGATTCTTGAGATAAAACAGTTCATTTAACCCGGCATAAGAGTTGTAATATTTTTTAATAAAGCTGAGCCGTATGGAATCGGTGGCCTGGTCCAATGGCTTAATTAGATTCCACGTAGAATCCCATTTTGATCTTGCCGCCCTGCTGCTATCCATCATTAATCCTGATATGCTTTCAACAAGTTCACCCCGGCGCGTATAATACCATTTGGTTTGATCATCCAGTATCTGGTAGATATCCTGCGATGTTGAGCCGGTTTTTTTCAGGTAAAAAGGGAAGTCGGCTTTATCCCCTGAAACCTGAACATTTTCATTTCCCATAAAAACATAACATGAATAATATTTATTATTATCTATAGCAGATAAAAATAAAAGTTTTGGAGCTTCAGTTAAGTTTCCTTTGAGGCGTATAACATCATTTTTATACACGACGCTATCTATTTTCATTTGCGTGTCGGGGTCTTCCAGGTAAAATTTTACCCCGGGAGTAAACCCTGTAAATTTTGCAGTAATGGTAAAACCGGTCTGCCCTGTTGTATGGTTGGTAAATAGTAAAATCAAAAGGAAGATTTGTATCCTGATCATATGTATGGTTTTGATCAGTCAAAATTCCGGAACCAGCCTGGCATGTATGAAGGTGAATGTGTAACTGATATCGGTTTTTGTGTGTTTGGCTTACTGATGGATCAAAAGAATTAAAAGAAGAGAAGCTATTGATAGACTTTTGTGTGATAAAAATGATTCCCAACAGGAAGATAAACCTATTTTCATATAACACAAACAACCAGTTGCAAGCCTTCTATATATTCAACAAATAGAAGTTTGAATTTTTTGTACATCTATAGAAAGATTGTTTTAAAAATTGGAAATAAATTTTTTCTTATCCTTTTCCGTTTCGTCAATAAATATTTGCATTTCTTTTGTTAATGGCAGGGATTGCTGATTAGCCCAAAATGCAGGGTTGTAATCTCCGGTCAATGTAAAAATATCATTGGATATGGAAGCTTTTGTTTGGATTGGCTGTTCTGTAAAATTTTCAAAAGTATTTAGTATATAAGTACAATTGTAAATAACAACATCTTCCGTGTCTTCATTTACCTCTACTTGCGCTGTAAGTTTTGAGCGATCTATTGTATATTTTGATTGACCCTGACGTTTAGTGAAAAATGTGTTTATTTCATATGAGGTTGTTTTGTATTTTATTTTTCCTTTCCGTTTAACATTTTTGGTGCTCGCATATTTTACAAAGACTTCCAAAATTGCATAATCCTTATTATTAATGATGAGATACCCACTGGTCGGGTATTCTTCCTCATTTTTGGAGGCAAAACTAACTTTTGTATAGTCGTTATTGTCATACGCTTCTTCTTTGAAACTAAATAATTCCGGACTTAAATAAAACGACGAAATATTATCGAATAGCTTTGTAAAGCTATATAGCTGAAAGTCAACATTTTTTTCTATAACACCGGCTTTTCTCAAATTGAATAACTCCACCGAATAGTTGTCTTTTGGTTTTTTAATATTGGTGGTTTGAAATAAGGTTTTTCGTTCAACAATACCATATATGTCTTCCAGTTTGTTTATTTCACCATTTTTTTTAAGCAAACTCCTAAGGAAGAATTTTTCTTTAAAGGGAAACAGCGGATAGTTTTCCGGAATTGATTTATAGGCGTTTTGAAGTAATGTAGAGGTGCTGGATATAATTATTTCGCTTAGTTCTATTACTTCGCGTGTTAGTTTTACAGTGTCTTCATTGTATTTGTGTAAAATCATTTTTTTATACCCCAGCTTTTCTATAAGAATAGAATCCTTGCCGGAAACAAAGTGGAATCTTCCATCTGTATTAGTCTGTGTCCATTTTATTCCATCTGTTATATTTGCAAATTCAATTGGTTCCAGGGATATTCCATCCACAACAACTCCCCTGAACTCCTCCTGGGCAAAAGAAAAATGACTAATTAATACTACAATAGATAAAATTGTTATTCTCATGTTCTTCGGAAGTTTTGTCTTAGCAACGCTACGCACCCAACTTCATACCGGTATATATTCTTTCAGCGTGGGTAAATTTTTGTTTGCCGTAAGCAACGGCCGGCTCCCTTACTTCCATGTAATAAAAATACGATTATTTTCTGCTGTGTAAAGCCCGCTGTGTGAAGCGTCCTCGCTTCACACGGAAATAATGTGGCCTCCGGCTACGACGTAATCGCCGGAAGCGATAATATAATAACGAGAAGCGAAGACGCCTCGCATAGCTTTTTCCTGCTGTTAAAAATTCTTTTACCTTCGCACCCAAATGACAGAAAAGATACTCATTTTAGACTTCGGCTCCCAGTATACCCAGTTAATAGCCCGTGCCGTTCGGGAAGCGAATGTGTATTGCGAAATAACTCCTTTTAACAAGCCGGTTCAATATACCCCTGAATTAAAAGGCATTATTTTATCAGGCTCGCCTTTTTCCGTAAATGATGCCAATGCTCCTGTAGTGGATATAGAAGTCATGAGCAGGCAATTACCGGTTTTGGGTATTTGCTATGGCGCTCAGCTGACGGCGAAAAGCTTTGGCGGCAAAGTGGAGCGTTCCGAAAAACGGGAATATGGCAGGGCACAGCTTAAAATACAGCAGCAGGATGTTTTGTGGGAAGATGTACAACCCGAATCGCAGGTTTGGATGAGCCATGGCGATTCTATACTGCAAACGCCGGCAGATTTTGAAATACTGGGCGTTACAGAATCCATTCCCGTAGCGGCATTCAAAAAGAACGGAACGGCAGCGAATGTTATTTACGGGTTGCAGTTTCATCCTGAAGTATATCACTCCGAATATGGAAAGAAAATAATCAACAATTTTTTGGTAAAAGTGTGCGACTGCAGGCAGGACTGGACGCCGGCGCATTTCATCAGCGATACCGTTGCACAATTGGAAAAGCAGATCGGCGATCGTAAAGTAATTATGGCGCTGAGCGGCGGCGTGGACTCAACAGTAGCGGCAACGCTGATTCATAAAGCGATCGGCGATCGTTTGTTCGGCATTTTTGTCGACAATGGGGTATTGAGAAAAGATGAATTTGAACAGGTATTACAAACCTATCATCAGATAGGACTGAATGTTAAAGGCGTTGACGCCAGGGAACATTTTTATACCAGGCTTGCCGGCAAAACCAACCCTGAAGAAAAGAGAAAGATCATCGGCAAAACATTCATTGATGTATTTGATGAAGAATCGCACAAAATAGAAGGCATCGGTTTATTGGGTCAGGGCACGATATATCCTGATGTGATTGAAAGCGTATCGGTGCACGGCCCTTCTGTTACCATTAAGTCCCATCATAATGTAGGCGGGCTGCCCGATACCATGAAGCTGGAGCTGGTGGAGCCGCTCCGCTATTTGTTTAAGGATGAAGTTAGAAAAGTAGGCGCTGAATTAGGCATTCCGCAAGCCATGCTTTCACGTCATCCGTTCCCCGGCCCGGGATTGGCCATTCGCATCCTCGGTGAAATAACCGAAGAAAAAGTTAAATTGTTGCAGGAAGCGGATGCGCTTTACATTAATGGATTGAAGGCATTCGGGTTATATGATAAGGTTTGGCAGGCAGGCGCTATATTGCTTCCTGTTAAAAGTGTGGGTGTTATGGGCGATGAACGTACCTACGAGTTTACGGTAGCCTTGAGAGCGGTTACATCGGTGGATGGCATGACTGCAGACTGGGCGCATTTGCCTTATGAATTCCTGGCACATATTTCTAATGAGATCATTAATAATGTAAGAGGCATTAATCGGGTAGTATATGATATCAGCAGTAAACCCCCTGCAACTATTGAATGGGAATAACGCGTCTTACTCAAAAGCCTGGTGATATGTATAAATCCGCGTTACTGTCATTTCTTTTTCTGTTCTTTATTATTAACGTTTCTGTTGCGCAGAACGACGCTCCGGGCAAACCCCGCATTGCGGTATTCGCACCTTTATATCTTGATACATTGTTTGACGCGTCGGGCAATTACAAAATGGGAAAATCAATACCCGGATATTCCAGGCAGGGCATTGAGTTTTACCAGGGCGTTGTAATGGCGCTTGATTCTTTGGATAATGAAGGAGTGAGCCTGGATGTGCAGGTGTTTGACACCAAGGGAAAAAACAACATTTTCAAGATTGCAGACAGCGGTGCGTTGGAAGGCATGGGTTTGCTATTAGGCGCAGTAAGCGGCAGCGAATACCTCGATCTTGCCGCCATAGCGAAAGAGAAAAAAATTCCTTTTATTTCCGCTACCTATCCTAACGATGGAGGCATCAGCGGCAACCCCTACGTGGTAGTGGTTAATTCCAAGCTCAACACGCATATACAGGCTATATACAACTATATATTAAAAAGCTTCGGCACCGATAATATTGTAATGTATCGCCGGCAGAATGGAGCCGACGACCGGGTGAGCGGGGTTTTTAAATCATTGAATACTTCTTCATCAGGGCAGGTTTTGAACATACATACAGTAGTATTAAACAATCTGCCGGTAGCGGCCGATGTTGCAAAGAACCTCGACAAGAACAGGGAAAACATCATGATCTGCGGCAGCCTTGACGATAATTTCGGAAAAACATTGTTGGGCGTAGCCTCTTCTTTATCCAGTACATACAAAATTACTTTGGTAGGAATGCCCACCTGGGAAGGATTTACCGAGTTAGACAGAACAGATGTGAAAATGCCCCCGGTAATCTATTCTGCCGCTTTTTACAATCCCGGAAGGGAAGAAAACGCATGGGTGGATGGATTCACCAAAGCATATGGTAAAAACACCTATACACTTCCCTCGGATATTGCTTTCAGGGGATATGAACTAACTTATCTGTTTGCCCATATGCTCAATGATTTTGGAGATAAATTGATTGACAATATGGATGGAAAAAAATTCAGGATACTTACCGACTTTGATTTCAGGCCTGTAAGATGGAGTAAAAATGCTGTTACCGCTGACTATTACGAGAACAAACGCATTTATATTGTTAAAAAGTTAACCGGTGAGCTCACAAAAATAAATTGAGGCGAAAGAGCAACCTGCCACATCCGCTCATTATCTTTCCATTTTTTAAAATTGCAAATTCATGATCCGCTATTGTCTTATAAGCCTGGCTATGTTCCTGTTGAACCAACATTTGTTTGCACAGGTAAAACCGGAATGGGAAAGTATTTTTAAAGTGATCAGCGAAGAAACAGAAAAAAACTCGAAGGCATATGCTACCCTGCGTGACGTAACCGAACAAACAGGACACCGCCTGACAGGCTCGCCTAACGGAAGCAAAGCCGAAGCTTTTGTATTTGATCTATTACAATCATATGGCTATACCCCCCACTATCAATCATTTGAAACTGAAAGCTGGAGCCGTGGTAAACTCACCGTAAAGATCAATAAATTAACCTACAAAGCCGTGTCCCTGGCACATTCTCCCATTAAAGCCAATGTTTCAGCCTCACTGGTGGATATGGGCAATGGGTTAGAAGAAGATTACCTGGGTCATGAAACAGGGGTAAAGGATAAGATAGCGCTGGTATATCTTGGTATATTACCGGGCTCAAAAGCGGGAACCCGTAATCTTCACCGTTCTGAAAAGACCGCGCTGGCAATAAAGTACGGGGCAAAGGGAATTATTTTTATCAATTCCGCGCCGGGAAATATCCTGCTGACAGGAACCGCTTCGGTTACGGGAAAGCTCATTTCTATCCCGGCTGTATGCATCAGCAACGAGGATGGATTAAAGCTGAAGACCTCATTGCAGTCAAAGCCGGCAGCCGCTCAAATAAACATGACCAATTTTTCCGGCAATATCAAAGCCAGGAACGTCATCGCCACCCTGAAAGGCAAAACAAATCCCGGTGAAAAAATTATCATTGGCGGGCATCTTGATAGCTGGGATCTGGCAACGGGGGCTATTGATAATGGCATTGGAACATTTGCGATAATAGACATGGCGCGTACATTCAAAGCATTGCAACTGCAACCGGAACGTACTATAGAATTTGTTTTATTTATGGGCGAAGAACAGGGGCTGCTGGGATCAAAAGCGTATGTAGCCGGGGCTGAAAAAGACGGCAGCCTGAACAGCATACAGTATATGCTCAATTTTGATATGACCAATGATCCCCGGGGGTATTCCGCGACTGTGCCAACCGATAAAGCATTGTTTGAAGGCATTGGCGCTTTTGCGAAACAAACAGATACTTCTTTCGCTAATACCTATAGTTCCGGTTTTGGCTTACACAGCGATCATCAGCCCTTTATGCTGCAGGGCATTCCTACAGGCGGGGCCAGCGGCAGGTTAAGCCCCGAAGTATTGAAATGCTACCACGCAGATTGCGACGATATGAATCTTGTAAACGAAGCAGAATTAAAAAACACGGTACGCTTTGGCGCCATGCTTTTGTATGGCATTGCCGATTCAAAAACATTACAGGCCAAACGCATGAGCGATGAAGAAATAAAGGAGCAACTGATCAAAAGCAACCTGAAAGAGCCTTTGCAACTGGCAGGCGAATGGAGATGGAAGGAGTAAAGAAGAGCGTTTATTGTTTGGAGTTTGTTGTTTGAGGTTTATGGTTACTGCCAATAACTGAGAGCTGACTGCTGTCTACCATAAACCATGGCTGTTGCCGGTTACAAGTTGCATTGTCAATTTTCCATTGTGATTCTCTTCCCATTGTGTATCCTCCATTATCTGATACCTGACACCTCAAATCAAAAATCAAAAAATCAGAAATCAAAAATACGGTACAACTTCCTCACACTACTACCAGCTCGTAAAATCTTTCGGGATGCAAATATTTATTAGCCAGCTCCTGTATTTTTCCTGTATTGATGTCTTTTATTACATTTACGGATTCATTAAAATACTGATCATCCAGGTTGTTGAGTATGATATTCTTCCAGCGGCCGATGATGTGAAAAGGTCCGTCCAGGTCGCCTAAAATGGTGCCGATCAAATAATTTTTCACCAGCAGCAATTCATCTTCTGCTACCGGTTCATTACGCAAGGTTTCCATTTCCCTGTATACTTCCTCTATGGTAGCTTCACATACTTCAGCGCCTGCTTCAGTGCTGATCATCCAGGCGCTTTCGCTGATGTGGTTCTGCATATAGCTGTGAATACCATATGTATAGCCCTTGTCTTCACGGATATTGCTCATGAGCCTCGATCCGAAATACCCTCCGAACAAAGTATTCAGCACCTGTGCTCCGGTAAAATCAGGATGATGCCTGTTAGGAAAGTGGCTGGCAATGCGTATGGCCCCCTGCACTCCTTTGCTGTCGTTGGTAACCCGGTATTTTTTTTGCGTTGCCGGATGAATGACATGTTTTATTTCGCTGGTGCTATTCCTGTTCAATGGCAGCTTGCCGAAATTTTCATTCAGCAGCTCAAACAGGTTGGAAGGGAGCTTGCCGGCTACAAAGATATCCAGGTGTCCGTTTACATAATACGTATCGTAAAACTCCAGCAATTGTTCTCTTGTCAATGCATCGTATGCGGCTGCTGTGCTATACCTGCCATATGGATGATCTAACCCAAACAGGTATTCATCTATCAGCCTGTTCGATACAAAGTCGCATTTTTTCAGGTTTACCTGCAGCCGTTGCTTTGAATTTTGCCTGTAAATATCCAGTTCCTGCTGCGGAAAAACGGAATCGCAGATAATTTCACGCATTACCGGCAACAGATGAGGAAGATGTTTTGATAAGCTATGCAAACTGATTGTTGCCGTTTCATTGTAACAGTTACGGTTAAGGTAAGCGCCATAGTACTCAAAATGTTCGTTGATATCAAACGCTGTTTTATGTGTAGTGCCGTTTTTCAACAGGTGATTGGTTGCTGCAGCCAGTAAATTCCGGCTTTCATACCAGTTACCTGCTTTAAAAACCAGTTCCAGCTGCAATACATCTTCAGCCCCCGCGTTAACGCTGTATACTTTTATACCATTGTCTAATATGTATTTTGTATAGGGTTTTAATTCAAGGTTATACTCAATAGCATCTTTTATTCGCGGAGCTGTTCGCCTGTCCAACATATTGATCCTTGTGTTTAATTGTTCGTTGAATAATAATACATCGTACTGCTGTTGGCAGGATCAAAAATAATATTTGCCTCCTGCAGAATATCTTCGGCTGTGACCGCCTGGTATTTTTCCAGCTCCTTATTGATCATATGCGTATCTCCCAGTAAAGTATAGAAAGCCAGGCTGTTTGCCCGGTTCATCAGGCTCATATCTTCAAATGCGATCAGGCTTTCCGTTTTGTTTTTTACTTTCTGTAATTCTTTTTGTTCGACTACTGTTGCTTTTATTTTGCTCAATTCCGCTTCTACTGCCGCTTCCGCCTCTTCCATTTTTACCCCTTTCACCAACTTTCCTTCTATGGTCAGCAGTCCCGCATCGAGAGTTCCGAAGTGATAGCATTCAATATTGCTGAAGAGCTGTTTTTCTTTAACAAGCGATTGGAACAACCGCGAAGAGCCGCCGCCGCTCAATATTTCTGTAATCAGGTCGGCAATATAATAGCGCCTGTCGAGCCGTGGATAGATATGCCAGCATTTATAGAACGCGTCTAAAGGTACACTGGCAGTGACTTCCAGCTTCCTGCTTTCGGTTTGGGGTGCTTCCGCCGGCAGGCTACGTTCATACTTTTCTCCCGCAGGTATATTACCAAACCATTTTTGCGCCAGCTCCTTTACCTGCGGTAAGCTAACGTGCCCGGCTACAGTAAGAATAGCGTTAGCAGGCGTATAATGTTTAAAAAAGAACTTTTTAACATCTTCCAGCGTGGCATTTTCAATATGACCCAACTCTGCACCAATGGTCATCCAGCGGTATGGATGTGTTTTAAAAGCCAGGTTGCGTATTTTATGCCATGCATCGCCGTAAGGCTTATTTAAATAATGCTCTTTAAACTCTTCGCATACTACCTTACGTTGTACTTCCAGGCTTTTTTCATCAAAAGCAAGGCTCAGCATCCTGTCGCTCTCCAGCCAAAAAGCTGTTTCAATGTTTTCGGCAGGCAACTGACAGTAATAATTGGTAAGATCGTTGGTAGTGAACGCATTGTTTTCACCACCTGCCAACTGCAGCGGCTCATCGTAGGAAGGGACATTAACCGATCCGCCAAACATCAGGTGTTCAAACAAATGCGCAAACCCCGTTTTTGCAGGGTCCTCATCCCGGGCGCCTACATCGTACAGCACATTTACAACTGCCATGGGGGTGGAATGGTCTTCATGCACTATGACCTTCAGTCCGTTCGAAAGTTCAAACTGCTCAAATTGTATCATGTTTCCGGGCTGTTTTTAACTAAGCCAATTTGCAAATATGAGAAATAAATTCAAAATGCCTTGCTAAAGAATACTGTCGGGCTTGAGCGTAAGCATCAAAAGATTATTATCACGGCTTATTATAAGTTTTATTTTTTGCCGCGGCGTTTGAAGCAGGTTTTTATACGACTGGATATTATTGCTGAAATTGCCCGCAACACTTATAAGAATATCTCCTTCTTTTAACCCTGCTACTTCGGCCGGCGACCCCTTTATAATATCTTCCACCATTATTTTACCCCCGATATCATATATACTTAGTCCTGTGTAAGCATAATCAAAGGGGCTGTAATAATGTGTATTTGGAATGATATGAATTTCCTTTTTATCATAGTTAAGCGTTACATTGAACCTTCTCAGCAAATCGTTGCCTACCAAACCTGCCAGGTAAGGATAAGCTGTAATATTATAAGTATCCTCAAAAAGGTAAGTCGGCACATTGCGAAACCGGTATGGCCCTATTTTTACTTCTTTTACGGTAGTAAGGCGCATCGATGTTTTACCTCCCAGTCCTTCCGCCTGGGTAAGAAAGGTTTTTTTATAGGGCTTTATCACTGTGCTATCCCCGGCATATGCTTCGGATAGCAAAAAGCACAACCCCGCCCCTGAATCAAAATAAAACCTTGCGCTGAATTTTTTCCTGTCCCTGAAATCGGAATTTAAAATAGGGATAGAGGTCAATAACGGCTTCAGCACATAGCCACCCCGTTTGTATTTGAACTCCCCCCGGGTATACACCGATAGTAAATACTTATCGTAATCAAAATGCACAATGTACCTGCTGAAAAAGCTCAAGCCGATAATTCCATCAATCTTAACGCCGTAAACGCTGGAGAGAATATCGTAATCATTAACATGGAAATTGAGACTGTCTACGGTAAGTCCTGGCAAATGCAGTTTGGCATTGTACAGGAAATGAACTTTGCGAACACCGGCAATTCCACGAATTGTTTTTTCGGAGGGCTGGGTAGGGATCGATAAGGCAACAACCGTGAGCGAATCAAGCGATATGCCACCGCTGCCGGTATCCAGGATAAAATTTAAGCTGTCGGGATAATCGTTCAGTAAAGCTTTAATGATCACAACGCCACCGCTGAACTGATGAAATGTAAACGCTGTGATGAAGCGCGAAGGAGGCTCAGGTCCCGCAACACAAGGCTCCGAAAGAAGCAACAGACAAAGTAATGAACAGGCAAAACTTTTTTTCATATGCACTGCATAAATTTAAACCATTTTGTATATAAAAATGCGCATTCATCAGCCTGAATCTCAGTATTTTTGCAACCGATGAATATAGCTGACATCTTGCACAAAGCCCTACAGTTTGAGTTTCTTTCCGTGGAAGAAGGGGTTTTCCTGTTTGAAAAAGCGGCTTTATCGGAATTGATGTACGTAGCCGATGAAATGCGTAAAATACAGGTACCCCATGGAAAAGTAACCTGGCAAATAGACCGGAATGTAAATACCACCAATGTATGCATTGCCAATTGCAAGTTTTGCAATTTTTACCGCATACCGGGCCATGCGGAAGCCTATATAACGGATATGGCTACCTACAGGAAAAAGATCCGGGAAACCATGCAATACGGGGGCGACCAGTTGTTGCTGCAAGGAGGTCATCACCCCCAGTTGGGGCTTGAATTTTATACCACTACTTTCAGACAAATAAAGGAAGAATTCCCGGATATAAAATTACATGCGCTGGGACCGCCGGAAGTAGCGCATATATGCAAGCTGGAAAAAATGAGTCACCACGATGTATTGAAAGCGTTAAAGGATGCGGGGCTTGATTCTTTGCCCGGGGCAGGCGCCGAGATACTGATAGACCGGGTACGCCGCCTGATCAGCAAGGGAAAATGTGGCGCGCAGGAATGGCTTGATATCATGCACGAAGCCCATAAGCTGTATATTACTACCAGCGCCACCATGATGTTCGGGCATGTTGAAACATTACAGGAAAGGTTCGAGCACCTTGTAAAAATAAGGGAGGTACAAAGCCGCAAGCCTTTAGCTGCCAAAGGCTTTCTTGCATTCATTCCATGGACTTTCCAGGATGTTGATACCCTGCTGACCCGCATACGTGGGGTTCACAACCTTACTACGGCCGAAGAGTATATACGCATGATAGCGCTTTCGAGGATCATGCTTCCCAATATTAAAAACATACAGGCATCGTGGCTTACCGTTGGTAAAAAAACCGCGCAGATCTGCCTGAATGCGGGCGCAAACGATTTTGGAAGCATTATGATTGAAGAGAACGTGGTGAGCGCTGCCGGCGCGCCCCACCGGTTTACTTACAAAACCATGCAGGATGCCATTCGCGAAGCCGGCTTTGAGCCGCAGCTACGCAACCAGCAATATGAATGGAGAACCATACCAGAACTGATAGAAGAGCAGGTGATTGATTACTGAGTAGGGCAGAAGGTATGAGGTAGAAGGCAGAAGGTATAAGGCCCTATGCCCTACACCTTACACCATATACCTTACATTCATTTATCCCCATTCACCACCAACCGGAAACCGTTTCCATGAATGTTTACAATTTCTATGGTAGAGTCTTCTTTGAGGTATTTACGCAACTTGGCGATGTATACATCCATGCTTCTTCCGTTAAAATAAGTATCGCTGCCCCATATGCGTTTTAATGCTATTTCCCTCGGCAGTAAATCATTTTTATATTCCGCCAGCATTTTAAGCAATTCATTCTCTTTGGGAGAAAGCGTTTGGGTTTTGCCATTAATGCTCAGCTCCCTCAGCTTGGGATTGAAATGATAACCCCCCAGGTCAAATTCAACGTTCGATGCATCCTTGCTCAAATCATCGTTGCGTTTGAGGATGGCTTTTATTTTCAACAACAACACCTCACTGTCAAAAGGCTTGGTAATATAATCATCCGCGCCCAGCTTATATCCCTGGATAATATCCTCTTTCATGGTTTTCGCAGAAAGAAAAAACAAAGGTATATCCGGGTTAATATCCCGTATTTCTTCTGCCAGCTTAAATCCGTCCATGTTGGGCATCATTACATCCAGCAGGCATAATTCAAATTTTTCACGTTGAAATGCTGCCAGGCCTAAACGACCATCTCTCTCAAGCGTTACATCATAATCATTCAATTCAAGATAATTTTTCAACACCAGTCCCAGGTTCTGATCATCTTCGCAGAGCAATATTTTGTGTTTTTGTGCCTCCATATAATTTCATTTAATAACAAATAAATATAATTCATTTCCTGATTATACTATTATGCCAATAAATTTTTGTTAAAGCATAAACCGTTCCACCTCTTCCGGCTGCCGTTAATACTGCACAATTAAGTGACCGAATGTTTATTTTTGCCCGTAAAAAAGGTATGAGATTAACTCCGGACAACAGGTTCAAAAAACTGATAGTGATCGGCGACAGGATATTAATAAAACCCCTCCAGGGCAATGAAAGAACCGCCAGTGGATTGTACCTGCCACCGGGAGTACAGGAAAAGGAAAAAGTACAGCAGGGATATGTTATTAAGCATGGCCCCGGTTATGCTATACCCATGCCTGTAGAAAATGAAAGCTGGAAAGCCGAAGAAGAACAGGTAAAATATATTCCGCTACAGGCCAGGGAAGGCGACCTGGCTATATTTTTACTGAGCGGCGCCACCGAAGTGATGTACGAAAACGAGAAGTATTTCATTGTGCCTCAAAGCGCTATCCTTATGCTGGAACGTGAAGAAGACCTGTAGCTGATTTGCCAAAGAATACTGGCTGCATTTTTCTATGGCATATATCCTTAACTTCCCTTAAAAATAAACGAATGCCTGACAAAAATACTTTTACAGACCTGATTAAAAGCGGGTATACGTTCAAAGGTGAATGCTATACCCTGGGAGCCGCCATGCTGAACGGCGAAGTACTGAAAGACGCGCCCGTAAAGCTCCCGCTTAAAACGATGAACCGGCATGGACTGATCGCCGGCGCTACCGGTACCGGAAAAACCAAAACACTGCAGGTAATAGCCGAAGGATTGAGTGATGCAAGCGTACCTGTATTGCTGATGGATATCAAGGGAGATTTAAGTGGTATTGCGGCGGAAGGAAAGCTAAATCCCATTATAGAGGACAGGTATGGTAAGATGGGGCTTACTTATTCTCCTGCTGCTTACCCGGTAGAACTATTGACCCTGAGCAATGAAAAAGGAGTCAGGCTCAGGGCCACAGTAACAGAGTTCGGCCCCATACTTATTTCAAAAATACTTGGACTGAATGACACACAGCAGGGACTGGTGGCCATGATATTTAAATATTGCGATGATCATACAATTCCTTTGCTCGACCTGAAAGACTTTACCAAAATACTGCAATATATAAGCAATGAAGGCAAAGCGGAAATAGAAAAAGAGTATGGCAAAATTGCCAGCACCAGCACCGGCACCATCCTTCGCAAAGTAATCGAACTGCAACAACAGGGCGCTGACCTGTTTTTTGGTGAACCTTCGTTTGAAGTAGATGATCTGATGCGGATAAGTGATGATGGGAGAGGCGTAGTAAGCGTAATGCGCGTAACAGACATGCAGAACCGTCCCAAATTGTTTTCCACTTTTATGCTGCAACTGCTGGCGGAATTATACGCCGTATTGCCCGAGGAAGGCGACCTTGATAAGCCCAAGCTGGTATTGTTTATTGATGAAGCGCATCTTGTTTTCCAGGAAGCTACAAGCGCTTTGCTGCAGCAAATAGAAACTGTAATTAAGCTGATACGTTCAAAGGGGGTGGGTATTTTTTTCTGTACCCAAAATCCGCAGGATATCCCGGCTTCGGTATTAAGCCAGTTGGGATTAAAAGTGCAACATGCATTACGCGCCTTTACAGCAGCAGACCGCAAAACCATTAAACAGGCGGCGGAAAACTATCCCGAATCGGAATATTACGCTGTAAATGAATTAATTACACAGTTAGGTATAGGTGAAGCGCTCATAACATTGCTCAACGAAAAAGGCATTCCTACTCCGCTGGTGCATGCTATGCTGGGTTCGCCCCGCTCAAGGATGGATGTTTTAAGTGAAATAGAAATAGATTCGTTGACCCAAAAATCAAAGCTGGTAAAAAAATATGAGCAAAGCATTGATAACGAAAGCGCTTATGAAATTTTGACTGCGAAGCTGCAAGAAGCAGGAGAAAAATCCGCAGAAGAAAAAAATAAGAAGCCTTCAAAGCCCGAGCCTTCTGTTATTGAAAAAGTGCTGGATAACCCTGTATCAAGGCAGGTGCAGCGCACTGCCGCCTCCATTATTACAAGAAGTCTTTTAGGCGCTCTTGGACTGGGTGGTAGAAGCAGTAAGTCAAAAAAGAAAACTGGCTGGTTTTGAAGCAGTTAAAAAAATCTTTATTTAAAAAACGAAAAGCAATACGCTTTAACAATAAAAGCGTTTATATAAACTAGCAGAAAAAAATAAGTGGATACCACTAAAAGGGTATTGGTGGAATACTTATCCTCCCTATCTTTGACATGGTTTTTCATAGGATATTGGATTTTAAAAACGGGCTGGATTTTTATCCTGGCCCTTTTTTTTTATATGTAGTTTTCCAAACCTGATGTCCTCACCCAGCTCTACCAGGTTTTCTTCCAGCAGATGTTGTATCATGCTCCATATTTTTTGTTGTTTGATCCGGGGCAGCAGTGTAAAAAGTTCTTTCATTGTAAGAGGCTGCCTGCTCAATGCCGAAATAATATCCTCCTGCAACAAGTTAAATTCATCCGCCGAAATAGTTTCTTTTTTTCTTTGTAGGCAATTATCACATATGCCACAACGTGGAATCGTATGATCATTGAAATATCCCGCTATTATCTTTGAACGGCAGTCTTTCCTGTTTTCAACGTATCCTGTCATAGCAGCTACCTGGTCTTCTGTTACTTTTTTTCTTGCAGCGTAATTAGTAATATTAATGGTAAGATTGTCGGTTATTACGCGGGGCCCTAAAAATCGTATCTGCGGGTCTTCCTTCTGCTGTTGATATTGTATAATACCCATACGATGTAACTGCAGCAGCATCGCCTGTATTTCTTTAATCTCTTTCCGCAGCTTTTTTGCTATATGCTTTTCGTTTACAGGCACAGGCACATCCAAAATACCGCCATACGAGCGCAATAAAAATTTAATACAGGGCTCCGCCGCCGCATTTTCCTTTTCAGCCTGCTCAATTTTTTCTTTACTGCATACAAACATTACAGTAGACGGCTGGAAAAATTGATCGTTGTAAGTAAGAATATTCTCCTGCTCCATGGCCCTGATAGCGTATGTAACAAGTAACGGTGATAGTTTAAACGCTTTTGTAAATTCGTCCATATCAAAATCAAAAAACATGTCCTCGCCCGAACCGGCAGGCAACTGAAAATAATTTACCAGCGACTGGTATACATGCTTTATCTCCGGTAAGCCGGGAAACTTTATCTCCGGTATTTTTTTTAATTCCTCAATATCGGGTGGTCGAAACAACAAAACTGCGTACGATTTTTTCCCGTCCCGTCCCGCTCTTCCGGCCTCCTGGTAATAGCTCTCTATACACTCCGGTATATCCACATGTACAACCAGCCGAACATCGGGTTTGTCGATGCCCATTCCAAAGGCGTTGGTGCAAACCATAATGCGGGTTTTGTTTCTCAACCATTTTTCCTGTTTTTCATTTCTTTCCTCATGTGTAAGTCCTGCGTGATAATAATCGACGCTGATGTGGTGCAGTTGCAGCAGCTCCGCCATTTCTTTGGTGCGTTTGCGGCTGCGGCAATATACAATGCCGCAACCCGGCACTTTCTGTATAATGTCAATCAGCTTATTGATCTTTACATCTACTTCAAGCACGCTGTACGACAGGTTGGGGCGCTCGTACGACTGCTGAAAAAAGCGGGTATTGCGAAATTGTAATTTATCGCAAATATCTTCCTGCACAAGCTTTGTGGCAGAAGCAGTGAGCGCCAGCACAGGAACATTCTTCTTTTCTGCACGTATCTCTGCAATGGAAAGATAGGCAGGCCGGAAATCGTAACCCCATTGTGAAATACAATGCGCTTCATCTACCGCTATGAGGTTGAGCGGCAGGGCAGGCAGGTATTCTTTAAATAAACGCGTAGTAAGCCGTTCGGGGGATACATACAGGAACTTGTAATTTCCATGCACCGCCGTTCCCAGTGTTTTCCGCACTTCGGTAAAACTCATCCCCGAATGAATGGCAAGGGCGAGTATGCCTTTTTGATTGAGTTTTTCCACCTGGTCTTTCATCAAGGCAATCAAAGGCGTAACTACAAGGCATATTCCCGGCTTAGCCAGGGCAGGAACCTGGAAACAGATAGATTTTCCTCCACCCGTAGGCATTATGGCGAGCGTATCATTTCCGTCCAGCACAGCACAGATAATATCTTCCTGCATAGGGCGGAAAGCAGCATACCCCCAGGTAGATTGTAATATGGAATGGATGTTTGTCAAAATAACCAGAAAGGGCAAATATCCGGTAATCGTTTTGAAAACGAAAGATATGTTGATGGGGCGGGAAATGCTTAGGCATTAACAATAGAGGATAAAGAACCTCTTGGGCACCAACTTGCCCCTTCATAACTTGCCCTTATTCAAGGCTGCGATAATTTATGTATGGAATATTTGAAGATATTCTTTGAATATAAAAAAGCGATTTCTTTTAAAGCCAGTAGTTTCGTGGAGTATGCCTGCTTTTATAAAATTATCAATGATTTTATAGGAGGAAACCAATGAGAATCCCAGTACTTCCGCGATCTGCTGAGCTGTTACCACGGGTTGTGTAAACAAATAGTCAAGCAGCTTTTTCGCATTTGGCGCCTTTTTTCCAAAATGAATAATTTTTCCACCTTCGCAATCTTGTCGCAGTTGCATTATTTTTTTCAGGCTGAGCGAAGCTTTGTCGCAGGTTTGGATAATTGCTTCGAGGAAGAAACGTATCCATTGCAGCATATCATTTTTTCGCCTTGCATTGGTAAGATTATCGTAGTACAGGTTTTTGTGTTTTTCAAAAAACTCAGACAGGTACAGTATCGGCTTATCAATTATTTTGTTTTCTATCAGGTACAGCGTAATTAAAAGGCGACCAATACGCCCGTTACCATCAAGAAAGGGGTGAATGGTTTCAAACTGGTAATGCGCCACGGCTATCTTTACCAGGTGAGGAACAGCAATACCGTCATTATGTAAAAAATTCTCCAGGTCGCCCATCAGCCTGTCTACTTCATGGTGTGGCGGTGGTATAAAAACAGCATCGTTTAAGGATGCGCCGCCTATCCAGTTTTGTGAACTGCGAAAATGTCCCGGCAACTTATGTTCTCCTCTTACCCCATCTAATAATATAGCATGCGTTTCTTTCAGCAGCCGGCTCGACAAAGGCAGCGTTTGCAGGCGTGGAATGGCATGGTTCATTGCATTGATATAGTTGTTTACCTCCTGCCAGTCATCCCTTTTTTCAGGGTTGATATCCGATTGTTTTACCAGGGCATCCTCAATATTGGTTTGGGTGCCTTCGATCCTGCTGCTTTCAGTAGCTTCTTTTACCACATGCATACGAATGAACAAGTCAATGTCAGGAACGAATTGTGAAAAACTGTTTAGGGCTCCCAGTTGGAGCGTTGCTTTTTCCAGCAGGGTGTTAATCCCAGCCTCAGACCAGGTATAGGTTTGGTTGATGATATTTGGCATAAAGCATTTATAACCAGTTGGCTGTGATACCAGGTTGCCTGCTTTAAAGTCTTTTATATCCATGGTTTAATACAAAAACTCTTATTTAAGTTTATTGACTTAAAGTTAAATATAAATATTTATAGTTAAGAAAAAGGGGATAAAGTTAAAAACGGCGTATTTATATTTTTTCAATATCTATAACAGTATCCGGGTCATGTGCAAGCAGCCAATCGAAAAAGGGCTGCCTGGGTGCCATTACAATAGCGGAACGTTCAGGTTTTTAAAGCTCGTTGTCGGGTATGGTTTATTCAATTGATTTTCCAAATCCTTTCGGAATTAGTTTTACCTCTTTCATCCATTTATAAGCAGCGCTTATTTCCTGTTCCTGAAATTCCTCTTTCTTTTTGGGTGACCAGTTGAAAAAGTCGGACACCAACTCCTGTTCCTTAACCGGAAGTTTTTTATCGGCTATTCCATACTGCATACAATGTGGCGCTCAGCTCTGCTTCATGGGTTGTTTTATCTTTCAATAACTGTAAAACAAACGTGATGTCTTTTCCCTTTTCGCGAAAATAAGCAGGATATTATTTGATCAGCGATCCTACGTTATCCCCTGCTTTACATGAATAAAAACAATAACGATGTATAGCTTACATGTTCCGCGGCAATAGCTTTACTGCAAATCCACCCCTTACACCACCTTCTTCACAAACAACCTGCCCGAATTGATGGCCAGCACCACATCACTCAATCCCATCACCAGGGCGCCAAAAATGGGACTTAAAAAACCAAAAGCCGCCAAAGGAATGGCAATGATATTATAACAAAACGCCCAGAAAAGATTTTGTTTAATGGTAAGAAAAGTATGTTTGCCCAACCCCAGGGATAAAGGAAGGTTTTTAAGTCCCTTGTTCATGAGTACCACATCGGCAGTTTGCATGGCGATCTGCGACGCGTCGCTCATGGAAATGCCGATAGTCGCTTTCGCCAGCGCCGGTGCGTCGTTAATACCATCACCAATCATAGCTGTTGGATTTTCGGCAGACAGGGCTTCTATGATCTCCAGCTTTTGCGTGGGGCTTTTTTCCGCCATCACCGTATCAATACCCAATGTATCTGCCAGTTGCCTGCATTTAAGCTCAGCATCGCCGCTCAGCAAAATGGTATGTATGTTTTTGGAGTGAAGATACCTGATCACCTTTTCCGCTTCCGGCCTAATTTCATCTTTCATGTCTATGCAGCCCAGCAATTGATCGTTTTTGGCGAGATAGATATTGTGCGTATGATCTGTTGTGAGATGCGATACAGCTCTGTACGATCCTGCTATATATTCATCGCCTTCTTTGCTGATGCCGCGCATACCCAATCCTTTTACCTCTTCTATTTTCTGCCAGCGGATTTCATTTTTGGTTTTCCATGCAGCAACAATAGGTTTTGCCAGCGGATGATTGGAGTATTTTTCGAGCGAAAATACAATCGCTTTTAATTCTTCTTCCTGCAAGCCCGGCGACACTACCTGCACCTGGCTGATCTCCAGCTCACCTGTGGTAAGCGTTCCTGTTTTATCGAACACCACCTGCTGAATATCCCTGAACAACTCAAGACTGGAAGCGTTCCGGAACAACACGCCATTTCTTGCCGCCCTGCCCAATCCAACCGCGATAGCTGCCGGCGTTGCCAGTCCCAGCGCACAGGGACAGGCAATTACCAGTACCGCTATGCTTCGCATCAGGGCCCCGGTAAAATCGTGCAACACAAAATAGTTGATAATGAACGTGAAAACCGCTATACCAATGACCAGCGGAACAAATATGCTGCTTATTTTATCCGCCATTTGCTGCACCGGCGGCTTTTCGCCCTGCGCCTGCTTTACCAGGTTTACAATATTGGCCAATGCCGAATCAGCCGCCGCGGCTGTTACCTGGGCTTTTACTGTACCGTTTACCAGCAGGCTGCCACCGATCAGCGTGTCCTTCGCATGTTTTTCAAGGGGCAGGCTTTCGCCCGTAATAATGGCTTCGCTTACGCTGGCATCACCCCATAATATTTTACAATCTGCGGGTACCTGCTCTCCGTTTTTTATCAAAATCAAATCGCCGGAACGTAAATCGGCATTATCCACCGGCATGATTATTTCCTGGTGATGTTCGTCAAAGGCAATCATATTGGCCATTACCTTTTGCGACTTCGCCAGGCTGTTCAGCGCCCTCTGCGTTGATTGTACCGAAGCGCTTTCCAGGTAATTACCAAAGAATACGAGTGTAATAATAGTGGCTGCTGTTTCATAAAACAAGTAATTCTCGCCCATATTTCCCAGGGTACCAATAAGGCTGTATGCATATGCGGCAGTAGCGCCTACTGCGATCAGCACATTCATATTGGGAATGCCATTGCGTATGCTTTTCAACGCGCTTTTCCCAAAGTAGCTCATGCCCACCAGGTACACCGGCGTACACAATGCCAGCTGCAGCCAGGGATTCATCAGCCAGTGCCACCCCAATACGCCATGAAACATGTGCAGCAGCAGTACCAGCGTAAAAGGAAGGCAGATAAGCGTGTACCTCAAATGTATATTGACCGGCTTTTTTTCAGACGATCTGGCTACTTCCTCCAAAGTGCCTGCTACTTTATAGCCCAGCCCTTCTATACCTTTTTGAATTTGAGCCGGAGCCCCATTTCCATTGAGTGTAAACGCTACATCGCCGTCAACAAAGCTGACTTTTACGTCCTGTGCGCCTTCTTTTTCCAGGAACTTTCTTACTGTCAATGCGCAGTTGGTGCAATCCATTCCTTCTACTTTCCAGTGTATTTTTTCCATGGGGCAAAATTACTCAAGAGGGCACGGATTGCTGATAATGGATGGAGGATATCTTTGCAACAAAGTATCAGTAAAGCCGTAAAAAGCGGAATATCTTTGCAACCTTGTATCGAAATATGGGAGATACAGGATTTGAAATCCGAAATGGATCATTCAGTATGGAATTTGACCTGCACCTGGAAAAAATAGACGAGGCGGCAGCCATGTTCTGGCAACATGTAAAAGGCAATGTATTTGCTTTTCACGGGCAGATGGGCACCGGCAAAACCACTTTTATTTCAGCGCTTTGCCGTGCAAAAGGAGCAACCGGTCATATCGGGAGCCCTACTTTTTCTTTGATCAACGAATACAGGTACAGGGAAGAGGGGAAAGCCCGGTCGATCTTTCACATAGACCTGTACCGGCTGAAAGATGAGGAGGAGGCGCTGAACGCCGGTGTGGAGGAGTGTTTTTACTCGGGCAATCCCTGTTTTGTAGAATGGCCCGAAAAAGCCCCGTCCTTATTACCGGAAGATACTGTGCATGTATATATATCTCCGGTAAATGATCATACGCGCCACCTTAAAATTGAGGTTGGCCGGTAAATTTTTAGTAAATTGTCCGCTCAAATCTATCGCGCTTATGCCGGCAGAAAAGCCATTTGTTGGAGCATCGTTCAACTACGAAACTTTAGAGGAAACTTTAGATATTAAGCCACGTGAAGCACAATTGTTTATCGGGATCCCGAGAGAAAACACCTTTCAGGAAAACAGGATTGCCCTTACACCGGATGCCATTAGTGTTTTGGTGAACAACGGCCACCGTGTGGTGGTGGAGCACAGAGCCGGTGAAGGCGCTCATTTTTCGGAGAAAGACTATAGCGATGCAGGCGCAAAAATCGCTTACGATAAAAAAGAGGTTTTTCAATGTGATATGATCATGAAATCGGCGCCAGTGAACGATGAAGAGCTGCCGCTGCTTAAACACGATCAAACGATCATTTCGCCTATCCATTTGCCGGTAATGAAAACCTCTATCCTGCAGTGCATGATGGAAAAACGTATTACCGCGTTATCGTTCGAAAACTTTAAAGACGACTCAGGGCATAATCCTATTGTACGCAGCATGAGTGAAATTGCCGGAAGCGCGGTTATGCTGTTGGCCGGTAATTATTTAAGCAATGCCAATAACGGGAAAGGAATGCTGCTGGGGGGCATTTCCGGCATACCACCTACCAAAGTAGTAATTATAGGGGCGGGCATTGTGGGTGAATATGCGGCACGTACTGCCCTGGCTATGGGCAGCAGTGTAAAAGTGTTTGATAATAACATTTACAAATTAAAAAGAATGCAGGGAAATATCGGGGTTCGCATGTGGACCTCCGTTATTGAACCTAAAATTTTAGCCAAGCAGCTTAAAACCTGCGATGTAGCAGTGGGAGCGCTGTCTTCCACAGGAGGCAGAACGCCTATTGTTGCCACGGAAGAAATGGTTTCCATCATGCGCCCGGGCAGCGTAATACTGGATGTATGCATAGACAGGGGCGGCTGTTTTGAAACCTCCGAAATAACCTCGCACGAAAATCCTGTTTTTATCAAACATGGAGTAATTCATTATTGTGTGCCCAACATCCCGTCGGGTTTTGCTCGAACTGCCTCGCAGGCTATCAGCAATGTATTAATGCCCCTGCTGCTTGAAATAGGCGATGAAGGAGGACTGGAGAAGCTGGTATGGCATAAGTTCAATATCCGCAGCGGCATTTACCTGTTCAAAGGTGCCCTCACCAACATCTACCTCAGCCAGCGGTTCAATTTAAAGTATACCGATCTTAATTTGCTGATCGCCAGCAGGCGATAGGGCTTGCCGGTGGTTCCGTGCCCGGGATAAGCGTTGACCGGTCACGAACAAAGGAAGCGTTCAATTTATTTGTAATCCAGGATATTGATCTGCTCCCGGCAAAAGCTGTATTCTGTTTCATCGTTGCTGCTGACAATAATAAGCTTGCCTGATGCATACTCTTCTACCAGGCGCTTATACAGCCTGATCCCTTCGGCATCCAGGTTGGTACAGGGTTCATCCAGCAATAAAACAGGAGTAGCCGACAATATGGACTGAGCCAGCTTTACTCTTTGTTTCATTCCACTGCTGAAAAATCGTATTTGTTTGTCCCTGGCCTTTTCCAGCCCGATAATGTCTATAACAGACGCTGTTGTTAATGAAGGCAGGAACGGTTTGAACCGGGCGTGAAAACGGAGAAACTCGACAAGTGTCATTTCTTCAATCAGCTCCAGGTAAGGTGCAGCGATCGAAATAAAGCTGAACAACTGATCGCCTCCATGATGGTTTGCTACTGCTTTCCTGTTTTCTGCCTGAAAGCTTATACTTCCTTCGCTGGGCGAAAGCGCTCCGGCAATGACCTGCAAAAGTGTTGATTTACCGGATCCGTTGGGACCCGTAACTGCATAATATGTGCCTGTAACAAACTGAAAATCCAGGTGCCGGAATATCCATTCGCGGTTGAAGCGTTTACCTGTATTAGTCAGCAATATCGTCATCCACGCTGTTTTTGGTGTAGCGTTTAATGATGCCTCTTCCGCTTTCCCGGATAAAGGTCACGATCTCGTCCCGTTCATCGGTGGCAGGGAACTCTTCTTCCAGGAACTCTACCGCCTGCGATGTGTTCAGTCCTTTGTTGTAAATGGTCCTGTAGATGTCGAGTATGTGATTGATCTTATCGACTGTAAATCCTCTCCTTTTTAAACCGATAGAATTTACACCAGCATAGCTGAGCGGTTGGCGGGCAGCTTTGATATAAGGCGGGACGTCTTTTCCCACCAGCGAGCCACCTCCTATATAAGCATGCGCCCCTATTTTTACAAACTGGTGCACTGCGCACATCCCCCCTAAAATGGCCCAATCGCCCATTACTACATGCCCCGCCATTTGGGTATTATTGGTTATAATACAGTTATTGCCAATAGCGCAATCATGGGCAATATGACTGTAGGCCTGTATCAGGCAGTTATTTCCGACAGTCGTTTTTCCGCGCTCGTTGGTTCCGCGATTGATCGTCACAAACTCGCGTATTGTCGTGTTGTTCCCGATTTCCACCAGCGAATCCTCTCCTTCAAACTTCAGATCCTGCGGAATAGCCGATAGTACTGCCCCGGGGAAGATGCGGCAATTCTTGCCAATCCTGGCCCCCTCCATAATCGTTACATTACTGCCGATCCAGGTGCCTTCCCCTATCTCTACGTTGTGATGTATCACCGTAAAAGGGTCTACTTTTACATTGGTAGCAAGCTTGGCATTAGGATGAATATATGTATGAGGATGAATCATTGATTGTAACTTATTAGGAGTGCTGACTGTGGCATTAAGCATTGAGTATATACAAAAAGGTCAGGTGCGTTACCTGAAAGCCCGCAAAAATAAGGAAAAGATAATATCTATCACTATCGCTTTACCAATTGAGCCATTAGCGTAGCTTCTGTAGCGATTTTATTACCTATATAAACGGTACCCCGCATTTCACACATCCCACGCCGGATGGGGGCCGTTAGCTCCATTTTTAATATCATGGTATCGCCCGGCACAACTTTATGCCTGAACCGCGCGTCGTCCATCTTTACAAAATAGGTATCATAATCTCCCGGAGGCAGCGCGTTAATGGCCAGTATGCCTCCTGTTTGCGCCAATGCCTCTATCTGTAAAACGCCGGGCATTACGGGGTTGCCCGGAAAATGGCCAACAAAGAACGGCTCATTGAATGTTACATTTTTAATACCTACTATATGGGTATCGCTCAGTTCAATGATCTTATCTACCAACAAAAACGGGTAACGGTGGGGCAGGGTTTTTTCAATTTGCTGTGTTGTATATACCGGCACCTGGTTGGGATCGTATACCGGCACATCCAGCATTTGCTTGTTTTTCTTAATGTATTGCTTGATCTTTTTTGCAAAATTAACATTGGAAGAATGCCCCGGGCGGTTCGCTATGATATGCGCCTTTACGGGAGTGCCTATCAGCGCCAGGTCGCCTACTATATCCAACAACTTGTGCCGGGCAGGCTCATTCGGAAAACGGAGCTCAAGATTATTGAGATAGCCGCCACTCTTTACCTCGATTTTATTTCTGCCAAAGGCTTTGGCCAACCGCTCCATTTCTCCATCGGTTACCGGCTTGTCTACTATTACAATCGCATTGTTTATGTCGCCGCCTTTTATCAGGTTATTGTCGAGCAGCATTTCCAGTTCATGCAAAAAGCAGAAAGTACGGCAGGGTGCAATTTCTTCTCTAAAATCCCGCATGTGCTTTAAGCCTGCGTGCTGTGTTCCCAATACCGGGCTGTTAAAGTCGATGAGCGTCGTTATTTTATATTCTATGGAGGGCACAGCTACCATTTCCACCCGCTTTTCCTCATCGTAATAGGTTATGTTATTGTCGATGGTATACCATATTTTTGCTGCAGCCTGTTCTATCACTCCTGCTTCTTCAATTATTTCAACAAAGGGGGCAGAGCTTCCATCTATAATAGGAATTTCGGGTCCGTTGATCTCAACCAGACAGTTGTCTATTCCCATCCCTACCAAAGCGGCAAGGATATGCTCCACTGTGCTTACCTTAGCGCCTTTATCTTCCAGGGTAGTTCCACGGGAAGTATCTGTAACCAGGTCGCAATCAGCCTTGATAACGGGCTGTCCTGCCAAATCAACGCGTTGAAACTGAATACCAAAACCCGGGTTTGCAGGGTTCAGTGTCATATCTACCTTAATACCAGTGTGTAACCCTGTGCCTGAAATGCTTATAGCCGATTTTAAAGTATGCTGCTTATCTGGATTAAAATTCGCTTCCATCGTTGGTTGATTAGGTGTCAAAGATAGGGATTATGCCTTCGGTATAAGAAGTCTGCTATGAATGACATGTTGTATTTAAACTTTTTCGGATACAAGTTGTTTGATAAAAGCTTCCAGTTCCTGTATCCTTTTTTCCAGTTCAGGTAACCTCCGGGAGAGGGCCTGGCTACGCAAGGCACTGGTATAGTCGTAGGCCGGAGAGCCGGTTACAGCACCACCGGGCTGTTTAATGGATTTACTTACCCCGCTCTGGGCGTTTATTTTGGCGCCGTCGGCTATTGAAATATGACCTACAATACCCGCCTGTCCGCCTATCATTACATTTTTACCTACCTTGGTGCTGCCGCTTACGCCTGCCTGGGCCGCTATTACCGTATTATTACCCACTTCAACATTATGCGCTATCTGGATAAGATTATCGAGCTTGGCGCCTGCCCGGATAATGGTAGATCCGATCGTTGCACGGTCTATTGTGGCATTGGAGCCTACTTCCACATTGTCTTCTATAACAACATTGCCGATTTGCGGCACTTTTGTAAAGCTGCCATCCGCCTGTGGCGCAAACCCAAAGCCATCGCCCCCTATTACGGAGCCCGCATGTATGGTAACATTTTTACCTACCCTGCAACCATAATAAATGCTTACCGAGGGGTGTATTATAGTATTATCCTCTATAACAACATCATTGCCGATAAACACATTCGGATATATTTTTACCCCATTGCCAATTACCACGTTTTCGCCTATATAAGCAAATGCCCCCACGAACACCTGCTCACCCAGCTTGGCGGAGGCGCTAATGTAAGAAGGCTGCTGGATACCGGTCAGTTGCCGGGAAACCATTTGCTGGTATTTGGCAAGTAAGCCGGCAAAAGCCGTATACGCATCAGGCACCCTGAGAAGCGTGCCCTGTACCTTTCCTTTCAGCTCGAGTGAATCGTTTACAATAATGATGGATGCTCCTGTGGTATACAGGTATTCCTCATATTTGGGGTTTGCCAAAAAAGCAAGCTGCCCTTCCTTCGCTTCTTCAATTTTGCTGAATGAACCCACCGATGCTTCAGGATTCCCTTCAATTTTAGCGTTGATGAGCATGGCTATCTGGGCTGCTGTAAACGTCATAAAGGTTGTTTAAAATAACAAATGTAAAATTTTTTTACAGGGCTCGACAGGTTATGTTGTATGAGCGCATTATCAACCTGCGATATATCTTTTACCGTTCCATCCTTAAAAAGAATGTTGATTTTTTCGTTGAAAGGATTATAAGTACGGTTTTCCGCGATACCGGTAAAAGCCAGGTAAGCGGCGGCTTTTTCATCTATGTCGAAAGTCTTCATCATTTCTTTCCGTGCCCTGTCTAAATCCTGCCCTTCGATGGGCGTATTTTGCAAACGCACTTTTAATAAGTGGCGGTTCATGACAGCTTCGCATAAAAGAGACAACACTTTATCGGGGTGATAGCACCAGCTTTTTATGGCTGCTATGACGTCTGTATCATCCAGGCGGCAAAAAGCATCGAGGTGATCCGCGATCCGTCCTTCGTACCGGTTCAGCAGGAACATTTTCAGAGTACCCTCCTGTATGCTGTCGGGGTTTTCAAGCCCTGCTTCGCGGGCTCGTTCCAGTATTTTTACCAGCAGCATTTCAGCGCCTAACACTGTTTTATGCAAATATACCTGCCAGTACATCAGCCTGCGGGCCACCAGGAATTTCTCTATGGAGTAAATGGCTTTTTCTTCCACCATCAACGCACCGTTGTGTACGGCAAGCATTTTTATGATGCGGTCATATCCGATTACCCCCTCATTTACGCCGGTAAAAAAGCTGTCGCGGGTAAGATAGTCCATCCGGTCAACGTCTAACTGGCCGCTGATCAACTGGTGCAGGAATGGCTTGGAATACCTGTTCGTAAAAATATCAATGGCTGTTTGCAACTGACCGTTGAACTGCCGGTTCAGTTCTTCCATTAAAAGCAGCGACAACTCTTCATGGCGCACATTTTCCATCAGCACGTTTTCCAGGGCGTGCGAAAAAGGGCCATGCCCGATATCGTGCAAAAGGATAGCGATCTTAGCGCCCGTCTCTTCCTCATTGCTTATATCAACACCTTTGCTTTTTAATTCATTCAGGGCATTTCCCATTAAATGGTAGGCTCCTAACGAGTGATGCAGCCTGGTATGTACGGCCCCCGGGTATACCAGATGCGCCAGCGCCATTTGTTTGATACGCCGCAAACGCTGGTACCACGGATGCGAAATGATCTCTGAGATCAACGGGTTGTCTATGGTAATGAACCCATATACCGGATCGTTGATGATTTTTCTGAAAGACATGCAAAAATGTTAAAAAAATAACGGAACAGGTGCAAAGGTAAAAAGCGGGAAATGAATACCTACATTTGACCTGTTAAACATAAAAATAAAAATCAATGTCTCTGGCAAAAATACTTTGGGTGGATGATGAAATGGAAAGCCTGCAGTCGCAAAAGCTTTTTCTTGAAAACAAAGGATATGAAGTGCACACGCTTACCAATGGGTATGACGCGCTGGATTTTGTAAAGGAAAATATCATTGATGTAGTACTGCTGGATGAAACAATGCCGGGTATTACCGGACTGGAAACACTGGCAAAGATCAAGGAGATCAACCAGCAACTACCGGTAGTGCTGATCACCAAAAACGAAACAGAAAACCTGATGGACGATGCCATCGGGTCGCAGATAAGCGATTACCTGATAAAGCCCGTTAACCCTAACCAGGTACTGCTGAGCTTAAAAAAAATAATAGACAACCGCAGGCTGGTAGCCGAAAAAACCACCAGTGCCTACCAGCAGGAGTTCCGCAACCTGTTTATGGCATTGAACAGCAACCCCAATTACAACGAATGGATGGACCTGTATAAAAAGCTGGTGTATTGGGAACTGGAGATGGAGAAAAGCGACAGTCCTGAAATGCGGGAAGTATTTCAAACTCAGAAAAATGAGGCCAATACAGAGTTTTTTAAATTCATCAGCAAAAATTATGCGTCGTGGGTAAATCCCAAAAGTACGGATGCCCCTATTATGAGCCATACCCTGCTCCGCTATAAAGTATTGCCCCATCTGGAAAAAGGAAAACCGCTTTTTGTAGCGCTGATAGACAACCTGCGTTACGATCAGTGGAAGAGTATTCAGCCGATTTTTTCAGAAAGCTTCAGGATACATGAAGAAGAAACATTTTATTCAATACTGCCCACCGCTACCCAATACAGCCGCAACGCCATTTTCGCCGGTATGATGCCGCTTGACATTGAAAAAAATTTTCCTGCCCAATGGAAAAACGATGATGAAGAAGGAGGTAAGAACCTGCACGAAGAGGAGTTTTTGAAAGCACAGCTAAAGCGCCTGGGCAAGGGAGACGCCAGGTACTCCTATACAAAAGTGGTCAATCACCAGGACGGGCAGAAACTGGTTGACAATATTCACAACCTGCTGCAGAACGACTTAAATGTGATAGTGTACAATTTCGTTGACATGCTGAGCCATGCCCGTACAGAAATGGAAGTACTGAAAGAACTGGCCAGCGATGAGTCGAGCTACCGAAGCCTTACCACCAGTTGGTTTGAGCATTCCCCTTTACACCAGGCATTGAAAAAAATCGCCGACAAACCCATTACACTGATCGTAGCTACCGACCATGGCAGCGTAAGGGTTAAAACGCCCTGCAAAGTGGTAGGCGACAAGCAAACTACTACCAACCTGCGATATAAGCATGGACGCAATCTTAACTATGAACCCAAAGAAGTGCTTGCCTACCGCGATCCCAAAGAAGTGGGACTGCCTGTACCCAATGTAAACTCTTCTTTTATTTTTGCAAGAGAGGACAGCTACCTCTGCTATCCTAATAATTATGGCTATTATTCCAACTATTATAAAAATACTTTTCAGCACGGCGGCATTAGTATCGAGGAAATGATTATCCCGGTGGTAAGGATGACGAATAAATAAAGGAGGAGATGCCGCCAATGCCTGAAGAGATGTCATTTTTTTTAATGGCTTGTAATTAATATTTTGTCCCGGATATGATTACAACTTTACAAAGAAAGTTTTACCTGAAACCCGGATTTTTGCTCATCCTGTATTTCTTTTACAGCGCTGTTGCAAAAGGGCAAATTCTTGATACGCTTTACGTACAATTTGATTTTGACAAATTCATACTTACCGATAAAGGAAAACAATCGATAGACAGCTTTTTTTCTGGCGTGATGCAGAAGGGTTTTATTAAGAACATTCATCTCACCGGGCATTGCGACAGCATTGGCAACAATGGGTATAATGATACCCTTTCGGTGATGAGGGTATTTGCCATCAGGGATTATCTATACGTTAAAGGCGCAACGGATAAATTAATAACACAGCAAATAGGCTGGGGAAAACGGAAACCATTATTCGACAACAGCACCGAGGAAAACAGGTGGCTGAACCGACGTGTTGAGATCGTAATCAGCAGTATTCCCAAAGTAAGGCCGGCGCCTACCGCCTCCTCTGCTGCTCCTCCTGTTCAGCAAACAGCCACAGCCCCTCCAACACCTCCGCAAAAGGAAAAGCCCAGGCCTAAAGAATTTAATACTATACACGATTTTGTAAAAGACACTGAAACGAAAACGGGCGACAGCATTGTGCTTAAGAATCTCAATTTTATCGGGGGTCGGCATTTTCCCATAGCATCTTCATTTAAAATACTGGAAGAACTGCTGCTGGTAATGCGCTATGTTCCCTCTTTACAAATAGAAATACAGGGTCATATTTGCTGTGAAGTAAACAATCTTGATGCGGTAGACGTAGATACAGGCACGCGCGACCTTTCCATACAAAGAGCAAAATTTGTATATGACTATTTAAAAGGACATGGCATTGGAGCCGACAGAATGCGATACAAAGGCTTTGGCTCAAGCAGGAAATTATTTACAGAAGAATTAAATGAAGCAGAACAACTTGCCAACCGGCGTGTCGAAATTAAAATCATCAGCAAGTAGCCATCGGATATTTCTTTCTTAACATTCCTGCAACATCTTACTATCCACAAATGTGGATAACCGTTCGCTCCATAGCAAGTATGCTTATAGTAACTTTGTCTGCGATGAAGTATAACCAATCTACGTTAAACAGGATAGAATTGATTTTAGAAGAAGCCGGGTATGTGGTACGTTACGAAAGAGGCACTTTCCAGAGCGGTTATTGTATCCTGCAGCAAAAAAAAGTGGTAGTGCTCAACAAGTTCCTTAACCTCGAGGGACGTATCAATACAATAGCAGATCTTATGCCCCAGCTCAACATCAGCTTCGATTCACTCACGCACGAATCGCAGAAGCTGTTTGAAGAAATTATGGCAAAGCCGGCAAACGAATAAAAAATAAAGCCGGAGCAGCCATGCTATTATAAATTTTCATTCCTGCTGTTCTCCATTTTCTTTTAGCTTTGATGCGTGAGCTATCCCCCCGTTACAATTACATTTTTAGGAACCGGTACAAGCAGCGGTGTTCCCATGATCGGGTGCGATTGTGCGGTTTGTACCTCTGCCAACAAAAAAGACAACCGATTACGTTCCAGCATACTGGTACAAACAGCGCAAACCACTATTGCTGTAGATTCAGGACCCGATTTCCGTTATCAAATGCTGAGGGCCGGTGTAAAACGACTGGACGCGATCATTTATACGCATGCGCACAAGGATCACGTAGCAGGGCTGGACGATGTAAGGGGCTTTAATTATTTTTCGGGAAAGGCAATGGAGATATATGGTACTGAAATGACGCTGGAAGTCATTATCAGGGAATTCCCTTACGCGTTTGCCGAACAAAAATACCCGGGCGCCCCTAACATCCGTCAGAATATCATTTCAACCGAGCCATTCACAATAGGCGACATTACGATTACTCCTATACAGGTATGGCACCTACATATGCCCGTGCTGGGCTTTCGTTTTGGAAAATTCACCTATGTAACAGATGCCAACCGGATAGATGAACCCAGCAAAGAAAAAATAAAAGGCAGCGATATACTGGTGGTAAATGCTTTGCGCAAAGAAAAACATATTTCTCATTTTTCGCTCAGCGAGGCGACAGCCCTCGTTCAAGAGCTCAATATACCCCGGGCCTATTTTACTCATATCAGTCACCAGTTGGGTAAGCACGAAGAGGTAAGTAAAACCTTGCCGGACGGGATAGAGCTGGCGTATGACCAGTTAACGATACAAATACCCGCATTCGGTTAAAATAATGTGTGATATGAAAGTTGAAATGATCATTGAAAAAACCAAAACAGGATTTTCAGCTTATTCGGAAAAATTTCCTGTATATACCATTGGTACTTCGCTTGAAGAACTAAAATCGAATATGATTGAAGCGCTTACCCTGTATTTTGAAGATAAAGATATACTTGTGACAGAAGAGGATCTCAAAATAAAATTGGATCTGCAGCAGTTTATTGATTTTTATAAAGTAATCAACGTAAAAGCTCTTTCGGAAAGGCTGGGTATGAACCAGAGTTTGCTTGCACAATATGTGAAAGGGATTAAAAAATCCTCCCCTGCACAAACCAAAAGAATTCTGAACGGCATTCAGCAAGTGGGAAAAGAGCTCTCCGCTATACGTTTTATATTATAAGTAACGTATTCTTCTAACCCCAAAACATACATTACTTTGCCTGAGATGTTCATATAATAAACTAACTTACGTATAGAAATATAAACGCAACATCATGGCTAACCGCACCAGGGAGTATTTTAACTTCTCAAAAAAAGAACGCACAGGCATTATTGTATTGCTCTTTATTATATCCTGTGTATGGATATTTCCCTCGTTGTTCCCCGGTAAAAATAATGTCGTTAATGAAAAAGAAGCAGTTGTTTTCAGGCAGGAAGTGGCTGCCTATAAAGCCCGGCTAAGGGATAATGATGAGCATGCTGATACTCATGGCACAGACACGGTTCAGTCGTTTATAACACCCGGTAAAGCCAGCCCGTCACCTTCCCTGTTTTATTTTGATCCCAATACTTTATCCCCGGCCGGCTGGCAACAGCTTGGAATAAGCGATCGCACCATCCAGACAATTGAAAACTATATTTCAAAGGGAGGACAGTTTTATAAACCGGAAGATATGGGTAAAATATTCGGTTTAAAAAAAGAAGATTACAACCGGTTATTGCCTTATGCAAGAATAGGAAAGCCAGGCAAATACAACGAAAAGACAATGCCTATATCGGTCTACAAACCGGTAACCGACAACGCGAAAGAACCGGTTGATATCAACTCCGCAGATACAACGGCGTTTATCAAACTGCCGGGAATTGGCAGTAAGCTGGCTGGGCGCATTGTTCATTTCCGGGATAAACTGGGTGGATTTTACTCCGTTGAGCAGATCGCCGAAGTATATGGCATTCATGATACGGTATATCAGAAGATCAGAAACCATCTTACCTGCTCCGGCTCCAATGTACATAAGTTAAATATTAACACGGCTTCGCTTGATATATTAAAAGCGCATCCATATATAAAATATCAGTTGGGTAATGCCGTTATCCAGTATCGCATGCAGCATGGTAACATTGATTCTATTGACCAACTAAAAGAGATTCATCTTGTTACAGAAGGAGTCTTTCAAAAAATAGCGCCTTACCTAACCACACACTAACAATTGTTAGCTCAAGTTAAATTACCTTTCTTTGTAAAAAATTAAGAACTGTATATGGATTTTAAACCGGATGAACTTACACAACAGATTGCACAGACTGCCAGGGATTTTGCGGTGCAGCATATAAAACCCTATGTGATGCAATGGGATGAAACCCAGGAGTTTCCAGTCAATACACTGAAGCAGATGGGGGCTTTGGGTCTGATGGGAGTATTGGTACCGGAACAATACGGCGGAGCAGGTTTGGGCTACCTGGAATATGTTGCTATCATTAAAGAGGTTTCAAAAGTATGCGGCTCGGTTGGATTAAGCCTGGCTGCGCATAATTCTTTATGCACGGGACATATACTCACGTTCGGAAATGAAGACCAGAAACAACGGTACCTGCCCAAACTTGCATCGGCCGAATGGATAGGCGCCTGGGGACTGACTGAGCCGGGTACGGGAAGCGACGCGGGCAATATGAAAACCACGGCTGTAAAGGATGGCAATGACTGGATACTGAATGGCACCAAATGCTGGATCACGCATGGAAAGTCGGGTGATGTAGCAGTGGTAATTGCACGTACCGGCGAGCCCCGCGCCAAAAACAACGCTACGGCTTTTGTTGTAGAAAGAGGAACGCCTGGCTTTGCCGGTGGCAAAAAAGAAAACAAGTTGGGAATGAGGGCCAGCGAAACAGCGGAAATGATATTTGATAACTGCAGGATACCGGACAGCAGCCGCCTCGGAAACGTGGGCGAAGGATTTAAACAATCCCTTAAAGTGCTGGATGGCGGCAGAATATCTATTGCAGCACTGGCTCTTGGCATTGCCTCTGGCGCCTATGAAGCGGCTTTACAATATTCCAAAGAAAGGTACCAATTCGACCAGCCGATCGCTAATTTCCAGGGTATTTCGTTTAAGTTGGCCGATATGGCAACAGAAATCATGGCCGCGGAGCTATTGATTATGCAGGCTGCCGATAAGAAAAACAAAGGCCTGCCCATGACAAAGGAAGCCGCTATGGCAAAATATTATGCAAGTGAGGTAGCTGTTAAAGTATCGAATGACGCTGTACAAATTTTTGGTGGCTATGGTTATACTAAAGATTTCCCGGTGGAAAAGTTTTACAGAGACAGCAAACTGTGTACGATAGGAGAAGGTACAAGCGAAATACAAAAAATTGTAATAGCCCGTGAGGTATTACAAGGTTAATACAATTTCTGCCTGCCGCAACATAATAAAACAGCTTCTGCAACGAATGGTTTATGCAGGAGCTTTTTTTTAAGGCATGAAATCATCTTCCTCTTTTGGGCCGTATTTGGTAAAAACCTTTTCAATAGCGCCCGAAAAAAGCGGGAATTTTTCTTTTGCAAAATCTTTTACAATCGTTATAGCTTTAACCGCCTGTTCATCGGTCAATCCTGCCTGGGCTTTTAACCGGTCGATGAGCTCCTGCATAAAGAAAGTTTTAATTCATTGAAGATAAATGAATGCAATTAACATTTGCTAAAACATCCGCTTCTTTTTGCATTCCACCACATTCGTTATAATATGATTATCAGTATTGAGCTGAAGAATTCCCTGCCGCCGGCCAAGGCTTAAAACCCACAAGGGGCATATTTTTTTAAATGTTTATACTAGGTGATCCCAAAAATACGTTTAGTATATCGTAAGAGTTTACACCTATCTGTTTGACTATTGATTTTTTCAATGTAATTAGGCTTGGCACAGTGTCAGGCCTAATTTACCAACTCAAGACCTTTTTTTATGTGTAATCTTCTTTATTCCCGCCTGGCGAAATTGATTGTTTTCATTGCCTTGTTTTCATTGCCGATTTTAGCCCGGAGCCAGGCTGCTGTGGGCAACTGGACTTTTAATAATACTTTGGCAGGCACAGCGGGCACCCAGAATACCGTAAGTGCTGCGTCGCTCAGTCCTTCTATTCCATCGGGCGCATACAATGGCGGTACTGTTTATTTTGGGGAAGGCGGTTGGCCCACGGGCGCCATTAATACGAACATGTACCTTGAGTTTACTTTAACGCCTAATGTTGGCTATACACTCAATTTGTCCAGTATTGATCTGGTGCTCAGGAGAAGCACCACCGGTTCGCCTTCTGGTTCCGGACCAAGGAGATGGGCATTGCGTTCCAGTCTTGACGGATTTGCTACAGACATTACAACACAAACACTTACAACCAGTGCCCCAACCGTTTCTGTTGCGTTGGGAGGTATTTATAATAATCTTACTTCGTCTATTACTTTCAGGTTATACGGTTATGATGTATTTATCAATTCCGGAGGGTTGAACCGTTTTGTTTTTGATAATATTACCGTACGGGGATTAAGCATATTACCGGTAAAAATTTCACAGCTTTCCGGCTCAATTCAAAACAATACGGCTGCTGTACAATGTGCCGTAACAGAATCGGGCAGCTTACATCAACTGGAACTGGAACGTTCGGCAGATGGCGTACATTTTGACCCCATCGCTGCGGATATTTCAGTTCAAAGTGAAAAACATATTTTTTACGACCACCGTTTGCCTGGCAATGGCGCTAAGATATATTACAGGGTAAAGGCTACACAAGCGGATGGCACGATCATTTATTCGAACGTAATCGTGCTGAAAAGCCAGCAGGAAACAGGTCTTAAGCTGAAAAGCATTCTTTCTTCCGGCAACCAGGTAACAGTACAGATCAATGCCGATGCGGGAGGAACAGCGAAACTCCTGATATCAACCGTAAATGGCAGTACTATTCACCAACAGCAAATTACTCTTTCAAAAGGCACACAGTTGTATACCATCAACAATGCAAAACAATCCACGGGAGTCCAAATACTGTCTATAGTACAAAATGGCGTTGTTATCAGCAGGCAGTTCGTGCGGTTGTAAAAATATACATCAGGAGTTGCCGTATACTTTAAACACAGTATTTCTTACCGGGCTGTCGGTGTCGCGGCAAATAAACTCCAGCACACCGGCTATTTGCTCCGGGGTAGGCCACTTACTGAAATCTGCACCGGGCATGCTTTTCCTATTGGGGGGCGTGTCTATAATGCCTGGTACGACTACTGAAGCCGATACATTTTTTCCTTTGGCGGCGGCATTTAGTGCCTCAGCAAGTGTAAATAAAAGAGATTTCGACAGGATATATGCCAAGGAGTTTTTCCCCTGTTCTGCTTCCAGCACCGCTCTTGCTCCAATAAAAACCATGCGTCCGCACCCCTGCTGGAGCATATGTGTGAACAGGGGCCGCATGATGAAATAGGCGGTCTCAAAATTCAGTGAAAACATTTTCTTCAAATCATCGCCTGATGTATTCTCAATATTGCCCATAGCAAACCCTCCGGCTAAAAACAGGGCTCCGTCAATAGTGCCATACAGGTCAATCGCCTCTTTCATAAAAAGCGTGGAAGCGTTTTCGTCCGACAGATCTACCTGGTGAAGTTCAAAACCGGAATGCCCAACGGCAAAACCCAGCTCGCTGCCCGAACGCGCAACAGCTATTACCCTGTAACCGCTGTCAAGGAATTTTTTTACAGCGGCGACTCCCAAATTGCCATTAGCGCCTGTAATTAAAATATTCTTCATCGAAATGAAAATACGAAAAAAAAGCGATCAGCTGTCAGCGATCAGCTATCAGCGTTTTTATAGTTTATAGTTTCAAATCAATTGTCAATCATCCATTGTCAATTGTTTTTTCTTGTCATTCTGAGCGAACAAATAACTGTTGGATAAAAATGATATACCTCCGCGAGGGAAGAATCTGTGTAAGATATCAGCCGTTTGTTTTGGATATAGCTGATTTGAGATGTTTGGAGTTTATGGTTTGTTGTTTATAGTTCGTTCTTTCAACTTCAAACTCAAAACCAGAAACCCGTAACCTGCAACCTGAATCCAAAACTTCATTCTCCTCCTTTATTAAAACAGGTTCCCTTGAACAAGGCTATTTTTTCATTTCGCTGATTGATCACAGTTATTATGTATAAGCCGGTCGTTTTTCCGTCATGCACCTGCTGTGTTTCGGCTGTCAGTATATCTCCTGCATAAGAAGCTTTGATGAAGCTGATAGACGCTTCCAGCGCTACAGCACGCTTTCCTCCTGCATTGCAGGCATACCCCAACGCGGTGTCGGCAAAAGAAAAGACAATGCCTCCGTGTGTAATGCCCATGGGGTTCAGCATTTCTTCGCGCACGGTCATTTGCAGCTTGCTATATCCTGGCTTCGTTTCCAGCGAACGGATGCCCAGCCATGAGCCAAAACGGTCACGGGCTTTTAATGCATCCCAATCAACAGGGGCATCTGTATGGCTCTTATCAGGAGTAAATGCGCTCAATAGAATCTTTATATTTTTCCATGATCACTTTTCTTTTCAGGCTGAGCTTGGGTGTTACTTCACCGGATTCTACATTCCATTCTCGGGGCAGCAGCTCAAACTTCTTCACCTGTTCTACATGATTGAACAGCGTGTTGAAATCCTCTACAATTTCTTTATAGTGCTCAATTACTTTGGGCTCTTTTATGATGGCTTCATTGGTAGTAAAAGGTATGCCATTCTTTTCGCACCAGTCCTTCAGATTCACAAAAGAAGGTACTATTAAGGCGCTTACAAATTTTTCTCCTGCGCCAATTACGATCACCTGTTCAATAAAGCGCGATTCCTTAAGCTTGTTCTCAATGGCAGTAGGGGCAACGTATTTACCGCCACTGGTTTTGAACAATTCTTTTTTGCGGTCTGTAATTCTTAAAAAAGTATTGTCTTCAAAAATACCGATATCGCCCGTATGCAGCCAGCCGTCAATGATCGCTTCGGCAGTCAGGTCGGGGCGCTTGTAATAACCTACCATCACCGATGGGCCTTTCACGCATATTTCCCCGTCCTGCATCAGCTTAACTTCCACACCTTTAATGGGGGGGCCTACTGTCCCGAATTTCATCATGCCGGGAGTCTTCCTGTTAACAGAAATTACAGGAGAATTTTCCGTGGGACCGTACCCTTCGTACAACGGTATCTGCGCCGCGTTGAATATCCTGAGCAATCTTTCCTGACAGGCTGCGCCACCGGTAATAATGTATTTGATGTTGCCTCCCAGCGCTTCTCTCCACTTGCTGAAAATAAGCTTATTGGCAAGCGATAGCTGCATATTATAAAAAAAGCCTCCATCCTTCAGATTATCGTAGCGCCTGCCCAGCGCTACCGCCCAAAAGAACAACTGCTTTTTAATACCTGTGAGCGCCGCGCCTTTGGCAACGATCTTTTCATATACCTTCTCAAGCAGTCGGGGCACGGTAGAGAATACATGCGGCTTTACTTCCTGCAGGTTAGCGGCGATCGTTTCAAGGCTTTCGGCATAATAAATGCCGATGCCACTGAACATGTATATATAGCTGATCGTTTTTTCAAAAATATGATTGAGCGGTAAAAAGCTCAACGCCCTGTATTCAGGACTGTCTTCAAACGGGAAACTTTCTTTTGCAAGAAAGGTATTCTGAACAATATTGTTATGGCTTAGCATTACACCTTTTGGAGTGCCGGTGGTGCCGGATGTGTAAATAATCGTGGCAAGATCGTGCTTCTGGATTTTGTTTTTAACTGCTTCTACTTCTGTCGTAGTGGCTTCGGTTGCCATGTTCAATACTTCGCTCCAGTGTTTGGCGCCTTCAATGCGGTTGAAAGTATAAATATCTTTAAGGCTGGGTATTTTAGCCTGTATGCCTTTTATTTTTTGCAATAATTCATCGCTGCTTACAAAAACATATTTTACCGCTGCATCGTTGAAAATAAATTCTATTTCAAGCGGATTGGTAGTAGGATAGATGGGTACAAGAATGGCGCCGCTTTGCTGCACTGCCAGGTCGGTGATCAGCCATTCGGGCCGGTTGTTGGAAATGATGGCGATCTTATCCCTGTTTTCGGTAGTCATATCATTCCCGGAAACGCCCAATGCCAGTAACCCTGCCGCTAATTGTACAGCACTTTTCTTTACTTCTTCCGTGCTGTATTTTTTCCATACGCCGTTTTCTTTGGCAACCAGCATATCTTCCTTCGGGAACTTCTGTAACTGATAGTCAATGCAATCAAATAGTCGTTGGGGTTGAGCCATAGCGATCGTTGTTTAGCTTGAGTTTCAAATTAAGTTAAAAAGCCAATAAAGAAAAACGAAAACTTATTTATTTTGATAATATTGGTCTTTTGGTAATTTGAAAACGCGGCCACGCTGAAAATTATTGAATGTATCGTAGGCGGCTTTATTGTTCGTGATCCATTCCTGGTAATCTTCCGCTTTTATGCCCGAGCCCAGCAGCCATTGATTATAAGCTTCGAACATATTAGACGAGATTAATTGTTTGTGATAATCAAATAAGCGGAAAGGAAATGTTACGGCATTGGTTTCGTACCAGTTTTTAATGAACCCTGTGCGGATGGCAATGAGCTTTTGCGGGTCAATACCCGTAGCGGCGAGCGAAGACTGGGTATTCATAGAGGTGAGAAAAGCTTTTTCAAACGCGTTCTTCTTTTTAGGATTGTAGTTTTTTAAAAGATCAGCGTCTGAAAACAGCTTCCGGTAGCTGTCAAATAATATCGTTTTTATTTCGGCGGTGCGGATGGTATAGCTTTCGAGGTTTGTAAAGATCTCACCATACAGCAGGCTCCATATCCTGTCGGTAGTAAAATAATAGAAGCGGGCGGCGTTGTAATAGTTACCCGCATAGTTCGGATCTGTTTCTATTCCTTTTTCCCATTGCACGATAGCGTTATAATCTTTTTTCTGCCACAGCAGTTCACCGTATTCGCTGTACAGTACGCCACTGTAAGGAAATTTCTTCAACGCGCGGGTATACACTTTCGTTCCTTCCTTAACGTCTTCAATGGCACGGTGTATAGTGCCGGCAATCTGGAAGCTCTGCACATCCGCGTCTTCGCGTTCTATTACCGGTTTGATGGTTTCCAGGGAGCGGGCAAAATCTTTTTCCAGGTAATAAGTATAGGCAATGTCTTTTAACAGTTCCATATCGCCGGGCTTTTGCTGAAGCGCCCGTTTAAAAACCATTACGGCGTTTCCCCAGTCGCCTTTGCGCATATAGTCGCGGCCTATTTTCTGTAATGTGTCCGCGTTCTCCTGCGAAAAGCCGGTAAAGTAACCTCCAAGCAATAGGAGTAATACCCAAAAGTGTTTCATAGCGGTAAAGATATAATTTTGATTGCTGATTGCTGATTTGATGATTTCTGATTTGGATTACTGATTTGTGGTGCCGGCTCCGTATATCATCATATACGTAAAAAAAAGCCGGCTGAGTAGCTCAACCGGCGATTATCATCAAAGGGTTCCGAACCTTTAGAAGTTTCGGAACCCTGCACGAAGAAATCAATCTATCAAATGCGTCAGCAGTCCATCCCTCAGCTTTGGCTCGAACCAGGTGCTTTTGGGAGGCATTACATTGCCGCTGTCGGCAATGTCGAACAACTGCTGAATACTAACGGGAAACAGGCTAAAAGCTACCTTCATCTCGCCGCTGTTCACTCTTTTTTCCAGTTCTTCCAGCCCCCTGATGCCTCCTACAAAATCAATTCTTTTATCGGTGCGCGGATCGGCAATACCCAATATTTTATCCAGCAGGTTGTTCTGCAAAATGGTCACATCCAGTATGCCGATGGGATCTTCTGTATGAGTTCCCGGCTTTGCCGTAAGCTTATACCAGTTACCATCCACATACATGCCAAATTGATGAAGCTGCTGCGGAGCTACTGCCTTGTCCACCTTTTCAATTTCAAAGCTTTCACTGGTTCTTTCCAGGAACTCTTCTTTACTCAATCCATTTAAATCTTTTACCAGCCTGTTGTAATCCATAATGTACAACTGCGAAGCAGGAAACAGCGTTGTAAGAAAATATCCGGCTCCTTCAGAATTTCCTGCTGCCGTAAGCCTCACTTTAGCGGCGCTGGCGGCGCGGTGATGCCCGTCGGCAATATAAGTGGCTGCTACTTTTTCGGCGAAAAGAGCTGTAATTTTTTCAATGGTTTTATCATCCGTAACGATCCAGACAGTGTGGCCGATATTGTCGTCGGCAACGAAGTCATATATGGGAGATTTTTCTTTCTTCCATTTTTCAACCAGCTCATCCAACTCATCAACATTTTTATACGCCAGGAATACATTGCCCGTTTGCGCACCCGTAGCAGCAATATGATTGATACGGTCCTGCTCTTTTTCGGGACGGGTGAATTCATGCTTTTTGATGATGCCGTTCTCGTAATCATCAACAGATGAAGCGCACACCAGCCCTGTCTGGCTTTTGCCGTTCATTACCAGCTGGTATATATAATAACACGGCTTTGATTCCCTGAACAGTACTTCTCTCTGGATATATACATTCAGGGTTTCTTTCGCTTTTTCATATACTTTTTGAGAATGGACATCTGTATCTTCCGGTAAATCAATTTCAGCCTTTGTAATGTGGAGGAACGAATAGGGGTTTCCTCTTACTTCTTCCTTTGCCTCCTTACTGTTAAGTACATCGTAAGGGCGGCTTGCCACCTGTTTTGCATACTGTGCCTGCGGACGCAGGGCCTTGAACGGAACAATAGTCGCCATAAAAAATTTTCGTTAGGATAATTTAAAATCATGCATGCTTCAATGCAAAATGTTTCATGAGCGCTACCAGCGCCTCCACGCTGCTCAAAGGCAGGGCGTTGTATAATGAGATCCTGAAACCGCCTACGCTCCTGTGCCCTTTTACGCCCACCATTCCTTCTTTTTTGCACAGGTCGAGAAATTCTTTTTCCAGCTCGGGATTTTCCATTACAAATACCACGTTCATTTTGCTGCGGTCGGCTTTGGCAACGGTAGGTTTAAATACGGGAATGCTGTCGAGCGTATCGTATAATAAAGTGGCTTTCCGGTTGTTTATTTTTTCAATAGCCGCCACACCGCCCTGTTCTTTCAGCCAGCGCAGCGTAAGCATACACACGTATACGGCGAACACCGGGGGCGTATTAAGCATGGACCCGTTTTCGATATGCTTGCGGTAGTCCATCATAGAAGGCAAAGCCCTGTTTACTTTACCCAGAATATTTTTGTTTACCACCACCAGGTTTACTCCTGCCGCACCTATGTTTTTCTGGGCTCCGGCATAAATAAGAGAAAACCTGTTGAAGTCCATTACATGGCTTAATATATCGCTGCTCATGTCGGCTACCAGGGGCACATGGATATCGGGCACGAAATGCATTTGCGTGCCCTCAATGGTATTGTTGGTTGTATAATGGAAATATTTTGAATCGGGAGGAATTACAAAGTCTTTGGGTATATATGAATAATTTCTATCTTTTGAAGAAGCTACCACGTTCACGTTTCCAAACAATTTTGCTTCTTTGATAGGTTTGCTGCCCCATGTGCCGCAATCAAGATAAGCTGCGGTTTCATTTTCATTCAGCAGGTTCATGGGAACCTGGAAGAATTGCGTGGTAGCGCCACCATGAAGGAATAACACTTCGTGGTCGTTATCCAACTGCATTAGCTCTTTGGTGAGCGCGATCGCCTCATCAAGCACAGGCTGGAACAACGTTGCCGTGCGGTGCCCTATCTCCAGTATGGAAAGGCCGGTATCGTTAAAATTCAGGATAGCTTTACTGGCTTGTTCAAACACCTGTTTAGGCAAAATACTGGGGCCGGCGTTAAAATTGTGTATCATTTCGGACCATTGAAAAAATTATAAAATCCTGTTATTATGGACTTTACTGATCGTTGAGGGCGGCAAAGATACATTAATTCCCGCAAGTTCTGTCCTGGATGTCCCCCGCTTTCCAGTTTTTATCCAGCTCCCCGAATATTTTAATATCTTCTTCTGAAAAATGTACAGAGCCTGCAGACTCCAGTACCGGCTGTCCTGCATTTACCCAGGCGGTATACCACAGGCAGGCTACCGCAAAAATAGATTGGCGCATTCTGCGCTCCACCATGCCCTTCATTGCCTCGTTATAGGCCGTGGTAAACGCGCTGGAATACTGACGCACAAGCAAGCCATTTCTTTCTTCAAAAGCATATTTCAGATCGGGTGAAAACTGAAGGGAAACGGTTTTTTCCAGCTCCAATACAGTATCAGCCGCCGCGGCGCTTTCCAATACGCTTTGCCAGACAAACTTTTGTGGGTTTGAAATGTATTCGGCTTTGCCTGCGAGGTAATCAAAATGAGTGGCTGCCAGTAACTCGGGTATGCGGCTTTCCCACAAACCATGTATGCCGTGCTGGTTGGTTTGCTGCCCGTTATAATTGCTGTGCGCATGCAGCGGCACATGCGCATCGGCAACATAATGTCCTATTTCCGCCGACAGTTTTAAAATAGCAGGATAGTTTTTTTCACGAAAAGCGTTGGTAAGGCGCTGTAACATGATATGGATCCACCAGGGAACAATGCCATGCGCCTTTAATGAATCTTCGCCGAACTTTTCGGCAGCTTCATTCCAGTTGCGGGGGAGTCCGCTGAACGGGTAAGCGCCATAGCGGTTCAGATCTATATAGTGCCTGGCGCCCTCCTCTTTTACAACGTATCTTCTTTTATCAGGATCAACAGCGTGCTCGGTAATAAAATCAATATTGGGCTTGTAAAAAACCATCATAGCCGGCGGAAGGAGAAAAACGGCGTGGTGATTGATTTGTTTGTGCCCGTAAAAGCCCCAGCAAAAAGCGGAGCTGTTATGCAGAAGCAGGCACAGGCTGATTAAAATTTGTTTGTACATAGGCAGCAGTAGTTGAATGACAAATAAAAATACACCTAAAGATTCAAATCTGTTCACCGAAGATAAATCTGTTTGGCTTTTGTACTACTGTGGACTCAGCAACAGAACCTTGATGCTTTTTCTCCGAACCAGGGCGTATATAAAAACTGAAAAATACAAATGCAACATATCACAGCTCAATGATTGAGCCCCTAATGGAATGACTGTTGCGGAGGATTCGCTCATAAAATACTCCCGAATAAGCAGGCTTACGCATGATCTTCATCCAGCGATGTTACCCCACCGGAAATTGCGAGTTTCATCGCATCTGCCGAACTAACATCGGGGATCATTTTTATCCTGTCTTTTTTTACAAAATACAGATGCCCGGCAAAGGCGTACGATTGTGGAACATATACGGCTACATGCTCATGCAGCCCGAACTCTGTAAGCGACTGCCGGGTAATAAATCCAACCTGCCAAACATCCGCGGCATGTACCGATACCAATACCGCCTTATCAAACTTTCGCTTGTTACCTGCAAAGGCTTCAAAAAAATCTTTAACAGTGGAATATATGATTTTGATGCCGGGAGTTTTCTGGAGGATGCTGTCAAACAATTCTACCAGCTTGCTCACAATAAACGAGCTTGAAATATAGCCTACCAGGAAGATGATGATGATAGCCACCGCTAATCCCAGTCCGGGAAAATAGTATGAGGAGATATCAGGGAAAAACTGTTCGAGGGCATCGGGTAATATCCGGTCAACAAAATTAAAGAGGGAAGTAAGCGCCCAAATGGTGATGACTATGGGCGCCAGGATAATAAGTCCCTGAAGGAAATACTGAAAAAGATTGCGGAGCCATTTTCTCATAATCGTTATTTGCCTTTATGCACCAAAATTAACATATAGATGGCTGTTGATGTTATTTTTGATGGACTGCCGGTTGGGCGATAACCTATATACTTTTTATGCAGTTCATGGATGGAAGCACCCAAAAAGGATAAAAAGACCTTTTTTTTGTATTAAAACAAAAAATTATATACTGCGCGTGTGTTTTGATAAACGGTAAAAAAAAGGGATGGAAACTTTGGTTACATAAAAAGTTTCCGTAGTTTTGTCCCCGATTTTTGAAGTTATGGAGATACAGGAAAGAATTGCATTGAAGGCGCATGATCTTTTTTTAAGGTATGGTATCCGGAGCATCAGTATGGATGAAATCGCTTCTCAACTGGGCATCAGTAAAAAAACCATTTACCAGTTTTATGCCGATAAAGATGCGCTGGTGGAGAATGTGATTGATATGACGTTGAGGGATAATGAAAATGAGTGCTCCACCACGAAGAAAGAAAGCGAAAACCCTGTTCACGAAATATTCATTGCCATGAATATGGTACAGGAATTGCTGAAAGTGATGAATCCGATCATTGTTTATGACCTTCAGAAATACCACCCTGCGGCACATAAAAAGCTGACCGATCACCAGAATAAGTTTTTATACAGGCTTATAAAGGAAAACCTGGAGGATGGTATAGCACTTCAATTATACAGGCCGGAAATCAATATTGAAATAATTGCCCGGTTCAGGCTTGCCTCGGTATTTATGATGTTCAATCCCGATTTATTTCCCCCCGGAAAGCACAACCTTGCAACCATCATGGAAGAAACAACGATTCTTTTTCTGTATGGAATTACTACAGCAAAAGGTCAAAGGCTTATTCAAAAATATCAACAACTATCAAACAATCACCATATATGAAAGGGGCATATACAGCTATCACTGAAAGAAAGGACAGAATTTGTGGATTCCTGCCGGGAACATCCCGGCTGAAACAAACGCATACAATACTGGGACTTATATTGGCGCTCACTTTTTGCAACTCATGGCTGTATGCGCAAGACACAGCAAGCGTGCATGCTTTTACGTTGCAGCAGGCGCTGGATTATGCCAAAGCCAATAACGTGCAGGTAAAAAATGCGTTAATAGATATCCAGATACAACGACAAACCAATCGTGAAGTCACCGGCATGGCTTACCCTCAAATCAATGGCTTTGTGTCAACAACGTATAATCCGGCAGTTGCCACCCAGGTAATTCCGAACTTTATTTCGCCGGCCACCTACCAGGTACTGGTAAACGAAGGCGTAAAAAACGGTAATGGAAACCCGATACAAATGCCCGGAGACTTTGGGTTTATAGCTGCCCAGTTTGGTACCAAATTTAATGCCGGGGCAGGAGTTTCCTTAAGCCAGATCATTTTTGACGGGCAGGTATTTGTGGGGCTGCAGGCGCGGGAAACTTTAATAAGGTTCCAGGAAAAAAATGCAGAAGTAACAGAAGAAAACATAAGAGCCAATGTTTCTAAGATTTACTACCAGTTACTGGTTAGTAAAACGCAAATCGAACTTCTTGACGCGAATATCGCTTTGTTAGACAAACTGAAGCATGATACAAAAGTGATGTTTGACAATGGTTTTGCTGAAAAGCTGGACGTGGATAAGCTTGATGTACAACTGGCCAACCTGCAAACCGAAAAAACAGGGGCGCTTAACCAGGTTGCAAATGGCTACCTGGGCTTAAAAGTGCTGATGGGCATGCCTGTAAAAGACTCCCTGATACTTACGGATAACCTGAACGATGATCAGATAAGAACAGGCATGCTGGATGCCGGGCTTGATTTTGATTATGCGCAACGGAAGGATTATCAATATGCGGACATGGGCGTTCTACTGGGAGAGTACGATGTAAGAAGGTACAGGCTTGCTAAAATCCCTACCCTGTTGCTGAATGGCAATTATAGCAAAAATGCAATGCGTAACCGGTTCGACTTTTTAAAAAAGGGCGAATGGTTCGATATCTCTGCCATCACTTTGCAGTTGAACATTCCCCTGTTTACAGGATTTGCTAATAATGCACGTATAGCAAAGGCAAATCTTTCCTTACAGCAATCCGTTAACCAGCGCGAAGCATTAAAATTGAATATCGATAACGAAATTCAAACTGCCCGCAACAACTTTAGTACGGCTGTTTCAACGCTCGATTACCAGAAGAAAAACATGCAACTGGCAGAAAACGTATTTCAGCAAACAAAGAAGAAGTTTGAAATAGGTACAGGGTCAAACACCGAGATCATACAGGCACAAACCGATATGAAAACCGCGCAGACAAATTATATCAGCGCGCTGTACAATGCTATTATAGCCCGCATTGACTTTATGAAGGCAACGGGAAAATTATAAACAAAAATTATTTAAGAGACTTTATAAATCAGGATATATGCAAAACATAATAAAACTGGCTTATGCCGTTACTGCATTGACGGTTCTGGCTGCCTGCGGCAGCAGTAATGTTGCACCGGATGCTAAAACAAAAGCGGTAGCAGAAAAAAAAGCGCAGATCGAAAAATTAAAAGCGCAGGAAAAAGGCCTGGCAGATCAGGTAGCCATGCTGGAAAAAGAGATACTGGAAATTGATCCTTCGCAAAAAAAGGAGAATCCCAAGCTGGTGGCATTGTCCCCGGTAACGCCGGGCAACTTTACCCATTATATTGACCTGCAGGGAAGAATTGACGCAAACAACGTGGCATACGTAGCGCCACGCGGGCAGGGCGGCCTGGTAAAAGCCATATATGTTAAGCAGGGGGATAATGTGAAAAAAGGGCAATTGCTGCTGAAGCTGGATGACGCGCTTACGCAAAAGCAGCTTGACCAGTTGAATACCCAACTGGCTTACGCCAAAGACTTATTGCAGCGCCAGCAAAATTTATGGAACCAGAGTATTGGTACGGAAGTACAATTACTGAACGCTAAAAATAATGTAGCCAGTATTGAAAAGCAGATCGCTGCCGTGCAGGAGCAGTCTTCGTTTTCAAATGTATACGCAGAAATGTCGGGCGTGGCGGAAACCGTAAATGTAAAAGTAGGTGAATTTTTCCAGGGCGGTCCGCAGATCAGGATTGTAAATACCAATGACCTGAAAGTGGTAACACAGGTGCCGGAAAACTATATGGAACGGGTCAATGTTGGAAGCCCTATGATGATCAACTTCCCTGAGGCCAATAAGACAATACAAACCAGGATAACTGTGGCAGGTAAGCTGATAGACCCCAACAGCCGCTCGTTTTACGTGGAAGCGAAACTGCCTTCGGACAAAAGTTTACGTCCCAACCAGATTGCGATTGTTAAGATACAGGACTATACTGCCCGCAACGTGCTGACGATTCCTGTAAATACGCTGCAGAACGATGATAAAGGAAAATTTGTTATGATAGCAGTAAATGAAGACGGGAAGCTGACAGCCCGTAAAAAGCCCATTACAATCGGGCAATTGTATGAAGATAAAGTAGAAGTAACGCAGGGTCTGCAGGCAGGTGAGCAGTTGATTACCGATGGGTTCCAGGCGTTATACGAGGGGCAGTTGCTTACAACCAACTAGCCGTTGCCTTTTTGCCGGTAATATTTTTTGTTACGACTAACGCTAAATTATTATATGAGTGCTTTAGAAAATCTTACAGGAAAGTTTAAGCAGTTTAAGCCAACGACCTGGAGCATTAAAAACAAAACGTCCATTTACCTGCTCATGCTTTTTGTGAGCGTTATAGGGATAACCCAATTTGTTACCCTGCCTAAAGAGCAGTTCCCGGATATTGTGATACCTACCGTTTACATTCAAACAATCTATGTAGGGAATTCACCCAAGGATATTGAAAACCTGGTTACACAACCCATCGAAAAACAGATCAAGGCGATCACGGGCGTAAAGATCCAGAAAACAACCAGCACTTCCATCCAGGATTTTTCGGCTATCATAGTAGAGTTCAATACAGATGTAAACATTGATGTGGCGGTACAGAAAGTAAAAGACGCGGTGGATAAAGCGAAAAAAGACCTGCCTACCGACCTCACGGAAGAGCCAACCGTAATGGAAGTGAGCCTGTCGGAAATACCCATCATGTATGTAAACATCAGCGGTGATTACGATAACGTACGGCTTAAAAAATACGCCGATGATATACAGGACAAGCTGGAAGAGCTGCCGCAAATTACAAGGGTGGATATTGTGGGCGCACCGGAGCGTGAGTTCCAGATAAACGTGGATAATTACCGCATGCGCAGCGCCAATTTAACCTTTGATGACATTGCCAACGCGGTGGCACGCGAGAACATGGACATTACAGGCGGCCTGCTGGAAGTGGGGAATATGAAAAGGACCCTGCAACTGAAAGGGCAGTTTCGCTCGGCCGCAGATATTGAAAAAGTAGTGGTGCGTGGCCCCAACGGAGGTTCCATCTATTTAAAAGATATAGCCGTTATTAAAGACACTACCAAAGAACGCGAAAGTTATGCGCGCCTGGATGGGAAAAACGTAATTACGCTCAACATCGTAAAACGCTCCGGTGAAAACCTGATTGAAACCGCCGACCAGGTGAAGCAGGTAATGAGCGAAATGCAGGGCAACGAACTACCTAAAAACCTGCAGGTTACCATTACCGGCGACCAGAGCAGGAATGCCAAACACTCTTTTGATGAACTGGTGAACTCTATCGTTATCGGGTTCATACTGGTACTGGTAATCCTCATGTTCTTTATGGGGGTAACCAACGCATTCTTCGTAGCGCTGTCGGTTCCGCTGAGTATGTTCGTGGCTTTCCTGTTCCTGCCTTTGGCAGGTGTTATTATCGGCTCAAGTGTGACCCTCAACTTCATGGTGTTGTTCGCCCTGCTGTTTGGATTGGGTATTATAGTGGATGATGCCATTGTGGTAATTGAAAATACACACCGCATTTTTGTGCAGGCCAATGGGAAGCTTAGTTCAGAAAAAAGTGCCATGGTAGCGGCAGGTGAAGTATTTATACCGGTGCTGGCAGGTACGCTTACCACGCTGGCGCCTTTCTTTCCACTGTTGTTTTGGCCGGGTATTATCGGTAAGTTCATGATCTACCTCCCGGTAATGCTCATATTTACACTCACCGCATCACTCATCGTGGCGTTTATCATGAACCCGGTGTTCGCTGTGGACTTCATGAATCATCCCGAAGGGGAGCACAAGAAAAAGAAATCGGATATTTTCAGGAAGCCATTCTTCTGGGTAGCCATTGCCGTTGGTATATTATTAGATGTGATGGGCTATACCTTCCTGGGAAATATTATACTGTTCATGGTATTAATGGTGCTCCTGAACATCTATGTTTTAGATGGTATTATTCATGGCTTCCAGAACCGGGCGCTTCCATGGATCATGGGGCACTATGAATCGCTGTTGAAATGGGCGTTAAAGGGTTGGCGGCCGGTATACCTGCTGATTGGAACATTTGTGCTGCTGGTGCTGAGCTTTATGATCTTCGGCGCGTCTGTAGGAAGTCAGCGGGTAAAAGTGGTATTCTTTCCAAAGTCGGATCCCAACTTTATTTATGTATACCTGAAACTGCCCGTGGGTACCGATGTGGAATATACCGATTCCATCACCCACAATCTTGAGCAACGTGTGGTAAAGGTGCTGGGTATGGAAAATGGTAAAAAGAACCCCATCGTGGAAAGCGTGATCTCAAACGTTGCCGTGGGGGCCAGTGATCCCAACAGCGGCGACAGGAGTACAAGACCGGAACTGGGAAGAGTGCAGGTATCGTTCGTAGAGTTCGAAAAAAGGCATGGTGTATCTACCGCAGCCCTGCTTGATTCCATCCGCGCTGCCATAAAGGGAATACCCGGGGCAGAAATTTCCGTTGACCAGGAAGCAAGTGGCCCGCCAACGGATCCCCCGATCAATATTGAAATAGCAAGTGAAGACTTTGATAAGCTGATTAAAACAGGCGTTGCTTTAAAAAATTATCTGGATTCCATACAGGTGCCAGGCGTGGAAGAATTAAAAATGGATGTAGACCTTACCAACCCGGAAATCAGCTTAACGGTAAACCGGGAAAGAGCGTTGATTGAAGGAGTATCTTCCGCCCAGATCGGTATGGAAATAAGAACCGCTTTGTTTGGCCGCGAAGTATCGAAAATAAAAGATGGAGAAGATGAATATAAGATCCAGTTGCGCAACGACGAAGTACAGCGTAAAAGCCTGGGCGACCTGCTGAACATGAATATTACCTTCAGGGATATGGCAAGCGGCGGCGCTATTAAAAATGTGCCTATCAGCTCATTGGTTAAAGTAGATTATACCAATACGCTGGGAAGCGTGAAACGGAAAGACCAGAAGCGTACGATCACACTGCGTTCGAATGTGCTGGAATCGCAGGGATATACACCTACAGCGGTAAACGCTCAAATCAAAAATTACATCGATGCATTTACCGGCAAAGCGGATGGTGTAACCATTAAGCAAACCGGCGAAGGCGAGCAACAGGCTGAAACAGGGCAGTTTTTGCTGTTTGCGCTTATTGTTGCCTTTATGATCATTCTATTCATACTGGTACTTCAGTTTAACTCAATAAGCAAGCCTGTTATTATTTTGATGGAGATCATATTCAGCATCATCGGTGTATTGCTCGGCTTCAGCTTAACGGGCATAGATGTATCGGTGGCGTTCACCGGTTTGGGTATCGTAGGGCTTGCGGGTATCGTGGTGAAGAATGGTATCCTGGTAATTGAGTTTGCCGATGAGTTGAGAATGCGTGGGTTAAAAACAAGGGAAGCCATCATAGAAGCAGGTAAAACCCGTATCATCCCGGTATTGCTGACTGCATTGGCGGCCATATTCGGTTTGATTCCGCTGGCGGTTGGCTTTAATATAGATTTCGTTGGATTGTTCTCCAGCCTTGATCCGCATATATTCTTTGGCGGCGACAGCGCCAAGTTCTGGAAGCCGCTGGCATGGACCATTATATTTGGCCTGATCTTCGCGTTCTTTATGACGCTGGTGATCGTGCCTGCCATGTACCTTATAGCAGAGCGGCTAAGGCGGCCTATGCGCAGGCACTATGGCGGCAAATGGATCTCAATGCTTGGTATTCCGCCGCTTACACTCATCTTCCTGCCGTTGGTATTTGTAACCATGTTCAGGCACAGGCTTGAAGTAGCAAGAAGAAGGAGGAAGCTGGCCGGTAAGGCAGGCGAAACCTGGATCAGGAGTTGGTTCTGATCATGAAAATGCGGTCTTCTTACCACATAGGAACATAGGCATATAGGTAAATATAGGATGTTCATGGGTTCTCCTTTACACCTATGGCTTCTATATCCCTATATTCCCATGTGGTGAAAACGCATTACACAATACAGGAACAAATTCACCGTTATAACCGTGATTTATACAACGCGTTGATACGATCGTCCCGTTTTAAATCGATATCCCTAATCCCTCTGTACCCCGAAAACGGTTAAACCCCTTTAGTACTTTATTTTGATCCGCGACCCTGTATTTATTCATTTATTAAAAACAGAGTCTATGAAACAGAGTTTTACTCCCCATGCACAGGACATTGTGGCGTATGCCGCGGCACTTGCTTACTTTTCAGCCATTACAGTATTCGCGCTGTTGTACGTGTAATGCGTATGTCAAATTGTTAAAAGGCGGAGCACTATTGTCCCGCCTTTTGTCTGTTACAGGTTACTGGGCGATGACAGATTTGAAATTTGAGATTGAGCTCATGGCTCATAGCTGAAGGCTGACAGCCGATAACTATAAACAACAAACCATCAACCTGTTAAATCTTCACCAGCTTCCATTTCCCTTTTCTGAATATGATAAACGAAGCGATGGTAATGGCGGTTTCGGCAATGGGGATGGCTGTAAATACGCCTGCCGGTCCCCATTGCAAAGTATTTGCCATCAGCCAGGCAATAGGTACCTGGAAAAACCAGAAACCAAACAGGTTGATCCAGGTGGGGGTGCGTGTATCTCCCGCGCCGTTGAACGCGTTAGAAAACACCATTCCTATTCCATAAAAAATATAGCCGCTGCTGATAATGCGCATTGCCAGCACGGCATACCGCTTTACATCAGGCTCCTGCGTAAAAAATGAAATGATGAAATCGGCGAATACAATAAAGAGCAGCGATACTACACCCATGAAGGCGGCATTATAAACGGCGGTTTTGTTCACCGATTCCTGGGCTCTTTCGGGCTTGCCCGCCCCCAGGTTTTGCCCAACCAGCGTTGCGGCGGCATTGCTCATACCCCAGGCAGGCAAAATAAAGAACATAACTATCCTTAATGCTATCTGGTAACCTGCCGACGCCTCACTGTGCCCCGTATGCGCTACAATGCCGGCCAGTATGATCCAGCTTCCGGAACCAATCAGGAACTGCATAGTGCCCGGCCAGGCTATATTAAACAGCGATTTTATAATAGACCATACCGGTTTAAAATGCGCTATTGTTATCTTAATAACACTTTTGCCGTTAAATAAATGATACAGTTGATACGCTACACCAATACCCCGTCCAATGGTGGTGGCCAGCGCGGCGCCGGTAAGTCCTAAGGCCGGAACCGGCCCCCAGCCGCGGATCAGTAACGGGCATAAAATAATATTACAGATATTGGCCAGCCAAAGGCTTTTCATGGCGATCATTGGGTTGCCCGCCCCGCGAAATATGCCGTTGATCAGGAACAATAGCATAATGATGATACTGCTGCCCATGATAATGCGCGTGTAGGTGGTTCCCATTGCTACCGTAGCTTCCTCTCCCCCCATTAAACGAAGGATTTCAGGAGCAAATATTATTCCCGACAGGCTTACCAATATGGTAACAGACAATGCGAGAATGATGGATTGCACACCGGCACGTGCCGCCCCCGGTTTGTCTTTTTCGCCTATACGGCGGGCCACCATAGCGCTTGCCGCCATGCTGATGCCCATTGCCAGGGAGTATACAATGGTTACAACCGATTCTGTTAACCCCACGGTGGAAGTGGCATGTTTGCCCAGGTGACTTACAAAAAATATATCCACCACTGCAAATACACTCTCCATACCCATTTCAAGCATCATGGGTATTGCCAGTAATATAACCGCTTTGCGTATACTGCCGGTAGTGTAATCTTGTTCCTCGCTGCCAATAGCTTGTTTTATAGTTGACCAGACAGTATTACGCTGGCTGGTATTTGATTCAGTCATTCTGAAAAATTAAAAACTTGTGTAAAAATGGAAATCGTAAGCCGCAAAAACCCAGGGAATGGAATAACAAAAAATACGTTAAGAGAAGTCCCTGAGCATAACTATAATTTCATAATTCGTGCGATTGAAGTGGCACAAAAGTAAGAATAAGTTTTTGATTACAAAATCCCGGGGGGCAATTAAAATTGTCTGTCGCGCTGAGGGTGGACGGTGTCTCACCGCCTACGGCGCGCCCTGGTTGCTGTCTCCACCAACCAGCTACAATTTTAAATGCACCCAAGCCCTGCAGGAACCGCTCATCAAAAAAATCATTTCCTATTTTATCTGTATACAATCACAATCTTTTGTAATTTCCTTTTTTTGCGGGAAAACGAAACCTGCTTTTCTGTGCTTTTCATCGAAATTATTTGCATTATGACATCCAAGATCAGGCTGCAGTTATCTTTTATGATGTTCCTTGAGTTTTTTATCTGGGGAGCATGGTATAGCGCGATAGCTGTGTATATGTCTTCTCATGAAATGGGCGATCTTACACATTGGCCATTTACGGTAAACGCGATCGCCGCCATCATTGCTCCCTTTTTTGTGGGACTGATCGCCGACAGATACTTTGCTACCCAAAAGGTATTAGGCATATTGCACATCATTGGCTCCATCTGTATGTTCCTGGCTCCCCAGTTCACAGGGAATTCCGTTGTCTTTATTTTACTGTTGCTGATCTATAACATTTGTTATATGCCCACGCTGAGTCTTTCCAATACCCTGTGCTTTCATCAAATGAACAATCCCGAAAAACAATTTCCCTCGATACGGGTTTTCGGGACCATAGGATGGATCGCGGCAGGATTGACCATCAGCTATGTACTGGTGTCCTTTGTTGCCGAAAATACCAAGCCCGAAGCAACTCCTTTACCCTTATACCTCACAGCGTCTTTTAGCCTCTTATTAGGCTTGTATAGTTTTATGCTGCCTCACACGCCACCGCCCGCGGCCGGTAAAAAAGTGTCGGCACGCGCTATTATTGGCGTAGATGCATTTAAAAAGCTGGGCAGCCGGTCCTTTTATATTTTCCTGGCAAGCTCTATACTGATCTGTATTCCCCTTGCTGTATATTATAACTATACCCAGTTGTACCTGGTAAGCACAAATTTTGAAAGAATAGCGGCTACCCAGATCATAGGCCAGGTTTCGGAGCTTGGGTTTATGCTGGTGATGCCTTTGCTTTTCAGAAGACTGGGAGTAAAATGGATGCTTGCGATAGGTATGCTTGCCTGGGTGCTGCGCTACGGGCTTTTTGCCGTCGCCGCCCCCGAAGCCGTTACCTGGATGATCATGACGGGTATTGTACTGCACGGTATATGCTATGATTTCTTTTTTGTAACAGGTCAAATATACATGGACAAAGCCGCCAGTCTCGAAATAAGGGGGCAGGCGCAGGGATTGATTATTTTTGCTACTTATGGCGTAGGGATGCTGATAGGCACCCAAACCGCAGGAGCATTGTATAACAGTTTTCTTAAGAACAATACCTCTCTTTCGCTGGAGCAATGGCAGAGCTTCTGGTGGGTACCCGCCATTTTTGCGCTGGTGGTGCTGTTGCTTTTTGTTGCTATTTTTAAGGATAAAGCAAAGTAAATTTTATCATCCATTATAATTTAATTGTATCGTATGCAAAAGATTGCCATGCTGGGCTCCGGGTTTATCGGGAGATTTTACGCTGACTCATTACAGGGATACCGCAGTAAAGACAAAATTGTAAGCATTTATTCGCGTCGCGAAGAAAGCGCTAAAAAATTCGCGCAGGATTATAACGTAGCTTTCTGGACAATCAATATGGAAGAAGCGATCGCGAGGCCGGAAGTAGAAGTGGTTTGTATTTCCCTGCCTAATAACCTGCACGAAGAGGCGGTGCTGCTTTGCTGCAAGCACAAAAAAGCAGTGATCACTACCAAACCGCTGGGTAGGAACGGGGAAGAGGCCAAACGTATGCTGGAAGCGGTGGAGAAAGCCGGTATTTTTAACGGCTACCTGGAAGACCTGGTATACACGCCTAAATTTTTGAAAGCGTATGAAAGTGTAAAAGGTGGAGCGTTGGGCCGCATCCTGTGGGCCAAATCGCGCGAAACGCATCCCGGCCCGCACAGCGAATGGTTCTGGAACCTGGAGCAGGCAGGCGGCGGTTGTATACTCGACCTGGGCTGCCACTGCGTGGAAATAACAAGAAGCTATATCGGCAAGGATATCAAACCCATAGAAGTAATGTGCTGGGCCGATACCCAGGTAAAACCCATTGACGCAGAAGATCATGCGATCGGGCTGATAAAATATGAAAACGGGGCAATCGCGCAGTTTGAAGTAAGCTGGACATTCCGGGGCGGGTTGGACCTGCGCGACGAAGTAATGGGTACAGAAGGTACTATATGGATCAACAGCTTTTTGCGTACCGGCTTTGATATGTTTACCACCGGAAAGGGTGCGGATTATGTAGCAGAAAAAGCGGAAAGCAACAGCGGATGGCTATTCCCGGTGGGCGATGAATTGAATGAGCTGGGATACAACCACATGTTCATGGATATGTTCAACGCCCTTGAAACAGGTAAATCACCACGGGAAACTTTTTATGACGGATATGTCGTAAACTGTGTACTGGATGCAGCTTACCGCTCGGCCAAAAGCAAGCAGTGGGAGCCTGTAAAGCTTGATATCTGGCGTGGCAAAACCGGCGTTTCTAAAGACAGTCACCTGGTAGAGCACGATAAAGACCATTACCTGGTAAAAGAGGAAGTAACACACTATGGCGCTAAAAAGCTTATTTTAAAAGAAAAGCAATCAGGTAAAATAGTAGAGAAGATAGTGAGCTGACCGGTTTTTAAACAGTTTTGAAATATTAAAGGGTGTACTTGCCGGCGCACCCTTTTATATTTATAAATGATCCTAATTTTTCCAAGCCGCTTATTATAGTATCTTGCACATTAAATTCCACTTAGCGTTATGTACTACCTGATAAAAAATCTGCACTCTTTGCTGGCGTATGTTGTGTTGCTGGCTCTTGTTATTGCCGTATTATATGTTTTGAACGCATGGCTTAAGAATAAAAAGTTTGATCAGACTGCAAAAAAAATAATACTGAGTGTATTGATCGCCTGCCACCTTCAGTTTGTGATCGGGCTTATTGCCTATTTCATTTCCCCGCTCGGGTTTGCGAATGCTTCTAAAGAAACAATGGGCAACAGCGTGGGCAGGTTGTACATGCTGGAACATCCGTTAATGATGTTGCTTGCCATTGTTTTTATCACGATTGGTTATTCAAAAGCCAAAAGAATAGCAGACGATAAGAAAAAGTTTAAAACCGTTACTATATTTTACACAATAGGGCTTATATTCATCTTATCACGCTTACCGTGGCAGGCATGGTTAGGCATAGGCACTGCCCATTAAGTTTCCTTCAGGCTTTATTTTCCTTTACCTAATTCTTTATAGCGAAAGCTGTAATACCCGGTGGGTTCGTGGGGTTGCCTGTCTTTATTATAGCTGATTACCTGCAGCTTATAATATTTCCCCTTTTGTGTTTTAACTACAATGGTTCTGCCGGCAATTGGCTCAATGGTATGATCTTCTATGTTATAGTTATACCAGCCGTTCCCGCTGCCGGTGGGTATCGCTTTATTGTTGCCATCATCTGTTTTAAAGCCGCCTGTAGGTGGTTGCGATAACCCCTCGAATGCAAGGCTTACCACCTGTGCGCTGCCGTTTACAGAAATGGTTGTTTTTTGAAAAGAAAGATCCCAGCTTTTAGCATCTGTACCGGGCACTTCCTTACCGGTGGCTAAATTAAAATAAGCTATTGACTGCGAGGCATTCAGGTTTTCAATGTTTTTAATATCCTGCCCATATGCCATACCGGCAATAAAAAAAGAAAGGGCAATAAATGCACTGGTGGATAACCTTTTTGACATAGTTGTTTGATATAATGAATACTTACTGAATAAACAGACGGTATAAAAATAGGCTTCCTGCAATAATAATACTTTCGGGTTCCGGAAAAAATTATTGCGGATAGGGGAAACAGGGTTGCCTGCAATTCCAGGAAAAATATGGAAAGCAAGTAATTTTAAAAAAGCCATACCAAACCCATGCCCAAAACACCTCCGATTACAGAAGCTACCGCATCCATAAAATCGTATCTTCCCAGTCCCGTTATTTTAGAGAACAGCTCAAACCCATAGCTGATGCCCGCTACTATTACAAATGCTATTATACCCGATGCCAGCGGATTTGTGACCAGCCAGTTGCAGGCAATCTGCAAAACGGAGCCCATGGGTATGCCCACAATAAAATGTTTCCACTTATCCGGTTGTATCTTGCGTAACATAGTCGGTTTGCATGAAAGCGATCAGTATAAATAATACCTGGATAAAGATCGTATTGTATTCCGACAGAAAAAAGCGTAATTCTGTAATTGATAGCAGGCGTTCCGGAAGAACGGTAAACAAGAAATAGCTAGCCGCTCTTCTTTTTTTTGAAGCCGGCCAACCGGTAATTCAATCCTATATTGGTGCTTATCATTTCACGTCCCAGGTTAAGCTGGAAGAAAGGGCTGTAGTTATGTACGCTGAAGTTAAATGCGGCGCTGAAATACCCATATCGGTACTTTCCGGGATATCTTCCGCTGTAAATTTTATATTGATACTCCCGCCCCAATAAAAAATTGTATTGAAACAGCATATTAAGTGAACCTTTCCCGGATGTAAAAGCCCATTCAGACGAGAGTCCCAAAGTTTTCAACTGATGGTTGTGAACAGATCTTGTGACGTGCGAGCTATCCAATTGACGGCGGAACCAGAGATAATCCCCGAACTCATTCTGAAGCGACCCATGTACACCCAGGATGCGCCATTCGCCTCTGTATCGGCCGCCAGCACTTCGAAGGGGCACGGTAACGGTAAACCCCGCCTGGCTGCCCCATGCACCAAAAGATTTATCACCAGCCATATTATTGATAAATGCAGTGTCTATTCTGAGGCGGATGGCAGAATGATACGGCTTTACCTTGTAACTGCCCATGTGAATATTTGCTCCATAATATACATGGAAAAAGCTAAACTGGTGTGCCTGGTATATATTTCCGGAAAAATGAAAATACCTGTCGCGCAAAAGATCATTGCTGTTGCCGCGTGTAAAGCCCGCTGACGCATATAGCGCCGTATGCACGGAATCGCTTCGCAGAGGCATGGTTTTGTAAGAGGTACTGCCTCCATATAACGGGTGAGTATAGGTTGCTGTATATATGTGGCAGCCTGAGATCAGCCAGCAACAGATCAGCAATACGCCATTTATAAGATGGGCGGGCGACTTTCTCATGAGTTGAGTTTTTTACATGAGATGAAACCTCTTAAAATGTTGCATGGCTATTATCCTGACTTTAAGAGAGCTTCTTCATCATCATTTGTATAATATCTGACGCATGATACGGGAAACGTATGTTTAATGGTTGGGTATGATGGTACCACTCTTCAAAAACCGTATGAAAGTTTTCCGGAAGCTCAGGTAAAATTTTAACTCCCAGCTTTTCAAGGGCGGCGGCGTTGCACTTTTGTTCGTATTGCCCTTTAATAGGCATTGCCATTATTTTTTTATTGAGATGAAGCGCCTCTGCAGGAGTTTCAAAGCCGGCCCCGCAAATAATAGCATCGCAGTGAACAAGACTGTCATTAAAGGCTTTTTTGTTTACAGGGATAAAGCTAAGATGTCCATGGTTGGTTGTATACTGTACCTCTTTTGAAAAGACGTGAAAGCGGTAATGGGTAAGCCCGGAAAAAAACTTTTTGATCTCGCAGTCGCAATACGATGGCAGGTATACGGCTATATAGCCGCCGGTGGTTGGCCGCGCATTCCATATTTCCGATTTTATTACAGGCGGTAATATAAAATCATCGTACTGCTCAAAATGCAATCCCACATAGCTGGAGGCCTTTGCATAATTTTTCAGCAGCCATTCCCCCACCCGGCTGGTTTCCACAGGACGCGGGGTTTTGTTTGACATAAAGCTTGCCTGGTGCCCGAAATTTACAGAAGGTACTTTTTTTTGCCGGCATGCCATGGAAGTAATGCACTCAAAATCGTTGATAACAAGATCATATTTGTGCACAGGCAGTTCAGCTACTTCCTTTTTTAAACGCAGCGGTGCAATTTTCCTGATCATTGAAAAATAATCAAGGCTGCCTTTGCAGGTATAAAACAGGCTCAGTCCTTTGCTTCTGTATTTTACAGGCGCATCAAGTGCAAGCGTGCTGTTAGCGCCACTCAAAAAAAGATCAACCTGCCCATGCTCCTGTAAGTGAGGCAGCAGCTCCATTGCCCGGCTGATATGCCCGTTACCCGTTGCCTGTATGGCGTAAAATATTTTCATAACATGGGGCTTAAAAAAGCTATATCTCCCTCTTATCTATCCTATCCTGGCATTGGTATCCTTACTCTTTCTATTTTCAAATTTTCAAATCGCCCAATTTTCAAATTCATTCTCACATTTTCACATTCCCACATTCTCCCTACCCTGCCAGCGAGTTGATATGAAAATTGATCTCATCTGTAATTACATTGGGTTGCGGTCGTTCCTTCACTGCCTTTGTTTCCGGAAAAGCAGATTCCTCGTATTGAAATAATCTCCACTCTTTTTTATAATATTCCAGTGCCGTGCAATGCTCCACCCAGTCGCCGCTGTTGAGGTAAGTGACGTGTCCGTTTTGGTTAGACACTTCTCTTTTCTGCGGCTTATGGATATGTCCGCAAATAACATAGTCATAGTGTTTTTCGATGGCAAGCTCTGCTGCAGTCAGTTCAAAATCATTGACCTTGATCACCGCTTTATTCACGCTCTCCATTATTTTCTTTGAAAGCGATATTCTTTCCCGGCCGGCATATCTCAGGAGCTTATTAATAGCACGGTTAATCAGTATTAACAAACCATAGCCGCTGCTCCCCAGCTTGGCCAGGAACTTAGCACTTCCTTTTGTGGTATTATCAAACACGTCGCCATGAAAGATCCAGGTCATTTTGCTGTCTATTTCAAGCACCAGCTTATCGGTCAGCATAAAATTGCCTACCCGGCAGCCGGAATAATGTCTTAGTATTTCGTCGTGGTTGCCGGTAATATAAAATACCCTGGTACCGTTGATGATGCAATGGATAATTTCTTTCAGTACGGCAAGGTGAGCGGCGGGAAAGTATCTTTTACTGAACTGCCAGGCATCAATAATATCCCCGTTGAGAATAAGGATAGAAGGGGAGATGCTTTTTAAATACGTGGTAAGCTCGTTGGCTTTGCAACCATAGGTGCCTAAGTGCACATCAGATATTACAACCACATCAACAGGACGTTTATCCATAAAAACAGGTTTCCCAAAGTTCTTCCTTTTATATTACCATCATATTAAGGGAGGGTTAAGAAATAGTGAGGAAATGCGGATGGGTGGCAGTGGCCCGGCATAAAAAATTTATGTACGTTTGGGCAGGTATCGTGTCGTCATTTTTCATTCCATATAAAAACTCGCAAATTCATTGTTTACAATGGGGAGCAGGTGAAAAGCTCCTGCTTTGCTTACACGGCTTCGGAGAGGACGCCGGCAGCTTCATGTCTCTGGCACTCCAGTTGCAGCATCAATACACCATCATCGCAATGGATCTCCCCCTTCACGGGCAAACGACCTGGAACGAAGGGCTGCTCTGTACAACAGCAGATATCATTGACATGATCGACAAAGTACCGGCACTGCATAACCGGAATTTTTCACTTGCAGGGTTCAGCATGGGCGGAAGAGTTGCCCTGGCGGTATACGAACAAATACCCGAGCGGGTACAGCAACTGGTACTGCTTGCACCGGATGGCTTAAAGATCAACTTCTGGTATTGGCTGGCAACGCAAACCGCCGCCGGCAACAGGTTGTTCCGCTATCTTATGAAGAAGCCGGCGCCTTTTTTTGCGGTCACCGGGATGCTTAAAAGCATGCATATGATCAATATGGGTGTGTACCACTATGTAACCCAATACCTCAAACAGGAGGGTATGCGCAACCGGCTGTACAATATATGGACTGCCATGCGAAAGATCCGACCCCGTCCTGCTATTATACAATCACTTATCCGTAAGCATAAAACGCCGGTGGTGTTCATATATGGCAGGTATGACAGGGTCATACGCTATACCTCGGGACTTGCCTTTAAAAAAAGTTCCGACATGGATAAGGCAAGGAGACCAATTTTGGCAAGCGGACTGGCCGGTAAAGTTGCAGGTGTCCAGGTAATGAGTTCCTCCCAGCGGTGTCGGCGGCTCCTGCCCGATGCTATCCGTGGCGACAAATCTCTTAACATCAATAAAAAATAAGCCTTTGTTTTGTAATAGATGTTGCCTATCACAAATGATCCTAACGGGTTCTAGCGGCGCGATTACCAGGAGATTGACACGGCAATATGGTGCAGCCATGGTTAATCCTGATGATGTTGAGACCATGACTGTATTGAAAAGCATGTCATCAGCGCTGTATGGCTCACGCGCTGCAAATGGTGTTATTATGATACCACCAAATCCGGTAAATAGTAAAGGTATTGGTGTTACGGTAAGAAATACCGGCGTTACTTTAAGCCCATTGGTATTACTTAAATTTCAAGAGTCATATGGGCAGGGAAATAATGGTCAGTTCAGCTGGGACGGTAAAGGTGGTGGTGCAAGTGATGGCGTGGATGAAAGCTGGGGACCTAAAATGGATGGTAGTTTAATAGCACAGCATAACTCACCTACTTCTAATGGCTACCGCGGTGGCGATATATCTCTTGTGGATGATGGTATGTGGTTCATCTGCGGATTTTACTGCCCAAAGAGGAACAATTCTCCAACTCCCTTTATTGCCGGGTATGGACCGCGAAAGTTTTATAAACCGGTGTAACCAACAATACCAATGTATCTCTTACCGGCGCTGGCGGTAAGGTGATTTCCGTTTTTGTCGTATACATTGTTAGATCAAAAAGGTATCATTCCTAACACAGATATCTGCAAAGAATACTTTTGCTTTTAATGCGGGGCTATAACTGCCAGAGGATGCCTAACAGGGATCTTGCCCTTCCAAATTATTATCGAGCACCACACATGAGCGTCTTTGCCTAAACTTGCTTTCTACATATTTCCAGAAAAACAATTATTTACCTGTTGCATTACTTTGGATGGGCTAACATGTGATTAGAACAGTTTGAAAAACCACGGATACCAGGCATGAAGAATCTTAAGCAGTTCAAGCTTTAACACATTCATCAAGATAATCCTCTTTTAAACCTATGAAAATGATGAGGACGAATGCAGGAAGTTTTGTTGTCGCCACTTTAAAATATGTGAAATAACACGGTGGCTGAATGTTCAACTGCGCGAATTGCGGATTTTAATAGCGAGTTAAGAAAACGCCAGCGTGCTTTCAGCACCCAGCGTTCAGGTTTGGCAACTACCGTGAAGAAAGAGTGCGCAATAGTGAAACCAATATGGATTTCCTCGTATCAATTAATAAAGACATTACTGACAAGCTTGGCTTTGAAGCCCAATGTAGGGTAACAGACAAGTCAGCAAGTTTAACAATTACGAGGTTACCGCTCCGCAATTGTTGATACCAGGTGTTACAGCTTGTATAACAATAAAGGTAGCATTGGTTAGCTCTGTTTACGATGGAAACAAAACAGATCAATAGTTTGTATGGGGGCGTTGCAACTTGCTTATAGCGCTATTTGTTCCTGAGGATATTACTGCGTAATGACTGGTGTGCGCTCACGCTTCCTAAAAGTAGGCGGATACACTGGGTAAAACAGTAAGCTCTTATTTCTACCCTTCGAAGCATCGTTAAGTGCTGTAATCAGCGATATGGTACAGTTACCCCTCCTGGATCCAAACTTTGCAAAAGTTAGAACAAAGCCTGGCTACAGGTGGGTAATGATACAGACCCGTATGCGCTCGTTTTGTACAGCTATGGAGTATCAATCCATGGGGCGACTTCCGGCATATTATTCACCGGCAGCGCATGGATTATAATCTTAAACTGAGATCAACACTTCGTGGGAAGCCGGTATAGACTGGGCGCTTTTTTAACAGCAGGTTAGGCATAGACTTTTCTTATTATGATATCAATACCCGCAACCAGATCTGCCAAGTGTGCCTATAAGTACAACTTCGGGCTCAACAAGCCGCGTAGTAAATGCCGGTAAAATCAGGAATTATGGTTACGAGTTACAATTAACCGGGCGCCCCATAGACAGGTAAAAGCTTCAAATGGGACGTTGCCGTTAACTGGTCTGCCAACCGTAGTAAGTACTACAGGTTTGACGGCAATGTAACGACCTATTCAATAGCTAACCGCCATGGTATTTATATTAACGCTACAGTTGGTCAGCAAATGGGAGACATGTATTCTATAGGATTCAAAAAAGTAGATGACCCATCCAGCCCTTACTATGGTCAACAAATATTTAATAGTGAGAAGGAAGGTTTGTAGGTACCAATGATATTGTGAAAGTAGGTAACTATAATCCTAAATGGCTGGCTGGTATCAGGAACACTTTACATACAAAAATTTCAACTTCTGAGCTTCCTGTTGGATGCCAGGTATGGCTTGACAACTTTTCTCTGAGACCTGGGTTGTAGGACTGGAAGCGGGCCAGTTGATAAAAACCCTGGAAGGAAGATCTGACGGGTATGACTTAAGCAAGGAAGGAATGGCGTTATTGGAAGAGGGGGTAGTAGAAAACCTGATGGATCTTATAGTGTGAATACTAAAAAAATAACAGCGCGAGAATACCATCAATCCCGTACCGGTAACCGTGATATTGAAGAAGGGGGTGTTTTTGATGCGGACTATATTAAGCTGAGAGAGGTTCGTTTGGGATATTCTTTTAATCCGAAACTACTTTCAAAAGATCAGGTTTAAAGGATTAAATGTTTCGGTTGTTGGCGTAATCTGGCTGTATGGAGTAAGTTCCGCATATTGACCCCGAAACCAGTTCTTTATCAGGCAGCACTATTATACCGGGTGTAGAATCAGTGGGCATGCCTACAACACGCAGCCTGGGAATAAATCTTGGCTTTACCTTTTAAACCCTGTTAAAACTACGAGTATGAAAAAGTTCAAAATATATGTATACGCAGTTATAATAGGCTGCACCATGGGAACCTCCTGCACAAAAGATTACCAGGAAAAAAAATGCAAACCCCAATGCTATTAATGATGTAACCCCCGATTTGTTACTGCCTACAATCATCCGCAGCACCTGTAATGAAGTGGTAAAATCAATCATGGGGTATAGGAAATATCGTAATACAGCACACGGCGAAAATCCAGTTTGTCTCGGAAGACCGTTATACCTGGGGCGACAGAAGCGGATTGTTTTTCTAATCTGTATGGCAATATGAGAGATGTTGAGCGCCTGATAGCTTTGGGTGAAACCAGAATGTGCTTCTATAAGGAGGCGTGGGTTTAGTGCTCAGAAGCCTGGATGTATTCCCTTTTAACAGATGCTTATGGTGATGTTCCCTATTCAGAAGCAATGAAAGGAGTTGAGTTTTATCACTTTAAATATGATTCATAGGAATCAATATACGATGGCATTTTAAATGATCTTAAAACAGCAAATAGCATTTAACAGTGGTGCCGGTACATTGGTTGGCGATATTTTTATACAATAGATTTAGCCAAATGGAAAAAGCTGGCGAACTCACTTCAGCTTCGTTATCTTATGCGTATTTCTAATAAAAAAAGCGTTGCAACGGATATGCAGGCAATTATTAATGGCACCGATACTCCTGTTTTGGAAGTAATAATGATAACGGCGCCCTCACATATAACAGTATCGCCCAACCAGTTCCCTTTGCATACCACCGGTCCGGTTCGTTTGACGAGTTTCGTTTAAGTAAAACATTGGGTGATAAATTACAGGCATTAGGTGATACAAGGATTGCCGTGTTTGCACAAAAAACGAATGCCGGGAGGCGTTTATGCAGAGTGTGCCTAATGGATTGAATGAGGTAGACGCGTTAGCTTATAACGGAGGACCCAACAATATATCGGTGGGTTCTTACTTTTCATGATGCCATTACGGAAACGGGATTAAAAGTTGCAAGTTCATATTACATAAGGTTATCTGAGTTGCAATTTATTTTAGCGGAAGCGGTACAAGATATGATTAACACCGGCAATACAGCTCAATGGCATTATGAAGAAGGTATAAAAGCTTCCTTCAATTATTTTCAAGCACAATGCCTGCTAATTACCTTACTCAGGCCGAGGTGTATTATTTAACAATACCGATGCACTTACCCTGATTGGCACTCAAAAAATGGATCGCATTGTTTTTTGGTGGGCTGGAAGCCTGGTTTGATTGGAGAAGAACGAATATACCCGCACTAGTGGCTGGTAAGGATAATGTGAATAATGATAAAATTCCTGTGAGGTTTGCATACCCCCGTAGTGAACAAACACTCAATGCAGCAAGCCGTACTGCGGCCGTATCTGCGCAGGGATGGTCAGAAGATACTTATAATGAAAAAGTATGGTGGGACCAGTAACCAACCAACTCATTTATAATCCTCTTGAAAACCAGGAGGCTGTATCAAAAGTACGATACAGCCTCTTTTTATTCGGGTACCTGATGGAGACAGGTAGTCGTTTAGACGATTCTCAGAGCCTTCGTTTATTTTTGATACAGCCTCTTTTTAATGTCATAGCATAGTTGAGTTAACGGGTTGATGGTTTTCTGCTACATTTGAGCCCGTACATGCAATCGTTATTTGTAACATATAAGCGCTCGCGCATTCATTATATCCGGGTTGAAGGCGGAAATGAATTGCTTGTGTGCCTGCACGGCTTTGGTGAAACGGCTGAAAGCTTTTTGCCTCTTATACAGGCGTTAAAGAATCAATATACGATTGTGGCGATCGATCTGCCTTTCCATGGAAAAAGTGTTTGGAAAGAGGGCTTGAGTGTTACGATAAATGATATGGCTGCCATTATTGATGAGATACCCGTGTTGCAACAAAAAGTATTTTCTTTAATGGGATATAGCATGGGCGGCAGGGTAGCGCTGCATGTGTACCAGCATATTCCCGAAAGAATAAAGCAATTGATTTTACCTGCTCCGGATGGCTTAAAAATAAACGGATGGTACCGGCTGGCTACACAAAGCAAAGCAGGAAACAGGCTTTTCCATTATTTTATGAGGAGGCCCGGGTTGTTTTTTTGGGGTACGGGACTCTTAAATAAAATACATTTGATCAACCGGGGAGTATACAATTATGTGTATCAATACCTGCGGCAGGAAACCAAAAGGGAAGCGCTATATACGATATGGACCGCCATGCGGAACATCCGCCCGGATGTGCGGTTAATAAAAGCACAAATACAAAAGCACCAAACGCAGGTAATACTTATATACGGAGCGTATGACCGGATTATAAGATTCACTACAGGCAATGCATTCATAAAGGGGCTTGAAGCATATTGTACGCTGCATGTGTTGCCATGCGGGCACCGGCTACTGCACGAAAAAAATACTACGGCAATTGCCGCGCTGCTGTTAAATTTACAGGCATGACTGTATTTTTGATCACTGCTGTTTTACTGGCGGGTTACTGTGGTTTGATTTTGTATTATTATAACGCCTGGCGCAATATACCTGTATTCGACGATGAGAAGATCACTGGTTTTATCCCCTCAGAAAAAGTTACAGTCATTGTTCCTGCCCGCAACGAGGAGCCGGTAATTGAAAAATGCATACAATCGCTGCTGGCGCAATCGTATCCCAAACATTTAATGGAAATAATTGTGGCAGACGATCATTCTGCAGACAACACGGCGGCTATTGTTTCTGCCTATCAATCACAGGGCATTACATTGCTTGTTCTTGCAGAGACCGTTCAGCAGCACCCGATTAAAGCACATAAGAAAAAAGCGATAGAAGAAGCGGTAAGGCCTGCATCCGGCACACTGATCATTACCACCGATGCCGATTGTACCGCCGGCACGGATTGGGTAAAAGCCATTGCCGCCTTTCATGCGGAAAATGACGCTGTTTTTATTGCAGCACCGGTGAAAATGGTATATACCCCCACTTTTCTCTCCATTTTCCAGGCAATGGATTTTGCCATACTGCAGGGCATTACCGCCGCCTCAGTTTCCGCCAAATTCCACAACATGTGTAACGGCGCTAACCTGGCGTACGAAAAAAAAGCATTTGAGGCAGTAAACGGATTTACAGGCATTGATGATATTGCGAGCGGCGATGATATGCTGCTGATGCATAAAATGAACCTGCAATTTCCCGGGAAAGTTGCTTTTCTTCATTCCCCGAAGGCGGTTGTGAAAACCCTGCCGGCTAAAACATGGGGCGATTTTTTTCAGCAACGCATTCGCTGGGCAAGCAAGGCGGGGCGTTACAGGGATATTAAAATTACCCTGGTGCTATGCTGGGTATACCTGGTAAATCTCGCTTTACTTATTTTACTGGCAGGCAGCATATGGGACAGCAGGTGGCTGCTGTTTTTCGTAATAGCGCTGTTTTATAAAACCATCATTGAATGGGGATTTGTAAAATCTGTATTGCGGTATTTTGATATGTTACGATTGCTTCCCCTCTTTCCGCTTTTTCAACCTTTCCATATATTATACACAGTGCTGGCGGGCTTTCTGGGAAGTTTTGGAAAGTACACATGGAAGGGAAGGAACGTAAAATGACAATGGACAGTGGACGGTTGATAATTGATAGTGACGATTTTTGATTTCTGATTAGGGGATTTGAGATTTGAAATGAGCTGATACCTCATACCTCATTGCGGATGACAGGTTTCAGGTACAATGATTTTCATTGTCCATCGTCCACCATCCATTGTCCATTACCTGACAGCTGATCGCCCAAAGCCGACAGCCCTCAGCTCATAGCCACTCCGGCAGATTCTTCGCTCACGAAAATGATTTAATTATTATTCCAAACAGTTGTTTGCTCGCTCAGAATGACAAGAAACAAAATAATTGACAGATTTCTGATTTGTTGATTTCTGATTTGAAATTTGAGATGAGATACAACTTGCAACCTGAGACTTGCAACCCGTGAACCGCCCACTCTCCATTGTCAACTCTCCACTGTCCATTACCTGACACCTCATACCTCATACCAAAAACGGGTTATTGGTTCTTTCAAATCCTATGGTGGTCGGTTCCCCGTGGCCCGGGTATACAGTAACTTCATCGGGCAATACCAGCAATTTTGTACGTATACTGCTGATCAGAGTGCTGAAATCACCGCCCGGCAGGTCGGTTCTTCCGATGCTCATGCGAAACAGCACATCGCCGCCTATAACAAATTGCTGTTTTTTACAATAAAAGGCAATGCTGCCCGGCGAATGTCCCGGCGTAAAAAAAACTTCCAGTTCATCTTCACCCAACTTCACCCTATCGTTTTCACGTAAATAAATAAGTTCGCCCTGATAATTGTCAAATGGTAAATTCCACATTAATCCGGACGCAGGTGCATAATCCAGTACCGGTTTTTCTTTTTCATGAAGATGGACTTTTAATCCGTACCTTTTTGCCACCCACCGGTTACCAAAAACATGGTCGAGGTGACAATGTGTATTCAACAGCAATTGCGGCATTAGTCCGTTCGCTTCTATAAAAGATGCAAGTTCTTCACGCTCGGCATCATAATAGCAGCCCGGGTCTATTATAATGCAATTTTTTTCTTCGTTGTACAGTACATACGTATTCTCCTGTACAGGGCTAAATATGAAAACTTTAACAGCAAACATATTGGTTTTTTGTACCTTAAAAACGCTAATTTTATTATTTAGAATGCACGAAATTATGGGAATCTCACAGATCAGGCTGCGCTGTTACCTGGGAAATATAATACTGGTTGCTGTGCTTTTTTTATTTAACAATAAAATACAGGCCCAGGTAAACGCGGTAGAATTCGGAAAAAACCGCGTGCAATACGAAAAGTTCAAATGGCGGTATTACCAGACAAGGAACTTCAATGTATATTTTAGCCAGAATGGACTGGCTTTGGGCAAGTATGCCGCCCAACTGGCAGAAAAAGAATTACCAGAGCTGGAAGATTTTGTAGAATACGGTTCGCAGCGCAGGATCAATATTGTTGTATACAACAGCTTTAACGATATGGAGCAGTCGAACATCGGAATGGGTATTGACTGGCAGAATACGGGAGGTGTTACCAAGTTTGTAAACAATAAAATGATCGTGTATTTCAACGGCGATCATGAAAATTTAAAAAAACAGATACGACAGGGAATTGCCAAAACCCTGCTTGAAAACTTATTGTTTGGAGATGATCTTGGCGAGTTTGCCAGCAACCAGGCATTGCTTGATCTGCCCAAATGGCTCACAAACGGATACGTAATGTATGCAGCGGAGAACTGGAGCCCCGAGCTTGACGATAAACTGAAATCGGCCCTTTTGTCTGGCGACTACCGGAATTTTTACCAGTTCGCTTTTGACAAGCCCGATTTAGCAGGGCATGCATTCTGGCACTATATCGCCGAAAACTACCGGAAGGACAATGTTACCTATTTCCTGTACCTCGCCCGCATTTATAAAAGTTTAAATTCTGCCAGCCAGAAAGTAACGAAGCAAAAATTTAAATCGGTATTGGCCGAGTTCATGGAAAAAGAAGCGGATAAATATTATAAAGACCTGCGTGGCAGGAGAAACGCACCCAAAGGCAATGTAGTGGCGCTGGAAGAAACCAACAATCATCTTGATTACTACAGGTTCCAGGCAAATCCCAACCCGCGTAACAACACTTATGCTGTGGTAAAGTTCAAAAAAGGAATATACAGGATAGAGCTGGAAGACTTCGGGTACAAACGCAAAATATTGCTTAAATCAGGCGTATTGGATAACCAGAATGAGATCAATCCCAACTATCCCCAGTTAGCCTGGGATCCTAAAGGGTCAAGGCTGGTTGTAGTGTATATGAAAGAAAACAAGCTCAGGATGTTTGTATACGATCTAACAAAACGGCTTAAACGCTTTAAGCAGGGGTTACCGGAAGAGCTTGACCAGATCACGGATGTGAAGTATATGCTGGATGATAATACTCTCTTGTTCAGCGGTGTGAAAAACGGGTACACGGATATTTTTGTATATAAGATCCAGGAGCAAACCCTGCAGCAGATCACAAACGATGTATACGATGATCTGGATCCGTCGTTTGTAGCGTTTCCCGGCAAAACGGGTATTCTCTTTTCATCCAACCGCCCCTCGGGTAATGCGCCTAACAGCGATACTGCGCTGCCCTCCAATAATAAGTATAATATTTTCATGGTAGACAACTGGAACAAAAGCGACTTCCGGCAGATCTCGCAACTAACCCATGTAAAATATGGCAATGCGCGGTACCCCATGCAATACAATGTAAACCATTTTACATTTGTGAACGATGAGATGGGAGTAGCCAACAGGTATGCAGGATTTTTTACCACGCGCAGGGCGGGCGTAGATACGGTGTATACAATAGGAGATGAATTATTACGAAACCCCGACCCGCAGGAACTGGATTCCACATTGCAGGCCTGGAATAAAAACGAACCCGATTCCATCGCTTATATGGCAGTAACTACCGATTCGGCCTACTCTTTCCCGATCACCAATTACCAAAGCAGCCTGCAGGAAACAAGAATTGCGGGAGACAGGGGACAGGTGAGTGAAGTACGGCAGGAAGGCAATCTTAAAATGTTGTATAAGCTGAGGGTAAATGAAGATGCCTTAAAGAAGAGAAACATCAATGTACGCCCTACCGAGTACATGAAAAAAGTGATAGACCGGGACCGGGCTGAAAAAGGAGCGGCAACCATTTATCAGCCTGTAGTAACAGATACGGCAGGAAAACAGGATAATGCTTTCCAGAGTGAGTTTGAAGACGATAGCACCTCTGCCATAGGCAGGGTGGTGGAAGCAGAAGCCCCTCAGAAAGAAACCACCCTGTCGCAGGCAAAGCTATACGATTACCGGTTGAAATTTTCAACAGAATACTCTGTTTCAGGATTTAATAATTCCGTTTTGATGACACGCTGGCAACCTTATGCCGGTGGCAATGGCCCGGTGTATATGACAAACGGGAATTCTAACCTGAATGGTATTGTACGCATCGGCGTGTCTGATCTGTTTGAGGACATTAAATTCATAGGAGGGTTTCGCCTGGGTTTGAACCTGGATGATAAAGATGTGATGTTCAGCTTTTACAATATGAGGCGCAGGCTGGACTGGGGACTTACTTATTATCGTTCTACAGTTACAAATTATGGCTTTTACCGGGAGTTTCCCAAAAGCGTTTTGCCGAATAAACTGTTTTCTAACCTTTACCAGCTAAACCTGTCTTATCCCTGGGACAAGGTGAGGAGCCTCAGGGCAAACATTGCATACCGTACCGATAAAATCGCCATGAAGGCTACGCCCGATTATCCCCCGGCTATTTTGTATGAGGACACGGTACTTAATTCTATCCTGACACATCTTGAATATGTACACGACAATACGATCAACCCGGCATTGAACATATGGCATGGATTACGGTATAAGATATTTACCGACATCAATACTGACTTAACAAAAACCAAGCAGGGAAAGCTTACATTTAATGTAGGTACAGACATCCGGTATTACTATCCTATTTACCGCAACTTTATCTGGGCCGGCAGGGCAGCGGCAGATTTTTCGTGGGGCAGCCAGAAAATGATTTATTATTTAGGCGGGACAGACGGATGGATATCGCCGAAATTTAACGATGGCAACAAGCCGGCTCCCGATCAAACCTATACTTATCAAACACTGGCCGTTAACATGAGGGGTTACAAGCAAAATGCGGCCAATGGCAATAACGCAGTTGTTTTGAACAGTGAATTCCGCTTGCCGGTATTTACTACTTTATTAAGCAGGCCGATAAACAATGCGTTCTTACGTAATTTCCAGATAACCCAGTTCATAGACCTGGGTACTGCATGGAACGGGGCTTATGATGCTATAAAACGCCCAGGTGCTTCTTACCCCAATCCACGGGATAATCCAACAGTAGAGGTAACTTTTACAAATCCGGGCATAGGGCCTTTTGTTGGCGGCTATGGATTTGGAGCAAGAAGTACCCTGTTGGGCTATTTCCTGAAACTGGACGCCGGATGGCCGATGAGTGGATTTTTCTCCGGAAAACCCATCTGGTATTTTTCTCTCGGTCTTGACTTTTAAGCATACAACTGTTTTACAAATACAGGCCCGGAGCAGATGCAGCCTCCGGGCTTTATATTTTCATTCACTGCTTCTGTAGTGTTGTAAGCTTTTCAGGGTTTTGTAGCAAATAATCATCAGCAACGAAAAGAAGAATGTAACGCCCCAGGTGCGCAAATTATCTTCCGGGTTCAATGCAATGAACTTTACATCGCTGATAATATTGCCGGGATTTGTAACCACATCCCAGCTATTCCAGCGCAGGTAGCGGCCGGCATATACGCCAAATGCGCATAGGGCAATAAAAATATAAATGGCTGCATTCACTGCTTTGGCCGAAAACCTTCCCGACAATGAATATTCAACGTTCATAAGCGAAATAAAACCCAGCATTAAACCGTTCCACGACGCCCAGAAGAGGATCAGTAAATCGTACCAGTACGGCACGGGCGAACGATGCTCCAGGTGGAAAAAATCGGTGATGATATAGGGTGCATTGGGAAAGAACAACAACCATACGCCCAGTACAAGAAAATAATGCCACGATTTTTTGTATGCTTTATCCAGCAACAGGCTGCAGGCAAAAGGCAGCCATGCTAAAAAGAGGTTCCATACCAGGTAAAGCCCATAGAGCTCGCGGGTATAAATCATCCTGGCCGCTATCATTAATAAAGTAAATACAAGAGATATATAAATGAGTGATTGGTTCAGTTTCCCTGTTTTCATAATTGCGTTTTAAAAAGCAGTACTATTTTGGGTACGAAAATGATGATACCAATAATAAGGCTGGCAACGGCTGACAAAAGAACGGCTCCTGCAGATATATCTTTAATGATTTTAACGGCAGGATGGTATGCGGGCTGGATAAGATCGCAAAGCTTTTCCAACGCGGTGTTGATCATTTCAAGCGAAAAAACAGCCGATATGCAAAGCAAAACAGCTATCCATTCTGCCGGAGTAATGTGTAACCATAGCCCGAGTGTTATGGTGAGTACCGCTGCCAGGAGTTGTACCCGTCCATTGCGCTCATGCCGGAAGAATAAAAGAACGCCTTCCGCCGCGTATTTAAAGGATCGTATTGTTTTCATGACGCTTTTGTTTAGCTCCTGCAAGTTAAGGTGGAAGGGATAAGGTATAAGGCGAAAGGTATGAGGTATGAAGACAAGACTCTTATCATTTATTCCTTATTACTTATGATACCCTACACCCTATACCCTATGCCTTACACCTCATTCAGACATCCCCGGCAGGTAATATTTTATATGGCGGTGTTTATCTCCTTCTGCCCCGTCCCATACCAGTTAATTTTTCTTGAATAATACATGATGATGGCAAGTACAGCAAATAGCCCGACGCTTCCAAACAGCAGCGCGTTGTCCTGCAGTTGTATCAGCACGAAAATGAAACCGTACAATAGTGAAAGCAACGAAGCGAACAGCAGCGCCACTTTCCATTCGGCAAAAAGACTTTTAGTATAGAGTGTAATGAGTATAATAGTAGCCGAAGCGGCAATGGCATAGGCCGTATTAAACCCAAGGTATTCTGAAACGGACAGCAATAAAGTATAAAAGACACACAGCGCCATACCTACCAGCACATACTGTATGGGATGTACTTTTTTCTTTTGTGTTATTTCCACGAAAAAATACAATGCAAAGGTGAGGGCGATGAATAAAACCGCGTATTTAACAGATCGTTTCGTTTGCGCATAAGAGTCTACCGGCTGCAATAATTTTGTTTCAACGGTTGATTCTTTTATATCGTACTTCATGTCTTTCCAGCTTTGCGGGTAGCTGCGGTTCAGGTGCTGAATTTTCCAGTTGGCTGTAAAGCCCTTATCAGTAACGGTGCTGCCGGTAGGGAGGAAGCTGCCGTCGAACGAGGGATTGGGCCAGGAGGAAGACAATTGCACCTGGGTGGTTTTGCCAACCGGGGTGAAACTAATATTCTCAGATCCCTTTAATCCTATTGCAAGCTTAAAGCTGATGGGGGAGCCAAGCGCTTCCTGCGATATAACTACTGCTGTACTAAGCCCTTCTTTCAATACGTCGTTTTCCGGTATCCCTGTATTAAAGATCGCATGAACGCCGTTCCATTCCAGCGCCAGTTGGTCTTCAATACCCCTGAAATCGCTGATGCCGATGCATATCCGTGCTTCGTTCAGCAATAAACCAGCAGGGTCAATCTCCGGCAGTTCGCCCAATAAAGGGGCGAAGTTGCCTTCAACGTTCATGAAACTCCGGTATACTATTACATCATAAACCGTTCTGCTTTTCTTTTCGGGATTTATTTTGCCATTGATGGTTAAGTGCTCAGGCAGGAAATAAGCAAGCTTTTTTACCGGCTTTTCATTTCCATCCGAAGCTTTAGGCGTTTCGGTATAAGGAATGATCAGCACAGGTCCGCTGATCGCCTGGGCGGAAGCCCATTTAGCGGTAGTTTCTCTAACTACTTCATTTTTCCTTTGCGCTCTTTCTTCTACCAGTGCCAGTATAAAAAGCGTAGGTATAAGCATAGCCAGTATAAGAAACGCTACGAGTATTCCTTTGATGGTAAGCTTGTTTTGCGACCAGAAACTTTCTGTTTGTGTTGTGTTCATATATTTAATTTAAAAGTGCTTTGAAATTCAAAGTATAAATACAAAAAAAATTATTCCAATGACCGGATCATTTCTTCCAATGCATCCAGATGAGACTTAAATGCTTTTTCGCCTGCCCTGGTAACAGAATAGGTTGTGTTGGTTTTTCTTCCGATAAAACCCTTTTGTACTTTAATATAACCGTTCTCTTCCAGGGTTTTTAAGTGTGAGGCGAGATTACCATCTGTTACCTCCACAATTTCCTTGAGCTGATTGAAATTCACCTCCTCATTCACCATAAGCGAACTCATGATGCCCAACCTGATGCGGCTGTCAAATACCTTATTTAAATTTTCTATCGGATTCTTCATTTGTTTATTTTGAGGGGGAAGGTATAGGGTGGAAGGTGTGGGGTTTAAGGCGTAAACCATTTCGCCTTACCTCCTTACGCCTTATTCCTTATACCTTTCACCTTCTTTCATACTTCCACCACATCATCGTTCCATATATAATGTGCAGCACGCCAAAACCCAGTGTCCAGAAAAACAGGCCCGAGCCGAGAAACCAACAACTGATCACACCCAGCAGGATCTGTCCGTAGCCAAGATAGCGAACTTCTCCTAATGTATACTTGCTGGCATTTACCAGAGAAATACCATAAAATATCAAACAACCGGGGGCTATCATTCCCAAATACCCCAGCGCACTCATTCGCAGTAAAAATACGCCGCCCGCAAATAAGGGTATACAAAAATTGATCATCAATCTTCTTGAGGCGCTTCCCCACAGCGGAACTTTGTTTTTTTTGCTGTTCAGCCAGGTGAAAAAAAAGGCGACCACAATAGCCGATACAAGTGTATACATTGCTATCGTAAACAGCCTGTAACCCATCAGTTGCTTTATTGTTACACTTTCAAAATCATAGCCGCGTACATCTGCCGTATCCTGCCCGCCAATTACCTGGTACGCGAACCAGCTTCCCGCCAACGCGCATACTCCGGCGCCTATACCACTCAACCCGCTTAAACTGATAAACCGGCTGCTGCGTTCCATCATCTGCTTAATATCCCTGAGGGTTTCAAGCCCTGCATATTTTTCCTGCATAAAAGTGCTTTGAAATTCAAAGTAAGTATAAAAAATCAGGTTTTGCAAGTTTTCAGGTAAAAAAATTTCTTAACACTTATTTAAATAATATACAAGGGCTGTTTATTATGCAGTCCGGAAGGTTATTTTTGCAATATGACTTGGAAATCACTGCTTATTAGCGGAGTATTCTTTATTTTTTTCACCTTATCCAACCATGCCGTCCGGGCGCAGATACGTAAAATAACAGGGTATGTGCAGGATGCTCACAGTGAAGAGCGTATACCTTTCGCTTCTGTACAATTTAAAAACAGTACGGTAGGCGCCCTCACCGATTCTGCAGGGAATTTTTCGTTTACACTGGATAAATGGCCTTCCGATACGCTGGAAGTCACTTATGTGGGTTTTGAAGATTTCCATCTTTACATAGACAGCACCATTGAAGAAATGGAAGTGGTAATTAACCTGGAACGGGGCAAAAGGAACGCGGAAGTAATTGTAAAAAGCAAGATAGGAAAGGGATTGATTCTGTGGCGGAAGATCGTTAAAAACAAACCGTTGAACGACAGGGCGCGCTTTGACAACTTTTCATACGAGCTGTATAACAAACTGGAGGCCGACCTGAATGACGCGGGCAACAACAAGCTCATCAAGATGAAAATCCTTAAGCCGTTCAGGGAAGTGATTGATCAGAACATTGACAGTGCATCTGAAGCAAAGCCGGTGCTGCCGCTGTATCTTACCGAAACCCTGTCGGATTATTACTACCAGAAAAGTCCCCGTAAAACCAGGGAAGTAATAAAAGCCGTGAAAACGATCGGCTTCAACAACCAGAGCATTACCAAAATGCTTGGCGGCATGTACCAGAACATAAATATCTATAAAAATTTTATCCCGGTTTTTGACAAGGATTTTGTAAGTCCCATCAGCGATAATGGCTCGGCCTATTATTTATACCGGGTGCCCGATACCCAGTACATAGGCGGACGTCAATATTTTCATTTTGTATTTACACCCAAGCACAAAGGTGAAAACGTATTTACCGGAGATGCATGGATAGCGGATTCTTCGTACGCAGTAATGAAAATGAACCTCCGCGTACCGGAAACCGCTAACCTGAATTTTGTGGAAAAGCTGGACCTGGTACAGGAATTTCAACTGGTAAACGATTCGATATGGTTTTTATCGAAAGACAAGTTCGTGGCTGACTTTATTTTCATGGATAAAAAAAGGTTAAACTTTATAGGACGGAAGACCAGCACTTACCGCGATGTGGCGATCAATGATTCTTCCACCCTTTTTGAACTGGAAAAAAACAAGCTGCGCGAAGAGGTGGTGGTGGCAGATTCGGCCAATAAAAAAACCGATGAATACTGGCAGGAAGCAAGGCATGAGCAACTGACCCAAACAGAAAAAGGCATTTACCAGATGATAGACACCCTGATGGCGATGCCAAGCTTTAAACGGTTCACCGATCTTATTTACTTTTTAGGAACAGGGTATAAAAACGTCGGCAATTATGAAATTGGCCCCTGGTATAACTGGTTTACGGTAAATGCATACGAAGGCGCCCGCGTTCGCTTTGATTTAGGTACCAATACCGGCTTTAATAAAAAAATATATTTTACCGGTTACCTGGCGTATGGATTCGGAGATAAAAAAGTGAAAGGGCGGTTTCAAACATTGTACCTCCTCAACAAATCGCCCCGCTCAACACTGCTTGGATCTTACCTGAATGATATAGACAACGGGCAGGTTTACTACGATGAAGTAGGCAGTGATAATTTGTTTGCCATTGCATTGCGCAAGCCGAATGTGCCGCTACGGTACATGAAAATCGAGCAAATAAAGCTGGAATATTTTAAAGAATGGAGCAGCGGCTTTTCGGTTGCGCTTACGGGGCAGCGCAGGCGCTTTACTCCGCTCAACAATCTTCCGTTAAAGGAACATTTTCCATCGGAAAACGGGGGAGAGCCGCTTAACAGTTTTGAGGGCGGCATTAAGCTGCGCTTTGCGTATCTCGAAAAATTCCTTGACGGTAACTTTTACAGGATGAGCCTGGGAAGCGACTATCCCATTGTGGAAGTTCATTATTCCAAAGGCTTTAGCGGCATATTAAACAGCAGCTACAACTACCACCGTATAGGCGGCAGTATTTCCGATTATAAAAAGATCTCTCCCTTCGGCAGCATCTATTATAACCTGTATGCGGGTAAAGTATCGGGTACGCTGCCGTATACATTGCTTGAAATTCCGCCGGGCAATAATATATGGTACTATAATAAATATGCATTTAATATGATGACACGCTACGAATATCTGGCCGATTGGTATTCGGGCATTAATGTAGAGCACAATATCGGCAATGGCTTATTCAGGTTTATTCCATTGACGCGCATCCTGAAATTCAGGCAGTTCTGGGGCGCTAAAATATTATGGAGCGGACTAAGTGATGCTAACTTGGCATACAATTCGGATAACAACGGGCATTCATTTAAAACACTTGGAGGAAAGCCTTATCTTGAAATAGGGACGGGTGTTGATAATATATTCAAGATATTCAGGCTGGATTTTATATGGCGTGTGCTGCCACGCCCGTTGCCCGAAAAAACATTTGAACGCTTTGGAATATTCGGTAGTTTCAGGGTGGTGTTTTAGGTGGGGGCGGTGAGCAGTGAGCTTTGAGCTATCAGCAGTCAGCCATCAGCCATGAGCTGTCTGCTAAGGGTATAGGGTGTAGGGCTGGCAAAACCTGATAGCTGGTACCGGTTACAGGATTTGAAATTTGAAATTTGAGATTTGATGGCTGTTGCAGGTCTCAGGTTACACGTTTCAGGTTTTAGGCATGCATAGTTTATATATAAACCATAAACAATAAATTGCTGATCGCTGAAGGCTGACAGCCCAGAGCACAGCCCAAAGCCGATAGCTCAAAACAATAACTTCTATATGGATATGACAATACAACAAGCCCAGCAACGGGTAGATTTGTGGATACAAACTGTGGGGGTAAGATATTTCAGCGAACTTACCAACCTGGGTATTTTGATGGAAGAAGTAGGAGAATTGTCGAGATTGATGGTAAGAACATATGGGGAGCAATCGTTTAAAGAAAGTGACAGGGGCAAAGAGCTGGCCGATGAAATGGCCGATGTATTATGGGTATTGCTTTGTCTTGCCAATCAAACCGGCGTGAATCTTACAGAAGCTTTACATAAAAATTTCGAGAAGAAAAATATCCGCGATACGGAACGGCATATCTCAAATGAAAAATTAAAAAAGGAATAGCGGACCTGCCGCCAAAAATGTACTAATTTTCCTGTGATGATGCCTATTACCCAACCAGGCAATATGGATCAATCATTGCTAAATCTGTCAATATGAAAAAAGTCTGCCTGTTTGCTTTTGCCCTGCTTATTTTTTGTTTTTCGTGCAACGACAAGTCCCGCTCCTCCGGTAACAATGGCGATAACGACAGCACAAAAATAAATGTGCAGGTATGGCTTACGGACCCGGACGCCGCGGTTTTTTTTAAAAAACAGGAAATGCCGCTTGCGCTTACCGGCAGCGCAGGAAATGTTTCCGGTATTGAAGTAAACGACCGGGATACTTTTCAAACAATGGACGGTTTTGGTTATACCTTAACAGGTGGCAGCGCCATGCTGCTGGGCAAAATGAGTGCAAACGCCAGGGCCACTATTCTTAAAGAAATGTTTGCAACCGATGCAAACGATATCGGAACGAGCTATTTAAGGGTAAGCATCGGCGCTTCCGATCTTGATGAAAAAGTATTTTCGTACAACGATCTGCCGGACGGACAAACAGACGTAAACATGGAAAAGTTCAGCCTTGAACCCGATAAAACTTATCTCATACCTGTTTTAAAAGAAGTGCTGGCTATCTATCCGGATATTAAAATACTGGGATCTCCCTGGTCGCCCCCGGTATGGATGAAAACCAACAAAAATTCGGTTGGCGGAAGCCTGAAGCCTGAGTATTACGATGCGTATGCAAAGTATTTTGTAAAATACATCCAGGGAATGAAAGCAGAAGGCATTACGATTGATGCCATCACCATTCAGAATGAACCGTTGCATCCGGGCAACAATCCAAGCTTGCTGATGCAACCGCTGGAACAGGCTGACTTTATAAAACAAAGCCTGGGCCCGGCATTGAAGGCGGCTGATCTTTCCACCAAAATTATTTTGTACGATCACAATGCCGACCGGCCCGACTACCCTATTACCATACTGAATGATGCAGAGGCGGCAAAATACGTGGATGGTTCTGCATTTCATTTATATGCAGGCGATGTGAGTGCCATTTCGCAGGTGCATGATGCACATCCGGATAAGCATCTTTATTTCACAGAGCAGTGGATTGGCGCGCCCGGAAATTTGAAGGGAGACCTGGGCTGGCATATAAAAAATGTTATTATAGGAACCACCCGTAACTGGTGTAAAACCGCTTTGGAATGGAACCTTGCAGCCGATAAAAACCTTGAACCCCACACTCCCGGCGGATGCACGGAATGCCTGGGCGCTCTTACCATAGAAGGAGACCATGTTACGCGCAATCCTGCTTATTATGTGATTGCCCATGCTGCAAAATTTGTAAGACCTGGCAGCGTTCGCATCGCCTCGGGCAATAATTCGCCCCTGCCAAATGTAGCATTTAAAACCCCTGATAATAAAATTGTATTGATCGTATTAAATGATACAGATGCAAAACGCTCTTTTGGAATTGCCTACCGGGGGAAAACGACCACAACTGCTTTAAACCCGGGAGCTGCAGCCACATACATTTGGTAATTTGCGGACAGATTGGCTTTCACAAAGCACTGCCGGTGTTTCAACCGGTCCGGCCGGTAAAAGCTTTTAGTTTTATATCAAATGTTAAATAATTTTTAATCTTTTTAAATTATTTCATTAAGTTTGTCAAACATCGTAAACGACTCAGCATTCTTGTGTGATAGATAATGCCATAAAATACCTCGTATTTCGCGAATTGTATTATAAGCAAACATTATCATGTGCCGGGTTAAGTGATATACTGGGGAAGAGCATACCGGTGATAGCCAAAGTAATTGATCAATTATCTGAGGCAGGATTGGTAACCGGAAGCGGGTATGCGCCTTCAAGCGGTGGAAGACGCCCTCAAACCTATTCACTTAAGGCCAACAGGATGTATATAGTGTCGGTTGCCATGGACCAGCTCTTTACCAAAGTGGCGATCACAGATCTTGGGCAAAAAGAGATAGTGCCTGCGGAAACTTTTGCATTGACCCTTGCAGATAAAAAAGGCACAACCCAAAAGCTTGTTGATATTGTCAATACAGTACTTGAGAAAACAGGCATTGACCGCAATCAGGTGATGGGAGTAGGTATCGGCATGCCGGGTTTCATCAATACAACCCTGGGAATCAATTATTCTTATTTACCGGTAGGAGGAAATAGTGAGAACCTGCGTATGTACCTGCAGCGTATGTTGGGACTCCCGGTTGAAATAGACAACGACTCCAGTGTGATAGCCCTTGCAGAGTTACGTTTTGGACTGGCAAAAGACATACAGGATGTAATGGTGGTGAATATGGGCTGGGGCATAGGCCTGGGAATGATCATTAAGGGTGAAATATTCAGGGGGTTTGCAGGGTATGCGGGGGAGCTCAGTCATATTCCGATCAATGACAGTGATATTTTATGTGATTGCGGCAAAAGAGGCTGCCTTGAAACAGAGGCCTCGCTAAAGGTGATCGTTGATAAAGCGCTTACAGAAATAAAAGGCAAAAAAACTTCGGGCATCAATTTTGAAGGTAATCACGACCAGGTAAGCGAATCGATCATGACGGCTGCCAGCCTGGGCGATCCCGATGCAATAGACCTGTTAACAGATATGGCTTATAAAATAGGAAAAGCCCTGGCAATATTGATACACATCGTAAATCCTGAGCTGATCGTATTAAGCGGCAGGGGGATGCGTGCAGGCCGTTTATTAATGGCGCCCGTAGAGCAGGCATTGAACCGGTTTTGCATACCGCGGCTGATCGAACATACAAAGATCAAAACCTCTGTGCTTGGCTCGGATGCGTCCTTAAAAGGAGCGGCAGCACTGGTAGTGGATCATTTTCAATATAACACCAAATAAACCAAATCATGAATTCACTCTTCTACGAAAAGGAAATTTTGTACAACAACACCTGATAAGGGTTGATGAACCATCAGAAATAGTAATTACGACCTGACCCAACAGCGATCAAAACTTATTAATACTCCATTTGTTTAAACCAAAACCAGTATGTATATGAGCAAGTTAAAAACTCATCCAACAAGTTCCCCTTCCCTGTATTCGTTCGCTCTGTCATCGCCTCCCAATTCCAACCCTTCTCCATAGAACAAAATCAGCCCCCGGTAAGTTAGGGTATAAACATTACGGACCCTCAAGGGATAATGTTTGACAAAAAACCGTACGATTTGGCTCACGGTATTTGCATATAAGAATATGTAAAATATTGTATGTCATCCTACACGTACTATAATAACAATTTCGCTTACAACTTCTTCTTTCATCTATGTATTAAAACTAAATTGATACTTATGTCCAGATTCAAGTTACTTCTGCTATTCATATTAATAGCTAATGTTGTATCAGCACAAACCCGCCAGTTGAGTGGGGTTGTAACAGATGCAGGCAACAATGGAATACCCGCAGCTACCGTAAAAGTAAAGGGTAAAAATATTCAGACGCTTACCGACACTGACGGAAAGTTTTCGTTATCCGTACCATCGGGTGATCTGGTTTTACAAATTTCTTCTGTCGGCTTTGCGGCAAAGGAAGTTACGGTAACCGCGGCTGATGACAATGTTCCCATCACAATGTCCGCCAGCGCAACAGAAATGAGCGAGGTAGTGGTGACCGCGTTGGGCATCAGGCGTGAGAAAAAAGCGTTGACATACGCAGCGCAAACAGTTAGTGGTGATGAGTTAAGGAAAGCGGCAAACGTCAACTTTATGGATGCAATGAGCGGGAAGGCAGCAGGTCTTGATATAAAGATCAATACTTCAGGGCCCGGCGGCTCTACCAAAGCCGTGCTGAGAGGAAATAAATCTCTTCTTGGCTTAAGTGAGGCGCTTTATGTAATTGATGGCGTACCTATGGTCAATAATAAGACTGCCCAGCCCGGATCTTACGGCGGCACGGATGGTGGTGATGGTCTTTCCACGATCAACCCGGCAGACATTGAAAGCATCAATATATTACGTGGCGCCAACGCCGCTATCCTGTACGGCAGCTTGGGCGCCAACGGCGTGATCCTGATCACCACCAAAAAAGGGAAATCAGGAAAAATGTCGATAGACTTTAACTCCAGCGCTATTTTCGACCAGGTAGCTAATTTATCCGAGTTCCAATATCGCTATGGAACAACAGGCGGTGACTATAGCTGGGTATATCCAAAAATGAAAACTGCCTCCGAACCCGGGTTTGTGAATACAGACCTGGTTAATTTTACTGGCAAGTCCCCGGTTCAGAATATTACATCCAATAATTATCAGAAGGACTATATCAATGACTTTTTCCGGACAGGCGGTACCTATACCAATTCACTTGCTGTATACGGTGGCTCTGAAAAAACAACAGTGTATTTTTCGTATGCCAATACTTCCGCCAACGGTGTAATGCCCACAAACAGCTACACTAAACACAACTTTTCGTTTAATCAAAGCACAAAATTATTAAACGATAAGCTGGTGATCAGCTCCAACATAATGCTTGCTTCAGAGAAGTCAAAGAACCGCCCCGGTGCAGGATATTATAACAACCCGCTTACCGGTTTATTCCTGTTTGGAAGGGACAAGGATTTCAACTCCTTTAAAAACAATTACCAGGTATTTGACAGCACCAGGAACCTGTATAAGATGAACTGGTATTCTACCGAAGAAAAGCAAAACAACCCATTTTGGGAGCTCTACAATAACCCCAAAGTGGCCACGTCTAAACGCGCTATCGCCAACCTGAAGCTATCCTACCAGATCGCCGATGGCCTTAAGTTTGAAATCAGGGGAAATATTGATTACAATGCTATTGAAAGAGATTACCGCTACGCCGCAGCCGGCAACTCGGTAAGTGTGAGCCCCAATGGCACATGGAATTATACGAAATATACAGACCAGTCTATTTATACCGATGGTATCCTTACCTATAGTAAAAACTTCGGCGATTTCAGCCTTGCCGCATTGGCCGGCCTGGCTTACCAGAAGAATACTTTTAATGATGGTATGACTGTGAATAACGGTACAAACCCACTACAATATCCTAACTTTTTCACGTTTGCTAATATTCCCAATAATGTAATGTTTAATCAATCGTCCTCCGCGTTTCCATTTAGCAGAACCATTAAACAAGGCGCTTTTGCAAACGCTACCATAGGATTTAAAGACTTTGTATATCTGGATCTTGCTGCACGCAATGACTGGGCTTCAACGCTGGCACTTACAGGTAATCAGTCTTATCTATACCCTTCCGTTGGGGGAAGCGTTATAATCAGTGAAATGGTTAATCTGCCTAAAGCGATCTCCTTCTTTAAAGTGCGGGCTTCTTTTACCCAGACAGCGAATGAAGTACCTTATAATGTGGTAAATCCCTGGAATTCAATCGGGGGGACAGGCAACCTGTCAACCGGCGTTGGAAGCATCAGCAGGAATACGCAGGTGCCTTTTACCAACCTGAAACCTGAAAAAATTGTAGGAACTGAATATGGTACTGAGATACGCTTCCTCAATAGCAGGCTCGGGCTGGATTTTACGCTTTATAAAGATGTCAGCACCAACCAGTTCCTTACTTTGGCAGCGCCTTCAGGATCAGGGTACACCATTTATTATGTGAATGCAGGAAAGATCGTAAACAATGGATTTGAACTTTCGGTGAACGCTGAGCCCATCCGCGGAGAACGTTTTAGCTGGAAAACTTCTATCAACAGCTCGCAGAACAAGAATAAAATAGTTGAGCTGATTGCTTCTAACCCCGGTTACCAGGTAGGGGGCGACAACGAAGGCTTTGCTTCTATTATCAAAGCCGGCGGCTCATTCAACGATGTGTACATTTTTAAATTTGCAAGAAATGATAAAGGTCAGATCATACTGACCGATAAGGAGGATGGAGCCCCCGTTCCAACAAAAGCCGCTACACAGGAAAAAGTAGGTAATGTAAACCCCGATTTCCTGTTGGGATGGAATAATAATTTTACATTCAATAATTTCTTTGCCAGCATATTGATCAATGGAAAATTCGGCGGAGTCGCTTTCTCTAAAACGGAAGCATTTTTCGACTCATACGGAGTAAGCGAAAGAAGCGCCGCTGCAAGAGACCTGGGATATGTGCCGATCAATGCCGTTATGGGATCAACTATAGTAACAAAGCTTGACCCGGCAACCTATTATTCGGCCATTGGCGACAGGAATAAAATTATGGAGCCTTATATCTATTCAAGAACAAATGTTCGCCTGGGTCAATTGGTATTGGGCTATACCTTCCGGTCTAAAAACGCCAATCCTGTTTTCAAAGACGCTTCTGTTTCTTTGATCGGAAGAAATTTATTTTTCTTCTACAAAAAGGCCCCCTACGATCCTGAGGCTGCCATGAGCACCGACAACTCTATGCAATCAAATGATGTATTTAGTTTGCCCGCAACGAGACAGTTTGGTTTTAATGTGAAATTTACATTCTAAAATGGTTAAACTAATCAATATGAAATATTTAGTTATTGGAATAGCATGCCTGATCACGTTCAGTTCATGCACTAAAAATTTTGAAAGTATCAATCAGAACCCGTACCAGATATCAGATGAATTGCTGAAACAGGATTTCAACCTGGTAGGGTCTCCTTTTTCAGGAATGATCTTCAACCTGAATGGTCACCAGATCGAAGAAGATCTGTGTTATGATAACTGGATGGGATTTATGGGCACTCCTACCGATTTTGTGGGTAATGTGAATAATACCACCTATTATATCCGCTGGAACTCCTACTGGGGGCGCATATATGGCAGCATCATGTCGCCTGCAAAACAGGTTATTCAGTTGGCAGAGGACAATAATCTGCCTCTTTTTGCCACATGGGCCAACCTCGTACGTATTCTGGGAATATCCAAGCTGACAGCTATTCACGGCCCGGTCATTTATACCAACTATGGCAGCACAGAGGCTTCTATTCTTTACGATAAAGAATCAGACCTTTATCCTTTACTCTTTGAGCAATTAGATGCTATACAAACTGATTTTGCAGCTAACCAGGATTATCCGGGGTTTAAAAAATTTGATCCTACCTTATATGGGGGAAGCATCCCTAAATGGATGAAGGTGGTGAATTCGCTCAGGTTAAGACTGGCCATACGCCTCTCAAAAGTAAATCCAGCCTTGGCAAAAACGCAGGGCGAAAAGGCTTTGAACGATCCTGCCGGTTTGATAGAGAGTAATGGAGACAACTTTACGAACTCTCTTTTAGGGAATATTATGCCGGTAGCCCAGATCTGCTACCAGTGGGATGATACCCGTATGGGTGGAGTGATAGAATCGTTTATGGTTGGTTTAGGCGATGGCAGGATATCAAAATACTATGCTCCTGTAACCGATCTTTCTTTAGTCAGCGATCATCCGTCGGTGCCTTATAAAGGGATCCGCAATGGCGCCTACATTAACGCAAAAGCAGATCATGTTCCTTTCTCCAAAGTGTCTGATGATTTTAACAAGGTGCAAAGCAGGAGGGACATTACGGCTGCAGAAGTGCTGTTCCTTAAGGCGGAAGCCGGTTTAAGAGGCTGGGCCGGCGCCGGCGACCCCAAGGAAAATTATGAAAATGGGATAAAGCAATCCTTTGCTGACTGGGGTGCCAGTGGTGTAGATGCTTACCTGGCAAACAGCACAGGCAAGCCTATCAACTATATAGACCCCAAAGACCCCCGCAACAACTTTACGGCGGTCTCCACCATTACGGTAGCCTGGAACGATGCTGATAACAATGAGCTGAAGCTGGAAAAGATCATTACACAAAAATATCTTGCCGCCTTTACGCAAACGCTGGAAACCTGGGTGGATTTCAGGAGAACAGGTTATCCTAAAATACCCCATGTTGCCAAGAACGACAGCAACGATGACTGGGGAGTTATCCCGGCAAATGAGTGGATCAAAAGAATGCCTTTTGTTCCTGCAGAAAGAACCGGCAATACCGCAGCTGTGACTGATGCGGTATCAAAAATGGGAACGGGCGCTAAAGACGATATTGCCACCCGTTTGTGGTGGGATACCGGTGGACCGAACTTTTAGTTGAAGTAATTAACTTATTACAGCATGGGGCTGTTTCAACATATTGAAGCAGCCTCATTTTTTATTTAGTGGTTATCTCCGCCGGGGCTGATCAAAAAACCCACCACAAGGGAGTGACCAAAACGGTCGTCATTGCGAATCTCAGCCAAAGGTTGGGAGAAGCAATCCTCGTACATATAAAAGCTATTTCGTTGGGACTGCTTCTCCCGCGCAAGATTTATCTAAATTAAATCCTTATGTGGACGCGGTATGCCAATGACATATCATCCAGTTTGCTATTTATCAACTGGTTATGAACTTCAATTCGTTGTTCCACAAACCCGGTTTTCCTTTCAACTACAATCCCTCCGCTTTTTTCTGTTACTTTTTTGCGGAAAAAAGTAACCCAAAAGCCGCCGGGAAATTATTACCGCAATTTCCCGCAACGCTCTGATGAAGCTTTAGTACTACTGTGAATTCAGCAACAGAGCCCTGATACGTTTGCTGATAACTTAGCCGACTTAGGATACTTACAAATCAGAAAGCTGTGACAAACAAATGCAACTTGTCACGGCGCAATGATGGAGGCGCCGCCTAATTAGTAACTCGCAGGGACCTTCTCGGTGGACCCCGTCCTTTCAGCCAATGTGAGCATTATAGTTAAATTACTTTTTTGCGAGAGATAAACCTGTTTGGTTTTTATACTAAAGCTCAACATCTGCACTATTGCCCCCAACAGATTTACCTTCGGTGAGAAAAGAAGTCGCACCCGGATCTTCATTCAAAGCCATAGCGGGCAGCCATGAGACACCGGTGCCGAGTGACTCGCCGGGGCCTCACCCTGCACACAACTGCCTGGAGGTGAAGACACCATCGTGACATAGATTTTGCCCCGTTAGGGGTTACCCTCTGTATGCACCGGTTGCACCTCTGATGCACAATACGAACCTGCTATCGCCGCTCTATTTCAGAATAGCATTGTGATTGCAATTTAAATGCCTGATTCTATAGATATACTAACCGGCCGCATTCCCTGCCTGTTATCTTAACTTACAATACGATCAGTTTTTTGGTTGCCGAAAAATCAGTGGTTTCCATTTTGTAGTAATAAGTCCCCCTGCTCAGCCCGGAGTTATTCAATTCAATGGTATGCGTTCCCTTTTCCTGCATACGCTTTACCAGCACTTTTACTTCCCTTCCGTTTACATCAAACAGTGTGATCCTTACAAATCCTGCCTGTGGAAGGGTATACCGGATTACAGTACTTTGAGCAAACGGGTTAGGATAATTCTGGTACAATGCATACCCTGCGGGTTTGCCATCTAAGTTCACGGGAACAATTTTGGTAAAGACAAAATGCCCATCCAGATCAACCTGCCTCAACCTGTAATAATACCGGCCGGGAGCCAGGTTATTGTCGTTATAGCTGTAGCTGAGCAGAAGGTTGCTGTTTCCTGCCCCGTTCACAAAAGCTATGTTAGTCCACTGAACGCCATCCGTGCTTCGTTGTATTTCAAAGCCCCGGTTATTGTTTTCCGAAGCGGTTTGCCAGGTTAATTTTACGCTGTTACCTGCAGGTGTTGCCGAAAGGCTGATTAATGTAACCGGTAATGCTGAACAATCCATTGGCTGCAATACTAGGGTCTGCAAAGCTCCTTCCAGCTTACAGCCATTGGCATCAGTTATCTGCGTTAAGTTGATCGTTTCGGTAGCCTGAGTTTGAAATGCAACATCCACCCAGTAGTTGGCTGTGCTGTTATCTGCAGGATATCCTCCATTATATGTAAACACACTGCCCGCTAATGCGGTAAGCGGGGCATTTACCACATTACTGCTCAGTCCGCCAGCGGTAAATGCATAATAACCCCCCGGTGAAAAATAAGAAGCAACATAAGTAGTGTTAGCATTTATCGCAACAGGACTTGCAAAATTGATCTGCTTCCAGCCAATGGTATTATCAGTTGTTAAAGTGGCGGTTGCCAAAGGAGCAGCAGGATCGGCAGGATCCCATAAATTACCGGTGTAGGTACGGATAACATCATCTGTTTTATAAAACCTTATGCCTGCAATATATCCCGGGTCAGCAGAAGTAAATCGTACCCCCAGCTCCACCGCCGCCTGATCTACTGTTTGAGATCCGCCGGTTGTTGAGGCATCCCAAATGGTATGTACGGCGTTCAAAGGCGCCTGGATATGTGTATTAAAAGCGGTTTGATGATTTATATTATTAAATGTTTCCCCGTTAATAACAAACGTGTATGGAGCGGTACCCGTTGCGGCATTAAAATTCAGGAAAACATCCTCGCCTGCGCAAATGGGTGTAACAGGCGACAGGCTGCCTGAAGGCAATTCATTCACTATTACCGTTGCAGTACTTAAAGCAGCCCCGGTATTATTGCAATCACCCGCATCTGTTATGCTTGTCAGCACATAATCAATGGATGGTACTGAAGCTGTTACTTCGGTAAATAAAACATCAGCCCAGTAATTGGCATTGCTGCTTAAGGGGTCATTAGGAAAACCGCCACCATATTTGAATACGCCATTGGGTCCATCTGTTCCTGCCGCTAAAGCAGTAAGGGAAGAGCTGCTTACCGCGTTGGTAAGGCCTCCGCCGGTGTAAGCAAAATAGCCTGCCGGTGAATAGTAAGAAGCAATATAAGTGGTGTTGGCTGTTATATAAACAGGAGCTGCAAAACGCACTTCCTGCCAGCCGCTTTCGGTTTCATTCATAAAGGTAGCGCTGGCTAGAAGAGCGCTTCCATCGGCCGACCATAATTTACCAGTATGCGTGTTGTTTGTGCCGCCATTGCCTGAACCTTTGTAAAACCTTACACCGGTAACATACCCGTTCATTGCAGGCCTGAATTTAACCCCGACTTCAATACCTCCCGGCTGGTTATCATTAGCATTGGCATTATCCGGTGTGCCGGTATTGCCCCATACACTTATTTCTGATGCGGAAAAACTGGCAAATTCCTGACCTACTTCTACACCGGTATAGGTAATCCCGTTTACAGTAAGATCAAATGGCGCCTGTCCGGTGGCAGTTGCAAGCGTTAGCTTTACCGGCTCTCCCTGGCACACAGGCGATGTTGCCGTAATGGTGGCCGTGGGCGCAACGCATTCAGCATAATTGGCCATATAATTACCGGTAGCTGCTTCATAAAATCCGTATTCAATTCCCTTTATCATTTGAGAGGTAAAAGGCACCGGCACTCCGTTTCTTGTTATGCTGCTCAGCTTTAGATTATTCACATACTTTGGCAGCATTGCCTGTAAGAAATCGGCGCCTTCAGCAGCCGTTATGGAAAAGCTTAATTCGTTATCCGCCCAGTTCATTGCGCCGAATGATGAATTGTTTCTTCCATCCAGCCAGGTTAACATTTGTTTAGCCGAAATAACAGGCACCTGCCTGGCCAATGCAGAGGCAATAATGGCTTCCGACCCTGCCTGAAGCGGGCCGTCTGACAAATCGGTATGCATATTGGCGCAAAACACACCATAATACCCTTCCGGACCAAGGGCTTTATCTAATAGCGCATTGCAAAAGCTGCTGTAATCTATACCTGATTCATCCGTCATCTGGGTAGCTACCTGGTAGCAATCAATAATGGAGCCGTCTGTCCTTGCAAAGCGCATCGGCATTCCTGATCCGGTAAACATGCCCGGCCTGTTTTGCACCCAGCTTGCAGGCCAATAGTAGTAGTTTACATCAAGCCGGATGCCGTGGGTGGTTTCTACCTCTGCCTCTGAAGCCCAGTCGCTCCAGGCAATGCAATGCGTGCGATTGGTAACAAAAGGATTAATATCGGGTAAGTTTCCCTGTATCGCCGCTTTTTGATCAGTTATAAATCCATCCAGCGAACCGGGTGTCCAGTTTTCGCAATTGGTATTTACATGTAACCCTATTTCAAAACCCTGTGCTTGGTAACTGGCAACCTGTGCATTCGTGATCCCCGCTGTATTGGGATAAATATAGGAAGTACCGCGAATGGCCGTCCAGTCGGCAGGAGAAGAACCTCCGGGGCTTAGCTCAAGGTACCTGTCGAACCTGCCGGTAGTTCCGCCTGTGCCATGGTCATCCCCGGTCATTACAATGGCCGCTTTTAAACCTCTTGGTAAAAACCAGAACCGGGGCAGGGGCTTGCGGTGAAAGTTGGACTGAATGATAATATTGGTGAGCAACCTTTGCTGCTCATCGGCCTGTGGGATCGCTATTTTACTGAAATCAATCCAGTCGGGCTGGCTATCTCCTTCCTTTGCACCGTAAAACATATCATTGGAGCGTATGGGACCGCTTTGCCCGTCTCGTTCATCACCTGCCCATAACGGGTTGCCCTGGCGCGTGTATATAACCGATTTTGCAAGATCATACGTAAAGGCCACGGCCCTGCCGCCATTTTCACCTACATTATTTATGGTAACAGCAGGATTGGGAGTGGCTGTTACAGCGTCAGTATAAAGTGTTGCCAGCGCGGTTGCTCCATTTAGCGTATAAAGATCGGCTGTTCCGTGGTATTGCATGGTTTGGTTAACAATACCAACGCCAGACCCCGCCGAAGTATTTACCAGCAAATAGGCTTCGGATAAACTGCCTGCAGCCGGGACAATGCCTAACAGGGATTGCAATTGCCCATCCGGGCGCATGGCTATTAAAGTACCACCATTGTTTACCCAGTTACTGAACATGGTTACCTGTCCTGCATTCAACGGCATTTCTCCCAGTATTGCTACGTCATAATTATTGAGATCGCTTTCAGTAACAGCAGTAATATCAGCGGCAGCAAAGGCATTTAATCCTTCAGCACGTAATACTTCAACCATATAACGGCTAAAGGGATTGGATGTATTGCTGATCACCAGTATTGGTCCGCCGGGTCCGTTGTTTGGGTTTGAAGGCTGCGCGTAAGTAAATACAAAAGACAAAAGGATGACATGCAGCCACAATAATGCTTTGCACAAGGGTTTGGTAAAAAATTTTTTCATTTTTGTTGCAGATTAATCATTAGGGATCAAACTTGTTTTGGCCATTATGAGTAATGGGCCTGGCAGGTTTACCAGGATATTGGGTCAAGAGCGCAGATAAGGCCATTAAGTGTTAACATAGAAATTTTATAATGGCAAACACTTAATTATGCGTAAAGTACATAAAATTGATATTTGTTCAAAAAATGAAATAAAATACAGGTTACCATACAATTACAGGTATATGACCGGAACTCCTGCTATTTATTCTAAAAGATCCTCCCGCAAGCGTGTTCACCTTTTATCATGCCCATCTATATATTAGCTTGAAATTAAAAAATCGACTTTATGAAAATGGTCAACTATTTAACAATCGTATTTGCAGCTTTCCTGCTGTTTGCATGTAAAAAAGACAATGACAATACCCCCTCTCAATACGAAGGGAACTGGAAGGGCATTTATTCGGGCTCAGAGAGTGGAACCTGGGACATAACCATAAATGAAGAAGGAGTTGTTAAGGGAATAGCCAAATCCAATGCAAACAAAACCTATGAACTAAATGGAAATGTAACAAACAGCGGTTCATTTTCTGCAACGGCAGGCTCTACTTCTACAGGTACAACTTTTACCGGGCAATTATTGGAAAATGACGCTAACGGAACCTGGAAAAACAGTTTTGTAAATGCGAATGGGGTCTGGAGCGGGACGAAACAATAGGATATTTCGAGGGCATCAGCAATTTTTTGCAGCCACCTCCACGAAAGGAGTGATCTCATTACCTTCATAGCGGCCAATGATGGCCGGTGAAATGCCGACAGCTTTAACCAGGTCATCCCTGGAGAGGCTTTTGTCTTTGGTGGAACCCCTGATCCTTAATCTATTTTAAAACAAAGGTCACTCGGTTTTTGAGTGCCCTTTGTTTTGTACCTTGGAACGGGTTATAGCCACGCTTTAATGCAATAACATATTCTGATGAAATGAAGCTCACATCCATCATACCTCTGCTTTTATCCCTGTTTTTTTTGTGCGGCTGTAAAAAAAAGGACAAAACATTGTTCTCCAGGTTAGATAAAAATGAAACAGGTATAGATTTCAGGAACCTGCTGGTGGAAGACGAATCGTTAAACATAACCCGGTATGCCTATTTCTACAATGGCGGAGGCGTTGCGGTAGGAGATATCAACAACGACGGATTGCAGGACATACTGTTTACGGGCAATATGGTAAAAAACCGGCTGTACATCAACAAAGGCAGTTTTGAATTCGAAAATATAACAGACAAAAGCGGAATAGCCGGAAAGCAGGGCTGGTGCACGGGAGCCGTAATGACGGATATTGATGGCGACGGGTATACGGATATATACATTTGCCGTTCCGCAGACGGAATAGCTTCCCGCAGGAAAAACCTTCTTTTCATCAACAACGGAGACCTGACCTTTACGGAAAAGGCAGAAGCATTCGGGCTGGACAATGACGGCTTTTCTACCCAGGCGGCTTTTTTCGATTACGATAAAGACGGTGACCTGGATATGTTCCTGATCAATCATTCTCTGCGGCAATATGCCACCGGTGCCATCGATAATCCGGCATGGAGAAAGGAACGTAACGCGGCTTTTGAATGCAGGCTTTACAGGAACGATTTCAACGAGACCCTGAAACACCCGGTTTATACGGATGTATCCGACCAGGCAGGCATTATTTCCAATGTACTTTCATTCGGGCTGGGGCTGGCTGTTTCAGATGTCAACAACGATGGATGGCCGGATGTATATGTATCAAACGACTTTAATGAGCCCGATTACCTTTTTATCAATAATGGCGATGGCACTTTTTCTGAAAGACTGAGTGAATACCTGGATTATTCGTCTCTTTACTCTATGGGTTCAGACATTGGCGATTTTGACAACGACGGACTGGTAGACATTGTTACGATGGATATGTTGCCAGAAAGCAATTATGCGCAGAAAATGCACCAGGGTGCTGAGAATTTCGACAAGTTCCGGCAGCTTTTTAAAAACGGCTTTTCTCACCAGTACAGCCGTAATATGCTGCAAAAAAACAACGGCGATGGTACTTTCAGCGAAATTGGCCAGCTTGCAGGCATTGCCAATACCGATTGGAGCTGGGCGGCGCTGCTGGCTGATTTCGACAACGACGGAAAAAAAGACCTGCTGACCACCGCCGGATTTGTAAGAGATCACACAGATATGGATTTCCTGCAGCACTCGGTCGAGCTCTCCTTACAACAAAGGCGGGGAGAGAAAATAGATGTAATGAAAGATTACATCGGAAAAATGCCACCCAATCAACTGGTGAGCACCATTTTTAAAAACAATGGCAACAACCGGTTTACCCGTGTTAACGACGATTGGGGTCTTACACATAAAACACTTGCTACCGGCGCCGTGTATGCAGACCTGGACAACGACGGCAATATGGACATTGTCATCAGCAATATCAACGATGTAGCAGGCATATACAGGAACAACGGATCAGATACCGGGAAAAACAATTACCTGAAAATAAAACTGAATGGAGACAGTAAAAACCCCGATGGTATTGGCAGTAAAATAAAATTGTTTTGCGGAGGAGAACAGTTTTACCAGGAACAATTCCCGTCCCGGGGATATCAATCCGCTGTAGATGCCGTGCTTCACTTTGGAACAGGCGCCCATACCGCCATTGATTCGGTACTTGTTATTTGGCCCGACGATGCATTCCAGGTCATTAAAAATGTGCAGCCCGGGCAGGTTTTTACACTGAACAAACAGGACGCCGTTCAAACCTGGCAATATACCACCACCGCGCCCGCTCCTTATTTCTCTCGTTCAGATGCAATGGCTTTCCGCCACAAAGAAAATGAGTTCAACGACTTTACGGTGCAGCCTTTGTTGCCGCATTATTTGTCCAGGCAGGGCCCGTGTATAGCCAAAGCCGATGTAAACGGCGACGAAAGAGAAGACCTGTTTATCGGAGGTGCTAAAGGGCAGCCCGGGCAGGTTTTCCTGCAAAACAAACAGGGCGATCTTGCCCCGGTAAAGATACCCGCATTGATCAGTGATTCGGCGTCGGAAGACGTGAGCGCTGCTTTTTTCGATGCTAACGGAGACGGATACCCTGATCTGTACGTCGGTAGCGGGGGATACGAATTTGCGGTCAATGATAGACGATTGCAGGACAGGCTTTATATCAATGACGGAAAAGGAAATTTTTCTTCGCGGCCCCGGGCGTTGCCCCCAATGCTATTCAGCACCGGCTGTGTAAAAGCAGCAGATATAGACGGGGATGGGGATATGGATCTCTTTGCAGGTGGGCGGGTGATACCCGGCAAATATCCGGAAGCGCCTGAAAGTAAGATACTGCTGAACGATGGCAAAGGGAACTTTTCTGACGCTACCGGGCAGGTGGCTCCTGCATTGAAGCGCCCGGGAATGGTTACAGACGCTGTGTGGGTTGATTTAAACAGGGATGGCAAACAGGATTTAATCGTTGTGGGCGAATGGATGCCTGTAATGGTGTTGATCAATACAGGAGGAAAGCTGGAAGACCAGTCTTCAAAATACATTGCATTTCCTTCAACCGGCTGGTGGAATAAAATACTGGCGGATGACTTTGACAACGACGGAGACACAGACCTCGTGCTGGGAAACCAGGGCGCCAATACCCAGTTCCGGGCAACTGAAAAAGAACCTGTCAGTTTATATTATGGTGATTTTGACGGGAACGGCATCCTGGATCCTGTGTTCTGCTACTACATCGACGGCGTTTCCTATCCAGCCGCAGCAAGAGACGACATGGTTGAACAATTGCCCGCCCTGAAAGGTAAATTCAACAATTATGCGTCCTATGCCAATGCAACGATCAGTGAAATATTTTCACCGGAGCAACTGAAAAGCGCGGGCGCTTTGGAAGCCCGGCTTTTACAATCGGTATTCCTGCGCAACGATGGCGAAGCCGGTCTTGCATTGCATTATTTGCCCCGGGAAGCCCAGTATGCGCCTGTATACGCCATGGCTTCATTTGATATTGATAAGGATGGTAAAAAAGATATTATCCTCTCCGGGAACGATAGCTGGACCCGGATAAAATTCGGGAGCTACAGGGCCAATCACGGAATAGTGCTGACGGGGGACGGCAAAGGCAATTTTTCCTGTATGCCGCAATTCCTTTCGGGGTTAAAGATGCGGTATGATGTAAAAAGTATGGAGATCCTGAATACTCCAAAGGGGACTTTACTGGTTGCCGGCGCTAACGACGATAGCGTCAAAACCTATTTACCCGGGAGATAATTTCGACAATCCGGGGTATTTTCCTGCTTCTGCATGCTAGCTATATGCTGCCAGCAGAAAAAGTTATCAAAAAATAAAAATAAAAGCCAATAAATGGTAACATTCGGGTATTATGAACGATATAGTTATGTTAATGATGGCAAAAGACCGGGGTTTTTACAAATCATTAAGATTGTATAAAGCGTTTTTAGCTGAACTTTGCTTCTGTAAATGAAAGCTCTTAAAAAAACAATGGCATTGTAATTGCAATTTTATTTTGTATATTACGTTAGAAAGCTGGTAAGTTCTTTAGAAATAATTAACAAAACGAGTGTAAACTGTTTCACAAGTTTTGAGTCATATATACAACGACATTTAAAACAGTCAATTTTCTCATAAGCAGTTAGTTTTGGTTGCGGCCCCTATATCTATAGGGGCCAATTTTTTTATAGCCCCTATGTATCGCTTCCTGCTTTTTTTGATATCCACCAGCCTATCAATGCACCGGCTATATCGGCTATCATATCCCCGGTTTCATATCCCCGGTTAGGCACAAAGTACTTCTGGTAATACTCCATTCCTATTCCATATAAACAGCTCACTAAAAATGTGAGAAAAAAAACCCACACCCTTCTATCGCTTCCTGTCCGTAGTACCAGGTATCTGTTCCATAAATACACATGTGCTCCAAAGAGAAACACATGTATCATTTTATCAAACAATGGGAAGTGAGGTGCTTCCGGCAGCTCGCTGCCGGGAAGACTAAGTAATACAAAAATGAGAGCCGACCAAATGATGGCCGGCCATATCGTTTTAAACAATTGTATATTCATGCCGGATCAAGTATCAGTTCCCCACCAGCTCTGCATATGCGCCTGCCGTCATTAAAGTTTCCACGTCTGCCGGTGAATCTACCTTTACTTTTATCATCCAACCCTCTCCATATGGATCACTGTTTACCAGTTCAGGGCTATTGTTCAATCCGGAGTTGATTTCAATAACGGTTCCGGCAACCGGTAAAAAAAGATCGCTTACTGTTTTAACGGCTTCTACCGTACCAAAAACAGATGCTGCAGCCAGATGCTGATCCTTGGTCTCGATCTCTACGTATACAATATCACCTAATTCGCTTTGTGCAAATTCTGTAATGCCTATTACGGCTATACCGCCATCTTCCAGGCGAACCCATTCATGTTCTTTTGTATAACGCAGATTTTCAGGAAATTTCATTTTTAGAAGTTTTGTGCTGCAAAGATTACGAAAACCATTGGAAAAACAACCCTGAAAAAAATCAGGGGAAAAAGCAAAGCAAAAAGGAAAGATTGTATTGCATACCTGTAAAATAAATACGATACTTTTTTTGAAAGATGCCATCTTTACAGGTATGATCCGAAAATAAAAACGGCGGGTGTACAGTTTATACTGAGGCCGGCTATTGAATTATATTATAGCGGATTATCTTTATCAACATGACCAATATAAGAAGGCAGAGTATCGTTTCTTCCATTGTGATTTACGCCGGGTTTGCGGTTGGAATGTTGAATGTTTATTTTTTTACCCGCCAGGGGCTTTTTACTTCTACAGAGTACGGCTTAACTACGGCGTTCGTCGCCATTTGCTCCATGATGCAGGCCCTGGCCAGCTTAGGTATGCCGGCCTATATTTTTAAATTTCATCCTTATTATAATCATCATCTTCACGCTTCCAAAAATGATATGGCCTTGCTGGCGCTGCTGACAGGCATAGTGGGTTTTGCCATCGTAATGCTGGCAGGATGGATATTCAAAGATCTTGTTATTAAAAAGTTCAGCGAGCATTCGGCGCTGCTGGTGAAATATTATTTCTGGATATTCCCTATGGCCTTTGGATTTACCATGTATACCATACTGGAATCGTATACCTGGAGCATCGGCAAACCCGTATTGACCAGCTTTTTAAAAGAAGTAGTATGGAGGACGCTGCAAACGGTGATCATATTACTGCTGATGTACCACCTGATAAAAAGCTTTGACCTTTTTATTAAGCTGTATGCAATGACCTATCCGGTCATTGCAATAATCCTGCTGTTGTATCTTATTTCAAGTAAAAAAATCCATTTTGTTTTTACCATCAGCAAAGTAACCCGCCGTTATTTCAAAAAAATAGTTTCGCTTTCCTTTTTTGTGTATTCCGGTACTATCATATTCACGCTGTCGCAGATATTTGATACCATTGTAATTGCAGCGGTATTGCCCAACGGATTGCAACAAGCTGCTATTTTTGGACTGGCTCAAAACATGACAAGCATTATACAGGCGCCGCAAAGAGGCATCATCGCGGCTGCTATTCCGCATTTGTCGAAAGCCTGGAAGGATAAGAACCTGCCATTGCTGCAAAAGATCTACCAGCGTTCCTCTATCAACCTGCTGCTGTTTGCCGGCGGCTTGTTTTTACTGATCGCGCTGAACTATACCGAAGCCATTGTTACATTTGGCTTAAAGGAAGAATTCCTGCTGGGCTTCAATGCCTTTTTGGTTTTGGGTCTGACAAGGGTAGTAGATCTGGGTACGGGCCTCAATACCCAAATTATAGGCACTTCCAACTACTGGCGGTTTGAGTTAACAAGTGGCATTGTACTGCTGCTGCTGATCTTACCGCTTACCTATGTGCTTACAAAACAGTTTCATATCCTGGGTCCACCTATTGCGGCATTTATTTCCGGCGCCATATACAACTTAATACGCATTATTTTCCTTTGGAGAAAATTCAGTCTACAGCCTTTTTCGTACAAAAGTGCGGGTGTAATTATTCTGGGGGCAGCATGTTACACAATTTGTTATCTGCTGTTCCGCAATGTACATGGCTTACCCGGTTTGTTTATACGAAGCATCGTTTTCATTATACTATACGGAGGAGGGATCGTATACTTTAATGTTTCGCCCGATGTGCAACCCGTATGGATTAGCATCAAAAGGAGGCTGGGCATTGCCCGGAAAAATGCTTAAACATACCGGGTTGTATCCGGGGTAATGATACATTTAACTATCTTGCGTCAAACTTCGATTTTACCAGTATGCAAACAGACTTCCTTGTCATTGGTTCCGGTATTGCCGGGCTTACCTACGCGTTAAAAGTGGCCCGTCATTGTCCGGATAAACGCGTGATGGTATTTACCAAAACCACATCCGACGAAACCAATACCAAATACGCGCAGGGAGGGATAGCCGGTGTTTGGGACAATGAAAACGACAGCTTTGAAAAACACATTGAGGATACCCTGGTTGCCGGAGACGGGCTGTGCAATGAACATACGGTGGAGATAGTGGTAAAAGAAGGAGTAAAGCGGATTAAAGAAATCATAGAATGGGGCGCCAGGTTCGATAAGGAGCCCGACGGTGAGTATGCGCTGGGAAAAGAAGGCGGACATAGCGAGTTCAGGATATTGCATCATAAAGATGTAACCGGTAAAGAAATGGAAAGGGCTTTGTTGGAAGCAGTGAAGGCTCAGCCCAACATTGAGATCAATACACATTGGTTCGTAGTTGATATTATTACCCAGCATCATCTTGGCTACCTTGTAACGAAAGCAACCCCCGATATTAAATGCTTTGGCGTATACGCATTAAATCTTCATTCAAAAAAAATTGAAAAAATTGAAGCGGGCATTACGCTGCTCGCCACAGGCGGTAACGGGCAGGTATACCGCACCACCACCAACCCCGTAATTGCTACCGGCGATGGAGTAGCCATGGTATACAGGGCAAAGGGCAGGATTGAGAACATGGAATTCATACAGTTTCATCCCACTGCGCTTTACGAGCCAGGCACTAAGGGCCAGGCTTTTTTAATAACGGAAGCTGTTCGGGGCGATGGAGCAATCCTTCGCAATACAGACGGGGAAGCTTTCATGGAAAAATACGACACCCGTAAAGACCTCGCCCCAAGGGATATTGTAGCCAGGGCGATAGACAACGAAATGAAAAAAGGCGGTACCGAGCATGTATGGCTCGATTGCCGCCATATGGATATGGAAAAGTTCCTGCATCATTTTCCCAACATTCATGAAAAATGCCTGTCAATAGGGATCGACGTATCAAAAAATATGATACCGGTAGCACCCGCGGCGCATTACAGTTGCGGCGGCATTAAAACCGATGAATGGGCGCGTACGTCCATCAGTCATTTATATGCAGCAGGCGAATGCGCTTCTACCGGGCTGCATGGCGCTAACCGGCTTGCCAGCAATTCCCTGCTGGAAGCAATGGTATTTGCGCACCGGGCTTATGAAGATTCCGTATATAAAATCAATGAGGTACCCGGCAACGAATGGAGCAACCGGAAGAATATCAATATACCCGACTGGCGCACGGAAGGAACCACCGCTCCCAAAGAAATGATATTAATTACGCAAAGTCTGAAGGAGCTGCAACTGCTGATGAGCGATTACGTAGGCATAGTGCGTACCAATACCCGTCTTGAGCGGGCCATGAGGCGTCTTGACCTGTTACACCTGGAAACGGAAGAATTGTATAAAACAACCGAAGTTTCACCGCAACTGTCCCAGTTGCGCAATATGATAACGGTGGGCTACCTGATCGTAAAATCGGCGCAGTTCAGGCACGAAAGCAGGGGATTGCATTACAATACCGATTATCCGTTCAAGAGCGAGCTGGTGCAGAACATTGTGCTTTAGGCGGTTATCAACAGCCCATCACAAAGCTATGCCCGCTCCTTACAGCAAGCCGGAAATGATCTTATGCAGGCTGGTCTGCATTCAAACCTGCAACGGCTACATTCAAAGTACAGGTTTGTGATCAGCATAGTAGTCTTTTTCTTTGATCATATTAATAAAACGATATGAAAGGATTACTATTAATAGCCGCTCTATTCTCATGCAGCTTATTGCCGGGGCAGGTTACAATAACCGGAACAGTTAAACATGCAAGAGACAGCGTTATCGCTTTTAAAGAAACCGATGGGTTTACCAATATTACCCGAACCTGGCGCGACAAAAGATACAAAGCCATTATTAATAAGAACAACCGGTTTACCATTACATTGCCCGAACAGGATATTAACCGGTGGCTGATTGAAACTGAAAACGGCTACCAGTTTTTTGACCTGGTTAAAGGGAAAAATATGGAGCTGGTCGCTGATTTTTCCAGGGCAAAGCCATTAAAAGCCATTGGAGAAAACGCCGATGATTTTAATTACCTGACTTATGTATCAGGCAGGAATAAACCGGATAAATCATACCAAAAAGGGATCCGGAGTAAAAATATTGACAGTGTTCTGTTTTGGAGAAAGCAAATGGCTGTTCGAAACATACAGTTGCTGGATCAATACAAACATGCACATAACATGAGTGATGTATATTATAATTGGATTAAATCAAAATATACGTATGAACCTTATGAAAGAACCGGGGTAGAAAATATTGATAATAAGGATTCTATAAATAACGCTGCTGTGTCAAAACTACTGGAGCTGGGTATCAACAGCGATTATGCCGCTCTGAATACCAGGGAATACAACGACCTGGTTGAGGTATATATACGCAAAAAATTTATGGATGCTGCAATTGAATACACACCACACGCATATTTTACTTTGGCAACAGATTTATTACAGGCTAAAACCCGCGATGTTTGCTTAACAAGATTTACGGCCAGGTTCATACAAACCGTGGATAGTATTTATAACCCGGTATATGAAAAATACAATGAACTTGTAAAAGACAGCGCGCTTAAAAATTATATTGTAAAGGAAAGGAATGATTACCTGGACTTACTGAAGCAGAAGGGAGAAAATATTTCGCAATACTCATCACTTAATGAAATCTTTGGCAAATACAAAGGCAGGGTAATGTATATAGACTTTTGGGCAAGCTGGTGCATTCCCTGCCGGGGCGAAATGCCTAACGCCGCTGCATTAAAAAAGCAATTATCGGGCAAAGATGTAGTATTCGTGTATCTCGGATACAGGGATACGGAAAAAGCATGGCTGAAAGCACGTGAAGACCTGGACATACAAGGGGAGCATTATTTATTAAGTAATAAATTGATAAAGGAAGCAGAAGAGGCATTTAATATCAGCGGTATTCCGCACTATGTTATTATTGATAAAGCAGGCAATATTGTAAACAAGCGTGCAGAGAGACCCGGGTTTGTTTACCGGCAATTATCCGGTTTAATTAACAAAGAGTAGATTACAGTCTAAGCAAAAATGTTAAAAAGCATATTACTTATACTTGCAGTTATTATAATGTCAGGCAATATCCTGGCACAGCAGATCACAGATTCCGTACACCCATACTTCAGTGGGAAATTGCACGCCCGCGAAATGAATGAGCGCTATGATTATTTTGAACTGTCCATCCCTACAAAAAAAACTGCAAAGACGAAACTATACAATGACGTAGAGCTTTCCGTTTTTCATTCAAACAATCTTTATGTCAACACTGTATTTAACAAACAAAGCGACATCCATGATAATAAAGAGCTGTTTGATTTTACAATGCCCGAAAACTATGCGCAGATAACAGGATCGTATAAAAATACCAGTGCGGTTCCATTGTTTGATTCCCTCCCGGTTATAGTTACAGCCTACGGTATTGATTCTTTTAACAGGGATCTATACCGGTTCAGGGTACTGAAAAACAAGAACGAAGAAATAATACCGTGGAGCAGGATCCAATTCTTTACACCTGTTTTTATGCATTTCCGGTATAATGCAGATGGTACAGAGCAAACTCAAATGGTTTACCTGGGGCAATTTCATGCTGCACCAGGCAATAGTATTACCGTTGAAGTAAAAAATCTGAAATTGCGTGATACGACCTATAGTATTTCCGCTGTTTGGAAAAAAAGGGCGCCCGGGATCATCGCTACATTTACCCCGCACGATCTCCGGGCATTTATTGCCGTATATAAATACCGGTGGAAAAATGATCGGTATGGACCGGAAGGCCCGTCTTACTACGGAGACATAAGCCTGCCTCCTGTTGACAGCCTGCTGATCGTTAAGCAAAAGTTCGATTACAACGAAAACAACCTTTTCCTGTATTTAAACGATAAAGTAAAAAGCGCTGATCTGGTAGAATACAATCTGATAAGCGGAAAAGACAGCACAGGTTGGGTACCCAATCATTTCGATGCCAATGTAATATGGCTTCAGCAGTTTAATCCCGGCAAATATACATTGTACCTGCGGTACGCGTTTCAACGCCAGACAATCAACAGCTTTTCATTCACCATAACACCTGCATGGCATCAAACGGTATGGTTTAAAGTTATTGCCGGGGTACTATCTGTGTTAGCGGTTATGTCGGTATACCTGTTCATTAAAAACAGGCGGCAGCAAGCCAAATTACAGGCCCAGCAAACGCAGCACCAGTTGGTACAGGCAGAGATCAAATCCATCAGATCGCAGTTCAATCCTCATTTTGTTTTTAACGCTTTAAATTCTATACAGGGGCTCATTACCAAAAACGATATTGAGTCTGCGCATATTTACCTGCACGATTTCAGCCGGTTGCTCAGGAATTCTTTGAAGGAAAGTGAAAAGGATTTTATCAGCCTGGCAAAAGACATTCATTTAACCGACAATTACCTGAAGCTGGAACAACTGAGGTTTGGCTTTCGTTATGAGATCAATATGGACAAAAAAATAAATAAAGATGCCATTGAGGTCCCGGTTTTATTGTTACAGCCTGTAATAGAAAATGCGATCAAGCATGGACTTTCGGGGCAATATGAAAATGGGCTGCTAAAAATTAACTATACGGCTGAAGGAAACGACATTACAGTAACAATAACAGACAATGGCAGCGGCTATAGCAACAGCATGGTAAAAAAAGGTCATGGTTTAAAGCTTACAAACGACAGAATAGCGCTCATGAATAAGTTATTGAAAGAGCAGTCCATATATTGGCAAACAAACAATACAGGGAACGGAATGCAGGTGATTTTTGTTTTTAAAAACTGGTTGTTATGATAAATGCGGTCATTATAGACGATGAAAGGAATAATATAGACAACCTGGAGGGGCTTTTGAAAAGGTATTGTCCGCAGGTGCGTATAACAGGTGTTGCTGTGAACGCGGCCGATGGAGCTGCGCTTATAAAAAGGCTTGATCCGCAATTGATTTTTTTGGATATTCAAATGCCCGGGAAAAACGGGTTTGACATGTTAAAAGACCTGCAGGATCATCATTTTGAAGCGATACTGGTAACAGCATATGACCAGTACGGCATTAACGCCATAAAATTTTCTGCGATTGATTATTTGTTAAAGCCCCTGAATATAGAAGAGCTGAAAAGCGCCGTACAAAAGGCAGAAAAAAGAATAAAAGAAAAAATGCAAAACCATGAGCTGAAGAATTTGCTGCAGCTCATAAAAAACCGTGAGGAAAAATCAACCCATAAGCTGGCGCTTCCCACCCTGAAAGAAACACGCTTTGTAAGCCCGGCTGATATTATCCGCTGCGAGTCGTCGAATGCCTATACCAGCTTTTATATTTCAACCGGGGAAAAGATCGTAGTATCGAAACCCATATATGAATATGATGAGCTGTTATCTGATTTCGGATTCATCCGCTGCCATCAATCGCATCTTGTAAACAAAGAATACATTAAAAGCTGGGTAAAAGGAGACGGTGGTTACCTGGTAATGCAAACCGGCGGAGAAATACCCGTTTCAAAAAGCAAGAGAGAAATGGTAGCGAATGTATTAATGCATTTAAAATAGATGAGGTTATTGAGAGGTAGTTGCTGGGATTGACGGATTGGGTTTCAAAGCAAAAATCAAAACATTACAAAGATTCATTCAGAAGGCAGCCTCGGGACTATTTTAATCTCGTATATAGGGCAGTCCGAAGTTGGGTGATACGGTTAAATGGTCTAAAACCATTGTTTCCATGTTTCAACAGAGGTGTACATATATGGGTATATATGGGTATATATGGGTACCTTTATGAGTATTTGTTGATTTATGGGTATTTTTGGGTAATAATGCGGGTATGAAAATAGACAGCCTCCATATAACACCCCAAATTTTAAGTTTTATTTCAGAAATCGATGAGTTTAAAGGGGCATGGCGCGCCTTGGGGCAATTAGCACCTGAGCAGCTTACTTCATTGAAGCGTGTGGCAACGATTGAGAGCATTGGATCATCTACCCGTATTGAAGGAAGCAAGCTCACAGACAAAGAAGTTGAAGCCTTGTTGAGTAACCTGTCGACCAAAAAATTTTCATCACGGGATGAGCAAGAGATTGCAGGCTATTCGGATGTTATGAACCTTATTTTCCAAAATTATGAGCATATTCCGTTAAGTGAAAGCTACGTTCAACAACTGCATAAGGAACTATTGGAATATAGCGAAAAGGATAGCTGGCATAAAGGATATTACAAAAAGTCCCCCAATCATGTAGAGGCATTCTCCCCCGAGGGTAAAAGCCTTGGTATTGTCTTTGAAACAGCCACACCGTTTGAAACACCTTTACGGATGGAGGAACTTTTGGAGTGGTCAAATCAGGCTTTTGCGGAAAAGAAATTGCACCCGCTTCTTATCATTGCCGTTTTCATCGTCGAATTGCTCGCCATCCATCCTTTTCAGGATGGTAATGGGAGATTGTCTCGTGTCTTAACGACGTATTTGTTATTGAAGCACGGCTACGCTTATGTTCCTTATAGTTCGCTTGAAGCCGTCATTGAACAGAGCAAAGAGGGTTATTACCTGGCCCTGAGAAAAACGCAGGGAACGCTGCAAACCGACACACCGGATTGGCAGCCCTGGATCGTTTTCTTTTTAAAGGCTCTCCAACATCAGAAAAAACGTCTTGAAGTCAAGTTAGAAAAAGAAAAACTTTTGATGACAACGTTGCCGGAGCTTTCTATTGAAATTCTCGAACTCATAAAAAGTCGCGGACGAATTACGATCGGTGAAATCGTAACACTTACCAATGCCAATAGAAACACGGTGAAAAAACACCTGGAAAGTCTTGTGCAGAATAATTATCTGCAAAAAAACGGTACAGGAAAAGGAACCTGGTATTCGGTGAAAATGTAAACTAAATCTTTCCTTCAGTTGGTAATTTATCGTCCTCCCGCCGTTGTTGGTATGCAGCATAGCTAAATAAAAAAAGCCACATCACTGTGACCTTTCCCGTGGTGTGGGCCGGGATCGAACCGGCGACACAAGGATTTTCAGTCCTTTGCTCTACCGACTGAGCTACCGCACCAATTTTCAATTTTTTTTACTCTTTCGCCGACATCAGCCCTTTGCTCTACCTCCCTCCCGATTAGATTATTCGGGGTTCCGGGAGAGCTACCCCGATATCACTTCGTTCATCGGGATCTTGTTTTTCTAAAACTCCTCCGTCGTTTTGAAAAACTACGACCGCACCAATTTTCCCTTAAGGGGCAGCAAAAATAGGGGTTTCCGGCTTAAGAGCGAAAAATAAACACAAAAATTATGTTTTTCTGAAAGGTAGAAGGTGTAAGGTAAAGGGTATAAGGCCTTATACCTTACGCCCCACACCTTATACCCTATCTCTCTACATTCCGTACTCATTTAAAAACTTGATCCGCATGATCTTCAGCTGCTCCCAGGTAAAATTGCCATCGCTCAGCTCCTGCTGCGCTACCTGCAATGAGGAGGTTTCACAGCTTTTGAAATAATCCAGTATATCGTCCTGGTCGTATTCATCTACCATTTCGTCAATGGCATAATCGAGGTTGAGCTTGGTACCGCTGGCGGCAATGGTTTCCATTTCTTCCAGCAATGCGTCCAAACGCAGGTCCTTATTTTTGGCGATGGACTCAAGCGGTATCTTTTTATCTGTTTGCTGGATGATATACACTTTTAACCCGCTTTTGTTTACCACGCTTTTCATCACAAAATCATCCGGGCGCTCAATATTATTTTCTTCTACATACCGGGCTATCAGCTCTACAAACGGCTTACCATACCGAAGGGCCTTGCCCTTGCTCACTCCCTGGCATTTTTCCAGTTCGGTTATAGTAGTCGGGTACATCGTAGCCATATCCTGCAACGAAGTCTCAAGGAATATCACAAAAGGAGGCAACCCTTTTTTCTTCGCTTCCTTCTGGCGAAGCTCCTTCAGCATTTCAAATAACTTATCATCAGTTCCGCTACCCGCATTGGCTTCTGAAGCGCTTTCCTCATCGTCTTCATTGGCATCCTCAAACTGGTTATTGAGCACTATTTTGAAAGAAGACGGTTTCTTCAAAAACTTCTCTCCCTTAGCGCTCATTTTCAGCACACCATATTCTTCGATATCCTTTTCCAGCAGCCCTTCCAGCAGCATCTGGCGTATCAATGAGTTCCAGTAATGATCCGGCTGGTCATTCCCAATAGCAAACTCTGCCAATCCGCCGTGGCGATACATATTGATCTGTGGAGTTAACCTTCCGATAATCACATTCACCACGTAATCCGTAGCAAAACGTTCATCCAGTTTTTTAATTACTTTCATCACTTTCAGCACATCCTCTTTTGCTTCTATCCTTTCTTTGGGGTGAAGACAGTTGTCGCATTGCCCGCAATTTTCAACGGTATACTCTTCTCCAAAATAACTCATCAATATTTTCCGGCGGCATACCCCGGCCTCTGCAAACGCTACGGTTTCACTAATAAGCTGTGCTCCCACTTCACGTTCGCTCAACGGCTTGTCGCGCATCAGGTGCTCCAGCTTGGCTACATCCTTATGCGAATAGTATAATATACATTTTCCTTCCAGTCCATCTCTTCCTGCACGCCCGGTTTCCTGGTAATAATTTTCTATCGATTTCGGGATATTAAAGTGTATTACAAACCGGATATCGGGCTTGTCTATACCCATTCCAAAAGCAATAGTAGCGACGATCACCTGCACTTCTTCGCTCAAAAACAGATCCTGGCGTTCGGCCCTCAGCTTCCCGTCAAAACCGGCATGATAAGGAACGGCCTTGATGCCGTTGGCAACCAGTATGTCCGCCAGCTCTTCGGTGGTTTTGCGGTTTAATGTATAAATAATACCGCTTTTGCCCTTCATGCCCACGATAAACTTAACGATGCTTTTGATCGTTTGATCTTTTTTGATCTTGGGTTGAATTTCGTAGTAAAGATTGCTGCGATTGAACGACGAAATAAATATTTTAGGATCGCGCAGGTCAAGGTTTTTAATGATATCGCTTTGCACTTTGGGAGTAGCAGTTGCGGTGAGCGCTATTACAGGAATATCCGGGTTGATCTCCGTCATCATTTCGCGCAGGCGGCGGTACTCAGGGCGGAAATCGTGCCCCCATTCTGAAATACAGTGGGCTTCATCTACCGCGAAAAAAGAAAGTGTAAGATTTCTGAAAAAATCAAGATTTTCCTGCTTGGTTAAGGTTTCGGGCGCTACATACAATAATTTGGTATACCCGGCTGTAAGATCGTCCTGTACTTCTTTAATTTCTTTTTTGGTTAATGTAGAGTTCAAAAAGTGCGCTACATTGTCGTTACTGCTGTATCCCCGTACCAGATCTACCTGGTTTTTCATCAACGCGATCAGGGGCGAAACAATTACCGCGCAACCCGGGCTGATGAGGGCAGGTAACTGGTAACAGAGGCTTTTACCTCCCCCTGTAGGCTTGATCACAAAGGTATCGTCGCCGGCGAGCAGGCTTTCAATTACCGCCTCCTGGTTGCCTTTAAATTTATCAAATCCAAAATATTCCTGCAGGGCTGCATGCAGATCGTGGGATTTTTTAGATGATTTTGTTTTAGAGCTATTTGTTTTAGCGGAGGGTGCCGCTTTTGCTTTCGCTGCAGTTTTTCTTGTTGCTGTTGCCATGTCTGTCTGTTTTCCTTCACACTACTTTACATGAGAGCGTCATGAGTTTTTGAAAAGTGATCGAAGGTACTACAATATGAGATTTCTTAGAAGTTAATATCCCCAAAAGAAGGATACCAGGCACTCCTTATTTATTGTTATAAGGTATGAAAAACAACCGACATAATAAAAAGATTTTATATAAAGCCATATTTCTCAGTAAAACGGGCACATGCATGCGATTTTTGCGAACCAGTATTTTCAGTTAGGTTTGTGTTCAATATATGGCATCCATTGATATTCAAACAATTGCCCGAAGAACCATCCTGATGGAAGCGGAGTCGGTAAAACAACTGGCTTCGTATATAAACCAACAGTTTGAAGAGGCGGTAACTGTTATTGCCGGTTGCGCCGGTAAAGTAGTCATCAGCGGTATTGGCAAAAGCGCGCTGATCGCCCAGAAAATTGTGGCAACGCTCAATTCCACAGGCACACCCGCTGCTTTTTTACATGCCGCCGATGCTATTCACGGCGATCTTGGACTGGTGCAGCCAGGCGATGTAATCATGCTGATCAGCAAAAGCGGGGAAAGCCAGGAAATAAAAGTATTGATCCCTCTCATCAAAAACTTTGGAAATCCCGTAATAGCCATAACCGGCAACACCGGATCTTACCTGGCGGCCAATGCGAATTATATACTGAATACAACGGTAGCACAGGAAGCCTGTCCCAATAACCTGGCGCCTACCACCAGCACCACCGCTCAACTGGTAATGGGCGATGCATTGGCCGTTTGCCTGATTGAAAGAAACGGATTTACGAGCGATGATTTCGCAAAATTCCATCCCGGCGGCATGCTGGGCAAACGCTTATACTTAAAGGTGAGCGATTTATACATGAAAGAAACAAGGCCACAGGTTTCACTGCAAAGCAGCCTGAAAGAAGTAATCGTTGCCATTACCCAAAACAGGATGGGCGCTACGGCTGTAATAAAAGACGGCTCCATTGCGGGGATCATCACCGATGGAGACATCCGTAGGATGCTGCAGCAGCGGGAAGACTTAACAAATGTAACTGCGGAAAGCATTATGAGCAGAAATCCCAAATGCATTGAAGAAAATGAGCTTGCCGTGAACGCCCTGGATATGATGCGCAGCAACAGTGTAAGTCAGTTACTGGTAACAAATAACGGAATGTATGCAGGTGTGCTGCATATGCACGACCTGCTAAGAGAAGGGATCATTTAGATACACATATTGATCATAAGCATTTTATATTCACTAAAAAATTAAATGCTTAACCTGATCTTTCATTTCAATTTAATCCTGCAATTGTGACGCATTGCCCTTAATTTTGGGCTCTTCCATGATAAACATGAACAAAAATCATTATGTGGCAATTATGGCCGGCGGCATTGGCAGTCGCTTTTGGCCCATGAGCCGTATATCGTATCCCAAGCAGTTTCTTGATATATTGAATACAGGTAAAACCCTGATACAGGAAACTTTTGACAGGTTTGCTGACTTTATTCCGAAGGAAAACATTTACATTATTACCTCCGAGGAATATATTTCCATTGTAAAAAAGCAATTGCCCGGAGTTTTGGCTGCCAATGTACTGGGCGAGCCTTCGCGCAAAAACACTGCGCCCTGCATTGCCTATATTGCGCATAAGCTCAATAAACTCAACCCCGAAGGCTGTTTGATCTGCGCCCCGGCAGATCATCTTATTACGGAAAAAACAGCTTTCAAAAAAGTGTGCATTGAAGCTTTAAGCTTTGTAAGAGACCACAACGCACTGGTAACATTGGGTATTAAACCCACCCATCCTAACACAGGCTACGGATACATACAGATAGAACAATACGAGGTGAGTGATAATGTATACAAGGTGAAAACCTTTACAGAAAAACCGAACCCGGACATCGCAAAAACCTTCCTTGCCAGCGGCGATTTTTTATGGAATGCCGGCATTTTTGTATGGAAAGTAAAGAACATAGTGCAGGCTTTTGAAAAGTATCTTCCGGAAATAAATGAGCTGTTTGTAACGGAAGAGCCTGCTTTTAATACAGCGGGAGAAAAAGAGGCCATCGAAAGAATATATCCTCAATGCACCAATATTTCTATTGACTACGGCATCATGGAAAAGGCAGACAATGTATATCTTATTCCTTCAAGCTTTGGCTGGAGCGATTTGGGTACATGGAACTCTGCCTATGATAACATGGAAAAAGACAAGGCTGAAAACGCTGTTTCGGCCAACCACATCATGCTTATTGACGCTTCCAAAAACATAGTGCATGTACAGAAGGATAAGCTGGTGGTTTTACAGGGGCTGGATAATCACATCGTAATTGATACCGGAGATGTATTGCTGATTTGCGACCGCAGTAAAGAGCAGGAAATAAAGGAATATGTATCGCAGATCAAAATAACAAAAGGCGATAAGTTTTTATAACCGTTCTGCCGCAGGTACAGTTGTTAATGATTTTTCTTTAACAGCTCAGCCGTTATAAATTTTCCAGCATTTCTACCACCTTTTCGCTTTTCAGTATAAAATAGCCGAGGCGGTCGTTGCTTACGCCGTCTCTCAGCTGGTAGCTGAATTCCAGCTTATCGTTGTCTATATTGGTTTCAAAATATTTGAAAGAAATATTTCCTTTGCCCTTAATCTCTTCACTTATTTCGTACAGGTGAGTAGACAGCACAAACAGGGATCCTTTTATTTTGATGAGCCCGTTGATCACCGCCAGGGAACAACGCATGGCATCCTGCACATTGGTACCCTTAAACAACTCATCGATCAATACCAACCATTTTTTTCCATTATTAATAGTGAGGATCGTATTTTTTATCCGTTGTACTTCATTAAAAAAATAGCTTTCACCCTTTACGATGTTGTCGGCTACATTAATATTACTCAACACGCCATCGAACAGGGTTAACTGCAATCGCTGCGCAGGTACGCCCATGCCCAGGTGAGCGAGGTATACCGCCACTCCCAGCGATTTGATAAAAGTACTTTTGCCGGCCATATTGGCGCCGGTAAGAAACAGGAAATTACTGCTGGGCGAAAGAACAATATCATACGCAACAGGCCTGGCAAGAAGGATATGGTATATTTTATCCGCTTTAATATAAGGCTGATCCGAAACAACAAATTCAGGGAATTGAAGCTTATATTCTATAACTGCCCGTGCCATCGAATACCAGGCATCCATCTGGTAAAAGATCTCTGCCAGTTCATCAAACCGCGTGCGGAAGCCCGAACGAAAAAAATGCCCGTAATACAAATTCTCCCGGATAGAAAACTTTTCGTTCAGCGGCTTATTGAGCAGTTCCTGTAACTGCTGGCGCTGTAAAAGCGACCTGATCCGTGAAGCATACAGCTGCAACCTGGGCGGCGCATCGCTTTCGTTGGCCAATACCGATAACCGGTGTACGCCTGTTATAAAATCACGAAAATGCGTAACCGAGTATTTTACGAGGCTATAGTCAACGCCGTGCAGTATTTTATATATACGTGTACTTATAAAGTCGAAAGAAGCCGGGATCGGATCGATGGCGGTTTCATAAAACCGGTCTATCACCATCATGGTTCCGTTGGTAATAGATTTGGGCCATTTATCCATATTGGCAATAATGATCTTTAATATTTTCTGGGTGTCAAGTATTTTATTCAGATCAGAAGCAGGCTCCGCCATCAGCCAGCGCAACCACTCTTTGCCACCATTGGTATGTGTAAAGTTAATTTTATGAAATACGGAAAACTCCTCTTCCTCGCTGAAAACGGACAGGTCGTTGTATGTTGTTTTGTCTATCTGCATGTTTTGTATGGCACAGATTAAGGATTACAGCCTGCGGTCGAACATAAGGCGTTTACCTTTGTTAGATTCATTCCATCTCTCTTTTCCATAATTTTCATATACCAAATTACCATTTACAAAAGTGTGGGTAACCGAAGCCGGTAGTTGAACGTTCTCCAACGGGCTCCATCCGCATTTATACCATATATTGCCGGGGGCTACCGTGTAAGGCTTATCCATATCTACCATTACCAGGTCTGCCTGGTATCCTTCTCGTATATACCCCCTGTCCTTCAACTGGTAACAATCTGCTACCGAATGACTCATTTTCTGTACGATCTTTTCAAGGCTTATGCTACCCTGTTTGTAATAATACAGCATCAGCAGCAACGGATGTTGCACCAAAGGAAGGCCCGCATGGGCATGCTCATAAGTAATACTGTCTGCAGGTTGTAAAACACCGTTGCCGTTCCTTATATACCCTTTTTCTTCCAGCGTATGAGGCGCGTGATCGGTAGCAATAATGTCAATGCGGTCGTCCAGCAAAGCCTGCCACAACGCTTCGCGGTGATGAGGCGCTTTAATAGCGGGATTGCATTTTATAAGATACCCGAGCTTTTCGTAATCGTTTGCAGAAAAATGAAGATGATGCACACATACTTCGCAGGTGATTCTTTTTTCCTTTAACGGCAAAAGATTCGTAAACAACTGCAATTCCCTGGCAGTGGATATATGCAGTATATGCAGGCGGCTGTTATGCCTTTTTGCAAATTGTATGGCAGCAAACGAAGACTCAAAGCAGGCATCTTCATCCCTGATCAAAGGGTGGTCGGAAGCCGTTAGCAAAGGCTTTGAGCTTTTGATGCGCTCATAATTCTGCCTTATGATCTTTTCATCTTCACAATGAGTAGCGATCAATACTTCGGCTTCACCAAAAATCTTATCCAGCGTGAGATAATTGTCTACCAGCATATTGCCGGTGCTGGAGCCCATAAAAATCTTGACACCGCATATTTTATCTTTCAGCTTGTTCACTTTCAATACTTCATCGGCATTGGTATTGGAAGTACCCATAAAAAAAGAATAATTGGCCAAAGAGGTCCCGGCAGCGGCAGCATACTTCTCTTCCAGCAAATCAATTGTCAGGGCATTGGGTATGGTGTTGGGCATTTCCATGAAAGAAGTAACACCACCTGCTACCCCTGCTTTTGATTCTGTATAGATGGTTGCCTTATGCGTAAGTCCGGGTTCTCGAAAATGTACCTGGTCGTCTATTACACCAGGCAAAAGATATTTGCCTTCTCCGTCAATTTCCTGTTCATTTCCGGCAGCGGCGATGGTTCCGGCTATCTTTTCAATCTTTCCGTTCTTTATCAATACATCCTTTACCGAAATCGTATTTTCATTTACAAGATTAATATGCTTCAAAACATAGCCATCCATACCAAAATGATTAAAATGCAATTATAATATTGGTGCAATTTAATTGAATACCTTTATTTTTACATAACTCAACCTGTGATAAATACCGGCTTTGACCCCGGATGCGCTGTTACCGGATTTTTCACCAATCATAGCTACTGATGAAGAAGCTGAGTTTATCGGTTTTTATTATTTGCTCCTTTTTTACCGCCTGGGCTCAACGCCAGGAAAAAATGAATCTTGATCTGGAAAAAATCTGGAGCGGTTATTTTGATGAGCGTAAATATGTTGTGCGGCTGATGAACCAGTCGCCACGGTTTTCATGGATACAAACAGATACCGGATCGGGACCACAGATCATTCTGGCACTGGATTTTAACACAACCAGGATTGTAGACACCCTGTTCAGCAACCAGATCAGAAGTGGTTCAGATTCCATCCCCACTACGTTTACCTATTTCCAGGATTTCCGCTTTTCGCCGGACGATAACAAGATACTCATTCAAACCCAAATTGAGCCCCAGTTCGCTATTTCAGAGAAGTCATTCAACTATGTTTGGGACATCAGCAAAAAAACATTGCGGGTTGTTTCCGCGAGCGGTAAACAGGCGTACCCTACTTTTTCACCCGACAGCAAATGGTTGTCCTATGTACTGGATGCCAACCTGTACCTGATGGACCTGGAAAAAAATACCACTACTCCTGTTACGCTGGATGGATTTGAAGGCCAGTTCTTATACGGAATGAACGATGCATTGTATGAGAACGGGTTTGGTCTTACCAGGGCTTTTGACTGGAGCCCCGACAGCAGGTATATTTCTTTATTGCGCTTTAATGAAAATTCGGTTAAAACTTACCCCATCACCAGTTATGAAAGGGCTTATGCCGAAGTAAGAAATCAACGGTATCCTTTGGCGGGAGAAATGGTTCCCGAAGTAAAAGTTTTTATATACGATGTCGTCAACAAACTTTTTATCCCGGTTGATATTGGTGTCAACCCGGATCAATACATTACAGGCACCAGGTGGAGCCCTGACAGCAAAACGCTGCTGGTACAAAAATTAAGCAGGGATCAGAAACGCCTTGAAATCCTGAAAGCCGATGTAGTGACGGGAAAAACCACTGTAATTTACACGGAAGAAAAAAGCGATAATTATGTCCGGATTTACAACGAAAACATCTGGTTCATTAACAACGGCAGGTCCTTTTTATGGATGAGTGAAAAAGATGGTTATTCGCACCTGTATAAAATTAACCCCGACTCTGCTAATGCGCGCCCGGTTACCAGTGGTAAATGGGAGGTGATGAAGGTTGAGGCCGTAGATGACAGCCACGGTGAAATATTTTATACATCCAACGAAATGGCTGCGCATCAGAAACAGTTGTACAAAATCGGATACGATGGAAAAAGCAAAACCCGCCTTACCAAAGGCAATGGCTATCACAATGTTTGGATGAGCAATGACAACCGGTATTTTTTTGATGAACATTCTTCCCTGAACAGACCTGCCCAGTACCAGGTGTCTTCTGTTTCCGGCAAAGAACAACGTAAGCTTATTGAAAATAAAGAGCTCCGCGACAGGATGAAAGACTACAGGATACAGGACGCGGATTTCTTTTCAGTAAAGGCTAATGATTCAATGACAATGAACGGCTGGCTGATACGTCCATTTGGAACACCAAGAGCCAAATCGCCTTTAATACTTTATGTATACGGCGGATCAACACACCAGGAGGTACTTGACCAGTGGACAGATAAATTTACTCTTACCATGCGCTGGCTGGCCCACCAGGGGTATACCGTTGCCTGCATTGACCCGCGGGGAACCCCGGGAAAAGGGGAAGCTTTCAGGAAAATAAATTATAAGAAACCGGGCGATATAGAAATGGAGGACCTGGTAAAAGTAAAAGATTACCTGGCAAGAAATTACCGGATTGACTCGCTGAATGCTTCGGTCATGGGCTGGAGCTACGGAGGATATCTTGCCGCCCTGGCGCAAACCAAATACGCCAAAGCATTTAAAGCCGCAGTAGCAATCGCGCCTGTAACCAACTGGCGGTTTTACGAAAATATTTACGCTGAAAGAATGCTTTCTTTACCCAGTGAAAACGCGGAAGGTTATAAAAACGCGTCGCCCATAAACTTCGTAAGCAACTACCAGGGGGGGCTCTTTCTGGTGCATGGCACAGCCGACGATAATGTGCATCTGCAAAACAGCCTGGAGCTGAGCAAACAATTAACCAATGCCCGTAAAACAAATTTCGAACAACATTTCTATCCCGACAAAACACATAACCTCAGCGATGGTACGCCTAATATTCTAAGAATGAGTTTATACACACGGATCAATGATTTTCTTAAACGGGAATTGAAATAATACATTTAAGCCCTCAAAAGCTTAAATTACACTCCGCGTTAACACGCCGGATGATTTGTAAACCGACTTGCATTATTCGTGAGTACCCTGTCAACAATAAGAATCAGGCTTGTTTTGGCTGTATATACTTCTGTATGCGCTTTCTTCAGCCGGCAGGTTGTTGCACAAACCGATCATCCTTATCACATCAATGGCAACGCCTCGCAGGAAAACTGCAACTGTTACACCATTACAACAGATGTTGTCAACCAATCCGGCTCAGTCTGGAATATCAATAAGATCAATTTGACGCAGCCTTTTGATTATCATTTCAACATATACATGGGATGCAAAGATGACAACGGGGCAGACGGCATCGCCTTTGTATTGCAACCTATCAGCACCAGTATAGGCATAGCCGGCGAAGGACTGGGCATACAGGGTGTATCGCCTTCTGTTGCGATAGCCATTGATACTTACCAGAACGGCAACCTCGGAGACCCTGCGTATGATCATCTTTCGATACACCTGAATGGGGATCTTTCACACAACTCACCGAATAATATCGGACCTCCGGTAACCGCTTTGGCAGGTAACAATAACATTGAAGACTGTGCCTGGCATGTATTGAGCATTTCATGGGACCCGTCATCGGCTTATTTAACGGTATATATGGATAATGTTGAACGATTGAAGGTGGCTACAAACCTGATACAGGATGTGTTTAACAACGATCCGATGGTATACTGGGGATTTACGGGCTCTACCGGAAGTCTGTCTAATAATCAGCGATTCTGTACTTCGCTCAACGCATCGTTCAGCCTGGACAAAAACAGCAGCACATGCTATCCCGAACCAGTTATTTTACAGGACAGTTCCACATCCTTCGGCAACATTGTAAAATGGTTCTGGGATTTTGGAGATGGCACAACAGACACAACAGCAAATCCTCCGCCCCATGTTTACCCCCAACCGGGAGTTTATTCAGTAAAGCTGAATATTGTTGGCAATAACGGGTGCACCTCAGATACTTTTCAGCAAAAGATAGTGGCCGGATCAAAGCCGCTAGCCGGCTTTGATTTTAAATTACCTCCCTATTGTGATGACAAAATGATCCCGTTCAATGATTTATCAAAAGTTACCTATGGCACAATTGAACAGTGGAAGTGGACGGTGAACGGCAGCGGCATTGTTAGAAATGATGCCGACTATTACAGCTATCTGCCCATTGGTATCAATAACATTTCATTGCAGGTTGCCACAAAAGAAGGATGTATATCAGATATTGTAAGTAAATCAATAACAATAGAACCACATCCTGAAATAAGTATAAGCGGATCACTGAATGCCTGCAAAAACCAGGAAGTGCGTTTTATGACCTTTAATGAAAATGCCGCCGTGCCTTTACAAAAGGCTTACTGGAATTTTGGGGATAACAATACCGGCGCCTCGTTTAGCATATTTCATGGTTATGCAGATACAGGCGTTTATACCATACGCGCTTATGCAACAGCAGAGAACGGATGTCTCTCAGATACGCTTTCCCGGGATATAATCATTGATGGCACGTATGCAAAGGCAGGGAACGATACGATTGTCGCCATCGGGCAACCGCTTCAGTTGCAGGCGTCAGGTGGTAAATATTATAGCTGGTTTCCTTCTTCAGGTTTGAGCGACGTATCCATATCAAATCCTGTGGCTACTTCCGCCGGTGATATTACTTATACAGTTACCGTTTCTACCGATGCAGGTTGTGCCACAACAGACGAGATAAAAATAAAGGCTTACAAAGGACCTGAGTTTTACGTGCCGAATGCATTTACTCCAAACGGCGATGGGAAGAACGATGTTTTTCGTTTTACAGCAGTTGGAATGTCGGATGTATATTATTTCAGGGTTTTTAATCGCTACGGGCAGATGCTGTATTCCTCTAAAGACTCCCGCCAGGGGTGGGATGGAACTTTAAACGGCAATCCTCAATCAACTGATACCTATGTATGGTTGATTGAAGGAAAGGATTATATGGGAAATAAGATAGAAAGGAAGGGCACGGTTACACTGATGAGATAAAGGGAAATTTTAAAAGGCGCACAGGCGGAGCATAATGAAATATCCATACCTTACGCGCCTTTCAATTAACTTTTTTGACCCTACTTTATCAATCGCAACGTTAATGGATACCTGTACAGCTTTCCTTCACTGGCTCTGATGGTAGCTATTATCGCAAATACCACAGCCAGTATCCATACTACCCATATCAGAATAATGCCAATAATTGTAATAGCCAGCACGATATAAGCAATCATAAGGGTTATCTGAAAATTCAGCGATTCTTTAGCATGTTCGCTTATAAACTTTGATTCATCTTTTTTGATCAAATAAATAATCAAAGGGGGTATAAACCCGCCTATAAGCGTAAGGATATGGGAAAGGATTGCCATTGTTTTTTCATCGCTGGTGGGCGGCACAACGGGTATTTGTTCTGTACCGAGGAGTTCGTTTTGCTGATCCATAATTTAGTTGGTTTTATACTGAAATATAAACCAAATAACACAGATTTCATAATCCGTCAGGCTACTGCCACCGTTTCTTTTATGTATTGGTGGAGCTTGAAAAGGAAATTATGTAAATGCTCCATGCTGTCAATATCTTCATGTATCAGCAAAAAGTTCCTGCCGGTTTGTTTGAGCCGCGCTTTATTGGTTTGCGTTTGCACAAACTGAAGCATTTTATTAAACGTGTCGGATTCAAAGTATGGAGAGTCCGGGTTATTTACAAAGTAGCAACGAAGAGTGCTTTCCTTTAATACCATCTTTTCAAAGCCCAGCTCCACTGCCATTTTACGGCAGCGCACCGTTATAAACAGATCTTCCACCTGCGAAGGAATGGGACCAAAACGATCAATCATTTCGGTATGAAACTCCTGTAATGCTTCTTCACTTTCCGAGTTGTCAAGGCGGGTATAGAGCGACAGCCTTTCATTGATGCTTTCCACATACGAATCGGGGATCAGTATTTCCAGGTCGGTATCTATGGTACAATCCTGCACATAATCTTCCTGCTGCTGAATTTCTTCCTTAAATACCTCCCGGAAAGAGGTGCGCTTCAATTCACGGATGGCCTCGTCCAGGATTTTCTGGTACATTTCAAACCCTATTTCCGCCATAAAGCCGCTTTGCTCACCACCCAATAAATTTCCGGCGCCACGTATATCAAGGTCGCGCATGGCTATCTGGAAACCACTGCCCAGCTCACTGTGCTGTTCCAGTGTTTGCAACCGCTTGCGGGAGTCCGCAGGCAATGTGCTCAGCGGTGGCGCCAGCAAATAGCAGAATGCTTTTTTATTGCTCCTGCCCACGCGTCCGCGCAACTGGTGCAGGTCGCTTAACCCAAACTGGTGGGCATTATTTACAATGATGGTATTTACATTCGGAATATCAACGCCGCTTTCAACGATATTGGTGCAGATCAATACATCATATTTCCGGTCAATAAAATCCAGTATACGCTCTTCCAGTATATGCCCCTCCAACTGACCGTGTGCCACGCCAATGCTCAGGTCAGGACACAGCCCCTGAATCAGCACTGCCATTTCACCTAAGCCAACCACACGGTTGTGTATAAAGAAAATCTGTCCGCCCCGTTCTGTTTCATAATAAATGGCATCGCGGATAAAATCTTCATTAAACACCTGTACTTCGGTTTGTATCGGCTGCCTGTTAGGCGGGGGCGTATTGATAATGCTCAGATCCCTTGCTCCCATCAGGCTGAACTGTAATGTTCTTGGGATAGGTGTTGCCGTTAGGGTAAGGCAATCCACATTTGTTTTAAGGGTTTTGATCTTTTCTTTATGACCCACACCAAACTTCTGCTCTTCATCTATGATCAGCAAACCCAGGTCTTTAAACTTCACTTCTTTCCCTACCAGGGCATGTGTACCCACAATAATGCCTATTTTCCCTTCCTGCAGCTTTTGCAGCGTTTCCTTTTTTTCTTTGGATGATTTAAAGCGATTGATATAATCCACCGTTACAGGAAAATCTTTCAGCCTTTCTTTAAAGGTTTTATAATGCTGGAAAGCCAGGATGGTTGTAGGTACCAGTATGGCAGCCTGCTTATCATCGCAACAGGCCTTAAAGGCGGCACGCACCGCGATCTCTGTTTTACCAAAGCCTACATCGCCGCATACCAGTCTGTCCATAGGACTGGGCGTTTGCATATCTTTCTTTACATCCGCTGAAGCCTTACTCTGGTCGGGCGTATCTTCATAAATAAAAGAAGCTTCCAGCTCGGTTTGCATATAATTGTCCGCACTAAAAGAAAACCCTTCCTGTGCCTTCCGCTGCGCATACAGCTTTATAAGGTCGAAAGCAATTTCTTTAACCTTCGCCTTCGTTTTTTCTTTCAGCTTTTGCCATACATCGCTGCCAAGCTTGTTTACTTTGGGCGTAGTTCCTTCCTTACCGGTATACTTGGCTATTTTATGGAGAGAATTGATATTTACATACAGTATATCCGTGTCTTTGTAAATGATCCTCACCGCCTCCTGCAGCTTACCGCTCACTTCTATTTTCTGCAACCCGCTGTATATGCCAACCCCATGATCAATATGAGTAACATAATCTCCCGGCTGTAATTCACGCAAGGCACGTAAAGTAAGCGCCTTGTTTTTATTGTATGCCTGCTTTACTTTGTACTTGTGATAACGCTGAAAGATCTGGTGATCGGTATAACAAACCAATTTAAGATCGTGCTCAATAAACCCTGCGTTAACGGATACCGGCACAGGAGTAAAGGGAATCTCCGCTTTCAGATCGGTGAATATGCTGTGTAATCTTTCTAGCTGCCGCGGGTTTTCTGCAAACAGGTAAATATTATATTTTTTTGCTTCCCAGCTTTTCAGATCCCTGATCAGCATATCGAACTGCCGGTTAAAAGAAGGCTGCTCTTTTGTATTGAATGCAATTTCAATACCGCCAAAATGCGCCGTATGCCCAAACTCCACTATATGCCGTATGCCTAGCTGTTCTTCAATTACAGCGGCCTGCACAAAGTCGTCTGTACTTACCTCTTTCTTTTCAAGATTATCTTCTTCTTCATCCCTTGGCTTCGTTTTACCGGTATCCTGCACCCTGAAAAATATTTCCAGGTCTTCTTCCTGCACATGCAGCTTTTCTTTTACCACATCCCAATCCTGTATCCATACGGCGGTATTTTCCGGAAGAAAATCCAGCAATGAAACTTTTTCACCCGTTTCAAATTGGGTTTCCACGTTGGGGATGATGGTTACCTGCAGCAGCTTTCTTTCGCTCAACTGGGTTTCGGGATCAAAAATGCGGATGGAGTCTACATCGTTGCCAAACAGCTCGATGCGATATGGCTTTTCATTGCCGAATGAATAGATATCCAGGATACCACCGCGCAAGGCGAATTGACCAGGTTCATATACAAAATCGGTGCGCTCAAAACCATAGTCTACAAACTGCGACAACACTTCTGTTACATTAATGGTATCGCCTGCTTTTATCCTGATAAGATTACCAGACAATGTTTTGGGCAACACTACTTTTTCAAACAGCGCTTCGGGATAAGTAATGATAGCACCCACCCTGTTGCCCGTAGCGGTGGAAAACCGGGTAAGCGTTTCCGTACGCAGCATTACATGCGAGGCGTTAAGCTGCCGGTAATTTTTCCTGTTTTTGTAAGATGATGGAAAATAAAATACATTCAGCGCGCTGGTAAGATTTTCGAGCGAATTGTGAAAATAAGCCGCGTCTTCCGCGTCGTTCAGTATCACTAAATGATTCAACTGCGATGCCATGTCGTGCTTAAAAATGCCGGTAAAAACAAATTGAGAAGCGCTGCCATGCAGGTTTTTCAGGTAAACCCGCTGGGGTGCAGACAATACAAGCCTGTCCGCAATCTGAAAAATGCGGGGATCTTTCAAATACTCATCCAGCAACACATTCAAATTCATCTTGTATCAAATCCCACCTGCAGTTTACTCCACAGGTTGTGGTAAGGCGCTGCAAAGATAAGAGGTAATCTTAAGTTGCCTGGCAGTTAATTTTTCTTCAAGAAGCGCAGCGAAAGTTTCGAAATAAAGGATCACGTCTTCCCGGACATTTCTTTTCAGCCACCTGAAACCGCCGGGAAGGCGTTGCAATACTTCCCTGTCTTCCAGGTATTCAATATTATGAATATCCGTTGGCGTCAATCCTATATCCTGCAGGTTCGAGATCATTAAATCTACCGGGGCGCCGGTTATACCGCAATACTCTGCCGCCAGTTCCGTCCATTCGCCATTGCCGAAATGCGCATACCGCAAAATATCTTCCTTGCTCAACTGCGTAACTACCTGTAACAGGTTACCGCAATTGCAGGCGCCATGATTGCCCCAGGCATAATCCGCTCCGTTCTTTAACCGGTAAGCAGTTTGCCGCAATGAGTGGATGAGCTTTGTATTAGGATAAGCCATGGATCTTCGCTTTAAGATGATATGCAAAATTAAAAAGAGTATACGGGCAAAACAGGTTATTTTTTTATACCTACCAAACGATGATCAATAATTCGTTAAAACATGCCCAACCCGGTATTATGGCAAAATAATAGCAGGTACAAAACGTTAGTTCCAAAATCCGAGCATTGAAACAGTTCCGGCACTTGCGATACATACTCATCTTTATCAGCGTTTTATGCATTTCCACACAGTTGGCATCCGCGCAAATGATCACGGGCATATGGCATGGTAAGATCAACAGGCAAAAGGTGGAAATAAAAATTGTTCAGAACGGGGATAGTATCACAGGTACGTCTTACTATTATCAATCACCCGGTAACTACCGCCGCTATAGCATTAAGGGATACTTTGACGATATCAATAATGAAGCCGTTTGGTGGGACGATCAGTTGCTGGAAGAAAAAACAGGACGAATGACTATAGGTTCACCCGGCAAAAACGAACTGTTATCTCGCGCGGATTTTAATTGTCCCGGAGGAGGGATAATGAAGCTGGATGGCAATACTTCTTTAAGAGATAATGAAGATATAGCGAAGGGTGAAGTACATCTTAACAAAACAAACAATCCTTCTTTTAACGATGAATGGGATTTTGTAATTGAAAATTATACGGTTGGCGCCAACGATCCTTCTTTTATAGACAGCATTGACTTAATAGCCCGTCATCCTGTGCCTGTAATGGTAAAAGAACCTGTTACTATACCTGCTGTTGCAGAACGTCCAACGCCTGAACCAGTAGCGATTGTGGAAGAAAAGAAGCCGGTTTCTCCGTTGAAGCCGCTCTCTATTGAAGAAAAGTTTGCCCTGAGGCAAAAAATCCCGGTGTTAGAAATCCCGGTATCGGGCGATTCTATCGAGTTGAATTTCTATGATAACGCAGAAATTGATGGCGACTCCATCACTTTATTTTTAAATGAAAAGCTTATCTTTCAACATATATATCTAACAGACAAAGCATTTACGGTAAAGATCCCGGTAAGCGACCTTCAGCCAACCAACGAGCTGGCAATGGTAGCAGAAAATCTCGGCTCTATTCCTCCCAATACTTCCTTTATGGTAGCCAACGTTGGCGGCAAACGCTATGAAGCAAGGCTGGTAAGCACCGAAGGCAGCAGCGCGATGATACGATTTGTGAAGAATGAAGTTGCAGAAAGCCCTCCACTCAAAAAATGACGCTACGGAAAGATAATATCCGGCCTGGCGCATATTCATTACACTACATTATACCATTCACCGTCTTCCTGTTATCGTTTGCAGGAGGAGGAGCAGGCATTGACGGCAGATATGGCATCGGACAATGAGCCTCCGCTCCATTTCGCGTTTTCATGCCCGTTCTTTTTCATTTGATGTAACAGTGCCCTGAAATTACGCAGCTTCTCCCTGCTTACGGACAACTGCCTGTTTACTACCACACCTGTTACTTCCCGGCGCTCACTTTTTGCATTACCCGTATCTTATCAGGATGAATAGTAAGCCCTTCTTCCGACAGTGTTTTTTTAATATGCCATACTATTTTTGGAGCATCGTTGTTATTAAGGGTACCGCTGAACGTAATATCATCTACATAGCGGGTATAGCTGCAACCGAACTTTTTCGCAACGCCGCTTAACCTTTTGTCTAACCTGAAACAAAGTATATTGGTAACGGCAGGACTGGTGGGCGCACCCTGCGGTAACACTCTTTCTCCTTTCTGTACAAAATATTTTTTGCCGTCAAGCATTACCTCTTCTGTAACCGGCTCTGTGCACAGGAGCGATAGTATGGTCGCTATTTTATCCGCATAGCCCAACTTCCCGAACAATGCCTTTACACGTTTAAACGTAATGGAAGGAAAAAAATCTTTCACATCTGCATTCACTACTACATTTTTACCAATATGCGACGCCGCATTGCTCACTATACTTTTGCGGGGAACAAACCCGTTTGCCTGCGCGTGAACCGGCACTTTATACAGGATGTGCTGCAACATCCAGTGCTGCGCTTTTTTTAGCCGGGGCATAGGCGCGGAGATCTGTCTTTTACCCCCCCGATTTTTTAGGAAGGTAAAATTTTTGATAATGCGATACGGCAGATACCCGTCGTGAATAAGAGAGAAACGATAGCTTTTTTAATGTAATCCCCATTGCATTGGCCAACTGCATTTCATTTAAAGCTAAAGCGAGGCCGGTTTTAGCCGCCACCCCTTTCCCGATAATGCCAGTCTCCGCGTCTATTCTATAAAGCCTTGATCTCCCAGCTATGAATATAGTGCGCCTGTGACGAGCTGCTCGTAGAAGCGGTAAGCCCCAGGTAACAACCATTGTCAAATCCCAGCGTTGTTTTAAGATCAATGTTCTTTTCTATAGCCAGGCTGCCATCCATCCATACTTTTATGGTTTTGTTTTTGTACTGTACCCGGACACTATGAAATAGTCCGTCTTCCAGCAGTGGAATGTTTTTGTTAAATGCTATCCTGTAGGGCTTGCCTGTTCCATTCGCATCCTTGCCGTTGGTGTGAATAGCCACATGGTTGGGGCTCTCATCCTCATCATTAAAGTCTATTGATGAGTCGAATTCAACGGCAAGGCTGGCCGGCACTCCATTATAGCCCAGTTTGCCGCTCCTGCCGGGATATGCATTTCCTGCTGGCTGAGGTATCTGCTTTGCCATTACCAGGGCCAGTCCGTCAGCGCCACCATTTGCCGACAATCCGAAGCGAAAAGCAAAAGATGTTTCAAAGTCTCCTGTAACCAGGCTTTTATTATACGCCTGTCCGGCGATATAGCTGCTATTGCGGGTAAGCCTGATGCTATTGTCAACAAATATGGCATCGCTTTGTAAAATAATATTACTCATATCCAATGGCGGGAAATCAATATTATCAACTGCTTCCAGTGCATTTACAGCGCTTTGCGCCACCTCGGCATTACCAGACGTATATACGTCTACAATGCATCCGCTTAAAAATGGCTCGTCTTGTACACCTGCGGATTTACATACCTGTTCTGCCCAGGTATATTTTTCCATATCAAATGCAACGGTGGTTTTAGGCAGGTCTTTGCGTGTATAACTCTCTGTATTCTTTCCGGGTTCATAAAAAAACAGGGATTTTGATTGTTCGATGCGCCAGTCATCTGCAAATTTCGGATAGAGCTCTTCATGCTTTTTTTGTATACTGGTGCCGTTGCGTAAAGCCAGGTCGTTATCCGGGTCGCCATCATAATTCCCCATCAATCCCTGTATTTTTTGTTTCCGGTTATCGGTAAGGCGCAAATGATAATCTATATATGTGATGCCGGAAACAAGCAATACCACCTGGTCGCCATTTAGATGCTGTATGATGATACGATCATATTTTTGGCCGGGCTCCTTTTTTATAAAGGCGTTCCCGGTAAGGAGAATATGGGTGAACTGAAGCGAATGTTCGGTATTATTGATCCATAGTTTCTTTTTTTCTGCAGAATAGGAAACAATATCTTTCCCGGTGTGTACGGCAATGCCAGTGTTATAGGTAGTTTGCGGATTTTCTACATAAGGATTGCCCAGTCTTACCTGTACTTCAAAATTATCGGTTAATGATTTTACCGCGATAAATTCGCCCACGCCATGAAAATCGTATGTAACGCCATCGGGCGTGATCAGGTGCGGATCTCCCCAGCTTACACCGGCGTCGCGGGGCGGCAATTGAGGCAGCGGCGGGGGGCCATTGCCATCGTCATTACAATTTCCCTGTCCCGCGGTTTGTAATGCATAGCCGATCAGCGTTGGCAAACCGCCCTTTGCCATACCGCCCAGGCTTCCGCCGAACAAATAGGTCTCTCCAAAAGCAGACAATGCATTGGCGTGATCTTCTGCTGCCATACATCCAAAAGCGGGATTGCCCTCCATCATATTACTCAGTGCGCCAACAGCGCTCTTGCAGCTCTGGTAGGTATTGTACGCGCCTAAAGCAACTGCCACCGGTCCGCCTGCGCCAAGCGCTGCCGCTCCTATAAAACACCCGGCCATATTGCTTCCCAGGTATAACAGGTCTGCCTTGCCGGGATGCTCATTGTATTTGCCGTTTTTTTGATGTTCCTTTATTCCATCCGCCAGGTCATAAAAATTATCCGGTAAAGGCAGGTTCGATTTTTCCCACAGCACTTTGCCGCTTGTTGTTTCTTTTATGCGAACACTTCCTGTATTAGATGCTGCATCAATATCGGTGTACTCTATGGTATGCCCCGTGGAAGTTGTTGTTTCTTTGGGCAGGAAATTTTCATCGAGCTCGTGCGACAGCCATTCACCGTTTTCGGTAAAATTCTCCATAATAAATTTTATGGAGTCCATTTGTCCTTTTTCGTTCTTCGGCCCGAAAGCAGCATATTGCTTCTTATCAATGGGGTCGTTCACTATAAACCCGATGTATTTACCTGACCCGACAATATCGGTAATGAAAAACATATCAGGCTGTGTGTTTGCAGCAGGTTCGGGCGTATTGCCTGCGTTTATTTTTTTACATCCCGCTGCCCACAGGCAAAGCATAAAAACAATAGCTATACCATACAATGAAGTGCTGTGTCTTACAAACATCATCTGATCATTTTTCCGTTACTTATTTTAATAAACACCAGAGAGGACATTTCACGCCAGAGTTGGGAAAATAACTGCGGAAATCAGTCTACCAATTTTATATATGTACATTCACCCTCTTTAATGGTATCATCTCTTTCGTCCCATTCATCAATTTCCTGCCCGTTCTTGAACTGTTTGGCAGACCATGAATGTTTGCCTGCGGGCAGGCTTACATTAATTACATTGATGCTTGTGGGTGTGCCGCATTCCGGCTTTTCTATATGCGATAGCGTAATAGTGCCGGCTGCTTTTCCATCCACAAAAATTTTAATTTCATCGTACTTGCTGCTTTCCAGGAAAGTGTAGAATATGAAGTTGCCGGTGGGTGTTTTGTCTTTTTTGCAGCTATACATTACCGTTATTACGCCCAGCAATAAAACCATCGGGATAGCTTTTTTGAAAAACCTGTTCATCGTGAAAAATTTTAATTGTTTTTATTTTGATTGATGGCTCAAAATTATTTTCGCTTTATCCGGTGGTCAACTATTGTTGCCTTAAACGTAGGAGAATATTGCTGAATCGAGGTTATATGCACGTGAACCGTTTTGTACATTTTTCAGCACACAACGATTTAAGCGGTATTTGTTCCGTTTCGGTAGTATAAAGGCGTAATCCAATGAACAGATGATGGGAGTATGCAAAAATGATATTTAATCTATTCTCACAAACCTGTCCAATTGCAGGGCGCCGCCTCTTCTCTCGCATTTATCTTCAATTATTTTAAACTGCAGGGTATCCTGCTGCAGGCGAAACGTATATTTTCCGGTATCTGCAATATTACATACCGGCAAAGGGTAATCAATAGAATCCCTGAGCATAAAAATGCTGTCTTTAATGCTATACCAGCCTAAGTTATTATGAACCTGCCCGGTTCGGATGAGCGTTACTTTAAAACGGCCATCCTCACTTAAATGCAGTTGTAAGTTCATGTCGTTTTGCCAAAGGCTTTGCCAGGTGCCATGTATTTTGTTCGCATTTTTTTTGGCGGACTCACAGCCGGAGTAAAATGCTGCAGATAAAAGTAAAATGCCTGTCAGTAAACGCCGCATAGTAAAAATGAATCTTTAAATATAGTCTGGATCAGGCGGTAAATATAATATATTACCGTTCATTTATATCCGCTAACCCATTCCTTCGGATTTTGGCAGGCATCTAATAATCTCGCTTCTTCACTGCCTGACTTTGGCTGGTAATTATAATCAAACCGAACGGTTGGAGGCAGGCTCATTAATATGCTCTCTGTTCTGCCATTTGTTTTGAGCCCGAAAATAGTTCCCCTGTCGTGGATAAGATTGAATTCAACATACCTGCCCCGGCGTATTTCCTGCCAGTATTTATGCGCTGCCGACCAGGGTGTATTTTTTCTTTTTTCAACAATGGGCATATATGCTTCTGTAAAACAATTGCCATTAGCCTGCTGAAAAGAGAACAGTCTTTCCGCATCCGCCTCATCTGCGGGACGCAGGTAATCGTAAAAAACACCGCCTATACCACGCATTTCGTTGCCACGATGCTTGTTGGCAAAATAATGATCACAATGTTTTTTATACTGGGCATACAGGTCGGCGCCAAAGGGAGTAATGGCATTGTATAATGTTTGATGAAAATGTGTCGCGTCTTCATCAAACAAATAATAAGGGGTAAGATCAGCGCCGCCGCCAAACCACCTGTCTGTAACATTGTTACCGGCATCATACAATTCAAAATACCGCCAGTTGGCATGGGTGGTCGGTACAAACGGGTTGAGCGGATGGATCACAAGGCTTAATCCGCAGGCAAACCAGCTATCGCCATCAATTTTAAGCTGGGCACGCATGGCATCGCTTACCTTGCCAAATACAACAGAGGTATTTACGCCCCCTTTTTCAAATACATTGCCATTGGCAATAACCCTGGTTTTACCACCTCCACCGCCTTCACGTTCCCATTTATCTTCAATGAATGTTGCCTTACCATCTGATTGCTCAAGCGCGGAGCAGATAGTATTTTGTAATTCATGAATATATTGTACCCAGCTATCTTTAGAAAAATGGTTCATAATAATAGAGCTATGCATTGATTATGTCGTTTGAAAGATCAGATGCTGGGTAATTAAGTATAGAAACATCATAATTGCTTAATAACTCGGCAAAAGTTCTTTTGCTACAAGCATGGCTAACTGATTGTTGTCCAAATCTAAATTATCAGGCACTTTAAGCTTCAAAACTTTCATGCAGTAAATTTATCTTTTTTAAATTTTCATTTACTACTTCTTTACCACAATATGCGTTTAAATCAATACAGCCAGCAGCGGGATGCCAATGACAGATTATGACAACTATGCTGAGTAACAGCATAAGTACTGATCGAAGTACCACTGTTGTCATGACAATCGCGACCTTCGGTTACCAATGACACATTATTCAGTTTGATGTTTATCAATTGGTTATAAGATTCAATTTGTTCGATGCATAAGTTCTGTCTTCCTTTCAATCATAAGCCTTGTGCCATTTTCTGTTACTTTTTTGCGGAAAAAAGTAACCAAAAAGCCGCTCGAAATCCCTGCCAGCCGGCAGGCTGGGACTACGGCCGATTTCGGGAACGCTCTGATTTAGCTTTTGTACTACTGTGAACTCAACAACAGAACCCTGATACATTTCCTGCTAAGTTAGTCTGACTTAGAATGTTTACAAATCTGAGGGTGATTTCCAACTAAGAAGAACTCCACTCCTTCACTGTATCAACAAATGCCCTTGCATGGTCAACAGGTACATTGGGCAAAATACCATGACCAAGATTGGCGATATATCTCCCGTTGCCGAACGCGTTAAGCATATTGTTCACTTCTTTTTTAATAACAGGAATGGGCGATAATAATTTAGCCGGATCAAAATTTCCCTGCAGAGTGATATTGCTACCGGCCATTTTTCTTGCCAGCGCCGGTGGTATACACCAGTCAATGCCCAACCCGCTTGCGCCGGTTGCAGCCATTTCCTCCAATGCATACCAGGCTCCTTTAGCAAAAATAATTACAGGCACATCCTCCTTAAGCGCGCCAACAATTTGCTGTATATACGGCAGTGAAATACTTTTAAAATCCTCCGGGCTTAACAACCCTCCCCAGCTATCAAAAATCTGCACAGTGTCCGCTCCGGCAGCTACCTGTCCTTTCAGATAGGCTATTGTTGTATCAGTGATCATTTGCAAAAGCTCATGCGCCAGGTCAGGTTGCGTATAACAGAAGGCTTTTGCTTCATCAAAAGTTTTGGAGCCTTTGCCCTGCACCATATAACAAAGCAATGTCCAGGGGGCACCGGCAAAACCAATTAACGGAACGCGACCATTCAGTTCTTTCTTAATTAAACTGATGGCATCAAACACATATTGCAGCGTTTCGTTTACATCGGGCACGCGTACACGCTGTAAATCACTTCTTGTTTTTACAGGCGCCGGCAGCACCGGTCCTTTGCTTTCAATTAACTGCACTTCCAGTCCCATTGCCTGGGGTACCACTAATATATCCGAAAAAAGTATTGCCGCATCAACACCAATAATATTAACAGGCTGCAACGTAATTTCGCAGGCCAGCTCCGGCGTCTGGCATCTTTCAAAAAAGCCGTATTGCTCTCTCAATGCCATATACTCGGGTAAATACCTGCCTGCCTGGCGCATCATCCATACCGGGGGACGTCCGGTTTCTTCGCCTCTCAATGCTTTTAACAGTAAATCATTCTTCATATTAAGTATATGCGTAAATATAATTACAGCCTTTTATTTTATTGCTCACTTTGCAGCTCGGTTGTTTTTCCAAAACGTTCTATTACCAGTTCCAGCAGGTTGGCCTCTCCCGGCCACTGGCTTGTAACTACTTCGTTGCTGCAATAAGATTCTATGGTGGCAGTAGTGGTTTTACCGATAGAGAAAAGAATGGTATTGACAGGTATGGTGTTAACTGAAAAAAAGCTGTGTACCCCACTCGGACTAAAGAATAAGATCCCCTGATACTGCTTCTGAATGATTACCGGTGTGCCAACCGTTTGGTATACGTTCATCTCCCTTACTTTCACACCGGCAGCCGACAATGTTTCCGGCAGGTCGTTGAGGCGTTGTTTACTGCAAAAGAAGTACACTTCATTGATCGACCCGTATTGTAAAATTTTGTCTGCTAGCCCGCTGGCATTTTTGGCGGCAGCAATGATAGCAGATTCATCAAAAAGCTCCAGTAAGGCTTCTTTGGTGGCTCCTCCTGTACAGCATATTTTCCATGAAAGCTGCCGTCCCGACAATTCACTCTTTACCACCTCTACTGCGTGTATGCTTGTAAACACGGCTACGATACCGGTAGCAGCTAACTGCTGAAGTTCTCCCGAAAGAGTATCTGCAACATCCGGTATGTTCTGTATGAATGCTACAGCATCTGTTTCTATATGCTGCAAATCAGCCCTGCGCAGCAGTTCCTTCTTCAGTATTCTTGTAGAAAGTATATTTATTTTATTTTCCGACATTCCGGATCAATTCAATTATCTGATCGGCTCCTTTTGCCAGTATCTCTAAAGCTGCTTCTTTACCCACTGCACCGGCATTATTTAAAGCAGCTGTTTTTTGTATCGCTATCTTTTTCTTTCCGTCAGGCGAAATGATGCTGCCCTCAAAATGCAGGCTGTTATCTTTTACCTGGGCCAAAGCGCTGATGGGCGTGGAACACCCTCCCTGCAAAGTCCGCAAAAAGTCACGCTCGGCCTGTGTGCACATATCCGTATGCACATCATTCAAAGCAGCACAAACCTGCAATAAGGCTTCATCGCCTTCCCTCCCGGCTACGGCAATGGTTCCCTGCGCGGGTGCGGGCAGCATCCAGTCCAGGTCAATACTTGTTGCTGGTCTTACACCTATCCTTTCCAGCCCGGCCGCTGCAAAGATAGCGCCCTGCCATTTGCTTTCTGCCAGTTTCCTTAGCCGGCTGTTCACATTTCCTCTCAGGTTTTCAATGGTATGTTCCGGGTAGCGGTAAAGCCATTGTGCCTTACGGCGAATACTGCTGGTAGCAATCGTGAACGCCGAATGGGGATCAAAGCCATCTGTCATCCACTCATCCTGTTTATACCCCAACAACTGCATGTCCGTTTCTGCCCTGTAAACAAAAATATCTTTATACGAATCTCTTTTGAGGATGGCTGCTTTGGTCAGCCCTTTGGCCATTTGTGTAGGCACGTCTTTATAAGAATGAACGGCCAGGTCAATCTTTCTGTTCAGCAAAGCAATGTCAAGCGCTCTTGTAAAAATTCCCTGCACACCCATTTCGTATAAGGGCACCGTCAGGTTGATATCGCCTTCGCTTTTTATGAAAATCAATTCAGACTGTACGCCCTGTGCAGCGAGCAAAGATTGTACTTTTTTTGCCTGCCAGGTTGCCAGTTCACTTTCGCGGGTTCCTATTTTAATTACCTGTGTCATGGCATGAAAGTACTTAAAGCAAAATAAAAGATGAGAGGCAGAAAATAATTTTTACACTATTGGTTAGTTCATGCGGAGGTACTCATGCATGGTATTAATGTACTGGCATCCTTTGGCAGTACGGCTGCGCAGATCAACAGCCAGCGTTTTCACGGCTTTTTGTATCCGTGCTTCTTTTTGAGCGTCGCCTGTATGAGGGCATGTATTGCTTGCGCTCAATTCATATAATTTTGATTTCACTTCTCCCAAAAAGCCGCGGTGGATAAATAACTTATGCCACTCCACGAACTCGCCCAGCGTTTCTTTAATAATAGCCAGCGCTTGCGGAATCTCGGCTTTGCGCATAGCCAGTGTTCTATCCAGTATACACGAGATCTGGTCTACATCCATCAGTGTAATGCCCGTTTGTCCGGCTATCGCGGGATCAATGCTTTTGGGTACTGAAAGATCCAGCAGCAGCCTGAGCTTCTGATCTTCAAAAAAATCCCGGGTTATTGTAAATTCTTCAGCAGTGGTGCTTGCTATCAGGATATCGCTTTCCTCAGCCACCGTTTTAATATTTTCAAATGGCACATATTCCAGTCCGTGCAGTTCAGCAAAATCCCTGGCTTTTTGCAGCGTGCGGTTGGTTATTTTTACTCTTGCGCCCGGGAAATATTCACATATATTCTTAGCAACATTGCACCCGAATTTTCCAGCTCCCACCAACAGAATGCTCTTTTGTCCGATAGCTGTCACTTTCTCCTTTATTACCTCTATCGCCGCGTACGCCACAGATACTGTTCCCGTACTCAGCTTCGTTTCCGACTTAATGCGTTTGGAAGCCTGGAGCGCAAAATTAACCAGGCGGTCGGTAAGCGAACTTAACAACCCGTTTTCTTTTGCATATTTGGCAGCTTTTTTCAGCTGCATCAATATTTCATAATCGCCGATGATCTGGGAATCGAGGCCGGAAGCCACTTTAAAGAGATGCTCAACCGCCTGCATGCCCACCAACCTGTATCCATGCTGTTGAAAAACAGCAGCGGGATTGCCGGTAGCCTTGCATAAGATCTCGATTAATACATCAGGAGGAGCAATTCCATATACTTCTGTTCTGTTGCAGGTGGATAATACAATAACATCTTTTAATCCTCCTGCCAGGGCGGAGACGGTGATCAGCTCCTGTTTACTGCTGCAAACCGCAAAATTGCTTCTTGTTGCCGTATCGGCTTTGTGATAGTTGATGCCGATCACTACAAAATGATCAAGTCCGCTGCAAACATCGTATGTGGAAGAATGCGTCATATGAGAGATGCAAATGTAATAGACAACCGGCATGTAATCACCCCTGATTTGTCATAAAATCGTCATCTCTGCCTCAATTGTAAAAAATCAGAAACTCACCTGATTAGAATCATATAAGAAGGGGGGCAAACATTATCTTTTGAAATAGAAAAATACTTTTTGTTACTGGCGGAACAACAGTTCACACGGTTTTAAACCGGTGTGTTTTTTAAAAGCGGTAGAAAAATGAGAGATAGAGGAATAGCCCAGCATCATAGAAACATCGGTTACACTCAGTCCTTTGTCATACAACAGGTACCTGGCGTGTTCCATGCGCTGGCTTTGGTAAAAATCGAAAATGGTAGTGCCGAACATTTCTTTAAAGCCTTTTTTAAGATAGCATTCATTAATAGCTACTTTACGGCTCAGATCTTTAATGGTGATCGGCTCGCCTATATGTTGCAACAACACTTCTCTTGCCCTTAAAATCTTGTCCCTGTCACTCTCATTCGAGAGGAACTTGCAGCTAAACCCTTCTTCTTCCTTATCACCCAGCATGCATTCCAGGCTGTACAGCAGTAACATTTGGGTTTGGGCATTGAAAAAGATATTTTCAAGATTCTCGGAATAGGAATTGCTCAGCAAGCTCTCCAGTGTCATTCTTGTACGACTGCAGATAGGCAATATTTTTGAAAAAGAGGAAACATGCTTAAACGACAAAACCCTGTGTACAAAATCGGTAGCCTTTGTGTTTCTTACAAACGGCTGTAAATGCTCTCCCAGAAATGTAAAGCTCATTACGTCTACCGTTTCATGCCTGCTGTTGCAATGCCTGCTGTTCGACTGACAGGAGCCGCACTCATACCCTTTGCCGTTGCAATACACATTTCCCGACATACAAAATCTCAGCTCCAGGTAGTTGGCGGAAGGCTCATTTTTTTTGTAGTTATATACCATCATCCCCGTATCCTCAATGGACCACTGTGACAATTTCCGGTATCGCTTAATGGTATATTGAACAGATCCCGGCGTTACCAAGTCTTTTTCATGCAATAATTCCAAATCTTCAAGCATCGTAGGATGCTTTTGCGCCAGATCCATTATGTTAGGTGCCAGAATCATAATTAATATGCGCAAATATACAAGCTTTGCCGTTTCAAAAACCTGCCAGGCGCTTCTTAAGGTTACTGTCATGCAGGAAACTCCTTAACAGGCTTGCCTTACAGCTTACACCTCCCTGAAATATGATAAAATCATGACAAAATGTTTGTCAGTTCAATACGCCAATGGATAGAAATATCATTTCCCGTGCAACGGCCGGATTGCATTCAAATCCTTAAAAAACTGTTGATAAAGAGCCGTTTTTGTGGAAATTTCCCCCTTTAAATAAGTGCTTAAAATAAGCGTTTAAAATTGCCTTTGCAGGCTATATTCAGTACATTTGCAGGAATATTTTTTTGATACGATAAAGTAGATTCTGAACGATTTATGAGCAATGATACACAGGCTTTGTCCTCTCCCTCCCTCGCATCCGGTTATGGCGCAGACAGTATACAGGTTTTAGAAGGTTTGGAAGCGGTTCGCAAGCGGCCCGCAATGTATATAGGCGATATCAGCACCAAAGGATTGCATCATCTGGTATATGAAGTGGTAGACAATTCCATTGACGAAGCGCTGGCGGGTTACTGTAAAAACATCACCGTTACCATTTACGAAGACAACTCTATAAGCGTAGAGGACGATGGACGAGGTATTCCTACCGGTATCAATAAAAAAGAAAATAAATCGGCGCTTGAAATCGTAATGACCGTATTGCACGCCGGTGGCAAGTTTGATAAAGACAGCTACAAGGTTTCCGGAGGCTTGCATGGTGTGGGTGTAAGCTGTGTGAATGCTTTGAGCACCAGGATGGTTACTACCGTGCACCGTGAAGGAAAGATCTTTGAGCAGGAGTACCATATTGGTGTGCCGCAATATAATGTAAGGGAAATAGGTGTTTCCGATAAAACCGGCACCCATCAGCACTTCTGGCCCGATGCCAGCATCTTTACGGAAACAGTTTATAACAAAGGCACTCTGGAAGCACGTCTCCGGGAGCTGGCCTACCTGAACCGGGGTATTACGATCACGCTGATAGATAAAAGGGAAAAGGACGAGAACGATAAAGAATATACCAAAACATTTTTTAGTGAAGGTGGTATTGTGGAATTTGTAGAAATGCTTGATAAAAGTGGTAATCGCCAGCCGCTCATCCCTAAACCCATTTACGGCGAAGCGCATGACCCCGCGAGCAATGTAGTTGTAGAAGTTGCCATGATCTACAATGCCAGCTTCCAGGAGCATATTTTCAGCTATGTAAATAATATTAATACCATTGAGGGCGGAACTCATGTATCGGGCTTTCGCCGTTCAATAACTAGGGTTTTTAAAGCCTACGGCGAAAAAGAAGGGATGTTTGAAAAAGCCAAGGTGGAGATCGAAGGAGATGATTTCAGGGAAGGGCTGAGCGCTGTTATTTCGGTAAAAGTACCGGAACCGCAATTTGAGGGGCAAACCAAAACCAAGCTTGGCAACAACGAGGTAATGGGCGTGGTAGATACCGCTCTTAGCAAAGTGTTGCAAACCTACCTGGAGGAAAACCCCAAAGATGCCAGGCAGATCATCTCGAAAGTAATACTGGCCGCCCAGGCCAGGGCAGCCGCCCGCAAAGCCCGCGACCTGGTTCAACGCAAAAGTGTGCTGACCGGCGGCGGCCTACCCGGCAAACTGGCCGATTGTTCGGACCGTGACCCTGCAAAATGCGAATTATTCCTGGTCGAAGGAGACTCCGCTGGCGGAACAGCCAAACAGGGGCGGGATCGCACTTTCCAGGCAATACTTCCATTGCGCGGTAAAATCCTGAACGTGGAAAAAGCCATGGAGCATAAGATCTACGACAACGAGGAAATCAGGAACATGTTCACCGCCCTGGGCGTTAAAATCGGCACCCCCGAAGACCCGAAAGCGCTTGATCTTTCGAAGCTCAGGTATCACAAACTGATTATCATGACGGATGCCGATGTAGACGGCAGCCATATCGCTACGCTTATTCTCACTTTTATTTTCAGGTATATGAAAGAGCTGGTGGAACAGGGATATGTTTACCTGGCCCAGCCGCCGTTGTATCTCGTAAAAAAGGGGAAAGAATCGGCTTACGCCTGGAGCGAAGAACAACGGAAAGCCCTGGTAGATAAATTAGGCGGCGGAAGGGAAGAAAGCGTTAATATTCAACGATATAAAGGTTTGGGAGAGATGAATGCCGAGCAACTTTCATCCACCACCATGAATGCCGAAACCCGTACCTTAAAGAAGGTCACCATTGAAAGTCTTGCAGAAGCAGACCGTGTTTTCAGTATGCTGATGGGTGATGAAGTTGCCCCCCGCAGAGAGTTCATTGAGTCGCACGCCAGGTACGCTAACCTGGATATATAATAATTTTAGCATTTCCCCTTGGGAATAATTACTATCTTAGAATGATGATAGGTGTTTTTCATCAATTGTAAACTGTTAATTTACTAATCATTAAATGTATTTATCATGTCAGACACAACATTAACCGCATACAACGTAAAAACAAAAGAAAAGAATGTACCCATCCAGGATGCTGTTATCACCAAAACTTCCAAAGGCGCCTATATGGCCCAGGGACACGATGGGAAAGGAAATAAGCTTACTACTTTACTGGGCGAAGCAAAAGCGCTTGCGGCCATTAATGCCGGAACCGCCAAACAAGGCTGGTAAAATTAACCACAGGGCGTTGTTGTAGCCGGGGTTGGCTACAGCAACCCTCCTCCTTCAAAATGCAGGGAAAACAGGATCATCCTGGAGCTCATCCTGTCAATAATATTTGAATATTTCAGCGTAGGGTCCTTGACATGCACATTGCCCAGCCCCTGGCTGACTTTAATTTCGGGTGATACGATCACATATTTATTGAAGAACTGAAAGCCTATTCCCGCCTCTACGCCCCAATCTGTTTTGTTTACTTTTATGAGATTTTCCGAGTTGAATGTTCCTTTATTGGAAGCGAGGTCATAATCGTATTTAATACCTGCCAGCGTATATACCCTGAAGTTTTTAATCCGGTCGCTCTTTAACCTTACCTGCAGGGGAAAGCTCATGACAATGGATTCTACTTTCTGGGTTCTTTGCAATTCACTTCCATGATCGGGATATTTAAGGTCGTACTGGAATCGCTTTTCACTGAAAATAAGATTCAGCGGGTAAAAACGAATGTCCCAACGCTTTGAAAGCTGCAGGTTGGCCATAATGCCCAGGTGAATGCGCCCGCTGTTTAACCCGTTTACCCCCTGTATGCTATCCTGCGCAAGAAAATAAGGAGAATGCGATATGTGGTAATGAGAGGTATTATATCCCAGGACAATCCCGAAGTAATAAGGCTTTTCGTCGTGGTTGGGCAGGTTAAAGTTGTCGCGAAGCTGCGCATTGGAATGATTAACAAAACCCAATACTGCTATCAACAGTACGATTGCATTTATTTTACACCGCAGTATATGCTGCAGATGCCCAGGCTTAATCTTTTGCATGACGTGTCTCGAAATCCTACATTGTTTAAAATATTCACAAAATCTTTTCCCTCCGGAAATTCCCGCACCGATTTATTAAGATACTGGTATGCTTTCCTGTTCCGGGAAACCATAGAAGCCATCTGCGGAGCAACGATTCCCATGTACAAATTGTAAAGTTGAGCTATGCCTGCTATTTTAGGTTTTGAAAATTCAAGTATAACGAGTTTGCCGTCTTTCTTCAGTACCCTTCGTATTTCTGATAATCCTTTTTCAAGATATTCAAAATTGCGCACACCGAAAGCTACAGTTACGGCATCAAACGAACCATCGGGAAAGTTTATTGCCTCACTATCACCACTTTGCAGGTGAATTTGCTTTTCAAACCCCAACTTTAACACTTTCTCCCTGCCCAGTTCCAGCATTTTGTCCGAAATATCGATGCCTGTAATGCTATCCGGTTTGAGCAATTCATATGCCATGATGGCTACATCGCCTGTTCCGGTGGCAACATCCAGTATAGTTTTAGGCTTTTCTTTTGACAATTGCCGCAAAGCCTTTTTCCGCCACTGCACGTCAATCCCTGCCGAAAGAAACCGATTCATGAAATCGTACCGGAAAGCGATGCGATTAAACATATCCGCCACCTGTTGCTTTTTTGTCAGCTCAGAATCCTGGTACGGAACAACAGTATCATGATCGTATTTAGCCATCGGCGCAAAAGTAAAGAGAGATTGTGGATTTGAAATTTGAAATTTGAGATTTAATGGCTATTGCAGGTTGCAGGTTACAAGTTGCAGGTTACAGGAGATTGCCGATTTCTGATTTTGAGATTTTTGATTTTGAATACGGATTGCTGAAGGCTAAGAGCTGACGACTGATAGCTATACCCTATACCTTCCGCCTTACACCTTTGTTGCAGGTTGCAGGGCTTATAGTTTTTAGTTTGTGGTTTATAACTTTAAACAAGAAACCATAAACTATAAATTGCTGACAGCATTCCATTTTTTGCCGCCGCTTACATATATATTACCCTTCAAAATAAACCGGTAAGGCAACAACGCGTCTTCGCCTGCATAATCAACACCTATCCTGGGCGTAGCCAAAATATCTTTATTCTTCACCTTAAAACCATCATCCGCGATAAAAAGCATGTCTTCAAGCAGGTTGATCCCGGTATGCTTTGTAATTATACCCAATGCTTTTGATACATTCCCGGGGCCGGAAGCCAGCGTGCGGTCCGGCTTTTTTTTGCCGGTGCGTTTCAGCATGGTATCTATCCCGGCAACAGGCTCCAGCGCCCTGATCAAAACCGCATGCGGCGTATCTTTGGCATTGGTAACTATATTGAACAAATGGTGAATGCCATAGCAAAGATAGACATATGCCCTGCCGGCATCACCAAACATAATCTCTGTTCTGGCGGTACGCCTGCCATTCCATGCATGAGATGCTCTGTCTACTGCCCCATAATATGCTTCCGTTTCAACAATACGCCCCGAAGTGGTAATTCCGGCCCATTGTGAAACCAGTACTTTACCCAGTAACTCCCGTGCTATGGTAACTACATTGGCCCGATTGTAAAAATTGTACCCAAGTTTAATCATCAATTCAAGTTAACCCGAAGAATTTTATTATGTTTGAAAAGAGAACGCCTATTTTGCCAGGACAAGTTTACTAAAACCATTCAAATAAACACATTTGCTCAAAGAGATTATTATAGCCGTACAATCATATTTTAAAGCCCATCAGTTCATCCGTGCCCATCGATTGTGGAAGTGGATCATTATTCCGGGATTGATATATGCCCTGCTTTTTTTGGTGAGCATGTACTTTTTTGGTAAAAGCGCCAGTTATGTAATCGAAATGCTGAGCATAAAAACCGGGTTGAAGGCCTGGGTAGATAAAATGCAAAGCAGCCTGGTAGGATTTTTTTTCGCGCTGGGGGGGATTATGATCTGGCTGATCCTGATGCTGATGTATTTTTCATGGTTCAAATACATCTGGCTGATCGTAGGCTCACCCGTTTTTGGATATCTCAGTGAAAAAACAGAATCTATTATAGAAGGAAAAGAATATCCCTTCAACTTTAAGCAACTATTGAAAGATATAGTAAGAGGAGTGCGGCTTGCCCTGCGCAATGCCTTGTGGCAAACGGTATACACTTTTACCTTGCTGGTTCTTTCTTTTGTTCCTGTGCTGGGGTGGATAACCCCATTGGTAGCCCTGTTCGTAGAATGTTACTATTATGGATTTTCCATGCTGGATTACAGTTGCGAACGCCAGAAGCTTTCCCCTTTACAAAGCATTGAATTTATCGGCAAACACAGGGGGCTTGCCATTGGCAACGGGCTGGTATTTTATTTAATGCATGCCATCATAGGCATAGGCTGGATACTGGCTCCTGCATATGCGGTCATTGCCGCCACGTTGAGCCTGTACCAGCAAAAAGAAGAATAACAATTTTCCTCTTTTCACAATAAATACAACAGCGCATTTTATTGTCCCTGGGCAAGACTATACCCTTTTTTATCGCCCCACCTGTTCAGCAATTCCGAAGAGCAGATTTTAAAATTACCGCTCATGCTGATGTAAAGCCCCAGTATATCCTGCTGGTTAAGCGGCTGATCGTCTAACGATTCAAAACGAACATTATAAGCATTTACCAGGTTGGTATATACCGATCCGGTTGGCCAAACCTGGGTGCCGCGGTTGCTGATATTGATCAGCTTGAACTTAACGCCCGCATGGCGCTGGCATTTTACGGCAATTGAATGGGGTTGTTCGTTGCTTTCAATAAAAAGGTCTACACCTACTATATCTTCATTTCCGATCTCTACCGACTCCATCATGGCATTTTGCAGCAGCCTGAACGGAGTAGGAGTTCCCGGCTTATTTGGTATTACCGGTTTGGGGTTCGATTGCGGCTGCCTGCCAAAATTGCTGATCACCGCATCGGCAAACTGGGTTGTATTTACCGAGGGCTTCGCCTTATCGCCAAAATCGCCGGTATGCACACCGCTTTCCAGCGTATACAACAAGGCGTTCTCTATAACAGCGGCGTTCTCTGTTAATCCCACATGACGCAACATGGATATACCGCTTAACAAAAGCGCGGTAGGGTTGGCTATATTCTTGCCCGCAATATCAGGCGCTGTTCCGTGCACCGCCTCAAAAATGGAAATATGATCGCCTATATTGGCTGACGGAGCAAATCCCAGCCCGCCTACCAAACCGGCGCAAAGATCCGACACAATATCGCCCTGCAGGTTGGTCAATACCACCACATCAAATGTATCGGGCCGGGTAACCAGTTTCATACACAGGTCATCTACAATAATATCGTCTGCCTTCAGTTCAGGATATTCTTTTGCCACTTCATAAAAACACTCCAGGAAAAGCCCATCGGTTATTTTCATGATGTTGGCTTTGTGTCCGCAACTGATGCGCCGGGCATTTTTTTGTTTTGCCATTTCGAACGCGTAGCGGATCACCTGTAAGCTGCCGGGTTTGGTGATAAACCGGCGGCTCAGCGCCACATCGTGGGTGATCATATGTTCAATGCCGCCGTATGTATCTTCAATATTTTCGCGTACGATCGTAATGTCGATGGGTATCCCGGCTTTTGAGAAAACAGTATCAACGCCGTGCAGCGACTGAAATACACGTTTATTGGCATAGGTATTCCAAGTTTTACGGGCGGTTACGTTGATACTTTTAACTCCCTTTCCTTTGGGGGTTTCCATGGGTCCTTTAAACAACAAACCCAGGTTTTCAATAGCTATCTGGGCTTCGGGGGTCATTCCATTCGAAAACCCCTTGTCAAATACCCATTTACCCATGTCCACGAACTCATATTCAAGCGGTACCTTATTGGCTTCAAAAATGCGAAGGGTGGCACCCATTATTTCCGGGCCTATGCCATCACCTTTGGCTACGGCTATTTTCATATCGGGATTATTTTATAAAAAGAAAGCAGGTAAAAATGTTATGAATTTGGACTGCAAAGGTAAAAGGGATCGATTACAGAATCTAAAATTTATAAAGATTTACCGCTCCCTGTCATGGTTTTTTGCTATTTTTAAGCCAAACTTGGCTAGGGCGATGGCGTCAAAAGTAACGGAAGGGGTAACAGTAACTGTAGAAACTTTCTACCAGCCGGATTACAGCAACCCGGTGAGTGGTGAGTTTATGTTTGCATACCGTATCACATTGCAAAACAACAATTCCTTCCCGGTAAGATTATTACGCAGGCACTGGTATATATTTGACAGCAACGGCACCCAACGTGAGGTAGAAGGCGAAGGAGTAGTAGGTGTACAGCCTCAAATCAATCCCGGCGAGCAATACCAGTATGTAAGCGGCTGCAACCTGCGTACCGAAATGGGTAAAATGTATGGCACCTATGCTATGGAAAATATTGCTTCAAAAAAGCAGTTCGAAGTAAAAATTCCTGTTTTTGATATGATCGTTCCCTTTAAAATGAACTGATCTGTTCATCCCGCCATTTTCTTCATTTAAAACAACAAATACCTGACGAATATCATTGATTCTTAACATATTTATTTCCCCTTTATGTGCTATCTTCGCCTGTCCGTTGCAAAAAGAGTATTCAGGCAAGAAAACTATTGAGGAGTACTGAAATTAAAATCCCGGATAATCGTTTATTATTTTTCAGCATGGCATTACAGCGATTGGCTATGCCTTAAACAGACCAGCTTACATGTATAAAGTTACCTTCAACAACAAGAATAGAGCTTTTTTTAATGCTTTAAAGGCAAATGTAGACCAGTATTTTGCCGATAACAACCTGAAAAAAACAGGTAACTGGAAACTGTATGTTAAATCTATTGTTCTTATCCCGGCTGCGGTACTTATTTACCTGTCTTTGCTTTTTGTGCCGATGCACCCTGCGATCGGTATTTTTCTGAGCGGGCTGTTTGGGTTTACCCTGGCAAGCATCGGCTTTAATGTAATGCACGACGCCTGCCATGGCAGTTATTCAACCAAAGGATGGGTAAATGAAGTGATGGGCCTGAGCATGAACGCGCTGGGCGGCAACGCTTTTTTCTGGAAACTTAAGCACAATATTGTTCATCACACCTATACCAACATAGACGGCATTGATGATGACATCAACAACAAGCCTTTCATGAGAGAGTGCTCCAGCCAAAAATGGTATCCTATTCATAAATACCAGCACAATTATATGTTCTTTCTTTATGGATTTACCTCCCTGTTTTTACTGTTCATAACCGATTACATAAAATATGTAACCAAAAAAGTATACACCACCCCGCTTAAGCCGATGGATTTAAAAGAACACTTGGTGTTCTGGATATCAAAGGCGTTGTACGTTGGCTTTACCATTGTACTTCCCATAATGGTACTGGGCTGGAAACCCTGGCTGGTAGGCTTTTTGGTAATGCACTTTGTGCTGGGGTTAACACTGGCATTGGTGTTTCAACTGGCGCACGTGGTAGAACACGCCGAGTTTGACGTAGCAGGCATAGAGCCCAAAAAGATTGAAAACGAATGGGCCATCCACCAGGTAAAAACCACCGCCGACTTTGCTGCCAAAAGCAAATTGCTGTCCTGGTTTGTAGGCGGGCTGAACTTTCAGATCGAGCATCACCTGTTCCCGCGTATCAGCCATATACATTACCCGGAGATCAGCAAGATCGTTGAAAGAACCTGTAATGAATTTGGGCTCAGGTATAACTATTTCCCTACGCTTGGCGGCGCTATCGCTTCTCATTACCGGTTTATGAAACAACTAGGGCAACGCCCCACCGATCAGTTGCAGGTAGCTTAATTGCAGATGTAAAGTTTACCACGCCAAAGCTTTATTATACATTTACAGCTCAAAATTGCCTGGATGTATAATAAGGAACAAACTCAGTATTTACAATCGGAAACCACTGCTTTATTACAGCAGGTAAAAGACAACGCGGAAGGTATTAACATTCCCATACTGCGCGATGTGCTGCGCTTTCACGAATACCGCTATTACATATTAAACGACCCGTTGATTGCCGATGGCGAGTACGACCAATTGTACAAAGCGCTGGAAAAAATGGAAGCGGCTCACCCCGAACAGATCACTCCCGATTCTCCCACGCAGCGTGTCTCAAAAGGATTGACCAAAGACTTTCCTAAAGTACAGCATCTTGTGCCAATGCTTTCGCTGGACAATTCCTATAATGCAGAAGACCTGGTTGATTTTGACAGGAAGGCAAAAGAATTGAGCGGGCTTGCCGAAATAGAATATTGTGTAGAGCCTAAATTTGACGGCGCGAGTATTTCACTTATTTACGAAGATGATTTTTTGCTGCGCGGATCCACGCGTGGAGACGGTGTTACCGGGGATGATATTACCACCAACATCCGCCAGATCAGGTCGGTTCCTTTGTCTGCAAAATTCTCGCAATACGGCATCCGGCAAATCGAGATCAGGGGAGAGGTGCTGATGAATAAAAATAACTTCAAGGCCTACAACGATGCGCTGGAAGAACAGGGACTTGACAGGCTGGCAAATCCACGGAATGCGGCGGCAGGATCGCTTCGCATAAAAGATCCCAAAGAAGTGGCGCGCAGGAACCTGGAAGCATTTATATACCATGTGAGCGATGTTACCCTTGAGCCCAAAAAAGACCAGCCGAAGGAGTTGGACACGCACAGCGCAACTTTACAAATGTTGTGGGACCTGGGCTTCAGAAGTCCTGCAAAGGAAAAAAGAGTGATGAAAAACATACAGGCTGTGATTGATTATTGTGAAGCATTTGAAAAACAACGCGACGATCTGCCCTACGAAATAGATGGCATGGTAATAAAAGTAAACCACCTGGATATGCAGGAACAGTTGGGAATGACCACGCATCATCCGCGCTGGGCCATGGCTTATAAATTCAAAGCCCGCCAGGGAACAAGCAAGTTGAGATCGGTAGAGTTCCAGGTAGGCAGAACCGGCGCAGTAACGCCCGTTGCAAAAATCGATCCTGTATCAGTGGGAGGGGTAACGGTTTCAAGCATTTCGGTTCACAACGAAGAGTATATAAAAGAAAAAAACCTGCAATTGGGCGATACCGTTTTAATTGAACGTTCCGGCGATGTAATACCGCAGGTAGTAAAATCATTTCCCGAATTGCGTACAGGAGAGGAAAAGAGCATTCATTTTCCTACGCACTGTCCCGTTTGCGGTTACCCGTTAGTAAAGCTGCCGGATGAAGCCGTGTGGAGATGCAATAACAGCAATAACTGCGAAGCCCAGATAGTGGAACGCATTGTTCATTTTAACAGCAAAGATGCGATGGACATTCGCGGCCTGGGAGATGCTATCGTGAGAAAATTTTATGCGCTGGGATTCCTTAATGATATACCAGACATCTATCGTCTTCCTTTCGATAAAATAAGACAACTGGAAGGATTCGGAGAAAAAAGTGTTACCAACCTGCAGTCTGCCATCGAAGCATCTAAAAAACAACCGCTGCACCGGTTAATATATGCCCTGGGGATTCGCTTTGTAGGCGAAACCACGGCCAAAGTGCTGGCCAATGCCATAAACCATCTTTTCGATTTAAAAGAATATTCACAGGAACGATTGCAGGAACTGGAAGATATCGGCCCCAAAGTGGCAGGAAGCATCTGCCAGTTTTTTCATAATGATCAGAATATGGATCTGCTGAAGCAACTGGAAGCAGAAGGGTTACAACTGAAGAACGAGAAAAAAAACCTGCATACAGGCAGTAACCTGGCAGGGCAAACTTTTTTATTTACAGGTACCCTTAACAAGCTTAAAAGGAGCCAGGCAGAAGCGATGGTAGAAGAAAACGGGGGAAGCATTGTAAGTGGCGTCAGCAGCAAGCTGAACTACCTGGTAGTGGGTGAAGACGCGGGTTCGAAACTTGAAAAGGCTAAAAAAATAAATACCATTAAAATAATATCTGAAGAGGAATTTCTTACTATGACAGAAAAAGGAGAAGTATCTTAATAGTAAAAAACAATGCTTTTTGTTTTACAAAAAATAAATATATAAAGTAATGGTAATTTAGTACATTTAGAAACCTAAAAACATCAGCTATGATTAAAAAAATCCCGGGCGAAACATGGAAACCACTTCAGTTTTCAGGATGGAAGCAACTCAGGAAAAAATATGCGGTATCCAGTCTTGGACGTGTAGCCAGCTTCAGCAGCAACATTCATGAAGACGGTCACTTGCTCAGCGGATCATTGACCACCGGCTACAGGAGCCTGAACCTGCATCGCCCCGACCACAAAGGGACCCTGTACATTCACAGGGAAATTGCCCGCCTGTTTTGTAAAAAACCTTCGCCCAAACACCAGTTCGTCATTCATATCAACTATAATAAAACGGATAACAAAGCCTCCAACCTTCAATGGGCTACTTTAAGTGAAGTAGGCCGTCACCAGCAAAAAAGCCCGGCTAAAGTAGCTTATAAAAAAATCCAGGCAAACCGGTCTTCGGGACTTAAGCTGAACGCCGGCCAGGTAAGTGCCATTAAAAAAACAATAGCAGACCCCAAACGCAAGCTCACTTACAGGCAACTTGCAGAAAAATACAATGTAAGTGAAATGACACTTTACAGGATCAGGAGCGGGGAAAACTGGGGAAGAATAAAGTAATACAATTATAGTTTCCTTCATGAAGAAATTGCCGAAGGCCCATCTGACGCAGATGCGCAGATTAACTTTGAGCATTCTGTTCTATTTTTATTGATAAATTCAGGAACCTCCATTTTTTAAACCAGTAACATGATTCAGTCCGGCACTATCCAGTTTTTAAAAAAGCTGTCAAAAAATAACAACAAACCCTGGTTCGACGCGAACAGAAAGGAATATGAAAAAGCAAGGGCAGATTTTGAAGTGTTCATACAAAATGTAATCAACGGGTTTGCAAAATCCGATCCATCCATCGCTTCTTTAACTGCAAAGGCATGTATGTTCCGCATTAACCGCGATATCCGTTTCAGTAAAGACAAAACGCCTTACAAAAAAAATTTTGCAGCGAGTATAAACCGCGGGGGAAAGAAATCTATTTATGCGGGCTATTATTTTCATCTGGAGCCTGGTAATACTTTTGTGGGAGGTGGGATATGGATGCCAATGCCGGGAGAAATGCAAAAAATAAGACAGGAGATAGATTATTCACTCGATGAGTTTAAAAAAATTGTGGGCTCAAAAAAATTTATTGCGACGTATAAAGAGCTCGACAGAGAAGCTGAAATCAGTTTAACCAATGTACCAAAGGGTTATGAAAAGGACAACCCGGCAGCGCCATTTCTTAAACTAAAAAGCTGGATCGCCATGAAGGAAGTACGCGATGCTGAACTGTCATCAACAAGCCTGGTAAAGGATACGGTGGAGGCTTTCAAAACTATCCAGCCACTTATTTATTTTCTCAACAGGGCGGTGGAGCCGGAATAACCTGTTGTTGCACCACAATATTTTCGTAGGTAAGAACGTCAGCTATCTGCCAGGATAAAGCAGCCGCGGCTTATATCTACTTCTTTATTACTTTGCCGCTGCCGCTGATATTGTTGTCTATCATAATGGGGTTCCCTTTGTAAAAGACATTACCACTGCCGCTGATATTCGCTTTTAATTTTTTATTCACAGTTATTTCAACCTCTCCGCTGCCCGATATAGAAACATTTGCTTCTTCAATAGAAAGTCCAAAACTTTTAAAATCGCCGCTGCCTGAAATGGATAGCACAAGGTTTTCAGCCCGGGCATGCTCAATACTGATGTCCGACGACCCGCTGATGTGCGCGTCAAAGTCCGGCGTATGCTCAAAAACGCCCTTTACATCTATATCTCCGCTTCCTGTAGCGCTTAACCCTTCCAGCACAGGCATGGTAATAAACACCTGCGAATTGTCATTTCCTACACTCGTACTGTTTTCATATTTAACGATCAACGTGTTATTCTCCACACGGGTCTTTAAATAGGGCAGAAGATTTTGATACGCCTTTACCGATAGATCAAAAGAACTTCCCTTTGTAATATGGATGTTGGTAGAACCTTCAACAGCTACTTTAGTAAAATCGCTTACTTCCCGGTCTTCTGTTTTTACAGTACCCCCACCTATAATAGTATCCTTTTCGCAGGAACTGAACAACGCCAGCATTCCGGCGGCCAAAATCAAACTTTTAATTTTCATTGCTTTCTTTTTAAATAATAAATGAACCACCCGACGAGATGACACGGCTCTTTGGTCCGGCGTTGCACTGCAACCGGTTTGATGTATGAGTGGTTACTATTACTTATGAAGAAGCGTTATGAGGTATTGCCGGATATAATAATGCCTGGGTTTCCAACCCTTGGAAGGTTGGAAACCCAGGCCGCCTTCAATAAAATTCCCTGGAATTGTTACAACAGCTTATTGGCCACCAGATACTCGGCGATCTGTACCGCGTTGGTAGCCGCGCCTTTGCGGAGGTTGTCGCTCACGATCCACATGTTCAACGTATTGGGCTGCGTCTCATCCCTTCTCAACCTGCCTACAAACACTTCATCTTTTTCATGCGCATCTTTCGGCATGGGATATACCGCGTTGGCAGGATCATCAACCACAATTACCCCGGGCGCTTTTTCCAGCAGGCCTTTTACATCAGCCAGTTCAAAATCTTTTTCAAACTCCACGTTCACGCTTTCGCTGTGGCCGCCCATTACCGGTATACGAACCGTAGTAGCGGTTACACGTATGTTATCATCCCGCATGATCTTTTTGGTTTCGTTCACCATTTTCATTTCTTCTTTGGTATAACCGTTGTCAACAAACACATCTATCTGCGGAATAACATTTAGGTCAATCGGGTATTTGTATGCCATAGGGTATTCGCCGTTCTCTCCTTTTACCGATTTATTCCTTTCACCATGCAGTTGCTCAACCGCTTTTACGCCGGTACCAGTAACACTCTGGTAGGTACTTACCACGATTCTTTTTATCCCGTATTTCTTATGCAATGGATTCAATGCCACCACCATCTGTATAGTGGAGCAATTGGGGTTGGCAATTATTTTATCGTCTTTGGTCAAAGCATCGGCATTGATTTCCGGTACCACCAGTTTTTTGGCAGGATCCATGCGCCATGCAGAGGAATTATCAATAACTGTTATACCTGCAGCGGCAAATTGAGGTGCAAGCGCCAGCGAAGTGCTTCCGCCTGCGGAAAAGATAGCTACAGCAGGTTTGGTTGCGATAGCATCTGCCGCACTCACCACCTTGTACTTCTTACCCTTGAATTCCACTTCCTTTCCGATTGATTTTTCCGAAGCAACAGGGATCAATTCCGTAACCGGGAAATTTCTTTCTGCAAGCACCTGTAACATTTTAGAGCCTACCAATCCGGTGGCTCCTACTACCGCAACTTTCATTTTGGTTGGTTTTTATTGTTTTAATGATTGATGGTTTTAAAAGTAAAAAGCCTTCCCGCTTCCGGAAAGGCCTTGAATATATTCAGTCATACAATACACTCTTTAACCTTTCCCGGTAAGGAACTGTTTCTTTGTGTTCTTAGTATGCTTGATCATTTTTATCATTGCGCGGGCAAAGGTAATCAGGGCTTTGGATTCTTCCAAAAAAGAAAAAAATATTTTTTGAGGCGTTACTTCAGCTTTTTAACCTTTACCATTTCAATGCGGGTATCGCTCACATTAATAACATCAAACTCGTAATTATCAATAATGATGCGCTCTTTGATCTTAGGGATCATTTCATAATTGTGAATGATATAGCCTGATAATGTTTCGGAGGCGGTTTCTTTAAACCCGAAGCCATATTTCTGGTTCAGGTAATCAATTTCAAGCCTTCCCGAAAAAATATATTCATTCTCAGAAATCTGCTTTTCAACAAACCGATCCGTATCATATTCATCCCTGATCTCTCCAAAAATTTCTTCCAGCAGGTCTTCCATGGTGATGATACCAGCAGTACCGCCAAACTCATCCACCACCCAGGCAATGCTTTTGTGTTCTTTCGTGAATTTGCTGATCAGGTCGGTAGCGCTCATGCTTTCCGGCACGGCAGGTATAGGAAGCATGACCGATCTTATTTCTGTTGGGTTCTTGAAAAGTTCAATCTGGTGGATATAGCCAAGTATATTGTCAATATTGTTCTCATAAATAATGAGCCTGCTAAGCTTTGTATCAATAAACTTTTGCTTTACCATTTCAATGGACGTATTGATATCCACAGCTTCAATTTCTTTACGCGGAATAAGGCATTGCCGTATTTTAATAGAGGGCAGTTGCAGCGCGTTTTCAAACAGCCGGGTATTGATATCCTGGTCGTTGTCCGACTGATCTTTGTTCTGCTGGATAAAAGTTTCTATGTCTACAGGCGCTATGGTGGGCTTTTGGTCAGACAGCTTGACATCGAACAGGTATTTCAGTATCCATTCTGCTATTCCTATAAATAAAGAAGCGATCGGGTAAAAAACCGTATGAATAAACCCCAGCACGCCCAATTGGGCCAGCACCGATAAAACCGAGTCGCTTTTCGCCCGGAAAAAAGCCCTGAAAGAAAGCTGCACAAAAATCAAAAGCGTAGCCGAAACCAGGGTCTCAAAAATCAGGCGGAGGTATTTTATATACGAATACGATGTGCCAAAATTGTTTTCGATCCAGTTCCACACCGGGGCAAAAATAGAACCTACCAGCAGTCCGTATACTACAACGGTTAAAACAAGTCCCACGATAATGGAACCAATAAAACGGGAAGGATTTTCAAGAAGATCAGACAATATCCTGCCGCTTCTCAGCCCCTGCTTTCTTTTTAATTCAAACGAAAACTTATTGGCAGATACAAAGGCCGCTTCAATACCCGCGAACAAGCCTACCAACAAAAGAATAAGTATGATACCGACCAATATTCCTATATCTGCTGTCATATGTTGTCAAAAATAATAAATTGAAGCCGTAAAGAGAACTGGTTACCGGCTTTGGGTGCATTTCGAATTTTTCGTGCTAAATTTTCCGGTCGGTGAGACACCATAGCCGTCAATTTAAGCCCGAAGGGCTTGAATTTGAATAGCCTCCAACAAAGTTGGGGGACAGCAATGCCGAAGTTTTGTTGAACCCCTACGGGGTTCAATGTAAAATTGTCGCAAATATACCACCGGTTACACCGATGGCTATTCAAATTAAACCCCATTCGGGGTATTTAAGCGCCAGATTTCCTAAGTTGACGGCTATAGTGAGACACCGACCGGTAGACGCTCCTACAGGCGGGTGTCACCACCCGCCTGCGAAAAATGCCCCCCGGTTTATTTTACTGAATGGCAGGCGCTTACACAGGTTTAAATGTTCCGGCTATTGTAACGGACCGGAGTACGATATAGTATTAATGAGCAAGGTAATTTGTAATCAGCCGGTCTGCTTCGGCACAGGCTTCATTCAGCTCTTTGTTGATGATGGTATAATTAAAGTGATGTTTGAATGAAAGTTCGTACGATGCTTTGTTGACACGGGCGGCTAATGTTTCGGCGGTTTCCGTACCACGGCTTTCCAGCCTTTTTTGCAGTTCCGCTACAGAAGGCGGCTCGATGAAAAGAGACAGCGAAGCGTCCGGAAACCGCTCCTGGATGCGCAAGGCTCCCTTTACGTCTATATCAAGTACGGGGGTTTTTCCCTGTTGCCATATTCTTTCCAGTTCCTGCAGCAGCGTACCGTAATATTTTCCTTCATATACCATTTCCCATTCTACAAACTCATTCTGCTGTATTTTTTGCCTGAAATCTTCTTCCGAAATAAAATAATAGTCCTTGCCATCTGTTTCTGCAGCTCTTGCTTTGCGCGTAGTTGCCGAAACGGAAAAAGCCAGCAACCCGGGATATTTCTGCAACAGGTAATGAACAATGGAAGTTTTGCCGGCGCCCGAGGGGGCAGTTATGATGATGATTTTATTTTGTTGAGGCATTGCTGATAATGCTTTTCAATGAAATTATACACGTTCAATTTGGGCGCCGAGTTGCTTTAATCTTTCATCAATGTATTGATAACCCCTGTCTATTTGTTCTATATTTTGTATCACGCTTTTTCCCTCCGCGCTCAATGCGGCAATTAACAATGAAACACCTGCACGTATATCGGGACTGCTCATTGTAATACCGCGAAGGTTTTGCTCACGCCCCAGACCTATCACCGCCGCCCGGTGCGGGTCGCACAAAATGATCTGTGCGCCCATGTCTATCAGTTTATCAACAAAAAACAACCTGCTTTCAAACATTTTCTGGTGTACCAGCACGGAACCTTTTGCCTGCGTTGCCACTACCAGCACAATGCTTAACAGGTCGGGCGTGAAGCCGGGCCAGGGATGATCGTAAATGGTCATTACAGATCCATCCAGGAAAGTCTGGATTTCGTATACCTCCTGTTCGGGAATATAAATATCATCGCCCCGGAATTGTAATTGAATACCGAGCTGTCTGAATTTATCGGGGATCTGCCCCAGGTGCTCAATGCCCGCGTTTTTGATGATAATTTCACTTTGTGTCATCGCCGCAAGTCCAATAAAAGAACCCACTTCGATCATGTCGGGCAACATGCTGTGTTCTGTTCCCCCCAAATAATCTACTCCTGTTATAGTAAGCATGTTGGAACCTATCCCCCGGATATTGGCGCCCATGCGACTCAGCATTTTACACAATTGCTGCAGGTACGGTTCGCAGGCCGCATTGTAAATGGTGGTGGTGCCTTTTGCCATTACCGCCGCCATCACAATATTGGCAGTACCCGTAACCGAAGGTTCATCCAGCAGCATATAAGCGCCTTTCAGCTCGGGGGCGGCAAGGTGAAAAAAGCCATCTTCATTATGATAAGTAAATTGAGCGCCGAGCTTTTCAAAGCCAACGATATGAGTATCCAGTCGCCTTCTCCCTATTTTATCACCTCCCGGTTTGGGAATAAACGCTTTCCGGTAACGGGCAAGCAACGGGCCCGCCAGCATAACAGACCCCCTTAAACGCCCGCTCTTCTTTTTATAAGCGTCACCGCGTAAATAATCAATATCTACATTATCTGCCCTGAAGGTGCAGGAATGCCTGCTGTGCCTTTCTGTTTTTACATTCATTTCCCCCAGCAATTCGATCAGCAGGTTTACATCCAGTATGTCGGGTATATTGTTAATAGTAACCTTTTCGGGAGTAAGCAGTACCGCGCTAATGATCTGAAGGGCTTCATTTTTTGCTCCCTGGGGAACAATTTCACCTTTCAGCTTTTTGCCACCTGTAACTTCAAACGAATGCATAGTAGTAAAATGAATGTGTGCAAATATAAAACCCCGGCATTGTATACCTACAGCCGGGGTTACTTATTTTATACAGCCAATGCTTACTTAAATCGCTTTTTAAAGTGCTTGCCGCCGCTTTTTCCATTCCGGTCGCTACGATTTCCGCCGCCGTTGCGTTGCTGAAAATTCTTTCCTCCGCGTTGAAAACGGTTGCTGTCCCTGTTGTCTCTTTCCCTGTATGCTTTTACAAAAGGCGTATTGGTAAATTCAAGTTGTCCATCGGTAATGGCGTTCAACTCGCTTCGTATGGCATCGTCGTGCACCAGTTCTTTATGCCAGGTATTGTACGCCAGCTTCATATAATAAGCAATGGAGTTGGCAAACCCCGAACGTTTTTCAGGACTTTCTTCTTTCAATGCTTTTTGAATAACAAGCTCCAGGTTCTTACCGAGATGAGAATATTTCGGATACTTTTTGGGATAGGGCAATGTCTCCGGCTTTGCTTTAAGGGTTTCCCGGGTGGGAATAGGATACGGACTATCAACATCCAGCTTAAAATCGGATATTAAAAAAAGATGATCCCATAATTTATGACGGAAGTCTTCTACATTTTTAAGATGAGGATTCAGGAAGCCCATGAGCTCAATCAGCGCCTGCGCATTTTTCTGCCTTCTTTCCCTGTCTTCAATCGTTATTACGTAATCTATCATCTTTTGAATATGCCTGCCATATTCGCGCATGATGAGATGATTCCTGGTGGTATTATATTCCATGTAAGATGTATAGTAGAGACAAAAATACAAAAACAAAAAGAGTTGACAAGTGGTTTATGCACGCCAACTCTTTTTTACATAAATATTTTAACTATTATCAGCCTTTCGTCTATTGTATCACCAGTCGTACCACCTGCTGTTCCTTCGTAGAAGGATTGAGCACCCTCATAAAATAAACTCCCGGCTGGTGAGCGCGGCTGAATATGAATGTATGTTGCCGGGCTCCGTTAAGGCTAATTGCCCTCGACTCTGCCACCTGCCCCACACTGTTGATCACATCTACCTGCAGCCTTTGTTTTTGCGGCGTATTAAATCTTAGCTCAACCGCTTTGCCGGCAGGGTTGGGATATAAGCTCAGCGCCTGCTTATCAACATTGCTAATATTCACAATTTTTACGCCCGAATAACTAACCTCTCCTAAAGCGTTTACCTGCTTTAACCTGAAATACAGCTTTCCACTGGTGCTTGCCGGCACATCGTATCCAAACTCATATTTTACTACAGTCGCGTCGTTTTCAGGCTTTTGACTGTACATCGTACCTGCGGCTGCAAAATCCTGCCCGTCAAAGCTCACCTCCGGGGTATAAATTATATTGCTTTCCTCGTTTTCCTTGATCCAGGTGAGCAGCACATTGCGATCGCTTTTTTTGCTGGCCTGGAAACTTAATTTACGACCCGGCAATATGGACAGCGGGCAATAAGTATAGGTAACCGTTAATTCTATATTGGTGGCATAGGTAGTAATAATACCCTGTGCCTGGCTGGCGCCCCCATATAACGAAAATCCCGGGTCCAGCACATATTCAATTTCAATTGCGCCCAGCCCTGTATATCCTGCCAGTAAGCCTGGATCGGTAATAGTCTGATAAATGTCTTTGTCAACAGGCGCATCTACAAATCTTGAATCCCAGTTCTTGGGCTCTCCCCCGGCAACATTATTCGGGAATCGGTCGAAATACGCTGGCGGTGTACCCGGATGCATACTTCCCGGCAAAACCGGGGTAGTATAATCAACAGTTGTGTCAATTACCAGCTCAACACCCAACCCCGGAGACTTTAATGAATCCGTTCGTGTTACTCCTACATTATATGACCGTGGAGCTGTATTATAGTTAATCACCGTCATCGCAATCAATCCCGTAACATTTGCGTGAATATCTACACCTATTAATGTGCCCAAAGAGGGGTCAAACTGGTCAAATGGAAAGCTCTCCATATCTCCGTCAATAGAGGCGACCGTTGTTTGCGCTATTTGCTGGGGAGGTACCCCTCCAGGGCATTGCGCGTAACCCTGTTCGTTCAGGCTTAATAAACCGTAAAGAATTAATAAGGTGCGTAAAATTTTTAGCCCCATAGGTAAATATTTAAGTTTACAATAGGTTTGGATAACAGTTGTAAATCCTTTATTTACCAGGTTGTACTTTTACAGTAGGTGTTTAACCTTATAAACAACAGATTTACCTTTATATTCATTCAACTATAATAACGTCCTGCTCACCGAATAATTTTACCCGTTCTTCGTAAAAGCAGGTACTTTCAAACAGGTTTTTCTTTAATCAATTGTCTTTCATGAAAGTAATCATACATCAAGGGAATGGTTTTTTAACAAAAGACAAAACACTTAATAGTTTTATTTCCGGCACAATAACTGAAATGTGTAAAACGCAGGCTGAACACGGGTTTATATGGTTATCATATGATAACGCCGATGCTTCATTAAAAATTGAAGCCGCAAAGCACGTCCTGTTAAAGCAGCCCGTTTTTACCAGCTTATGGAAACAAATGTGGTTCAACAGGCAGATAGCTTCGGTCATCAAAACAGAACAACCCTCCTGCGTTTTCTGTATAAATGGCAAAAAAATCCCAACCCATATTCCTCAATGCATACTGGTGACCCAGGACAACAATAAACCTGCCCATACATTTCCGGCAGATATGCATGTCATTACACTCTCTGCCTTTCTGCAACAACGATTGATTGAAAGGGGACATCATTCCGAGAACGTCCATGTAATCCGCCCGAAAGCTTCAGAGCTTTTTTTATCAGCAGTGTGGGACACAAGGGAATCCGTAAAGAAAAAATATACAGCGGGCACAGAATATTTTTTCTTCTCCGTCCATAACACGTCGAACGGGCAGGCATTGAATGTGCTGAAAGCTTTTTCCCTGTTCAAAAAATGGCAAAAAAGCAATACCCGTTTATTAATATATGCCGAAGAAGCTTCTGCATCTTCCAGGTGGAAAAAATCGCTTGACACCTATAAATACAGGGAACACGTCATTATTCAGGATGCGGCAGACGAAGAAGAAAGGGCGTTGGTCACAGCATGCGCCATGTGTGTTTTGTATTTCCCGGAATATGATAGTACGGGCTTGCCCTTGCTGGAATGCATACAGGCACAGGTGGCTGTTATTACGCATGCTATTGGCGCGATTGCCGAAACCACAGGAGATGCCGCTTTATATTGCAATGGGGAAAACATTGAAGATATAGCCGACAAAATGAAAAAGATATACCGCGACGAAAAGTTGAGAACCCGGTTAATGAGCAGGATCGCAGAAAAAGCAGCCGCCTGTAGCAATAACCGGGCGGCAGAGCAATTGTGGGCTGTTATACAACAGGTATCATCGCAAAACAACCAGTAATGATCTTCAGGAAAGAATTGCTTCTTCATTGCCCATAAAACTCGCTTTCTTTTCAACCACAAAGCCTGGTGCTGGTTTCTTTGTTACTTTTTTGCGGAAAAAAGTAACCAAAAAGCCCCGCCCGACTTGAACGTCGTTCGGGCGGGCGCCCGAAATCCCTGCCAGCCGGCAGGCTGGGACTACGGCCGATTTCGGGTCCTGCAAAAAGCGGGATCGATTAAGCTTTTGTACTACTGTGAACTCAGCTACAGGCCCTGATACATTTTCTCCGAACTGGACATATATAAGAACTGAAAAATACGAATACGACATGTCACGGCTCAATGATTGAGCACACTAATGGTTTAATCGAAATGACGCCAAAATTGTATCGACTCCTTACCTTTGCGCCTATTATTATTTTATCAGGCATGCAAAAATCAACAATAACGATCGATGTAACGCTGGACCCCAACAAAATGGTGCAGGAGATTTCGTGGAATGCAAGCGGCAGCGCTGCCGACGACACACAGAAAGCAAAAGCCATGATGCTGGCTTTGTGGGACGGGCAGGAAAAATCAGCCATGCACATAGAACTCTGGACCAAGGAAATGATGGTAGATGAAATGGGCGATTTTTTTTATCAAACACTTATGACCATGGCAAATACGTATAACCGTGCAACCAAACAAACCGCCCTTGTACAGGATATACAAAAATTTGCCGAGGACTTTTATAAAAAATCAAGAGAATTGCTGCAAAAAAGCTGATTTGAATACACTATAAAAAAATCACGACTATGGCACTGGAACAAACCATTAACGATGCAATTAAAACGGCCATGCTTGCAAAAGACCAGGCTACACTCCGCGGGTTAAGAGCAATAAAGGCTGCTATCATTCTTGCCAAAACAAGCGAAGGAGCGGGAGGACAGCTTGCAGAAGCAGACGAAGTAAAGCTGCTGCAGAAGCTGGTTAAATCGCGCAAAGACTCCCTTGAAATTTATAAAAAGCAGAACAGGGAAGACCTGGCTCAAAAAGAGCAGGAAGAAATTACCGTGATAGAAAGCTTTTTGCCGAAACAATTAGGAGAAGCCGAGCTGAAAGAAATAGTAGCAGGTATTATTAAAGAAACCGGAGCCGCTTCTGTAGCCGATATGGGAAAAGTAATGGCCGCCGCAACCAAACAACTGGCGGGCCAGGCAGATGGAAAAACCATCAGTGCCGTAGTTAAATCTTTACTGTCGGCGTAAACCTCATTAAAAGTATGTGGGTTGACCTACTGTTCTTACTGGTATTGATAGTTGCTGTAATAAAAGGCGCTATACGGGGCATCGTGCTGGCCCTGTTCTCTTTTATTGGCTGGTTCATCGGGCTGGCAGCAGCTTTAAAGCTTTCGGCTGTGGTGGCTGTTTATTTGCAGGATCATACAAACATTGATGCCAGATGGCTGCCCCTGCTTTCCTTCCTGCTTGTTTTTGTACTGGTGGTGTTGCTGGTACAATGGGCGGGCAAAGCGCTCGAGGGTATTCTTAAGCTGAGCCTGCTGGGCTGGGTAAACAGGCTGGGAGGTGCTTTGCTGTATGCAGGTATTTACACGCTTATCTTCAGCATTATTTTGTTTTATGCCGACAAAATGCATTTGATAAATGAAGATACCCTGGCAGCAAGCCGGGTATACAAAGCCACTGCAGGATTGGCTCCTGCAATTATTGAAGGTATAGGAGCATTGATCCCTGCACTAAAGGAAACTTTTCATCAACTGGAAGATTTTTTTGAAACCGCCGGAAAGAAAATATCTTAAGGCTGTGGAGCAGACGGCACTTTCGGCGAATCCGGTTGAATGCCGCTGCTGTCGGGAGCAGCTGTTGAGCCGGGAAATTCAGATTCTTCAAAAAACATAACCCCGTCTGCCGGGTTAAGAATTTCAATATTCCTGAAATCCTGAGACGCCACCAGTCCTTTCCCGGGCATCACCGTTCCGTCTTTTTTGGTAATCCTGATCGGCTTATCGCTGTAAAATTTCTGTTTGTTCTGATCCCACCACAGCTCTTCACACCTGAGCGTATCCTGGTTAAATTTTTGAATGACTACCACACTATCGCGGAGATACATTTTGTTTTGACCTTCCAGATATTTGCCATACAGGGCGTCCAGCACACTCTCTACCTGTAAGGAATCATTGTAAAAGTCAACATGCAGCTTGTCAGGGAATTCCACGCGCGGCGTATCCTGGTGATCCTGGTAACGAAGCATCAGTACAGAAGTAAGCTTTGCCTTTACTTTTCCCGCCTGGCTAAAATAGGTTTCTATGTCCTTGGCTTCATCAACCCCCATTTTTCTCCGCGCCCGTTCCCGTATCTCTTCCTCACTGTTTTCGCAGGCGCTTAATAAAGAAAGAAGAGCAAAGAATACAATTGCCAAATAGCTGCTCCTTAATAAACTTCTACCTGCCATTAATTGTATTGCACTTTGCGGAACCATATATCACTTAAAGATAACCCAATAGATATCCTGTAAAAACTTTCGCGGAGGGAATTGCTTTTGTTGCCGCGGGCTCCAATTTCAAATGCGGTGTTAATGGTTGTATATTGTCCTGAATATACGCTATAACCATATTTGCGAACGGGGAACCCGGCTCCAAAGCTGAAGGCATACATGGGCAGGTTATTATTTACCGTGATATAATCCGGCCCGATATAAAATCCTGCACGGTATTGTACCTGCCCCCAATAACCCGTGCTTTTATAATTCGGAATGAAGGATCCGCCCAAACGCAAAAGCCAGGTGTCTTTTACCTGGTCCTTTTCGTCATAGTACCGGTAGTCTGTCCATTGGGTAAGGCTGTATTCGGCATTCACAGACCAGGCGAGATCTTTATCGATACTGATACCAAAGCCGTATGTACCTGGTGATACGATCTTTCCTTTGTTTCCCGAAGAGGCATACACGCTGTCTTTTAATACTTCGCCTGCGGTGGCTGAATACACAAAAGTTCCCCTGGTAACATCTCTTGTAGCATTCAGGTTGCTTTTAAACTGGGCAAATGCTCCCAGCTTAAGTGTAACGGTTTTGCTTATCCGGGTTGAATACTGCGCTCCGGCATGAACAAAAAATCCGCCAAAATGCGTACTATCTGCCCATTTGCCTTTTTCATATATTACACTGTCATTCATGAAAACCCGTTCTGTTACGTAGTTTTTACTGCCGAAAGAATATCCTGCATTTACACCAACCGTAAAGTGTTTGCTCCCTATTCCGGTGCCTGCGTATACCTGGTAAGCTCCGCCATCGCCCATATAGGAGGTAGAAACGCTGTCAATACCCGACAGCCTGGAACTTTGCTGAAGCGAGTAATTGATGCGGGTAAGCGGCCTGATGCCAAAATTCATACCCCAGTTCTTTGAACGCATCAATGGCAGACCTACCTGTATGTACGAAGGGATCAAATACCCCGAATTTAAAGACCGTACAGGATTGGTAGCCTTAAGTGTACGTCCGGTATAATCTACTCCAACATCAAAAGTTGTATACTTTAACCTGGCATAAGAAGCAGGGTTGATAAAATTTACGGTAACCGCATCGTAAAATGCCGCCGATGCCCCTCCCATTGCACGGGTAACAACATTCTGGCTGGGCACAACATCGCCCAACCCATAACGGGAATAAGGAGAATTTTCCTGAGCAGAAACCAAATTTATTTTTACCGAAAGAACCAAGCTGAATAAAAATATTTTCCTGCAGTTAGTTATTATACTCACTGATAGCATACAAGCCTTTATAGATTAAATGAGGGTCTGCAAATATCTTATTTTTCAGCAGTTGGGCAAAATAGAGTGAATCTCCCCCGGTTAAAAGCACGTTAAAATTGCCGTATCGCTCTGAATATGCGTCGATTATACCATCAATTTCTTTTGCCATACCCAGTATCACTCCGCTGGTTATGTTCGTCCGTGTGTCATAGCCTATCAAAGGAAAATTCCAGTCGGCTTTTACCAAAGGTAATTTGGCGGTATAATCGCGTAACGACTTCAGCCTCATTTCCATACCTGGTGAAATTCCCCCTCCCAAAAACTGGTTTTGCCTGTTAATGAAATTGTAGGTAATGCAGGTACCCAGTCCAATTACCAGGTTGTGCTTACCCGGGAAAAATTCAACCGCCGCAGCCGATATTGCCAGCCGGTCTGCTCCTATTGTTTCGGGTTTTGAAACCGGCGCTGTAAAAGGCAGGCGGGTTGTATTGCTCAGCTGGTGAAAGCTGGATTGTTCAGCCAGTAACGCTTCTATTTTTTTGTCGTGATCTATTACGGAAGAAAGAATGCTTTTATCCGGATGTACCGATTGCAACAGTTCCTGTATGGACTGCGGAGAAGCCTCATGAAGCACTTTTTCATACAGCATTTCCCTGTTATTGAAAACCGCGTATTTAAGACGTGTATTGCCAAAATCGAAACAAAGCGTTACCATTATTAAAATTTGAATGCAAAGTTGTTAACCTTTTCCTGCTAAAAATGAGACAATTTATTTACTTCCCGGCAATTTGTTTATTTCTGCAAAGCGCGAACGCAAAACCCTTTAATGGGATCGTTTCGCCGGTATGCCTTAATTTTGCACAATTGCGGGCTTCCGTAAACATGTTTATCGAATGATTATTTGCTTCTAATTGATTTGTTTATCGCGGAGATGCGTGTGAATGCAGGATGATGTTACGCAGCGGTTATAAGGCATCTCATCAAACACAGTACCACTACATGACAGCAGAACATCAAAGGCTTTCAGTCAATACATCAAGGAAGATACCACTGGAACAATGGGGACCGTATTTAAGCGAAAGGCAATGGGGAACCGTTAGAGAAGACTATAGCACGTACGGAGATGCCTGGAATTATTTCCCTTTTAACCATGCGCATAGCCGCGCTTACAAATGGGGCGAGGATGGGCTGGCCGGCATATGTGATTTTTTTGGAAACCTGTGTTTTGCCATCGCACTATGGAATGGTAAAGATAAAATACTCAAAGAAAGATTATTCGGACTGGGAAATGGAGAGGGCAATCACGGAGAAGATGTAAAAGAACTTTATCATCATCTCGACAATGTTCCCACCCATTATTACATGGAGTATTTGTATAAATATCCTCAACAGGCTTTCCCTTACGAGGATCTTTTACAGAAAAACAGGGAGCGCTCAAAGCTCGACCCGGAATACGAAATACTGGATACCGGCGTATTTGATAACAACGAATACTTTGACGTATTGGTTACTTATGCCAAAAAAAGCCCGCAGGATATCCTTATTAAGATTGATATAACCAACCGTTCCGACAAAACCGCTCCCCTCACAATACTGCCCACCCTCTGGTTTTATAACAGGTGGAGCTATATAGGCACCGATAAAAAACCTGAAATCGTCTATCTCAATAAAACAACGGTTAAAGCCAGCCATCACCGGTTGGGCAATTACTACTTTTATTTTCAGAAACCCGATGATTGCTTTTTAACCGAAAATGAAACCAATACGGAAAGAATCTCGGGCAAGCCTAACCAATCCATTTTCGTAAAAGATGCGTTTCACGATGCTGTTATTGAAGAGAAAAACGTTACTGAACTGCGGCAGAATAAAAGCGGCACCAAATTTTCGCCGGTATATAAGTTAAAAGTACCTGCAGGAGCCACCAAAACCATTTATTGCAGGCTGAGTAATAAATGGGTGGAGAACGCCTTCATAGCAGGCTTTGAAAAGGTCTTTACCATACGAAAAGAGGAAGCCAATGATTTCTACGCGGCTATATTGCCCGCCGGCATGGATGCCGACATGGCCCGGATACAACGCCAGGCACTGGCAGGGTTGCTGTGGAGCAAGCAATACTACCATTTTGATGTAGAAAGATGGCTTAAAAACGGAGATGGGAACAATCCCCCCGATACAAACAGGCTCACCGGACGCAACCACGATTGGGGTCACCTGAAAAACCAGGATATCATTGCGATGCCCGATAAATGGGAGTATCCCTGGTATGCCGCCTGGGATCTTGCCTTCCATTGCATTTCCATGGCGGTGGCCGATCCTTGTTTTGCAAAGAACCAGTTGCTGCTCATTATGCGTGAATGGTATATGAAACCCGATGGACAGCTTCCGGCATATGAATGGAATTTCAGCGATGTAAATCCTCCGGTACAGGGGTGGGCTGCTTTGCAGGTATATTATATAGAAAAAAAGAAAGCAGGCAGGGGTGATATCATTTTTTTGAAAAAGGCTTTTCAAAAACTGCTCATCAATTTTACCTGGTGGTTAAACCGGAAAGACGTAAGCGGCAACAATCTGTTCGAAGGCGGCTTCCTGGGACTGGATAATATCGGGGTTTTTAACCGCAGTACCTCGCTGGGCAGCAATATGCAACTGGAACAGGCAGACGGTACAAGCTGGATGGCCATGTACGCTTTGAATATGCTGGAAATGGCACTGGAAATTGCGGTTCACGATATTGCATTCGAAGACACCGCCACCAAGTTTTTTGAACAGTTTGTGCTGATCGCCGAAGCCTTAAATGAGCATGGCTTGTGGAATGAAGAAGATAAGTTTTTTTATGATACACTTTCCATAGCAGGATCTACCCCTTTGCAGCTACGCATACAATCCATAGTGGGACTTACTACGTTATTCGCCGTATCGACCATAGAAAAAAAGACACTCGACAAATTAAGCGATTTTAAAAAGCGCATCACCTGGTTCGAAAACTACCGCAAGCGCAATAAGCTGTTTTGGCCAAATGAAGAAAAAAGCGACGGAGAATCAATCCTGCTGTCATTACTGCCCAAGGAACGATTGGTATACCTGCTGGAGCGATTGCTGAATGAGGAGGAATTTTTATCTGACGGCGGGATAAGGGCTTTGTCAAAACATCATGAAAAAAATCCCTATTCGGTTACAATCAACGGAATATCTTATACCGCCCAATACGATCCCGGCGATTCAACCTCCGATCTTTTTGGAGGCAATTCCAACTGGCGCGGCCCGGTATGGATGCCTATCAATTACCTCATCATTCAATCCATCCGCAAATACGGATCGTTTTACGGCGATGCCCTGAAGGTAGAGTATCCTGCAAAGTCCGGCAACTTCTTAACGCTGGATGAAGTAGCCGACGGACTTACGGAACGCGTGATAAGCCTGTTCAAAAAAGATGAAAAAGGGAACCGTGGACTGTATGGCAAATACAACTGGTTTTACAAACAGCCAGGCAACGAACACCTTGTTCTCTTTTATGAATATTTTCATGGCGATACGGGACGGGGATTGGGCGCTTCTCATCAAACCGGCTGGACATCACTGGTAGCGGAACTGATCAACGAGCTATACCACAGCAACAATGGCAAAACCGATCTTGCTTCCGAAGCGGCGATGGCAGCACAGGAACAGGAAACGGATCATGAAGAATAAGGATTGCCCGCTCCAATCTTACGCTTTGCAGGCTAAACGCTAACCAGTACCTTTGCTCCACTTTTTTAAAAGTGACGTAATGAACACACAGAACACGCAACATTTTTCCGAGCAGGAAATGATCAGGAGAGAAAAGAGGCTGGAGCTGGAAAAGCTGGGCATTGATCCTTACCCTGCAGCCGCCTTCCCCATTACACATACCGCCGCCGATATCAAAGCAAGTTTTTCCGAAGAGAATAAAGAAGCCTATAGTGAGATCAGCATTGCCGGCCGCATTATGAGCATCCGCGATATGGGTAAGGCTTCATTCGCCGTATTGCAGGATCATTCAGGCAGGATACAACTTTATGTAAAGCGCGATGACCTCTGCCCGGAAGAAGATAAAACATTGTACAATGTGGTTTGGAAAAAGCTGATGGATATCGGCGATATCATCGGTGTAAAAGGATATGGCTTCATCACCAAAACCGGCGAAACCTCTGTTCATGTAAAGGAGCTTACGCTCCTTACCAAGTCGCTTAAGCCTTTGCCTGTTGTAAAAGAAGCAGAAGGACAGAGCTTCGACGCCGTAACCGACCCGGAGTTCAAATACAGGCAGCGTTATGCAGACCTGATCATTAACCCGCAACTGAAAAATACATTCATAAAACGCACCGTGATGATCAACGCCATCCGCGAGTTTTTGAATAAGCATGGCGCGTTGGAAGTAGATACCCCCGTTTTACAAAGCATTCCGGGCGGAGCGGCCGCACGGCCTTTTATCACGCATCACAATGCCCTGGATATTCCCTTGTACCTGCGCATTGCGAATGAATTGTATTTAAAACGCCTGGTGGTTGGCGGCTTTAACTGGGTATATGAGTTCAGCCGCAACTTTCGCAACGAGGGAATGGACCGTACGCACAATCCTGAATTCACCATACTTGAATTTTACGTGGCTTACCAGGATTATTTCTGGATGATGAACACCACTGAAAACCTGCTGGAGCAGGTAGCTGTTGCCATGCACAATACTACAGATGTACCTGTAGGTGATAAGACCATCAGCTTTAAAACACCCTTTAAACGCGTTTCTATTTACGAAGCCATACAGGAACATACCGGGTTCGATATATCGGCAATGGACGAAGATGGCTTAAGAGAAGTATGCAGGAAGCTGCACATTGAGACCACGCCCAGTATGGGACGCGGTAAGCTGATTGATGAAATATTCGGAAGCAAATGCGAGCATCATTATATACAACCTACTTTTATTATTGATTACCCGGTTGAGATGAGTCCGCTCACTAAAAAACACCGCAGCAAACCCGGACTGGTAGAGCGTTTTGAGCTAATGATCAATGGCAAGGAAATAGCCAACGCTTACAGCGAGCTGAACGACCCGGTTGACCAGCGTGAACGATTTGAAGACCAGGTAAAGCTGATGGAGCGGGGCGATGACGAAGCCATGTTCATTGATTACGATTTTTTACGCGCGCTTGAATACGGCATGCCGCCCACATCGGGCATTGGCATTGGTATTGACAGGCTTTGCATGCTGCTTACCAACCAGTCCTCTATACAGGATGTGCTTTTCTTTCCGCAAATGCGGCCGGAAAAACGCGAAGGAGTAGAGGATAAACTCGAACAATAAACAGGCCCACTTTATTTCTGTAATTGCCAATAATGCCAGAAATTACAATGTATGTTGAAGGCTTTATCCTTTAAAAGCAATGTTTCTGCCAACATTAAAGTAATATTTTGGTGCATACTGGTGGCTTACGCAATCACCGAACTCAGTTTTTGCAGCACCGAAGATCTTACGGCCGACGAAACAGCCCATTTAACATACGGCGCAAAAATCGTGAAAGGGATGTCCTATAAAAGGTCGTGCACACTGGATGACAGCAAAATGCCGGTGTCGGCACTCAATGCCCTGCCCAGAGCTGTTGAACAGGCATTGAATCCCGGGCTGAAAAAAAGCGATGGTGGCGATTCCGATACCAGGCTGGGGAGATACATTACCTTTCTGTTCTCCCTGGTCAGCCTGTATATGGTTTTTAAATGGTCTTCCGAATGGTATGGGGAAAAAGCCGGCTTGTTTTCAATGGGGCTTACCGCCTTTTGCCCCACATTCCTTGCACATAGCGGGCTTGTTACCACGGACGCTTACAGTGTTTTAGTTGTTTTATTGGTATTATACACATTTTGGAAATATCTCAATACTCATTCGGGGAAGTATTTTATCCTGTTTTGTATTTGCACCGGCATTGCTCAAATTACAAAACAAACATTTTTTTACCTGTACATATTAATACCGTTATTTCTTGTCATTTATTATCCTCTCACGAAGTCGCCTTTTCAGGTAAAAAAGGCATTGGGCAATATCCTGATTTTTACCGGCATCAACACATTCATTATCAATGCAGGATTTCTTTTTTACCAAACCGGCCAACCCCTGCAGGAATATGTATTTGTAAGCAAAATGTTCAGCAACATACAACAGGAGTTGAGTTTTTTAGGTAACATTCCGATACCTCTCCCTTCTCCGTTCTTATTGGGTATGGATTCTGTAAAATATGTTGATGAAACAGGCGGAGGCTATCCTGAAGGGTCTTTCCCTGTTGTCTCCATCCTGGGCTTTCGCGAGCAGGGCAAATCATACTGGTTCTATTATATCGTTACCATTTTTTTTAAAACCCCCATACCTACACTTCTCTTCTTTTTACCTGTTTTTTTCTATGTTTTTCAAAAAAGCAATCGTTCCTTTTTTATTAAGAATGAATTGATACTCGTTATACCGATCGTGTTCTTTCTTATCATTATGAGCTTTTTCAACAACATTCAAACGGGTGTCCGGCATATCCTTTTCCTGTACCCATTGTTGTATATTCTCTGCGGCAAGATCTTTCTTCATCTTCAGTCCCGTATATCAAAAGCAGCCATTGCCTGTTGTTGTGCCTGGCTGATCGTTTCGGTTGCCGGCTATGCAAACAACTACATACCCTATACGAATGAATTTATTACAGACAAAAAACTGGCATATAAAAAAGTGGGAACCACAAATCTTGATTTTGGTCAGGGGTATTCATTCGCTCAAAAATATATCCAGCTCCATCCCGATGTCCGATTTGCAGGAACAGAACCGGCAAAAGGAAAGTTTATAATCGCTGTCGGGCTTTATGAAGATATTTTCGGCAGGCAAACTTATAATTGGATCCGGAAGTATCCGCCCTACGGTCACGTAAGACACAGCTATCTATTAATTGAAGTAAAATGAAAACAAAGCGGTATTTTATATTTTTAATTTACAGCTTTATCTTACCATTTTGAACAGGCAAAATACTATACGGACCATTTTCTGCTTAATCCTTTTACTGTATAGCATAACTGAGCTGTCTTTTATATCCAGCTCCGATTTAACAGCCGATGAAGGAGTACACCACCTGTATGGGGTAAAAATACTGAAAGGCGATCCCTCTAAGCGATCCTGTACCACAGACGACAGTAAAATGCCGGTATCCGCTTTGAACGCATTACCCAGGGCCGTAGAACAGGTTTTACATCCCGGGCTTAACAAGCCTGATTATGGCCGGGACGACACAAAGAAGGGCCGATACATTACTTTTATAGTTTCTTTTTTTACATTGTTCCTGGTTTTTCGTTGGACAAGTGAATGGTATGGCGCACATGCCGGCTTGTTTTCCATGGGATTGCTGGCCTTTTGTCCCGGATGGCTGGGGCATAGCGGACTGGTAACGACCGATGCGTACAGCGTAACTATCTTTCTCCTGGTTGTTTATTGCTTATGGAAATATCTTACCTGTTATTCATGGAAATGCTTTTTGTTGTTTGCCGTAAGCCTGGGTATAGCACAACTTGTTAAACAAACTTTCGTTCATCTGTATATCTGCATTCCGCTGCTGCTGTTTGTATATGCTAAAGTTAATAAACGAAAAATTCATTGGAGACCAGTGTTCATAAAACTGGTGGCGCTTGCCTTCATCAACCTGTTCATCATCAACGCCGGCTTTTTATTCTACAAAACCGGGCATACTTTGCAGGAATATGTATTCGTAAGCAGAATGTTCCAGGCATTTCAGCAAACCTTCAGCTTTATCGGGAACATGCCGCTTCCGCTTCCCGAACCTTACCTCTCGGGTATGGATACCGTAAAATATTTCGATGAATTGGGAGGCGGTTTCCGTGACAGTACTTTTTCTGTAGTATCCATTCTCGGGCATAAGCAACCCGGCGCATCATACTGGTATTACTACCTCGTTACCCTATTTTATAAAATCCCTATTCCGGTTTCGCTGTTTTTTATATGGACACTGATCAAAATTTTTTCAGGCAATAACAAATCTTTTTTTGCAAAGAATGAAATTTTATTGTTAGCGCCTGTTGTTTATTTTCTCGTGGTAATGAGCCTGCTGAATAATATCCAGGCTGGTGAACGGCATATCCTTTTTTTGTATGCCGGTATTTTTATACTGTGTGGTAAAATTGTAACCAACCCGCTTAAAAGAAAACACGCGCTCCTGACAGGAGCAGGATGTGCCTGGATGCTGATTTCCGTATTCAGCTACCGGAATTGTTTTATTTCATATACCAATGAATTTATCCATGATAAAAAGTTCGCGTATAAAAAGGTAGGAAACGCCAACCTCGATTTCGGGCAGGGCGGAACGTCGGCTTTGCAATACATGAAAGATCATCCTGATGTTCTTCTTATACCCCCTTTCCCTCAAAAAGGAAAGTTTATCTTATCTGTAAGCAATTATGAAAATGGCTTTGGAGCGAAAGAACTTGAATGGGTACAACAATATGAACCCATAGACCATGTACGTCATTCCCATCTTTTAATAGAAGTGAAATGACATTTTTATACAAGCGGCTCTATTGAAAATACATCCAGTTTCGACAGCCTGAAATTACGTACACGTCTCAGTACCGCGTTGCCATTGCGCGAGCCTCCCGTATTTGTATTTCCTTCAATCGTTTCAAAAGTATCATTGTCTATAGCCGTAATAATTCCTGTATGCGTCCAGTCGAACGTCGATTTTTGCAACAGGAAAATATCGCCTGGTTTTACTACGGAAGGGTTATTCCTTACTGTTGTATACCGTGAAAGGATCTTTTTTTCCAGCCCCTTACTGCCCACCGTATCGCAACTGTAGGTGAGCGGCATCAATGTGCGGAAATCTTTATTCAATTGTGAACAGGCCTGGTCTATTATGGCTTGTACAAAACCCATACACCAAAACCAGGCATCGCCCTCATGCCCGTCCATATAAGCTCTTACCCACGGACCGCTATTGTCCTTATTTTGAATAACCAGCTCATAAGGATTATTTGAAAGGTGGTTTTTTGCAATTTCAACCACTAATTTTCGCAGATCGGTATTCCTTCCTTTGGTTTCAAAAGCGTTCTGCATAGGTTCCGATAGTTTTGAGAAGACTGCAGCATTCACTATACCGGACTGTGGCAACCCTTTTAGTTTTTGAAAGTTTTTTACCGCCTTTTCTGTAGCCCGGCCAAAGTCTCCGTCAATAGCAATAGACACCGCATCGCTGGGTTGCGCTGTTGCGAATAAATTCAGCCAGGATTGTATTTTCATTACATCCGCCTTTTTATTGGCAGTGTTATCGCGCGATTGGCTTGCGCTGATAGTAAGTTCTTTGAGATAGTGTTGCTTTATCATACCATTAGGTTTACTGTTTGGTGACTGGCTCAGGGATATAAATACGATTTCCTCGATGTGCGCAAACTGAACATGGGTATATCCAAGGCAAAGTGCAATTGATACCGTATACCTGATTCAGTAAGCACGAAAAATTCATTGCTTTCGGCATTCCTTTGAAGCGAGGGTACCCATTGCACTCCTATACCAACAGACAAAGGTGCTTTGGGAAAGCCATACATAAAATTTACGCCTGGAGCAAAAATATTGGCCAGCTTTACTTTCATTTTGTCACTCACCAGGCCGCTGTCCTGCATAAAGCGAAAGCCTACCAGCGCGCCCACATCGATTACCGAAACAAAAGCAGACACAGCACCGGGATATTTTCTTTCCAACCCATTCTTTTTGCCGGCTGTACTCCAGTTAAACGCAAAGCCCACCGGGGCAAACAATGATACCGGCACGCTTCCATGCAACCTGGCAGTAACTATATTTCCGGCAGGATCTTTACTGGTAAATGTTTTTGCAAAGGGCTGGTTATAGCCGGTAACCAATCCCACGTAGGCATTTACCGTAATGCTGAAAGAGGATTGCTTTTTTAACGCAGCGCTCCCCGCCGGCAACGCCACCGCTTTTATGGCGGCTTTCACTTCCGCCGGATCTTTGGCAGTAACCACGTTGGCGGCAAACGATCCGTATTTAAGAAAGGCCCGCAGGAACTGGTTCATGGTATCGCGGTTGTTAAAAGCAGGTGCTTCTACCGACAACAGCTTTAGAAAGCCCAGCACAGCCGCATTGTAATTTTTTACAGAAATATCGTGGGCGATTTCAAATACGCCCGCGGTTTTGGTAAGCGTGTGTGTAAAAACCGGCGGCAGCAGCAGTTGCTGGTCTATGACCTGCAGGTTGGCAGCATACAGCAGTAAAGAACGGAAGTGTTCAAAAACAGCACCATACTGTTTGCTTAATTCCGCCTCTGCCATGCTTTTCGTGACTTTTAGATCACTCCATGCTGCCTGTATGGCTTTAGCCTCGTTCAGCAACCCTTCCATATAGGTTATAAAAGATGCCACCCTGCCCGGCTGCAAAACAGCGGTAACAGGCAGGTTATTAATAACAATGTTATTGCCGTTTATTTCTTCATATAACAACCCGAAGAAGACAGCGCGCAGCTTTTCGTCACTTTTTAACAGCGCCAACTCCTGCTCCGAAATGTAATTGCTTGCAGGATCCATACTCCGTATGCCGCTGCTGATAATGCGTATTAACTGCAACCCGTTCGACAGGTTTGTATTGTCCTGTTCATTAGTAAATGGCGCATAGCCGGCAAGGTATGCCGGCCGGATAATTGAATCAAGCATATCAGGAATCTTTGCCTGTTGCATTATTCCGTTACCTATTTGCAGGGCCGACCTTACCAACAGCCCATTATTGGAATTAAAAAAATTTTGGATCGCGTCTATTCTCAGCACACATTTATTCCGGTCTTCAGCATAGGCAGATGAACAGGCGGTTGTATCAAGATGGCTTAAACGGATCGCGTTCGGGAGCAACGCTTTCAGGTCTTTATCAAAAGCCTCTTTTAATGTATTAAGCGTATTGGCATAATCGCCAATATTCAGGTAAGCAATAAATGTATTCGTATTAGGAAAGAGGATCCTGAACTCAGGATAATTTTCCAGGAAATCGGAGAATTTCTGGAAAAAGGCCACATTCAGTTCTTCTTTTGTTCTTTCTACCAGGAACTGGGCCAGCCCATCTGCAAAGCTGGTTACATCCAGGTTGCCCACGGCGCCTGCCAGGCCCCGCAACGCCTTCAGCGAAACAGACATATCGCCCGAGGATGATGGCAAAAAAGCGGTAGAGAAAAACGGGTTTCTTTTCGCCAGGAGGCAGCTCCGTATGCTATCCGGCGTGGCGCCTGCACAGGTATTTTTTACATACGGCATCAGCAACTGGTAAAAAAGTAACCGCTTTTCTTTTTTCAACCGGATGGCTTCTGCTGTTTCCACATTCTCAAGCGAATCTATCTGCGTTAATATATTGCTCAACTGCACCGCATCGTAATAAGTATTTTGAGCAGATCCTTTCAGCAGGCTGAAAAGAAAAACTGTTATTGATATCAGTACTTGTTTCATAGTATAAAATTGAATGCTCCCAGGTAATTATTGTTTTCCCGGATCATAGCTGTTACGGCGTTTGAAAAAAATTTTCTTTTGCTTTCGCTGCCATCTTTAATGGCTGAATAACAAAGTGCAAAATAGCCGGCGGTAAAAGCCGTTGCTGCGCTGCTGTCTGTAAAGTTGGCCAGGTAGGGAGGGTGGATGCTGCTGAGCGTAGTGGTTTTAAGATCATCGCCTGCAGGCGCATAAATGAGCCTGGACTTATCTGTTGCCGAAGCTTTTGTTTCTTTCATTTTATTGGCTGCTTCAACGGCAAACACGTTTCTGAAAGAAGCAGGATACGCATTTTCAAATTCACCGGCAGAACAAACAATAAAGCTCTTTTTCGAAATAATGTCTATTTTTTCCTGTAGTATGGTCAGCCATTTTTTACCGGTCGCATCATCTGTGCCATCCAGATCGCTTTCAGTCAGTGAAAAGCTCATGGAAACAAAATCAAAATATCCATGACCCTGGTTCGCTTCAATGATCGTATCGAAAGCTTTTGCCAAAAGCAAGAAAATTTCTTTTTTGTTTGATGGAAATGATTCGTTGTATAACTTGAAGGCCGCCACATTGCTTGCCGGGGCAATTCCCGAATAAAAGCCATTGCCGTTCGCTCCTACCAAACCACAGCAATGGGTACCATGTCCATCCAGGTCCTGGAATTTATCGGTAAGTATAATTACCCCGTTGCCTTCTACCTTAAACCTTATACCTTCTATATGCAATAAGTCAGTATGATTATTGTCTACTCCGGAATCGAGTACTGCAACACGTACATTATGCCCCCTGCATCCCTTCTGCCATAATTTCCAAACCTCCATATCCACATGTCCCCAACTGATCTTCCATTTAGATTCATCGGCGCTGTCAGTTTCGTCTACAAATTGCGCAGAAAACGGCTCCCTGATGAAATCCATTTTCTTTTCTTCATAGTTCTGCCGTCTTACACCGGCTCTCGAAACAAGGTTTCCGTTCACATCCGGCATCCAAAAATTATCCTGTGTGCCGGGTGGGGCATCGCCTTCTACCAGGCTGGCATCATCAAGCCACAATTCTTCTCCCTGCCTGGCAAATCCTATATAATATTCATCCTGCACCAGCGGCCTGTTCCTGATGTTAAGCTTGTCCTTTATTACAACATACTTTCTCATATACTACCCAAATGAATCTGAGTCGGGATGTTTGTTTAACAAAGGCGTTTTTGAAGGAGCAGGGGTGGTGGCTGTCCCGCTTTTCTCATTGGGATTTTTACCAGCGCTTCTTATGTTTACAACTTTATTCAGCAGATCGAACCAGAAAGGCGCCCCAAACGAAACAGCAAATGCGGTGATCAGGAACCCGATGAGGATAGCGGGGTTTCTTGTTATTTCATAATAAACGCTTAGCGCTGCGTCAGGAATAATAAAATCAAATACAAGCTTTACGGGATACTCGATCCAACAAAGCTGCCGGTAGCTTATTTCCCTGTCAAGCACCCCGCTTCCCCAACCCATTCCCAGCAGGTTGGTTGCCGAATCAATTTCCTTTTGATACGCTGCCGATGCTTTGAGGAAATTTTGTTTGGCTACTTTAAACGCCGAGTCACTCAATGTTGAATCGATCAGGTTAGCCGATGCCGGTATGGAAGGGTTGGCTTTCACCCACTCAGTTGCCTGTTGTGCGAGCTTATCTCTCGCTTTATCATTTTCAGCCAGTTTCCCGGCTATTTGTATGGTGTTTACATTAAACGCAATGGCTAAAGCAAAACCGATCACGAGTAAAATGCGGCTGGTTTGTCTTTTATACCATCCTTTCACCCGGTCCATCTGCTGATTATACCAATCTTCTATCAATCCTTTAAACCGCACCATATCTCCGTTTGCCTGGTTGATATAGATCGTTAGAATGTTTTTCAACTCCGGGTTCATCCCTCTTTCATCAAGATCATCCAGGTTATTTTTTATGTCTTTCAACAGCACAGGGGCAGACGCTTTTTTGCCCAGCACGTCTATTAGCATATCTGAAAAAACATCAGCGGAGAGATAAGCGGGCTTTTTATAAAAAACAGAATTCTCAGCTGATCTTTTGTACAGCGGATGTTCGGTAATATTGGCAGCAAACAACGCCGCTTTTTTATTTAAAACATTCCTGCGTATACCTGCCGTCTGTAAAGTTTTGATCTGTTGCTCTGTTAAGTTTTGCTTGGCTGTAAAGTCTGTAAACTTCAGCATCGTATCGCCACCCGCATCAATAAATGTCGCCGGCTTTTTTTTCCGGATGAACCGGGCAAACAGCCACCAGAAAATATTCCCTATTTTATTCCACCAGTAATAACTGTAATGCCTGCCATCCAGCATTTGTTCCAATGCAATATCCAGCATACGGTGGCGATACGCGAACAGGGTGGCTATGAATTCGTGGATGGCTGTAGCCAGCAAACTGTAGAGTACAAAAATGAATATAAGGCCAATGGCTATATCCAAAGCAGCATTGTTAAACATAGTTGTGCTTTTATTCTTTCCGGGATGGGTGCTTAGCAGGCAAAAATTTTCAACCTGTTAAGATTTTATAAGGTATGGGCTAAGATGGTATTTGTAAGGCGGCAGGAGTTCCGCAGAATATCAGGACTAAAAAGGAGGGATGTAATCCGATGTTAAATGTAGTATGAATATAGCTCAAAACAAATATCCTGCATAAGTTATTTTTATATCTGCCTGAATAAAGCAACCGGTTTCTCTTTTTGTTACCTTACAAATTTTACATTTACCAATCAAAATCACCATCATGACCATGAGACATGTTGTATTGCTTGCGGGCATTGGTTTGCTTATTTCCATAAAAGGATATACCCAGGAGAGGGAGCTGGATACCCTGCAAATGCTGAAAGGAAAACCCTCCGGTATTACACAGCCCCTGCCTGTAATGAAAGGCTGGACAGACGATACGCATTTCCTGCTGAGCAAACGCCTGCACCCCGACTCCCCGTTTGTTACGGTAAAAGTGGATTGTAAAACCGGGAAGGAAACAGTTGTTTCCGATGAAAATGCCCGGGCAACAAGAACAGTATATATGAGGTCTGGAGATATTTATCTTACGGAGGTTGATGGCTCAGAAAAAAGAATTACCGGCATTACGGGAAAAATATCCAACCCGGTATTGTCGCCGGACAATAAATACATAGCATTTACCCGCGATAACGATTTGTATACATACGATATTGAGAATAGCAAAGAGATCAGGCTTACGAACGATGGCAGCGATGTGATACTGAATGGCTACGCTTCGTGGGTATATATGGAGGAAATTCTTGGAAGGGCGAGCCGCTATCGCGCTTTCTGGTGGAGTCCTGATAGTAAACATCTCGCCTTTTTCAGGACAGATGACAGCGAAGTACCGCTTTTTAATATCGTGGGTGAAGAAGGCGCGCACGGAACGTTGATACGCGAACGTTACCCCAAAGCCGGCGATCCTAATCCAAAGGTAAAAGTGGGGATCGTTACACCCGGCGGCGGTAATATTGTATGGAGTGATTTTAACCAGGAGCGCGACCAGTATTTTGGCCTGCCTTACTGGCGACCTGATGGCGGTGCATTGTGGGTGCAATGGATGAACAGGGGGCAGGATACACTGGTGGTATATGAAACAGATATAACAACAGGAGCAAAAAAAGAAATATATGCCGAAACACAGAAAACCTGGATTGAACTGGACGACATGGGTGAAAGGATCAGCTTCTTAAAAGACGGAAAACGATTCATACTGCAAAGCGATAAAACCGGCTGGAATATGCTTTACCTGCACGATATGAATGGCAGGCTGATAAACGCTGTAACAACAGGACAATATACCGTAACTGAGATCAATTACATTGATGAAAAAAACCAGGTAATTTATTTTACATGCCGCAAAGACAATTCGGCACGTTACGATTTGTATAAAGTAAAATTCAACGGCGACGGATTGAAGCGATTGAGCTTTGGCGAATACACCCACGAGGTGGATGTTTCGCCGGCCGGCTCTTATTTTATTACTACGTACTCTAACATAAATGAGCCACAGCAAATGGCGCTCTCAGATAACAAAGGAAATATTAAAAAGCTCCTTGGCAGCGAAAAAGGTAGCTCATTCTATGAATATAAGCTTGCTAAAACAGAATTGATCCGGGTAAGATCCGAAGACGGGAAATATGATCTGCCAATGAAAATCACCTGGCCGCTGGATTATGATCCTTCAAAAAAATACCCGGTACTGATCAGTATTTATGGCGGACCTAAAGCGGGCACGGTATACGACGTATACTCATTCAACGGGCAACAGCAGTGGTGGGCAAAAGAAGGATTGATACAGGTGGCAATGGATCACCGGGCCAGCGGGCATTTTGGCAAGGAAGGGGTGAATTATATGCACCGCAACCTGGGTTACTGGGAAATGAAAGACTGGATACAGTGTGTAAACTGGCTGATTGACCGTGGAGCGGATAAGGACCGTATAGCGATCAGCGGATTCAGCTATGGAGGATATATTACCTGTTATGCCCTCACCTATGGCGCTGACTATTTTAAATATGGATTAGCGGGCGGAAGTGTAACCGACTGGAGCCTGTATGATTCGCATTATACGGAGCGCTATATGGATACACCCAAAGAAAACCCGGAAGGTTATAAAAGCAGTTCGGTGCTTACACACGTTAATAAATACAAAGGGCTGCTGCGTATTTACCATGGAAGCATGGACGATAATGTGCACCTGCAGAATAGTTTACAACTGGTAAAAAAGCTGCAGGAAGCAAAAAAGCACTTTGAGTTTATGGTATATCCCGGGGGATTACATGGCTGGGGAGGTAACCAGGCGCGTCATTCCCAGAACGAGAACAACGGGTTTATTTATCGCAACCTTTTACGCAAAGACATGCCGGATGTTATGTTGAGATAGGAAAGGTTTGGGGTTGCGGGTTACTGGGATGTGAGATTTGAGATTTGAAATGAGCTGATACCTCATACCTGACACCTCATTGCGGATGACAGGTTTCAGGTACAATGATTTTCATTGTCCATTGTCCACCATCCATTGTCCATTACCTCTCTGCCCATAGCCCATAGCCGACCGCTAACAGCTCAAAACGCATGTATACAATACGTCACCACTCCCCACACCGAAAAATCAGCGCCTGATATATCAACATCTATGGGTGAAAGGTTTTTGCACTCCGGTATCAGCCTTGTTTTGTTAAACGCTTTTTCCAACCGCCGTATCAGCATTTCGCCATTCAGGGTAGCAATTACAATTTTACCGTTCACCGCCTTTACGGAGCGGTCAACTATTACGATGTCGCCACTGGAAATGCCCGCGTCAATCATCGCATCTCCGCCTACACGCATAATAAAAGTGGCAGGTTTATTGCGGATCAGTTGCTCGTTCAGATCTATGCCGCGTTCCATATAATCATCTGCTGCTGCACCAAAGCCTGTAGCATCTGAATGTGCTACATCCCACTGACTGAATTTTTTTGTTCCGTTATAGCTGCTTTTATAAAAAATTTCCCTATCCATATTTTTTGTTTTACTAAATTATTTAGTAAATTTATACTAAAATATTTGGCTTATAAAATTTTTACAGCAAAATTTACAGGCATGAACAACCCGGAGCAAAAGAGGAAATCGTATTCAAAATAATATTTATTCAAATTTTAAACTTATACAATGAAAACAGATAGCATGCATTCACTTCCCGGCTATAATGTAAATGAATACCTGCTGGTGCTCAGTCCGCCGGAGGAGTTATGGCATAGAATAATGAAAATAAAGGAAGGGTTTGCGGATAAATACAAAACAGACATTGCCCGGTGGGGGAAACCGCACATAACCCTCGTGAATTTTGTGCAGTACGAGATGATGGAACAAAGAATTATCAGCCGGGTGAAAACGGTAGCGATGGGTTCTCCCAAATTTAAGCTGGAACTGAAAGATTACGGAAGCTTTCCATCACACACCATATATATAAATGTGCTGTCGAAAATACCGGTGCAAAACCTGGTGAAGGAAATACGGGCCGAAGCACAACGGCTGATGAAGCTGGATGACGATCATAAGCCGCATTTCATGCTGGAGCCGCATCTTACCATCGCAAGAAAACTTGTGCCCTGGCAATATGAAAAGGCATGGCAGGAATACAGTAACCGGCACTTCACCGGGCGCTTTATTGCAGATGCGATGCTGCTGCTCAAGCGGCGCGTGGGTAAAAAGGCATACCAGATTGCCGAACGCTTTGAGTTCCAGAATTTACCGGTGCTGACGAGGCAGGGCGAATTGTTTTAAAATCACTTGAACCACAAAGGCACAAGGACACAAAGGGGCACAATATCATCTTAGTGATACATGGTGTCATCGTGTCTTGTCGCCTGGTTGCCGTTAAGCTGGGTTCAAAAAGAATATTAAATACTATGAACACTTATCAGGCACTATCAAATGAAGAAGAACTTCTCGGAAAACAACTTGTAAATATTGCTTTCACTATTCATAAAACACTGGGCCCCGGGTTGTTAGACAGCGTATACGAAAAATGTTTTTGCCATGAATTACGCAAAAGGAATATACCCTTTGCAAGACAGCAGTTAGTTGAAATAATTTACGATGGGGCGGTCATTGGTGAAGGGCTGCGAATTGATATTCTGGTTAACGATGCAATAATTGTTGAACTGAAAGCACAGGAAAATTATCATCCTGTTTGGGAAGCACAATTACTCAGCTATCTGAAGTTAACAAATAACCGTCTTGGCTTCATTTTCAACTTTCATGTTCCCCTGATGAAAGATGGAATTAAAAGAATGATACTATAACCTTACCGCAAGTTGCACGATGCAATATTTCCTTTGTGAAGCATTGTGTCCTTGTGTCTTTGTGGTTCAAAAAAAAGACTATGCCCAACAAATTACAACAGGATCACTATAAAGTATCTGCAAGAAATAAAGAAGACGCTGAGCAATACCTGCATGGACGCGGTGCACAGTTCAATACCAAAAACAAATTTTTAAAAGATGAAATTACCCGGGAACATATAGAAGGCATTGACGACTGGACAGACCCCAATGTTCCTACACAATATATAGAACAGCAAAGCAAAACCATTGTAAATAAGGTAGACAGTCCTGATGTAGGTATGGCTTACAGCATGAACGCTTATGCAGGTTGTGAGCACGGATGCATATATTGCTATGCCCGCAACGTGCATGAATACTGGGGTTACAGCGCAGGGCTTGACTTTGAAAGAAAGATCATTGTAAAAATGAACGCGCCTCAATTGCTGCGCAAACAGCTCATGCATCCCAAATGGGAGGTAATGCCGATAATGGTAAGCGGCAATACCGATTGCTATCAGCCGGCAGAACAGAAATACCGTTTAACAAGAGGATTATTGCAGGTTTGCAATGAATTCAATCATCCGGTAGGCATCCTCACCAAAAACGCATGGATCATTAAAGACAAGGACCTACTGCAGGAACTTGCACAAAAAAGACTGGTAACCGCAATGGTATCTATCACTTCATTCAATGAAGAGCTGCGCCGGGTGATGGAACCACGAACTGCCACCGCTACACAACGGTTGCGTGTTATTGAAGAGCTAAGCAATGCCGGCATTAAAATGGGGATTATGATGGGCCCGATGATCCCCGGGTTGAATGATCATGAAATGCAACGCATCATGAAATCCGCGGCAGATGCCGGGGCGACCTTTACCGCGTACACATTTATCCGATTGAATGGCGCTATCAAGCTTTTGTTTCACGACTGGCTATACAAAAATTTCCCCGACCGGGCGGATAAGGTCTGGCATCTGATAGAGCAAAGTCATGACGGCAAAGTAAACGATACACGCTGGGGGTTGCGCATGCGCGGCGAAGGAGCGATCGCGCAGATCATCACGCAGCAGTATAAAAAATACGGCAAGCTCTATCATATGAATGAGGGAAGGCAGGGATTGGATACCACCATTTTCAAGAGACCGGGAGAGCAGGGGAGGTTGTTCTGAAATAGAAAGGTAGCACCTATGGACACGAAGCCTTATTGTTAACAAGACACGCTCACCGAAGAAAGATGTGTTTGCCCTGAGGAAACATTATACAAAGAATAATTCATATCTTTATTACAGTTCTTTATCACACGCTATTTAACACCATTCATCATTATTAAAAACGCTACCTATGTCAGACAATTTTTCTCACCTCAGCGAAGAAGAACGTTTAAAAGCAGAAAATGACTTTTTGAAAATGAAGCTTATGCTGGAGCACGACGCTAAGTTTTCGGAAAGTGACTCTTCTCAACCGCCTCTGCCACCGCAAATGGAAAATGATTTTCTTAACTATGTGATGGCATTCGAGGAACAATCAAAGAATCCAAAATATATAAAAGTATTTGACAGGATAGAACGCCCCGGTTTTTTTAAACCGGTTGCGGAAATACCCGAAGCGGAGATAGCGGCAGAATGGGAAAAATTGCAGGACTATTTATGTAAGTACCACATAACCCTGGATGTATGCAGCCCCAATATCTCACTAAGAGAATTGTACAGGTTTACCACCGAAGAATTATTTGATCATGAGATGCATGACATGAACGTGCCCGGGATGACAACCAATTTCATTTATGACGAATTTCATCCAGACACGGTATATGATAATGAACGGATGGCAACAGAAGACTGTATAAAGCTGATATTGAATGATCAACCGCTGGAATGGACAAGCTTTTATTATGAAGAAAATTTAAGGCTGAACGAACACTTTCCTGTTACGATTGAACAATTCAGCCAGCTTGTTCAAAACTATAAATCCAGTTATAATACACTTGAAATAAGAGCCATTGACTGTGCTTCATGTACGGTGCAGGGCTCAGACAGTGTAGCAACGGGCTCCTACCGTATAGAGGCAACAACCAATATTGATACGTTCACCATCACCGGCAGTTGGAAAGTAACGATGAAGCTGGACAATCGTTTGGGTTACTGGTATATCAGTGAGGTTAATATTGGGGGGATAAATTTTTAGACCCGGCAACGGCTTACAGTAGCCAAATCATTGATAAAAAGCACGAGAATACATTAACAGGGAAGCAAAATACTATAGGTATCCTAACCTATAAAGAAATTAGAGCGGGAGAAGGCCTTCAAAAAAGGAATGGATAAGTAAAAAAAGTTGTAAAAAGGCATTCAAGAGTAGCTCATTTCTCAAAATAGCACCAGCTTTCTATCAGCATATTGATATACCTGTGGCTTTTTTTGCCTTTTAATATGCCGCTCTCTTTTTAATGCCGCACTTCTTGTTTTAAACAGTTCAAAATAAACCAGCCGCCATGGTCTTTTGGAAGCTGTGTACTTGCTCATTCCATCAAAATGTTTGGACATGCGTACGTCAAGATCAGCACATTGCCCCACGTAAAAAGAAAAATCCTTCATACTTTGAAGGATGTATACGTAAAATATTTCCGTGGTGACAGGCATAGGCAACAATTTCAGCGGAGACGGCGAGATTCGAACTCGCGATACGGTTTCCCGTATACACACTTTCCAGGCGTGCTCCTTCAACCACTCGGACACGTCTCCTGATTATTAAAGGACTGCAAAAATAAGATTATTCGGTATTGGGTGGGAATAAACTATTTATTTTTCCGTTAGCTCCCCTTTCAACGAGGTTTGCAGCAGCTTTTTGACCTCTGCTACCTGGTAATTTTGCCCAAGCAGGAACATGAGCTTCGTTACCGCGGCTTCAAAAGTCAAATCCCTGCCACTCGTAACTCCGATCTGCTGCAGGTAAGCGCTGGTTTCATACCTGCCCAGTTCTACCGATCCTCCGTCACACTGGGTTCTGTCCAGCACAATAACCCCACTTTGAATGGCATTATCCAGGCATTTAACAAACCAGGGCGTTGTAGGAGCATTGCCATTGCCAAAAGTTTCCATAATTACCGCCTTTAGTCCGGGGGTATTCAAAACCGCCTCCACGGTATTGCGCGAAATGCCGGGAAATATCTTTAGCACCGCGATGTCTGTGCACAATTTTGTATTGATATGAAATGCTCCTTCCGGAACAGGGAAAATAAATTTGTCATTGTATTTAATATCTATTCCGGCCTCCGCCAAAGGAGGATAATTGATAGAACGGAACGCTTCAAATGTTTCGGTATTGAACTTTTTGGTCCGGTTACCCCTGAACAAAAAATAATCAAAATAGATACATACTTCAGGCACTGCAGCCAACCCGTTTTTTCTTGCGCCGGCTATTTCCATTGTAGTGATGATATTTTCTTTGGCATCGGTTCTTATTTCGCCTATAGGTAACTGTGATCCGGTGAGAATTACAGGCTTTGCAAGATTTTGCAGCATAAAGCTCAATGCAGAAGCTGTAAAAGCCATCGTATCGGAACCATGAAGGATAATAAATCCATCATATGCATCGTATTTTCCATGAATGATCTCTGCCAGCTCAACCCATATTTCCGGGCACATATTGGAGGAATCTATTGGCGGCGTAAACGCAAACATGTCAAATTCATATCCCAGCGTTGCTATTTCGGGAATATGATATTTTATTTCCTTAAAGCTCATTGGCACCAGCGAGCCGGAGCTGTTGTTATAGGCCATGCCAATGGTACCACCGGTATAAATGATGAAAAGCCTGGCAGGAGAAGAAGGCTTTGGCATGCTTAGTTCTTTTTTTCGAAAACTAAATTAGCATTTGTAGTAGTGACACGTGCAATTTCTTCTATCCCTACATTTTTTACTTCTGCTAATACTTCCACCACATATTTTAAATAGGCGCTTTCGTTGCGTTTGCCCCTGAATGGTACAGGCGTTAAATAGGGCGCATCTGTTTCCAATACAATGTGCTCCAGTCCAATATTCTTGAGTACTTCTTTTAAACCGGACTTTTTATACGTAACTACCCCGCCTATGCCCAGCAAGAAACCCATTGCAATAATTTGTTCAGCCTCATCAAGGTTTCCTCCAAAACAATGAAAAATACCGCACAGCCCTTCACCGGCATGTTCTTTTACCACATCGATGGTTTGCTGCATAGCTTCCCGTGTATGAATTACAATGGGCAACTTATACGCTTTCGCCCATACTATCTGCTGGTGAAATGCTGTATACTGTTGAGAGGTATACGTTTTGTCCCAGTAAAAATCCAGTCCTATTTCTCCAACCGCAGCAAAACGCCTTTTCTGCAACCATCCTTCCACCAGCTTCAGCTCCTCTTTATAATTCTCTTTTACGTAACAGGGATGTAGACCCATCATCGGAATACAAACGCCCGGGTACCCTTTTTCTAGCTGCAGCATCCCTTCTATAGAAGTACTGTCAATATTGGGCAGGTAAAACTTTTGAACGCCTTCCGCCTGCGCCCGCGCTATCATTTCATTTCTGTCCTTATCAAACTCGTCTGAATACAGGTGGCAATGCGTATCTATGATCATCATATCCAACAATGCTTTCTTAATGCAATTTCAGTTAATCACAAACTTTTGCAGCCTTCCTGCAAAACCCTTCATACAGTCCTTCATATAATTTTTCATACTGCGGCACTATATTGGTAATATCGAATTTTTCTGCCTGCGCCCTGGCATTGGTTTTAAAACGCTGGAAAGTTTCTTCGTCTTTCAATATATCAATGGCATATTTGCCCATCTGTTCAATATCGCCCACTTTGCCCATATATCCGTTAACACCCTGGATAATAATTTCGGGTAGCCCCCCCACGTTGGTGGCAACCACCGGCGCTCCTCCTGCCATGGCTTCCAGTGCCGATAAACCAAAGCTCTCATACTCGGAAGGCAGTAAAAAAAGATCCGCAATGGCAAATATCTCTTCCATATCCTGCTGTTTGCCTACAAAACGAATGTCATCGCAAAGGTCGAGCTCACGGCACAATTCCTCCGCCATGGGTCTTTCAGGACCATCTCCTACAAACAACAATTTGGAAGGAATAACTTCATTCAGCTTTTGGAATATGTACACGACATCTGCTATGCGCTTGATTTTCCTGAAGTTGGACGCATGCAGGACGATTTTTTCGTTGCTGGGCGCAATTACTTTCCTGAAAGCGTCAATGGGTTTTTTAGTGAACCTCTGCACGTCTACAAAATTATGTATGACCTGTATATCTTTTTCAATACTGAAAGTGCGAAGGGTTTCTTCTTTCAGGTTTTCCGATACAGCGGTTATGGCATCACTCTGGTTAATAGAGAAGGCTACTACCGGCGAATAGGTTTTATCCCTGCCAACCAGCGTTATGTCAGTGCCATGAAGCGTGGTTATAACAGGTACATATTTGTTCTCCTTTTTTAAGATCTGCTTAGCCATGTACGCCGATGACGCATGCGGAATAGCGTAATGCACATGCAACAGATCAAGATTGTTGTTTTTCACAACATCCACCATTGTGCTGGCCAAAGCCGATTCGTATGGAGGGTAGTCGAACAACGGATAGGTTGGCACCCGAACCTCATGATAAAAAATATTGGCACTGAATCCTGTAAGCCTTACCGGCTGCCGGTAGGTTATAAAATGTACATTGTGCTCTTTATCTGCCAAAGCCTTTCCCAGCTCTGTAGCCAAAACGCCACTTCCGCCAAAAGTCGGATAACAAACGATACCTATATTCATATCTAACCTGGTTTAATTTTGAATTGCGAAGGTAGGCATTAAAACGGGGGCGAAAACATTGGCTGGTGCATTTCAAATTAGCCCCGCGGGCGGGCCCGCAAAACATAGGATATACTCCGGATTTTTTAGCCGCAGATGCACAGATTAAATCTGCGCATCTGCCTACGGCAGACAGGTTTACGGCAATTGGCTCTACAGGAGGGTAGTGACACCCGCCTGTGAAAATTTGAAATGCACCTCATTGGCTGAAACGTGTAATTTTTAGTTAATAATCATCTACATTTCTTAATTTGGCTTTTCAAAATATACTTATGAAAAAGTTCTTCCGTATTTTTTTGCTTGTCCTGGTGTTGGTTTTAGCCGGATTTATTTACTTCCGGTATTACTTTCCTTTGGGTTATGGCGTTAAATCCGGCGAATTGAATTATTGTGTAAAAAAAGGATACCTGTTTAAAACCTATGAAGGCAAATTAATACAAACAGGTATCAGGTCCATCTCTCCCAATACCATCCAGTCTTATGATTTTGAGTTTTCGGTATCAAATGAGCAGGTAGCCCAAACATTAATGTCCAATTCGGGCAAAATGTTCGATCTGCACTACACGGAATACAACGGTGCCCTGCCCTGGCGTGGCTTCAGCAAATACGTGGTAGACAGCATTGTGGCCATAAAAGATCCCGGAACAGGAACATTGATAAGATAATAGTTACACTAACTACCTCCCAATAAAAAGATAACAGGTGTTTTATGCAGGTCAGGTGTTTGCTTTTTCCATTCACCGACAGATAAGGTTTTTATGAATTCAGCGGGAGAAGTAACAGATGCGGCTATACATAAACGTAATGAAGGGGTGCAGGTTTTAAGTATAACCTCCAGCAACTGGTTGTTGCGGTAAGGCGTTTCTATAAAAATTTGTGTGCAATTGGTTTTAATAATTTCTGCTTCAAGAGCCTTGATGGCTTTTATTCTTTGCGCATTGTCAATAGGCAAATAGCCCGAAAAGCGGAAGTGCTGACCGTTCATTCCGCTTGCCATTAATGCAAGCAGTATAGAGCTGGGGCCAACCAATGGTTTAACAATTGCTCCGGCCTGCTGGGCAGCCTGCACCAGTATTTGCCCTGGATCTGCTATGCCGGGGCAACCCGCTTCGCTGATGATACCAATGTTCCTGCCGCTTAAAAGCAAGCCGGTGAATTCTGCTTTTACTTCGGCTTCGGCTTTGTGAATAGTATGCCACTCATAATCGTCTATTACCATTTCCTTCCATATACTTTTTAAAAACCTCCGTGCTGTTCTTTCGTTCTCTACAAAAAAAACGTTGCATTGTTTTACAGCTTCTGTGATATAGGGAGGAATGGTTTCCGGCGCATTTTCATCTATCATGGTAGGAATCAGGTATACTTTCCCTGCTGCTGTGTTCATTGAAATTTTGTTATGGTTAACCGAAGATAACCAATCCTCGGGGCAGGAACAGTTTAAAAACAGGTTAACCGCCGTGCCGATTTGTTAAACAAGGTTAATAGTTCAACCCTTTTCTGCTTTAAAATCAATTCTATACAAGCCGCTTCCTGCTACCAAATTAAACTTCGAAAAGGGTAATGTGTCTATCTATCACGTACTAAAAATTTAAAAAAATAACACATGAAAAAAATGAGTTTATCCATACTGGCAATTGCAATCACATTTACCGGTATATATGCCCAGGAAAAAACAGACAGCAGCTTTAAGCAGAGAAAAGCGCACGCAATGGATCATCATCCCGGGAAAATGAGGAAAGGGCCCCACGCGGATTATTCAAAGCTGAACCTCTCTAAAGAGCAGCAGGATGCGCTGGTAAAAATAAACCAGGATTACAGGAACAGCATGACGGAGCTGCGCAAAAAAGAAGCGACCACTACCGTAAAAGATTATAAGGAACAGATGCAGGCATTGAACAAAAAACGCCACGAACAGGTACAAAATATTTTTACACCGGAGCAGAAAGACCAGTTGGCAAAAATGAGGGCGGAAAGAAAGTCTAAATTTGACAGCTCTGCCAAAAACAGGCATCAAAAAATGAAAGCCGACCTGGGATTGTCAAACGACCAGTCTGCAAAAATGAAGACTTTGCGTGAAGCGACCGGTAAAAAGGTAAAAGCCATTAAGGAAGACGCATCGCTAACAGACCAGGAAAAGAAACAACAGGTAATGGCAGCTTTTAAACAGCAACATGAGGATATGAAATCAATATTGACTCCTGAACAAATGAAAAAGTTGGAAAACGGCAGAAAAGCTTATCCACGTAAAATGACAAAATAGCTTTTTAGAGAGACATGGTTTTTTGCCGGCGCATACTACGCGCCGGCTTTCTTATGCGTATTAGTTCACACCTTTCTCCCTTAAAATTTTATTAAGCCAGCGCAGCATGCCAAAGCACAAAGCTGCCGCTATCATCAGTAAAATAAAGTTGAGCCGGAAGTAGCCGGCTTTGTGGTCGTAATTGTCCCACATGGTTGCCAGCACACCCGACAATTTATTTCCAATAGAAGTGGCTACAAACCATCCGCCCATCATTAAAGCAGTGATACGCGCAGGACTCAATTTTGACACGATAGACAATCCCATCGGGCTCAAAAAAAGCTCTCCTATCGTAATCACACCATAGCTCATGATCAGCCACCATACACTTGATTTCTCTGCTCCATTGTTACCTGCATATACAGCAGCTACCATTACGAGCGCCGAAAGCCCGGAAATAAATAAGCCCAATGCAATTTTGGTAGCGGTAGTAGGCTCGCGGCCTTTGCTTCTCAGCCAGGTAAAAAAAGCTACTATCAGCGGCGTAAGAAAGATCACCCAGCCGGGATTGATAGACTGGCTGAGATTGGTGGCCCACACACTGATAGCGCTGTTTTCGGCGGGAAGCTTTTCTGCAGCTACATTTTTAAAATAGGGTGGATAATCCCATATTTTAACAACAGCTCCTTCTTTTTTCTGAAGCCTGAACTGATCATCGTACAAGGGAACGGAATCTTTTTTATAAACAAGCGATTGCGAAAATTTCAGCGATTCAAACACTTTTTCGGTTCTGCCGGTTACCTGCCGGTCGGTATATCGATCTGCCCAGGTATTGAGCGCTGTACCGTTTTGCTTGAATACCGCCCAGAATAAAATCACTACAGCGAAAATAGACAGGAGCGCAAGTACCGGTCTTTTTTCTTCGCCGGCCGCTTTTTTATACAAAGAGATATAAAACCAGATGACAGGAATACAGGCGAAAATAAAAGCATCGGTAGAAGCGGAGCCGAACAGGCTGCTACCCAGTAGCTGTTCCGGCAATACCCATCCTAAAACGCCGGCAACAACAGATGGCAGGAATATCAGCAGGCAAATCTTGGTAAATGGCATATCGCCCGGCTGCACGCCTTTTTTAACATCGTATGCGGCATAGTGGCGGGTGCCGCTTAAAAAAATAAATACACCCAGCAGCATGCCTATGCCGGCCGCAATGAATGCATAACTCCATCCCAGCATTACATACAATGCGGCACCAAAAAAATTACAGATAAAGGCGCCAATGTTTATGCCCATGTAAAAGATATTGTACCCTTCATCTTTCTGCGCTTTGTGCTGAGGCGTTGAGTACACATTTCCGAGAAGCGTGGAGATATTGGGTTTGAAAAAACCGTTTCCTGCAATGACCAGCGTCATCGAAATGTACAGCATGGCAATATTGTGTATGGCCATCAGGCAGTATCCAATGCCCATCATCAGCCCGCCGGTTATAATAGATTTACGGTAGCCCCAGTAGCGGTCTGCTATCAACCCACCTACAAACGGCGTTAAAAAAACAAGCGCTATAAAAGTGCCGTAGAGGTCGGCGGACTCCGCTTCCGTCATGGCATACCCTGCTTTTACATCTTTCAGGTACAGGGTAAAAATGCCGATCATGAGATAGTAGCCAAACCGTTCCCACATTTCGGAAAAGAATAAAAAAGGAAGCGCTTTAGGATGTTTTTTCCACATGTATTTACGATTAAGCTGAGCCCGTTTTTTCTTTTACAACCTGGTTGAGTGATTTTAGCCGGGAGAATATCAGCAAGCCACCCAAAACCGCCGCCAATGCAATGATCCCAAAAAATACCTTCTTATCAGGAAAACTATCCCAGAAGCTTGCCATTACGCCTGCTACCTTTCCTCCCAGGGAAGTAGACAAAAACCAGCCTCCCATCATCAAAGCGGTCAGACGTTGTGGAGCTAATTTTGATACCAATGAAAGCCCGATAGGGCTCAGGCAGATTTCACTTACCGTAAACACACCATAGGTTAATACTAACCAGCCAGGCGAAGTTTTATGAGTATACACACTGGATACAGACATGATCGCAAAAACCATCACCAGCGCGCTTAACCCTGAAATGATCAGGGCGTACCCAAATTTTCCAGCAGTTGAAGGTTCTTTACCACGCCTGCGCAGGTATGAAAAAAGCATGACAAGAAGTGGTGTAAGCACAACAATAAAAAACGGGTTGATCGATTGAAACAACTCGGCATTCATCAGCTTCAGTTCCTTTCCTTCGGGTGGCCAGTTTTCTTTAGGCAGGTTGTTAAAGTAAGGATCAGGGCCCTGTACTTTTATTGCATTACCTTCTGCATCATATCCGGTTCGCAGAAAGGCATCAACCTTGTTTACTTCACGTGGCGTGGTAGTTGCCTTCTGAAGCATGTCAAGCCCGCTTACCCGCTCTTCAATTGCAGGCGATACCTGCCGGTCGGTATACGTTTCCGCCCAAATTGTTAATCCTGTTGAGTTTTGATTGTAGATAGTCCAGAATATAATGGAGATAGTAAAGATAAAAAGCAGGGAGCCTATGCTTTTTTTATCATTATGATTTCCTTTTCGCCACAACTGCACATAAAAAAATATTACAGGCAGGCAGGCAAAAATGAAAGCGTCGTTTGAATCGGACCCAAACAAATTGCCAGGTAAAACCCAGCCGATAATTGCAAATACGATCATCGGAAAAAATACTGACAGGAAGATCTTCGACATGGGCATATCGCCGGCCTGCACCGGTTTTTTTTCATCGGCATGACGTATATGTTTTAAACCCGTTGACAGCCAGATAAGACCAATGATCAATCCTACACCGGCTGCCGAAAACGCGTATCCCCAGCCGTAATTATTTCTTAAATAGGCAGCTACAAAATTGCACACCAGGGCGCCGATATTAATCCCCATATAAAATATATTATAGGCAGAGTCCTTTAAAGGCCGCAGCTCTTCTTTGTTATAAATATTGCCAAGTAGGGTGCTGATATTGGGTTTGAAAAAACCATTCCCTATAATGATCAACCCCAGCGATACATACATGGCCGTATCCCCCGGGATAGCCAGGCCTAAATAACCTGCCGCCATCAGCGATCCGCCGAGGAACACGGATTTAATATACCCGAGGTACCGGTCTGCGATCAGTCCGCCGATAAAAGGCGTTAAATACACCAACGCAATAAACGACCCTACCACATCGGCGCCCATCCTGTTGTTAAACCCCTTTCCTCCGGTAGCAGAATCTGTCAGGTATAGAAACAATATGCCTACCATCAGGTAATATCCAAAACGCTCCCACATTTCGGTAAAAAACAAAACGGCTAACCCCCGGGGATGGCGGGCTTTTACTGTTGACTCCTGGCTCATATATTTATTTTGGTGAATAGAAATTAGGCACTCAAAATAAACATTATTTAATTATATCTGCTTTCAAAAATCTTTCACCTTACCGGTGATTCCGGGTGTTAACAGCTTAAAATACCGGTCAGCACAAAGTGCAGCCGGTAAAAATGTTTATCCCTAATTTCGCACCGCATTATTAAATAAGAACTTTATATGAATATTTTATTGTTGGGCTCGGGAGGAAGAGAACATGCGCTGGCCTGGAAGATGAGCCAGAGTGCACTTTGTTCGCAACTGTTTATTGCCCCGGGAAACGCGGGAACAGAAGCCTGCGGCACTAACGTACCTATAGCAGTAACCGATTTTGATGCTATAGGAAAGTTTTGCAAAGACAATAACGTGGAAATGGTGGTGGTTGGACCGGAAGAACCGCTGGTTAAGGGCATTTACGATTTCTTTAAAGCCGACAATGCACTGAAGCATATAGCGGTTATAGGCCCTTCCAGGGAAGGCGCACAACTCGAAGGAAGCAAGGCCTTTGCAAAAGCATTCATGCAGCGATATAACATTCCCACTGCCGCCTATCGCGAATTTGATACAGAAAACTATGAGGAAGGGCTGGTCTATCTTCATGCCCATGCAACACCTATTGTGCTAAAAGCCGATGGGCTGGCGGCAGGCAAAGGTGTTATTATATGCCAGAACCATGTAGAAGCAGTGGCAGAATTTGAGCTGATGATACAGCAGTCGAAATTCGGCGATGCCAGCAAAAAAGTAGTGGTGGAAGATTTCTTGTCGGGCATTGAACTAAGCGTTTTTGTGCTTACAGATGGCAAAAGCTACGTGGTGCTGCCCGAAGCAAAGGATTATAAACGAATAGGCGTGGGAGATAAAGGTCTGAATACGGGGGGAATGGGCGCCGTAAGCCCGGTTGCTTTTGCCGATGCACCATTTATGAAAAAGGTGATTGACAGGGTGGTAGAACCTACCATACAGGGACTTAAAAAGGAAAAAATTACGTACAAAGGGTTTATTTTCATTGGATTGATAAAGGTAGGAGATGATCCATACGTAATTGAATACAACTGCCGGATGGGCGATCCGGAAACAGAAGCAGTGATCCCCAGGCTGAAAAATGACCTGGTGGAACTTTTTAAGGCAACTGACGCTCAGCAGTTGGATACGGTTAGCATGGAGACCGACCCGCGTAAGACGGTTACAGTAGTAGCTGTCAGCGGGGGATATCCCGGCGAATACGAAAAAGGGAACAGGATTGACGGACTCGAACTTTTGAATGAAGATGACATCCTGGTATTTCATGCAGGAACCAAACGCGAAGACAATGATATTGTTACCAACGGCGGAAGGGTACTGGCAGTAACAGCATTTGGCGAAAGCGTTAAAAGAGCATCTGAAAAATCAAAAGCCATCCTGCAGATCATTGAATTTGACGGAATGTACTACAGAACCGATATTGGCTATGAGTTTTATGAAAGCTGAATACATGATTGGACCTGCTATCGTAACACCCCGGAATGAAAAGTTATAATAGAAGAAAAATATTTATCCCAAAGTCAATAAAAATCAAGGTTTTCCGTTGTATTTCAAATTATTTACAACAACTTTACAAAATTATTTTCGGAACAACTTTTTCCAATATCAGTTATGGGTCTTTTTAATTGGTTTACGCAGGAAATAGCTATAGATCTGGGAACGGCTAACACGCTTATTATTCACAACGAAGAGATTGTAGTAAACGAACCTTCCATCATAGCTTTAGACAGGAACAACCCCAAAAACGTGCTTGCAGTGGGCAAAAAGGCATTGATGATGCATGAAAAAACCCATGAAAGCATTCGTACCATCCGTCCTTTAAAAGACGGTGTGATAGCGGATTTCAACGCTGCAGAATTAATGATCAGGGAACTGATCAAAATGATATATCCTAAAAAGCCGTTGTTTCCACCAAGCTGGAGGATGATGATATGTATACCCAGCAGCATTACCGAGGTAGAGAAGAGGGCCGTGCGGGACAGTTCGGAACAGGCAGGGGCTAAGGAAGTATACCTTTTGCACGAGCCGATGGCGGCCGCCCTGGGCATAGGCATTGACGTGGAAGAGCCTGTAGGCAATATGATTGTGGATATAGGCGGCGGTACTACTGGCATAACCGTCATTGCGCTGGCAGGCATCGTGTGCGACCAGTCGATCCGCATAGCAGGCGACGAGTTTACCGCCGATATTATGGAAGCGCTCCGCAGGTATCACAGCCTTTTAATTGGCGAAAGAACCGCGGAACAAATTAAGATACAGATAGGAGCCGCCATGAAAGACCTGGACGCTCCGCCGGATGATCTTCCCGTAAACGGACGTGATCTGGTAACGGGTATACCCAAACAAATTATGGTGAGCTACCAGGAAGTGGCCGAGGCGCTGGATAAAAGCATCTTTAAAATTGAAGAAGCCATCCTGAAAGCGCTTGAAACCACCCCACCCGAACTGGCGTCAGACATATACCGCAGAGGAATTTATATAACAGGCGGCGGCGCCTTGCTGAGGGGACTGGACAAAAGATTAAGCCAGAAAATAAAATTGCCCGTACATGTAGCCGACGATCCGTTAAAAAGCGTGGTAAGAGGAACAGGCATAGCTCTCAAAAATTACCAGCGCTACCCGTTTGTAATGCGATAAACTTACCCCTGGTTGTGCGTTCAGATGTAAATGTGATGACGGATTGTTCTTAACCTGTAGAATCAGTAAAAATACACCCAGTGCGTAATGTCTTTCTATTTATCAGGCGTAATTTCAACTTCTTCTTTTTTCTGATACTGCAGCTTATTGCCCTGTATATGCTGTTTCATTTTAACCGCTTTCATGAAGCCGCTTTTATGGATGTAGCCAGTGAAGTGACCGGCAGGATTAACAAGCAATACAACAGCATAGAATATTACTTCAACCTTAAAAAAACAAACGCAGGGCTGGTAGAAGAAAACAACAGGTTGCGCAATCTTTTAAGGCAGGACTTTCTTATACCCGATACTTCTTACAGCACGGTGATAGATTCCATTAAAGTTGATTCGCTGGAACAATACCGGCGATATTTATATTTCCCGGCAAAAGTGATAAACAATTCCGTTACATTACAAAACAATTATATTACTTTAAGCAGGGGCACGGCCCAGGGCATTGCAAAGGATATGGCTGTGGTAAGCCCAACCGGCATTGTAGGCAAGGTGGTGCATGTCAGCAAAAACATGGCAACGGTAATGAGCCTGCTGCATTCAAAAAGCCAGGTAAGCGCCAGTCTGCAAAAGAGTGGAGAAACCGGAAGCGTTGAATGGGATGGAAAAGACCCCCAGGTAATTACCTTTAAAAATATTCCAAAAAGTGCGCAGGTCAAAAAAGGCGATACGGTGATCACCAGCCGCTACTCCACCTTTCCTCCGGGGCAGCCGGTGGGCATTATTACCGATATAGAAGAACAGCAAAGCAGTAATTTTTATTTGCTGAAGTTGAAGCCGCTTACCAACTTCTTTAACATTCAGTTTGTATATGTTGTAAAAAATTTACAGAAAGAAGAGCAGGACGCTTTGGAAAAGATCACCCTCAGCGAAGAATAATACATGAGTGAGCTATTAAAAAATATAATACGTTTTTTTGCCTTCATACTGGTACAGGTATTCATCCTTCATAAAATACCTCCATTACATCAGTTCGTTACACCCTACCTGTATTTTCTATACCTGCTGTGGCTGCCATTTAAAATACCCAGGCTTTCACTAACGCTGCTTGGCTTTGTATACGGCTTATGCCTGGATTATTTCCTGAAATCGCCGGGGCTGCATGCGGCGGCATGTACCCTGATGGCTTACCTGCGTCCTTTCATGATCAATATGCTGGCGCCCAAGGAAGATTCGGGCTATAACTATGTAGCGCCGGCGCCTTCCAGCATGGGCTGGTCGCCTTATATGGTATACGTGCTGGTAATGTCGTTTGTACATAACACATGGCTGGTTTTTTTAGAATGGCTGCAGCTTCATAATTTATGGTACCTCGCGGGCAAGATTCTTGCCACTACAGGCGTTAGCTTTTTATTGATCATGATAACTGAAGTACTTTTTTACCGAAAACAGAAGTTCAGGACAAATATCTAAGGAGGGTTACGTATGCCTGTTTTCAACCAATCGCGCCAAACCGTAATAAAGCTCATTTTCGCCGCTACATTTCTTATTATAGTGGTGCGCTTGTTTATTTTACAGATATTTTCAGATAAATACAAGTTGCAGGCTTTCGATAATGCCGTATACCGGAAAGTAATATACCCCGACCGGGGAATTATATTTGACCGTAACGGCAAGGCCATCCTTAATAATACCATTATTTACGATTTAACGGTAACACCTTACGAGGTAAAAAAAGTAGATACCTTCTACCTGTGCTCTTTGTTGAATATTGATACTGCCGAATTCAAATCAAGAATCCTTACCGCTATTCTTAAGAACGGACGTTATCGTCCTTCGGTTTTTGAAGGATTATTACCGATAGAGCTACAGGCAAAGCTGGAAGAAAATATATGGCGCTTTCCTGGTTTTACACTGGTGGAAAGACCTATCAGAACTTACCCGTACAGCGCGGGCGCGCACCTGCTTGGCGATATTGGTGAAGTAGATACCGCCATTATACGCAGGAGCAATAATTTTTACCAGATGGGCGACTATGTGGGGCGATCGGGAATGGAACAATATTATGAAAGTGTATTAATGGGGCAGAGAGGCGTACAAAACCTCATTAAAGACAACAGGAACCGCATACAGGGTTCATGGGAAAAAGGAAGATTTGACACCTCGGCAACCGCAGGCCGCAACCTGCGCACCTACCTCGATATCGAACTGCAACAACTGGCAGAAAAGCTGATGGCCAATAAAGTGGGAAGCGTAGTGGCGATTGACCCTAAAACCGGGGGCATCCTCACCATGGTTTCAGGGCCCATTATTAACCCGAATGATCTTACCGGTGCGAACCGCCAAAAAAATTACGCCAGGATGGCGCTGGATGTTTCCGCCCCGCTGATGAACCGCGCCACCAGGGGGCTGTACGAACCCGGTTCAACTTTTAAACCCATTGGCGGACTGGTTGCTTTAGACTTAGGAGTGATCACACCTTCGTTTGGTATGGGCTGTGCCGGCGCCTACCACGGCTGCTCCAAAGTGATCAGATGCGAACACCATAACCCCGGCCATGCCGCTAATTTACGGCTGGCGCTGGCCAATTCCTGCAACTCTTACTTTTCACAGATATACCGCATGACCCTTGATAACAATAAAGATAATAACACCAAAAAGGGATATGCAAGGTGGGAAGACTATATGAACTCGTTTGGATGGGGAGAAAGACTGGGTGTTGATTTACCCAATGAACTGCCGGGCAGCATTCCGGATACCACACTATACAATAAGGTATACCGCAATCAATGGAATTCATGTACCAATGTTACCCTGGGTATCGGCCAGGATAAAATGCAGGTAACCCCTTTGCAGCTTGCCAACGCCATGTGCGTAATAGCCAATAAGGGTTACTATTATACACCCCATTTTGTAGAAAAAATAGACAATGAAACAGCCAAAGACACCATACTTAAACATTTTAGGGTAAAGCATGAAGCATTAACGCATATACCCGATGAGGCGTATGAAGCCATTCATGCAGGAATGCAGGATGTGGTGGAGAGCGGAACAGCCCGCGGCGCCAGGATCCCGGGCATCAGCATCTGCGCCAAAACAGGTACCGCGGAAAAATATACGGTGTTAGACGGAAAGCGCATTAAGCTGCCTAATAACTCCATGTTCGTTTGCTTTGCACCCCGCGAAAACCCGCAGATCGCCATTGCGGTGGCTGTAGAAAACGCGGGCTTCGGCTCAACCTGGGCTGCCCCTATTGCATCCATATTAATTGAAAAATACCTGACGGATTCTATCAGGACAGAACGCATGAAAGACGTGGAGCGCATCGCCAGCGCCAACCTGACGCCTTCCTATTTAAAACGCAAACAGTTCATTGCCGATTCAACGAGGGCCTATTTTTATTTTAACCTTCGCAAAGACAGCAGCTATATCAAGAAATACCTGCATGGTTATAAAGCAGGCGCTGATACTAAAAATAAGCCGGGAGACAAAAAGAAGGTAACTTCTCCCGGTAATATAGTATTTGCGCCAGGGCATGCCACCCTCCCGCTGAATGAGGCAATTACCCATGAAAAAAGCAATAGCAATAAAACAATACCACGGTATAAGCGGGCGGATATTGCTATTGCAGCAGATGATAAACACCTAAAAAAAGCCAGATAACATGAGGGGAGGAAGCTCAGAAATATCAAAAGGAATAGACGGGTTGATCCTGTGGCTGTATGTAATATTATGCATCATAGGCATTACCAGCATATTTGCCGCTACCTACCGGGAAGGAGATGACATCGTAAAAAGTTTTCTTTCCTTTCGAACAGATTATGGAAAACAGTCTTTCTTTTTTGGGATATCTCTTGTAGCCGGAGTGGCCGTTCTTTTAACCGACAGCAAGTTTTTTACAGCTACGGCCAATTTGTGGTACACGTTCGGCATCATACTGCTTTTGCTGGTATTTCCCTTTCATTCCAACGTAAAAGGAACTGAATCGATCATTAAGTTTGGCGATGCCTTTCAATTGCAGCCGATACAACTGTGTATTGTATTTACCAATCTTGCACTTGCAAAGTATATTTCGCGCGTTGAAACGGATTTTTCAAAACTCCGTTCGCAGCTTATTGCGGCTTCTATTGTTATAGCCCCGGCTATATTAGCCATTTTGCAAAGCGAAACCGGGTTGGCGCTGGTATATTTTTCATTCTTCCTGGTAATGTTCCGCGAAGGATTGCCCGCCATTGTGCTGGTGGTCGGGTTTTCATTTGCCATACTGGTGGTGGCAACTTTATTGGTAGATCCCAATATACTGGCAATCATTCTTACAGGTATAGCTGCCCTGGTAAGCTATATCATGCGCAGGCAGATCAAACGGCATAAATCTGTTTTATTCTGGATCATTAGCATTTGGGCCATATGTGTAGGTATCCAGCGCTTTGCCGTGCCTTTCATATTTGATCATGTACTGCAACCTTACCAGGTAAAGCGTATTTACGATACCATTGGTAAAGATTATATTCCTAAAGATGCGGCGGCGGCGGCGGACATTGAAAAAAATACCGCTGCTAAAAAGCAGGATGGCGATTACAATGTAAAGCAAAGTAAAATCGCTATTGGCAGCGGGGGGCTGCGCGGAAAGGGATTATTAAAAGGCACACAAACCCGTTATTCTTTTGTGCCGGAACAACGCACCGATTTCATTTTTTGTACCATTGGGGAGGGCTTTGGCTTTATAGGCAGTTTTGTTTTCATCATGATCTATGTTTTATTGCTCTTCCGGATTGTTACCATTGCCGAGCGGCAGCGAAGCGCCTTCAGCCGCTGTTATGCATACGGCGTTGCTTCTGTACTGTTCTTTCATATAACCATTAACCTTTGCATGACAATGGGACTGGCTCCTGTGATCGGTATCCCGCTTCCATTTGTAAGCTATGGAGGCTTGTCGCTGGTTACTTTCAGTATAATGATATTTATTCTCCTCCGTTTGGATAAAGACCGGCAGATGGTATTAAGATGATTGCTGATTTCTGATTTGAGATTTGAAATGTTTGTAGTTTCGGGGTTATAGTTTGCAGTTTCTGATTCGTATTTCCTCAACTATAAACAAGAAACCATAAATGGCTGATAGCTGACGACTGAAAGCTAAAAGCTATTAACGTAACTTCGCTGCATGAAAATTATCCCGCTGAGCGAAGGCACATTTACGATAGACCATTCCAAACAATTCATACCATTTGATCTTAACGACGATCATTTACAGGAAAGAAGCAGGGGAAGCCTGCTGGTAGAAATACAGCCTTTTGTTGTTATTACTTCCAGAGATATTTTATTGCTCGATGCCGGGTTGGGATTTACCAATGCCGATGGTACATTACAGCTTCATCAGCACCTGATTGACCATGGCGTCAATCCTTCAGACATCACTAAAGTTTTGATGAGTCATTTGCATAAAGACCATGCCGGCGGAGTGAGCATGAAAGATAAAATCCTGAACCGCTATTTTCTCAGCTTCCCTTCGGCAACGTATTATGTACAAAAAAAAGAGCTGGATTTTGCATTGGAAAAAGGCTTTCCCTCCTATATACCCGAAGAAGTGGAGATCTTAGGCGAATCGGACAATGTTGTTTTTTTAGATGGTAATGGCACTATTGATGGCTATATCCATTATGAGTTGACCGGCGCACATTCACCTTACCACCAGGTGTACACAATAAAAGAAGACAATGAAATTATTTTTTTTGGAGCCGACGATGCGCCGCAACTGTCTCAAATGAAAAATAAGTTTATCGCCAAATACGATTACGACGGGAAAAAATGTATGCAGCTAAGACAGGAATGGTGGCAAAAAGGACAGGAGGAACACTGGACTTTTTTATTTTACCACGATGTGAAGCTTCCTGTATGGGGAGACAGAATAAATTACAGTTCTTAACAGTAAGATTAAAGCCCGGACTCTCTGCAGATCCGGGCTTTAATCTGATGCATATTTTAATAAATCATTCTTTGCACTCAATATCCATCGTTCTGTTTCAATATGTCCCCGCCAACGGCGTTTATTTCCCTGATGGGTATAGGCATTACTAATTTATTAGCATCATATTCAAATCCGTCCACCGGCTGTTTCAAACGTTTAATATCGTGAATGCGCTGTCCTTCGTGAGCCAGCTCCAGCCTCCTTTCCATCAGGATATTGCTCAATGTAACGGCCACAGGATCTGCACCCGCGCGCGCGCGGATGGTTTCATTCATATCTTCATCGGGGGTAGCGCCCAGGTCGCCGCCCAAACGAAAATTACATTCTGCTCTTGTAAGGTACATTTCCGCCAGGCGTATATAGGGAATGTTTTTATACTGCAATTTCCATTTGCCGCTGCGGTAAATATCCTGGTCGTCTATATAAAAAAGAGCGTGTCTTTTATCCTGCGCGGTATACAAATCAATGTGCTTTTGAAGTATCGCCACATCGCCTTCCCTGGCGCCATAATCTATGATAGACCAAAACAAATGCATATCATTTTCATCATGCTGGGGCGATACCTGTAAAGCGAAAATATCTTCGGAAGTATTGGAAGAATTATTGAATTCATCTGCATAATTAGCCGTAAGACTGTAATAACCGCTTTCGATCACTTTGTTGGCCTGCTCCCTGGCGTTCGGATAATCGCCCATTTGCAGGTACACCCGCGACAATACTGCCGCCGCAACATATTTATTGGCATATACAGTAGGGTCATCAGGGTCAGGCTCTGGCAATAATTCCTTTGCCTGCGTTAAGTCGCCCAGTATAAAAGTATAGGTATCTTCCAGCGAGCTGCGGGGAACCCGGTTTGCATCCGATATGTCGCCAACGGTGGGTTCGCTGATCAGTTGCAAACCCGGATTTGCAGCAGTATTTCCGGCGCTGTAGGGTTTCGCAAACAGCTTTACCAGCTCAAAATAAACCTGTCCTCTCAAAAAAAGCGCTTCACCCTGCACTCTGTCCCTGTCATTTTCATCTACAATGTTGATCGCTGCAAGTATATTATTGCAAATGTTGACCGCCTTATATCCATTCAGCCAGGTATCCCTTATATACACATTGTTTACCAGCATCGTTTTCCTGTACACTTCATCCGGCTCATTATAAGTACCAACCCATTCAATTTCTTCATCTGCACCAAGCAGCTCGGCATACAACTGGAGGTCCCCACCCATAAAGCTTGCGTTGCTCACCACATCGTAGGCGCCATTCAAAGCCGCTTTAATATTCGCATCGCTCGTAAACACATCCGCTTCATCAATACTTTGGGTTGGCCTTATATCCAGCTCTTTTGAGCAACCCATTATCAGTAAAGAACTATATATTATTGTTATGATCTTTTTCATCTTCATTCGTTTTTTACAGGTTATCAGAATCCAATATTTAACCCTACAGATATATTTTTAATTTGAGGCGCGGCATAAAAATCGCTGCCCTGGTTGCGGTTAGAGCTTGCCCTGGCATCCGTATTTACTTCAGGATCCCAGCCCGGATAATCCGTAAAGGTGAGCAGGTTCACGCCTGTTATATAAAATTTCGCACTGGCCAACCGCAGTCTTTTTACCACCGCTGCAGAAAGATTATACGAGATCGTAAAATTTTTTAACCGCACATAATCGGCGTCATAAATATACCTGCTGGACGCGCCGGTTCCGTTCGCGCCCCTTAACCTTAATTGCGGTACATCGGTAACATCACCGGGTTTTTGCCAACGGTTTAGCTGGTCTGTTGTCTGATTATCGTAACCATTAAAGCCGGAGGTCATGAATGTACCCGCGCCATTCATTACCTGGTTGCCAAACACACCCTGGAATAGAAACGACAATTGAATGTTCCCGAAGGACAACGTGTTGCCCAGCCCGGCTATCAGCTTTGGATTGGGATTGCCTACTATAAAATCACCGGCTTCATTGTAATCGTTGGTGGTGGTTTTTCCATCCGCTTTATAATACAGTGCGTCTCCGTTCTGCGGATCAACACCCGCGTATTTCGGCCCGTAAAAAACACCGATGGATTGTCCCACCATCAGCGAATTCAAATACCTTCCATCATTTCCGGGAATGATCGTTTGCAGCCCGTCCAGCTTCAGGATCTTATTTTTATTCATCGAAATATTTAACGTAGAGCTCCACCTGAAAAGCTTGCCGCTGATATTTTCGGAATTGATCACAAACTCAACCCCTTTGTTTTGCATAGAGCCGATATTAACTGTTTGGGTTGAAAAGCCGGAATTGCCGGGCACCGGTACTTCAAAAATAAGATCCTGTGTTTTGCGGTTGTACAGGTCTATTTCGCCGCTGATCCGGTTGTTGAACAATCCAAAATCAAGTCCTATATCCACCTGGTTCGATTTTTCCCAACGCAGGTGCCTGTTAGCCAATTGTGTGGGACTTAGCGCACCTACAGCATTGTACGATGCACCACTCCAAAGCCCCATATGAGAAAAATTTCCAAACCCGTCCGCGTTCCCGGTTAAGCCCCAGCTGCCGCGAAGCTTTAAAAAGCTGATGACATCCGATTTATTGAGAAACCCTTCTTCGCTTAATATCCACCCGGCGGAAACAGCCGGAAAGAAGCCATATTTTTCATCATTACCAAAAACAGAAGACCCGTCAATGCGGCTGCTGAAGGTTAACAGGTATTTGTCGTTGAATTTGTAATTGGCTCTTACAAAATAAGAGAGAAAAGAACTGTTGTTCTCAACAGATGTTCCTCCTTTGATCAGGGCTGCGCTTTCGAGCTTTTGTAAAGACTCTACAGGAAACTGCTCTCCGTAAACATTGGCGTATTCTGAATTGTATCGTTGATACGCCATACCGACAACCGCTTCTAGGTCATGCAGGTCGGCAAACGTTTTTTTGTAATTGAAATAGTTGTTGATATTGTAATCGAGAGAACGATACCAGCCTGATTCGCCATACCCGTTTGAGCCGCTGCCAAAATCGGTATTGAACCCATAAAACTGATCGTCATTTTGATTTTGAATATCGGCTCCTAATTCCGTACGGAAGTACAACGAAGGTAAAAAGTTATATTGTCCATAGATATTTCCAATGTTGCGGTATATCAGCGATTTAAATTTACCGTTCTCATAATCAACATAAGGATTAGAGTAGGTGGTTGTGGGCGAGTTGTATACCATGCCATCCAGATCGCGGAAAGGCGTTACAGGCGTAAGCGCCACTATTTGCATAGGCGTTGAAAACTCATTATCTGTTTGTACCCTGCCTGCATTGGTTTGTGCAAGACTTAGGTTAATGCCTATTTTAAATTTATCGCTTACTGTTTGATCAAGATTGATTCTTGTGGAAAGCCTTTTGAATTTGTTACCAATCAAAATTCCATCCTGGTTGTTATAGGAAGCACTGATATAGAATTTAGTTTTCTCTGTTCCTCCCGAAGCCGAAATGTCGATGGCTGCATTACGGGCATTGTCATTAAAAGCATGTTTCTGCCAGTCGGTATTGATCTCGCCGGTTTTCCAGTCCGCCCAGCCTGAGTAGCGATCCAGCCTTCCTTCCGCTGCCTCCAGCCAGGAATCTTCATATTGATCAGGATCCAGCGGGTCAATGCCGTCTATATAATCACTGTTAATAGCCGCTTCTCTCAACAGGTCTATATATTGCTGCGCATTCAAAAACTTACGCAACCGCGTAGGTTTATTAAATCCGTACTGTGTATTTACCTGAAAATTCGTTTTTCCCGCCTTGCCTCTTTTTGTTGTAATCAATACTACTCCATTCGCGGCCCTTGATCCATAAATAGCCGCCGCTGAAGCATCTTTTAAAATATCAAAAGACTCTATATCATTAAAATTGATATCAGCCATTGGATTACCGGAATTCGATGAGTTATTAACAGGCACCCCGTCAATAACATACAAGGGACTGGTAGACGCGGAAATAGATCCTACACCCCTGATCAGTACTTTTACACCTTCGCCTACTTTACCGCTGTTGCCTTCAACAAAAACGCCGGCGGCTCTTCCCTGGAGCGCCTGGTTAAAGTTGGATACCGGCATGTTCTGAACGTCCGATCCTTTCACTTTGGCAATATTGCCTGTAAGGTCCTTTTTTATCCGGGTACCAAAACCCACCACCACTACTTCATTCAGCGACTGGGAGATGGCGCTTAGCTGAATATCGGCGAGATTTCCGTTTACCGGCATTTCAATGGTTTGAAACCCTACGAAACTAATGACCAGTGTGGTTGTATTTTCGGGAACAGACAATGTAAAAGAACCATCACTATCGGTTATTGCAGAGGATTGAGGACTGCCTTTCGCTTCAACAGTGGCGCCGGCTACAGGGCTCCTGTCTTTTGCATCGGTTACACGTCCTTTCAGGCTGCTGGTTTGTGCATAGGCTGCACTCAAATAAAACAGCATGCTCACACCTGTAAGCAGGCATAGCTTCAAAAATTTTCTCATAAAAGTGAATTTTGATAATGTGGAGGTCAAATCCACACACAAAGGTAAAGGATTGTAAAACGGATTTATGAAATAAAAAAGCCATGCTTATTGCATGGCCTATCATAGCGTTTATAGCTTAAATTATTCTCTCCTGGAATTGGTGGCATAAATAAGTATGTATTGCGCGAGCGTAACTATGGATGCTACAGCGGCTACTACATACGTCATGGCAGCCCATTTAAGCGCGTCTTTGGCCATGGGGTATTCCTGGGCATTGGTTACATTGGTGTGCTGCAGCCAGGCTAATGCCCGGTTGCTGGCATCAAACTCCACCGGCAGGGTAATTACAGAAAAAAGGGTTGTAAGAGCAAAAAGCACGATCCCTGCCAGCAGCAGCGCCGGAAATACTTTTATCAGCAATATTCCTCCTATCAATACAAACTGTATTATCGTAGAGCTAAACTGTACCACCGGAACGAGTTTGCTCCTCATTGTCAACCACTTATATGCTGTGGCATGCTGTACCGCGTGCCCGCATTCATGGGCAGCCACCGCTGCAGCCGCTACTGAAACCCCGTTGTACACATCCGGGCTCAGGTTTACCGTTTTATTGGCAGGATTATAATGGTCGGATAGAAAGCCGTTTGAACTGATCACATTTACGTCATATATACCATTTTCTTTTAACATCTTCTCGGCTACCTGTTTCCCGGTCAACCCGCTGTATAGGGGTATCCTGCTGTACCGGGCAAACTTACCTTTCAATTGCATACTTACCAGCATGCTTATACCCACAAAAATGAGAGACACTAACCAAATTGATCCCATTGTAAATTTTTTTTAATTCATTTTATTATATCAAACAGCCTTCCATTTCTTCATTTTGTCAGAAATAGTATAGTACTGTTCTTTGTGTGGTCGTTTTGACAGTTGTATTAGTTTTAAAAAAATACAACTGCCAAATTGGCTAAACGAGTGTTTTTAAAATCAGTCCGATAAAAAACATAAATAATTAATAATCAATTAATTAAATGGGATATAAGACTCGTTTTAAGCCTTGAAAAGTTATCAACAGGAGGCAAAATTAATTTTGTTATGTTTGAGCAATTTGTAATTTAGTGCAAGAATTTAATGGGTTAGTAAGTACTAAAGGGTCAGCGAAAGTTGACCCTTTGGCTTTTAAAAGAACTTATCAATCCACTTCGTTTTTATAATTCAGTTCTTACTATTTGTTTCTGTTCAATGTTTTTCTGCATTGCGAAATGCAGCAACCAATAATTAATTATTCATGCTGTAAAATGCAATGATCAATGGAGGTTACTATTCGAAATAACATTTCAACAACGCATTCACTCATTCAAACGATCAAAATAATTGCTTAAATAGATTTTGCTCATTACGAATCAACACTTCGTCACGTATCTTTAACTTATGAGCAAAATTAAGACCGCATTTTTTTGCAGCAACTGTGGTTATGAATCTCCGAAGTGGGCAGGCAGGTGTCCTTCATGCGGTGAGTGGAATACATTTGTTGAAGAGCTGATTGAAAAACCCGGGAAGAACAATCACAAAGGCTGGAAAGAATACACCGGAAAAACAACAGATGCAAAAACAATCGCGCTGCATGAAGTAACAACGTCGGAAGAAAAAAGAATTATAACGCCGGATGCAGAACTGAACAGGGTTCTGGGCAACGGTATAGTGCCGGGAAGCATTGTTTTAATTGCAGGTGAACCGGGAATAGGAAAGTCTACTTTGTTTTTACAAAACGGGTTATCGCTTACAAATATCACCACACTTTATATAAGCGGGGAAGAAAGCGAGCAACAGATAAAAATGCGCGCAGATCGTTTAGGCATTGTAAACGATTCTTTTTACTTACTGACCGAAACCTCTACACAGGTTATCTTCCAGGAGATTAAAAAACTAAAGCCGCAACTAGTGATCGTTGATTCTGTTCAAACATTGCATTCGCCTTATATTGAATCGTCTGCCGGAAGTGTTTCACAGATAAGAGAATGCGCTTCGGAATTTCAACGCTTTGCAAAAGAATCAAACACACCTGTTTTTTTAATCGGGCATATTACAAAAGACGGCAACATTGCCGGTCCGAAAATTCTGGAGCACATGGTAGATACCGTGCTGCAGTTTGAAGGAGATCAACATTATGCATATCGCATTTTGCGGACGATCAAAAATCGTTTTGGCTCTACTTCGGAGCTGGGCATATATGAAATGACCGGCTCGGGCATGCGGCCGGTATCCAATCCTTCAGAAATATTGATCACCCAAAAAGAAGAACAGTTAAGCGGTATAGCAATTGCCGCCACCCTCGAAGGTCAACGCCCCCTGCTCATTGAAGTGCAGGCATTGGTTACCCAATCTGTGTATGGCACACCCCAGCGTACCAGCAGCGGATTTGATCTCAGGCGCCTGCAGTTATTACTGGCTGTGCTGGAAAAAAGGGGCGGCTTTCATTTTGGTATGAAAGACGTGTTTGTAAACATTGCCGGGGGGCTGAAAGTAGAAGATCCCTCTATCGATCTTGCTATGGTGAGCGCTTTATTAAGTTCTTACGAAGATATCCCCCTTTCGCAGCATATCGCTTTCGCCGGCGAAGTAGGATTAAGCGGTGAAATAAGAGCCGTTAACCGCATTGAACAACGCATTGCCGAAGCCGAGAAGCTTGGATTTGAAAAAATAATTATCAGCAAATACAATCAAAAAGGATTAAGCAAGCAATCGTTCAACATTGAACCTGTTGCCATGTCAAGGGTAGATGAAGTGTATAAATATCTTTTTTAAAAGTAACAGCATTGCTCAAAACGGTTTTTGATAGCGTTTCGCATATTTTGTTTCCGCAACTTTGCCATGGATGCGGAAGCGATCTCGTGAGCAAAGATCACCTGCTTTGCTTACAATGCAGCGAACATTTGCACGAAACAGGCTTTGCTTCTTTGCCGGGCAATCCTGTTGAAAAAACACTCTGGGGCAGGCTTCCCCTGCAAGCAGCCGCAAGCCAGTATTATTTTTCCAAAGATTCTTTATTGCAACAGCTCATTCACCAGTTTAAATATAAAAACAACCGCGGGCTGGGTATTTATTTTGGAAAGCTGATGGGCGCCGCGCTTGCATCTGCCTGGCACCAGGTACTGCCGGATATACTGATACCATTACCGCTGTTCCCCGACAAGGAACGCAAAAGAGGATATAACCAGGCGGCGTTATTGTGCCAGGGAATGGAAACCATGCTTAATATACCGGTTGTATACGGTATGGTGCAGAGGATTCGTTATACTTCTACACAAACCCACAAAACACGTATGGAACGCTGGCAGAATGTGGAAGGAGTTTTTACGGCCTCGGCAAATCACGCAGTAAAAGACAAACATATATTGCTGGTAGATGATGTTATTACTACCGGCGCCACACTGGAAGCATGCGGCAATGCCATTCTTGAAGACATACCAGGCGCAAAGATCAGCATTGTGACCCTGGCCTACGCAGCTTTATAAAGGAACAATGAAAAAAAACCGGAAGATCATATTACTATTGTTTGCCATCGCCGGTTTGCTGGCATGCCGCAAACAATCTTTTATTACCTCTTCTGATGCTACCATATCAATAACCGACAGCGTACGGTTCGATGCTGTTTTTACAACAGCCGGCTCTGTAACACAATATTTTACCATTGTTAATACCAACGATCAAAAGCTCCGGTTAAGTTCAGTAAAGCTGATGGGCGGAAACAGCTCTTCCTATCGTATGAATGTGGATGGCATACCCGGCACAGAAATAACCAATCTTGAAATGGAGGCACATGACAGCATGTATGTATTTGTGTCTGTAACCATTGACCCCGGCTCAGGCAATCAGCCTTTTATTGTACAGGACAGCATACAGGTAAATTATAACGGCCGACAGCGTTATGTTCAATTAGAAGCATACGGACAAAATGCCCATTTTCTGAAAAACCATATCATTGAGTCAGATATCACATGGAACAATGACCTGCCTTATGTTATTTCCGGAGGAATGATCGTACATGAAGGAGCCTCACTTACTATTGAAAAGGGATGCCGCATTTTCATGCATGCCAATGCTCCGTTTATCATAGATGGTACGCTGGTGGTAAACGGAACCAAAGCCGACAGCGTAACATTCCTCGGCGACAGGCTGGACAAAGGCTACCGTGATCTGCCGGCATCGTGGCCGGGCCTGATCTTCAGGCCTGCAAGTCACAGCAATCATATCAAGTATGCCGTTATTAAAAATGCTTACCAGGCAATAGTGGCGGCAGGCTCTTCGGGGAATGCCTTGCCCAAGCTTCGCCTGCATGAATGCATTATTGATAATATATACGATATCGGCATCTGGGGTGCAGGTACCAGCATTGATGCGGTGAATTGCCTGGTAAGCAATTGCGGGTCAAATATTATTATAGAGCAGGGTGGCGATTACAATTTTACGCATTGCACCATTGCCAGCTATGGCAATGCCTTTATAGAACATAAAAAACCAGTTATATTCATAAGCAATTCAGATGAGCAGCAGGTAGACTACCCGCTGAATGCTTTGTTCCGTAATTGCATTATATGGGGAGATGCCGGAAATGTGGAGGACGAGTTAGTGGTATCCAGAAAAGGAAACCAGCCTTTTGACCTGCTGCTGGATCATTCTCTCTATAAAGCAAAAAATGCATCACCCGAAATAACATTCCTCAACTGCATTGCCAATCAGGATCCTGCTTTCGACAGCATCCAGACCAACCGCCGGTATTTCGATTTCCATATCGGTCAAAAAAACTCTCCCGCTATTGGCGCCGGCACTTCAACCAATGTTACAACTGATCTTGATGGCCGGCTAAGGGAAGGCGCTCCCGACCTGGGATGTTTTATGAGAAGATAGAGTTTTTAGTTTGGAGTTTTTAGTTTATCGTTGGGATGTTTGAAATTTGAGATTTGAGAACCGTAGGCGCAAGGCATGCCTTGCGCCTACGGTTGTGCACACACAAGACTTCCTCACGCCTGATACCTCACACCCCTTTCCCGTCATCACCAGGAATGTTAACATCGCAAATTCATTTTTTTGCACCAAATTTGTATTATTAATGTCGTTTCCTTAAGATGTTGGTGAAAACACCAACATCAGCGGTCGCCGTTGCGGGTGTTTTCACCCGCAACTACACAGAAACGTTAAGGAAACGACATTGTATTCATTATCAAAAACCATTTTGTATGATACGTTTACTATGTTTAGCCATTGCTTTAACAGTAGCATCCTCCGTGTATGATTTTAAGGTGGAATCATTGGAAGGGGGCTCCATTGATCTGTCTCAATATAAAGGCAAAAAAATTCTCATCGTCAACACGGCTTCCAAATGCGGGTATACGCCTCAGTATAAAGACCTTGAAAAGCTGTATGAAGAAAAAAAGGACAAACTCGTTATCATCGGTTTTCCTGCCAATAATTTCAGAGGCCAGGAACCCGGCACCAATGCTGAAATAAAGGAGTTTTGTCAGAAAAATTACGGGGTAACTTTTCCAATGGCGGCAAAAATATCTGTAAAAGGAGATGATATTCACCCTTTGTTCAAATATCTTACCGAAGAAGCTGAGAAAAAAGGAATAGAAGATCCCGTTAAATGGAACTTTACCAAATTCCTGGTCGATGAAAAAGGCAAGCTGATCACCGTGTTTTCAAGCAAGGTCAATCCGTTGAGCGAGGAAATAGCAAAATACCTGAATTGATATCATTGTAAGAGATTATAAGGAGCCGGGTGAAAGCCCGGCTTTTTTATTTTATAGAATCAGGCACATAGATCCGGAGTAGCAACAAAAAATAAATTGCCATGGGCTCAGAGAGGCTGCCCGTTTGTAGAAAAATAGCAGGCATAGATCTTGCCCCGTTAGGGGCTACCCTCTGTGTGCAAAAAGGGGCTTCACCTACGGTGCAGCAAAAGGAGATGTGTTGCACGTAGTTACAAACAGGTAGCACCTCTGGTGCACAATACGAACTTGCCATCGCCGCTCTATTTCAGAATAGTATTGTGATTGCGATTTAAACACCTAATTCTATTGTTTTAAAATAGCGCAAACGATTGAATGCATAGATACCGGTAAAGTTTCAGTTTCATGCTTTAACTTGGCATTCCAATTGAAAAATATGTTTTTGATAAACGGGATACATGAAAACGGCTTTGACAAAATTGTTTTGAGCGATGCCATCGCAGAATGTTCTGTAGAAATAGTTCCTGCCTGTGGCGCGATGCTGCATGCTTTTACTGTTAAAGGCCCGTTGAATATTATTCACAGCTATGCCAGCAAAACCGAATTTGATACCAGCGCCGAATCAGGAGGATTCAAAGGATTAAAGCTTTCTCCTTTCCCTTGCAGGATCCAAAATGCAACCTATCGATTTAACGGAAAAGAATATCGTTTTAATAATAATCTTTCAAACGGTTCCGCAATACACGGCTTATTGTACCGGCAGGCATTTACCGTAACCGAAGAAACAGTTACAGAAAAGGAAGCTTCCGTAAAATTGTTATACAGTTATCCGGCTACCGATCCGGGGTACCCGTTTGCGTATGATTGTGTAATAACTTATACCTTACAGGCAGGCAATGCGCTTACAATAAGCACCCGTATTACAAATACAGGGAAAGCTCCGTTGCCGGTAGCAGATGGATGGCACCCCTATTTTGGTTTTGGAAAAAGCGTGGATGAGTTGGAGCTACAGTTTGCTTCTGAGCAGGTGCTGGAGTTTATCAATCTTATCCCCTCCGGGAAGATATTGCCCAATGCCGGTTTTGTTACACCGGAACGCATCGGATCAACTGAACTCGACAACTCATTTATATTAGACTTTTCGAAACCGCAGCCATTGTGTGTATTGCGCGACCCTGTCAGCCAATGGCAGCTTGAGTTTTACCCGGAAAAAAGCTATCCTTATTTACAGGTTTATATTCCTCCGCACCGAAAAAGTATTGCCATCGAAAACCTAAGCGCCCCCCCTGATTCGTTTAACAACGGCATAGGGCTGATCACGCTTCCTCCCGGCGGGGAAACCAGCTTCTCGGTAAAATACGTTGTACAGAAAAAGCAATAAGATCAATCGTTCAAAAGCCTCACCGCGTCCTTGGCAAAATACGTAGCTATCAAATCCGCCCCGGCGCGCTTAATGGAAGTAAGGCTTTCAATAATTGCTTTGTTTTCATCGAGCCAGCCCATTTTGGCAGCAGCTTTGATCATGGCATATTCTCCGCTAACATGGTAAGCGCTAACAGGTACGGTTACACTATTTTTCACTTCACGTATTATATCCAGGTAAGCCATGGCCGGCTTTACCATTACTATATCTGCCCCTTGCTCAATATCCTGCAATACTTCATTGATGGCTTCGCGTCGGTTGGCATAATTCATCTGGTAGGTTTTTTTATCGCCAAAGCCAGGGGCACTGTCCAATGCATCCCTGAACGGCCCATAAAAACAGGAAGCATATTTGGCGCTGTATGCCATGATGCCCACCTTCGTAAAATGTGTTTCTTCAAGCGCTTTGCGTATAGCACCGATGCGTCCATCCATCATATCGCTCGGCGCGACAAAATCCGCACCCGCTTCCGCATGGCTCAGGCTCATTTTCACCAGCGCATCCACCGTTTCGTCGTTTACAATCTCGCCATCCTTTACAATGCCGTCGTGCCCGTATATGGAATAGGGATCGAGCGCCACATCCGTCATCACCAGCATGTCAGGCACAGCATTTTTTATTGCTTTAATGCTGCGTTGCATTAATCCGTCAGGGTTCCAGGCTTCTTTGCCTGTATTATCCTTTGTTTCGTCTTTTGCTTTTACAAAAAGCAGCACACTCTTAATACCCATTGTCCAAACCGCTTTCACTTCCTCCACCAACAGGTCAGTCGAGTAACGGTAATAACCAGGCATGGAAGGAATTTCATGCTTAACGTTTTCGCCTTCGTCAACAAAAACGGGTAACATAAAATCGTTTGGAGTTAAAACAGTTTCTGCAACCAGGCTGCGAACAGACGAGCCGGTGCGGAGTATGCGGTTACGCTTTTGAAGATACATAGCTGAAGTGGCTGATTTGAGCCGCAAAATTAGCTTATCCTGCGCTTATTCCGGGAAGTGATTTATCATGTTATCGTCATTTTCCGGGAAAAGCCAGTTGCGGGTTCTCCTACATGTCGCCGGAGGAGACAACCTTGCTATCCGAGGCGAAGATGCCTCGCACAGCTAATGTAGCTAGTGTATAGAAACATGTTATATAGCAAACCGCAGCAGGCTGTTCTTGCCGGTGAGGTTTAATTTCGGGGTCATATTCGTGCGATGAGTTGAAAATATACCTGCTACCAAATATATTATAACAGCAACCAGTGTGCTGAATGGTGTGCCGATGGCAGTATATATAGGCGGCGGAACGCCTGATGAATTTTTCGAAGGATTTGAATATGCTTTTCAGCCGGAAGGCGGTTCAGGGTCTTATGAAAACGGGTTAGGCTCACCCAATGAATATACCTTCTATCTGCTGCATACGGAGGAATAGGTGTTAAAGGAATTATCATCTGTGAGAGGTGAGCGTCTCAGGTTTCGCGTCTCACTTCTCACAATTACCCTAACAATAGCGCAAAAGCCAGTGCTATGATGTTCAACGCTGAAAAACTACGGTTCATGTTGTGTTTTAGTGCCTTTGAGCAATATATACTTGCCCCAGATATCTCCGCGATATATGTTTGTGCAATAATTATAAACAAAATATTAAACATCTAAAAAATAAAAAAAATGAAAAAAATTATCTTCGCAGCAGTCATATTTTTAAGCACCACCGCATCTGCTGCATCCAGGATTAACCCTGTAAATGAAAAAGTAATGAAAACTTTTAACGAAGTTTTCAAAAATGCAAGTGCCCCGGCATGGAATGTTTCCGGAGATTATTATGAAGCGTCTTTTGTAAATGCCTCTGTTAAAACACGCGCGTTGTTTGACAGCAAAGGTCGTCTTGTTCAAACCATTCGTTATTATACGGAGATCGGACTGCCTTCAAATGTTTTATATAAAGTAAAGCGGGCGTATGCCGAAAAAGAAGTATGCGGTGTAATTGAAACCACCAACAGCTCCGGCATTAATTACAGCATTATTTTAAAGGACGATAAAAAGTATATTCATATTAATGCGGATACAAAAGGTGAAACAGAAACTGTAGCAGAATATGTCAGGGGTGATAAATAGCTGATCACAGTTTACTTATGTTTAAAAAGGAGGGGATATTGTATCTCCTCCTTTTTACTAAAATAAAAAGTTGTACGCTGCTGTTGCTCCACTTTTTATATGACAGCCCGGGAATAATTGCTTACACGTTTACGGTTACTTTCAGGAACGTTGCAGGAATGGAAGTTGTATTGTCTCCACTTATATTCTGGCTATCGAATAATGCTTCCAGTTCCTCCTGAAGCTGTTCTGCCCTGCCATTTTTTGCTGCTGCTTCAAATGCATTCATTGTAGGCCCGTAATATTTCCTGAATACGGTTACAAATTCTGATGGTGAATAAGGCGCAATGAATGTAAATGTATCTTTCTCGCAGAAAATATTTTCTTTTGTTATACCTGCCTGTCTGAAACGTTCTATAACTTCTTCCTCCTTCCCCCATAACATGGGACTGATAAAGCCTTCGGGCGGAGCCGGAGTGTATGCAGCGCTGACCTTTAGTATTTGCGCCACCAGCGTAGGATCACCCGGGATCCAGTTCCCCATCACTATCCTTCCGCCTGGTTTTGTAACACGCACCATTTCTTTTGCCACATCATACGGTTTTGGCGCAAACATGGCACCAAAAATGGAAACAACAAGATCAAACCTTTTGTCTTCCAGGTCAACAAGCGCTATCGCATCACCTTCCTGGAATTTAATGTTAGTTAGTCCTTCTTCTTCCACACGTTTGTTTCCGGCAGCTACAAGGTTCCTTGCTATATCTACACCCAAAACCTGTGCCCCTGATTTTGCTTCAGGTATGGCTGTAGTACCGTCACCACAGCCAAGATCAAGAACAGTAAGATCTTTAGTAACATTTAATTTAGCTACCAGTGCTTCGCCGCTTTTACGCATTGTTTTAGCAAGTTGAGTAAAATCTCCTTTCTCCCAAAGCATTTTGTTCGCATTCATATCTGCTTTTTTATTTTGATTAATAATGATGCAAAACTAAAAAGCGCTGTAAAAAACCTTTTTGCTGTAAAGCCCAGGGATTTGACCAATCAGTTCAAAACTGCTATTTGTTTCTTTAACGCCGAAGGAGGCACACCAAATTGTTTGCTGAAAGCTCTGCTGAAATGAGCATTGCTCTCAAACCCGCTTTCAAAAGCTGCATCACTTACAGATTTGCCGGCTATGGTGAGCAGGTTTTTAGCGTGATGCAATCTTTTTTCTATCAGCCATTTACCCGGTGAAGTATTGTATACCTGTTCGAAGTCTCTCTTGAACGCTGATAAACTGCGGTAGCTCAATCTTGCAAAATCCTCAAGCGTTAAATTAAAGCAGAAATTATCTTCCATCACGGTTTGCAATGAAACCCTTTGCGGAGATTTTAACAAAGTGCAGAAATAGCATAACAACTCCTCATTGTCCTTGTTATCTGCCAGCAGGAGAATCAGCTCTCTGAATTTTAATTGTAATAGTGATTGATCGGGAGCTTGCGGAGCATTGAAATAGGGAAGCATTGATTTGAAATAGGAATGTACTGCCTCGCTGCTTTCAATATGAATAACGGAATGATATTTTTTTCCTGCAGGAGGAAGGGCAGTTGCTTTTGTTTTTAATACATCACAAATAAATTCATCTGACACAAAAAAAAGATAAAAACAGAAGCCAGGCCCTGCGAATTGTTCGATTATCGCGGCGCCCCGACGAATGAAGACACAACTACCCGCCTGCAAATCGTACGAACCCTGGGTTGTATGCCATATCTTCCGTCCTTCAGTTACATACACTATATAATTATTATGACTCCAGATATCTACAGATTTTTGATCTAACGGGCATGTATAGACGGAAAAAAGAGAATCGCCACAACTGATCCGGTGACAAATACCGGGAGCATCTACAATATATTCGTTGAAGTTGAACACTTTGCAATTTTCGGGAATTAAAAATAGGCAGCATTTGATAATATACAGGCTTTCACAACAAAAGTTGAGTATATGGAAAAGCATTTTTTTCAAACAATTAATTTTCAAGCACATATAAAATAATTTTTCTACGCTTTATATGTGAATGGAGCGCCTGCAAAAGCATAGCAGGAGGCTGCCGGGGGACAGATCCAAAGACTATCTGATGTCGGATTTATTCGGATAGGTGATGGAGACCGGTAGTCGTTTAAGCAATTCTCAGAACCTTCATTTCCCTTTTTAATCAGCCCTGATAGAGGTAATAAAATGGGTTCATGATCTCCGCAAAGAAGATCCAGTCCAAACAATCACTTCCCGCTTATTACCAAAGCATTTAAAAAGTTAAAAAAAATTCGACAAAAAATTTGTATTGTAAAAAAAATCATTCAACCTTTGCACTCGCAAAACAAATCATATGCAACGCACGATGTTAGTACATATCAAATCAATAAGCTGGTTTAGTCCTGAGGTGGGCTATACAGTTTGCGGGGCATATAATGCTGTTGATTAGTGTAAAAACAAAATCGCTCAAATATAAGCCCCGCCTGAATCGCGGGGTTTTTTATTAAATAGAAATGATAAAACAATCACGATATAAACGGTTTAGAACACTGATATTAAATAATGCGCTATCATCCGTCATACGCCAATGGTGTGCGCAGAACAAAGGAGGTATTGTGCCCACAGGTAATGCGTATGAAAGTAATTATTCATGGCCGGAATGTATGCATACATGATCTGAATAAAAGATAATGCATAAGCCCGGTCACAAAAAATGACCGGGCTTTTTTGTGATCTCTACAGAGTGGAGGTAAAAATATCAGGTGCAGAAAGGGAGGGAAACAAGTATTCCCCGTTCGTTTCGATGCAAGCGGAAGAGATGCAACAACGGGGATGCTTTTTCCAAAACGGGCTTAGTTCTTTGATCATGATTATTTCAAAACATAGCAGCATGCTCCCGGTTGAACCAGGGCTGTCCGCAACGGTCTGTTCGTCTAAGGGTTCAGGATATCGGGTTTTCTACCTGATGATACCAGTTCGAATCTGGTACAGACTACATGCAAAAATGTTGGCTTTACCTGCCTGCCAGACAGCAGGGATAGAATGCTTCACTACGGATGAAGCGGTACAAGTTCGACTCTTGTTAAGCCAGCACAACTGACCTGTAGCTCAATGGTAAGAGCAGTAATCTTATATGTTAAAGGTTGCCAGTTCGAGTCTGGCCAGGTCAACCAGTAGAGACAATCGTTTTAGAACTATTCAGTAATAGTTCGAACCAGGACAAATAGGAGTTCAGGAACACAAAAAAATAAATGTGAAGTTACTAATCTGGTCAGGCTTACAAGAATGCGGTTTAGAGTAATGGTAGCTCAATGGTCTTTCCGCTGATAGCGGGACAGGCGGCAGCCATAGCTATGGGTTCGACTCCCTTAGCCGCAACATACGATGACTTAGCTCAATTGGCAGAGCATTACGCTGATACCGTAAAGGTTGGTAGTTCAATTCTATCAGTCATCACAAAGGCCGACTTAATTCAATGCCTGCCTGCCGGACAGGGAAGATATCTACTGTTACAAAGTAGAAGTTGTTGGTTCGATTCTGGCCGCCGCAACAGAATTGGTTCGTAGCTCAATGGTAAGAGCTTCCGGCTTTTAACCGGAAGGTTGTGAGTTCGAGTCTCACCGGGCCAACAATGGATGAATAGCTCAATGGCAGAGCGGTGGCTTGTTAAGCCAGGGGTTGAAAGTTCCCTGCCCGTCCGGCAGGCGGGGAGTCTTTCTTCATCCGCAATAATAAAAAATGAATGTATGAGAAAACTGGCAAGCATACAAAGAATAAAAAACCTCGAGCCTATTGAAGGAGCTGATGCTATTGTAAAAGCGACGGTATTGGGATGGTCATTAGTGGTAAAGAAGGATGAGTTCAAAATAAATGATCTCTGTGTTTACGTTGAAATTGACAGCCTGCTTCCTGAAAAAACGGAGTTTGAGTTTTTAAGAAAAATGAAGTTTCGTATCAAGACAGTGAAGCTAAGAGGTCAGGTTTCCCAGGGAATTTGTTTTCCGTTAAGTATTCTGTCTAAGAGTTTTGCGGCTGAAGAGGGCATGGATGTAACAGAAGAACTTGGTGTTGTAAAATATGAACCTCCTGTTCCGGATTCAATTGCGGGAGTAAAGAAAGCTGAGTTTCCATCCTTTATACCTAAAACAGATGAAACGAGGGTGCAGGTAATGCAAGATGAACTTTCTAAACATAAAGGTAAAGAATATTATATAACCGAAAAGCTGGATGGTACGTCAGTAACATTTTTTATAAAGGACGGCGGGTTTGGAGTATGTAGCAGAAATATGGAATTGGTAGAAAATGCTGACAGCGTATACTGGCAAACAGCAAAGCACCTGGCAATAGAAGACAAGCTGAGGTCACTGAATAGAAATGTTGCTATACAAGGAGAGCTGGTTGGTGAGAGCATCCAGGGAAATAAGTTAAAGTTAAAAGGAAATAGCGTTTTTTTCTTTACCCTTTTTTGGATAGATGAATATAAATATGCCGGGTATGACGAATGGAAGGAAGTATTTGGAGTGATAGGATTAGAAACCGTACCCGTTTTGGAGAAAAGCTTTGCATTGGCTGATGATATTGATGTTTTGTTAAAAATGGCTGAAAGAAAATCTGTATTGAACGCAGATGTATTAGCAGAGGGTATTGTAATACGTGTGAAAATAGCAAATGAGTTGGTATCATTTAAGGCCATCAACAATAAGTTCTTGCTTAGTTATGATGAGTAAAGGGAGGCAGATGTGGCGGAGTGCGCCTCCGCCACAAATTTATATATGTGAGTGCGCCGGAGTGGGAGAGCCGGGACGGTCTGTAACACCGTTGCTATTACGCTGAGTAGGTTCGGATCCTACCACTCACACAAGGAGATATAATCTCCGGAGAACATATAGTGGGGCTGACCAAAAAGGTCGCTGAACGTCATTGCGCCGTGACAAGTTGCATTTGTTTGTCACAGCTTTCTGATTTGTAAGTATCCTAAGTCGGCTAAGTTATCAGCAAACGTATCAGGGCTCTGTTGCTGAATTCACAGTAGTACTAAAGCTTCATCAGAGCGTTGCGGGAAATTGCGGTAATAATTTCCCGGCGGCTTTTTGGTTACTTTTTTCCGCAAAAAAGTAACAGAAAAAAGCGGTGGGATTGTAGTTGAAAGGAAAACCGGGTTTGTGGAACAACAAATTGAAGTTCATAACCAGTTGATAAATAGCAAACTGGATGATATGTCATTGGCAGGGAGGAATCCCGACTGTGTCGGGAAAGCAATCCCATTGAACGATAACGGATTAAGTATTTGGGATTGCTTCTCCGCCGCGGCGGATCGCAATGACGACCTTTTTGGTCAGCCCTAGCAAACGGAAAAACAAATGGAGAGAGTCCGGTTGGCCAAGGACGCTGTCTTGAAAACAGTTGACTGTAAAAGGTTCAGGGGTTCGAATTGGAGCGAAGCGGAAATCACGAACACAAAAATAAAATAGACATGCCGTGAGTAATCTCTTTCTCTCCGCTGATGATATTGACTGGTTGCAATTTGCTGAATAGTAAACAGAACGTACCGCCGATATTCATCGGGGTGCTTCATGAGCAGTTGAATAGTATTGTTGAAGCACAAGCAAGTGATCCGCCCCGGCGGGACAGGCTACAACATAAGCTGATAGTAGCAATACAGTTGATAACACAAAAATACGGAGAGTTGACAGAGTGGTAATGTGCAGGTTTGCTAAACCCAGGCTACCGGAAACGGTACAAAGGTTCAATCCCTTTACTCTCCGCATTGTTTGTGATGAATGAATTCGATGAAGAGGAATCGGTGATCTGTCAATATTCATTACAAACAAATGGTGCTTTGACAGATATGGTCTATGTGCCGGGCTGAAAATCCGGTTAAGAAGGTTCGATTCCTTTGGGCACCGCGCATACGGGTTTGGTGTAAATGGCAACATAATGGTCTCCAAAACCATTGCCGCAGGTTCCCTGCCCGCCCGGCAGGCGGGGAGTCCTGCAACCCGTGCAAAAATAAAAGTAATATGAAAAAGAACCTAAAGTTCATAATGACAGACAGAGAAAATGTGCAATGGCACAACAGTTTTCGAACGGAACAAAACCATTCATTATGGACACAAAACTTATTCAACATTACGGAGAAGATATGCTCTGTTACCGGCTTCGTTCTGCAAGGCAAAAGCACCGTATGCAGTACAAAGATTTTGATAAACAATTGATACAGCTTGATAGAAAACGCCGCGAGCTATGGGTAAAAAAAGGGAATTTGGGTTGGGAGCCTTTAATACCGCCCGTGCAAAAAGGATGGAAACGTTTTTTTGTTTTAAGAGATGATGTGGCAAGAGGTAAGCATGCAGTATTTTTTCAAAATATACTCAGTAAAATCAATACATACGACTGGAGCTCAAAGAGGGATTTTAAAGTGAAGAGAAGAAAGTTTGGACGAAAGATATACGTGGTAAAACCTCAGAAGCTTCTTGAGCCAGATGAGCAACATTTTAAGAAACTATGTTTTACGGATAGCGAGCAACAATTGTTCAACATAGAGTTCAGGTATGAAAAATGGTGCAGCCAGCCTGTAAAACGATATGTGTTTACTGAGCCCTGGCGCTTTGTAATGAGCGTACGGCCGAACATGATTGACAAGGTAAGAATTAAAGATGCGGCGCTGGAATCACAGATTGATCAGTTAGACAACTATATTAAAAGACGGGATTTAGAAAAACGTATGGATAAAATTCTTCACAGGCGACACAGAGATCGTTGGTGGAAATGGAAAAACATTGAAAGGCATGATGAAATTAATCCTTATAAAAACAAATCGCTTTGCCAGGTGTTGGATATCCTTCAACAGGAGGCAATAGAATAAACTTTAAAACAATGACCAATGGAACAGGTACAGCAACAATGGAGAAAACTAAATGGCGAAAGGATCAGGATCCCGATTGAGGAGGAAGTGGCTCATGTATTGATGCGTGAAAGAGAGGCCGGGCACGAACTGAAGGTCTGCATTGGTACAGACAGCCAGGTAAAAGCCCGTCCGAACGGGTCATCCGGGCAGAGAAAGATCACTGAATACGCTACCGTTATTGTATTCATCCGTAAAGGTAAGGGTGGTTTTATGTATATCCACAACGAAACCACTCGGCAAAAAATGAGCATTAAACAAAGGATGCTTACTGAAGTGGGAAAGAGCATTGAAGTGGCTTATGCATTGTGTAACATCTTTTCCAGATATAGCGTAGATATGGAAGTGCATGTTGACATTAATACTAACCCCAGCTTTAAAAGCAATGATGCTTTAAAAGAAGCGATGGGATATATTATGGGAATGGGGTTTGCTTTTAAAGCAAAGCCTCACGCATTTGCCAGCTCAAGCTGCGCCAATAAAGTGGTACATTAAAACAACTGTTATGAGCATACTATCAATATTAATTGTTATAGCTTTTGTGGTACTGTTGAATAATACACACCCGAAAGCAAAAATGCAAAGCATTTGGGCAAGAATATATGTCAAAAGAAATCCGTCAATATTTGATCACCAGTATATTGAAGCAAAAGCATTTTACATGTTCAGGTTCAGGCGTGTACCTTGCACAACATATATTGACGAAATGGATGTTACCAGGGCATATGCTTATATACAAAACAATCTGGGGAATGATATAGTAGACATTTTCCAGGATTGTTTTTTTAACAGGAAGGAAAATATGCAGCAGTTCAATAAAACCATTTTTGTGCTGAGCAATAAGGTAATCATTGAGCTGGCAGGGCAATATGCGGAAGTATTATATGCAAATAACAAATACAGTTTTGCAGATAATCTTCTGAAAGCGCTTTCTGAATATAAGGTGCCTGAAAAACAGCAGGATTTTGAGATCAATATTATCACGCTCAACAACGGAGGGCTGGAGTTAAAGCCGCTTCCGTTAAAACCAACGGTGCTGGATCTGGATTTGCATTACAATGATGATTTCTTACCCGTTGATGCCTTAATAAGGAGCAGGTTAAATACTGAAAATGACAAGGGCATTGTTTTGCTGCACGGTATACCCGGCACCGGTAAAACAACCTACCTGCGTCACCTGGTAGGAACCCTGAAGAAAAAAGTGATGTTCTTATCGCCGTCCGTTGCCGGCAATTTGATGAACCCGGAGTTTATTGATCTGTTGATCAACAACCCCAATGCGGTGCTGGTAATAGAAGATGCTGAAAACATTATGATGGATCGTAAGATCAACAGCGGCTCTTCAGTTTCAAACCTGCTTAACCTGAGTGATGGATTGCTGAGCGATTGTTTGAATGTGCAGATCATATGCACCTTCAACAGCAACCTGAACCTGATAGACAACGCTTTGATGAGAAAGGGAAGAATGATAGCAAGGTACGAGTTTGGTAAGCTGAGTGTACAAAAAGCGCAGCAACTGTCCAACCATTTAGGATTTGATGCGGCCATATATGCGCCGATGACAATTGCCGAAATAGTGAACCAGCATATAATTAATGGGCCAGAAACAGGCATTCATCCAATTGGGTTCAGGCAACAAAATTCAGTGAATTGATCAAAAACAAAGACTGGCGGCTACCCAACGCCGGCCTTTTCTGGATTTGCAGGGTTTCCAACCTTCGGAAGGTTGGAAACCCTTAATCAGTATTTGCTATATTTTTATTAAATTGCAATCAGTATTTGTGGCTAAATCTACAAGAGATGTCCCGGGAAAAAAATATAGTACAGGAGCCCGCATACGGATACGAAAAGGCCGGAGATGATCTTTTAAGAGAGGCGCTGAAACGCTCTTATAAGGAAAGGTTTTTAATGGCCGCCCGCTTGTATAAAATACACCTGACAATGCAAAAAGCAGTAATAACACGAAAGCCATATAGAATTAAATGAGCAAAGCAATACAACACTGCTTCTGCACATTATTATTCAGCTTATCTTTTTTGAATGCACGATCACAGCAGTTGCGGATCATGTCTTACAATATACATCACGGGGCTGACAGGAATGAGATCAATACATTGGACTCTATGGGGAATTTCATAAGGCAACAAAATCCGGATATCGTGGGACTGCAGGAAGTGGACAGCGTATGCGAACGATCGGGAAAAGTTGACCAGATAAGAAGACTGGCAGAGATCACCGGTATGCACTATGCTTTTGTAAGACATTTTCCCTACCAGGGTGGCGCTTACGGAGTGGGAATACTTTCCAAATACCCGATAGCAAAAGTGGAGCCTAAAATATTAAAGCTTTTAAAGAAAGGACCCAATGGCGAATCTGTTTCCATGCTTTTTGCCACTATACCAATAAAAAGAAAAAAGAAAATTCTTTTTGCCACAGCACATTATTCCGCTTTTGATAAAGCAATCAGAGCTTCCCAGGTGAATGAAACCCTGCATTATCTTTCAGAAAATAATTTGCCGGTAATTTTTACCGGCGATTTGAATGCAACACCTGATGCAGAAGAAATTCAATTGCTGCAGCAACACCTGCAAACAACAGATAGATCCGGTCTTCCTACTTTTCCGGACGATACGCCGGTTAAAAAAATCGATTATGTATTAGTAAGCCCGAAAGCATTGCGCCGGGTAGAAAAAGTTTCAGCCCCTGTAGTGCATTATTCCGATCATTTGCCTTTGATGGTTAATATCAGGCTGAAATCATAAAATGATTTCCCACTTTTTTTGATAATTTCACTGTTATTTAGCGATTGATTGCTTTGGAACAGACTTTACTGCATAATGAGAAAGACCTGTTGCTCCGGGTGGCTGAAGGCGATGAAATTGCTTTCAGGGTGCTTTATGACCATTACCGCAAAAAAATATACGCATTAGGGTTATTGCTCACCCGCTCCGAAAGCCAGGCGCAGGAACTGGTGCAGGACACATTCATGAAAATATGGGAAAAACGGGAGCAATTGCGGGAGATAAATTATTTTAATGCATGGTTGCGTACCATAGCCCGCAATACTGCTGTTAATTATCTCCATGCCAGGGCCATGGAAAAGCTGGGACTTGCCCGCCTGCCGATGCGTGAAAGCGGCAGTTGCTTTACTGAAGATGATGTAGCCGACCGGGAGTATGCCCTGGTATTGCAGGCCGCCATCAGGCAGCTTCCGTTACAGCAACAAAAAGTATATATCCTTCACAAGCAGCAGGGACTGCGCCATGAAGCCATTGCCGAACAACTGGGTATATCGGTGTTGACATCCAAAAAATACATGAAGCTGGCACTTCGCTCTATCAGGATGTTCCTGGAACACCGGATGGATACCGCCGTATCGTTCGCTCTTATTATTTGCTTTAACTGAATTTATTTTTTTCCTGATGGCCCCCGGGCAAACTCCTGTTTGTCTAAAGTATATGGGCATGTAATTGCATGAGCCTGGCTTATTCCGAAATCAACATCATTTATGAAAGAGCAACGCCTCGAAGAGCTATTCCGGCGATACCTGCACGAAAGCCTGACCGACGCTGAAGAAACGGAACTGTTTCAGCTTTGGCTGGATCCTTTACTGGAAAGCAGGAGAGCGCAGATGCTTAATGACTTTTACGATCAACTGCCCGAAGACAGAGATATGTCGGCCCGTGAAGCCGACATGCTCTTTCAGCAAATAGTAAAAAAACAGCCCCCCGTGCACTACATGCCCGTCAAAGCAGGCCGGGACATATGGCGCCGGGTAGCGGTTGCCGCCTCTGTGCTGCTGGCGATAGGGATAGGCGGGTATTTCTTTTTATCAAACGAACCGGATAAGCGTTCACCGGAAATGGTACGCACATCTCCGCAGACCGGCATAACAGCACCTGAAAAGAATCGTGCTACGATCACGCTTTCCAACGGGCAGACAATTTATTTAGATAGCGCTGCCAACGGGTCGATTACCGTGCAGGGAAGTGTGAAGCTGGTGAAGCTGGAGGACGGCAAGATCGCTTATGAAGCAGGTGCTGTTTCACCCGGCGAGCTGAGCTACAATACGCTTTCCAATCCCCGCGGCAGCAGGATCATTGATGTTATCCTGGCGGATGGCAGCCGTGTATGGCTGAACGGCGGTTCGTCCATTACCTATCCTGTTGCTTTTATAGAAAATGAAAGGAAGGTGGCGGTAGAAGGCGAGGCTTATTTTGAAGTAGCGCATAATACATTGAAGCCTTTTATAGTGAGTAAAGGAGAAACGGCAATAAAAGTATTGGGAACGCGCTTTAATGTGAATGCCTACAATGATGAATCGGATACCAGGATCACCCTGTTACAAGGCTCTGTACAGGTTGCAAATCATCAATATACTTCCGTTATAAAACCCGGTGAGCAGGCGATAGTGAAGGGTGAAAATATAGACGTTGCAGGTAATGCTGACCTGGAGCAGGTAATGTCATGGAAAGAAGGATATTTCCGTATGAAGGGCACAGACCTGGCATCGTTGATGCGCCAGGTAGCCAGGTGGTATGATGTGCAGGTGGAATATGAAAATGGAGTGCCGGCAGCCAGGTTTGGAGGCTTGATCAACCGGGAGGTCAGTTTGACGGATATGCTGAAGGCGCTTGAGCAGTACGGGATACATTCCAGGCTCGATAATGCTAAAATTATTATTCAGTAATTAACAGGTAATCTAAATAAAAGCCAGAAGTGTCACTACCACCCCTGGCCGGAAGTTTGGGTTAACTCAATAATAACAATCGTGTAAGACCATCTATTCATTAACCAAAACCAAGCAAAGTTATGCATTTAAAAGCTCTTTGTACTGCCGGGTATTTGCTACTCCGGATACCAAAACAAACGCTGTTGGCGATGAAATTAACAGTATTATTGATCGCAGCAAGCCTCTGCGCGAACGCGGAGAGCTTTGCCCAAAAGGTGACCCTCTCACTTAAAAACGCCTCGTTGGAGCGGGTATTCAACGAGGTGAAGCTGCAAACGGGATTTTCATTTATATGGGATGAAACCATGTTGAAAGAAGCCCGCCCGGTTACTATCAGTGTAAAGAATGCTCCCGTTTCCGAAGTAATGGACCGTTGTTTGAAAGACCAGTTCCTTGTTTACCAGATCATCGGTAAAATAATTGTTATAAAACAGGAAGCAGCAATTGTACCGCCAGTAGAAAATATTTTGAAAGCTATGCCACCGCCTGTTGATATCAGCGGCCGGGTTACCAATGCAAAAAATGAGCCGCTGGAAGGTGTAAGCGTAACGGTTAAAGGTACACAGGCGGGTACCACAACCAATGCCGATGGGAGGTTTCTGTTATCCCTGCCTACGAATAATGTGGAACTGGTTTTTTCTTTTGTGGGATACGAGACCAAAACCGTTAAAGCGGCCAGTCAAACAATATTTGAAGTGGTATTGGAGCCGTCTGTTGCAGGATTGGAGGACATAGTAGTGGTGGGTTACGGCATGCAAAAGAAACGCGATGTTATCGGCAGTGTTTCAACCATTAAAGCGGATGTGTTCGAAACTCCTACAGGCGTCACGAACTTCAATTCCTTATTACAAGGGCAGGCGGCCGGGGTAAGCGTTCAAACCAGTTCCGGAAGGTTAGGAGCTACAGTAGACATAAAAATCAGAGGGTTGAGCTCTATCAGCGCCAGCACAAGCCCGTTATGGGTAATTGACGGAGTGCCCATCGTTACCAATACCGGCATTACCAATAATGGTTCTGCGGAGCAATCTCCTATGGATCTGATTAACCCGGCAGACATACAGTCTATTGATGTGCTTAAGGATGCTGCCGCTACTTCAATATATGGCTCCAGGGGCTCAAATGGCGTGGTAATAGTGACTACAAAATCCGGGAAATCCGGAAAAGCATCTTTAAATGTTGGTTACAGTACCGGAGTTTCAGAGCTGCCTTTGCAAAAAGTTCATTTTCTGCTCGATTCAAAAAAATGGTTTCAGATCAAAGATGAGGCAAAAGGAGGTTTTGGATTAGGAGCATTTAATATGAATGATTTTTATTCCAAAAAGGTATATGCAACAGAGCTCCTGACGCGCGAACAAGCTGAGGGGCTCAGTATGGACTGGCTGAAAACAGGTATGCGGCAGGGTAATTTTCAAAACGTTGATTTTTCAACGAGCGGGGGCAATGAAGGAGTGCGCTTTTTTGTATCCGGCACTTATAGAAAAGATAAAGGGGTGATGTTGGGAGAAGACCTTCAACGGTATGGGCTGCGGGCTAACCTGGATCTTACGCCGCTAAAATCTCTTTTAATAGGTACAAAGGTAAGCGCATCATTATCGAAGGGCAACCGGGGCAAGAACTCACCAGGATCTGGGGCCTCCGAGGATGGGAATAGAAGCGGAACAGCAGGCGGCTTTAGCATGTTGAACAGTGTGAAGGTACCCTTTGACCCGGTATATAGTCTTGCCGATCCTGCACGTTATTATAATCCGTATGTTAACAATCCCGTGGCTACCAGCGATCCCGCAAACCTGGTAGAAAGCCTGGATATGTATCGTGTTTTGGCAAGCGTGTATGCAGAATATTCAATTCCCTTTGTTACGGGGCTGTCAGCCAGAACTGAGTTGTCGGCAGATGTTATACAGGCCAATAGAAACTTTTGGGTGTCGGGCGATATTCGTTATGATGGCACATTGGGCCAGGATGATGCTACCACCACAAAGAACATCAACTATAATTTGTACTTGAAGTATAGCAGGGGATTTGGCGATCATGCATTGGATATGGTGGCTGGAACTGAATCCCAGAGGGGAAACAGGTGGATCCGCACCATGCAGGGGCGGGGTTTGGTAGGAACTTATCAGCAACTGGGTACACCGGCTTTAAAAGACAATATGTTTTCAGGATTAACTGACGAAAATATGCTGAGGTCTTATTTCGGGCGTGCCAACTATAAGTTTAAAGACAAATACATGGCGGGGATCAGCATCAGGAGAGACGGGTCTTCAGTTTTTACGCCTGATTACAGATGGGGCAACTTTATAGCATTGTCGGCAGGGTGGATCTTATCGGATGAGGCGTTTATGGGCAGGTTCGGGGCTGAGAACTTTTTAAAGCTCAGGGGCAGTTATGGTCAGACAGGCAATGCGAACATCCCGGGAAAGCTTGATGTAACAAACTACAGCGGCGGTTTGGGTTATGGCGGTGCAGACATATTGGGTACAGATGGAACGCTGGTGTCATCCATTGGCGTAAAAACCCTGGTGTGGGAAAAAACAAATAACCTGGACCTGGGGATTGATTTTGGTTTCCTTAATCACCGGATCAATGGTTCGATTGCCTATTATAACAAGTACGTGCATGATCTTCTTTTGCAAAGTGCGCTGCCCTCATCAGCAGGCATCAGTACCATCTGGGGAAATATAGGAGACCTGGTCAATTCGGGTATTGAGCTTTCAGTTACTTCCTATAACCTTTCACCATCGAAAAAATTTGGATGGTCAACTGCAATCAATGTATCCTTTAACCATAACGAGGTTAAGAAACTGACTCCCCAGGTGGATAAGGCAGGAACCGGCATGGTGTCCTCTCCTTTTATTACCAAAGTAGGTTATGGCATCCGGGAGTATTTCCTGGCTGAATCAGCGGGAATTGATCCGCAAACGGGCTTGAGGATGATTTACGCCCGTGACCAGGATTATTACAATGAAACAGGTGAGACCCGGCGGCTGACAGATGCGAATGGCAAAGAGGTTACCCTTTTAGCTACCAACCCCAATATGAGTACGAATTTTTTTCATCAGAAGGGAAAGAGCGCCATGCCCACCTATTATGGCGGTGTAACCAACAGGTTCAATTACAAAGCATTTGACCTGAGCATTTTAGTTACTTTTTCCGGAGGCAATTATATTCTTGATCATTTCTGGCGGGATATGATTCAAGGCAGCGGAACCGGTACGGGCGCTATACCGGAAAGCTTTGTAGACAATTACTGGAAAAAGCCGGGGGATGTAGCCCAATACCAGCGTTTGGACTGGTTGAATAATATCCAGATGGAAGACGGAACTATTGTTGGCATGGGCGATCCCCGCGTTCCGTTGGATCAATGGATGTTCAAAGGAGACTTTGTAAAATTGAAATCTGTTACCCTGGGGTATACGTTCTCTTCATCCCCCCGGCTTCATAAGGTATTCAAAAGCCTGAGGCTTTATGGTACCGTAGAAAATATATATACGCTCACAAAATATCCCGGATGGGACCCGGAAGGGCAGGGGTATGTCACTGCATGGGATCTGCCCCAGTTGTTTTCTGCCAGTGTAGGTATAAATGTTAGATTTTAAAATTGAACAAAATGAAAAAGTATATATTTTTTATTTTTCTTTTATTGTGGTCAGCCACATCCTGTAAAAAAGATTTCTTTGAGCTGCAAAGACCTCCCGAAAGCCCGTGGACCACTATTACTGAATTTGACAGGGCAGCAAGAGGTGCTTATAGCAGGCTTTTTGCATTGGGTGATTGGGGTAATGTATTCAACTACTGGTACTTGTACAAAAACGCAGTAGGAGACGATGTAGACTGGTCGACCCCCGGGGATGCTGCCTGGGGTTGGTACCGCGATACGGAAAACAACAAAGATTGGGTGGATGCGGTATTCACCACCTCCTACCAGGTAATTGCGTCCATTAACGATGCAATGCAATTTGTAGAAGATAATGGAGGCAGCCCATATCCCAATATAAGCAGCGATGACAAAATCTATAATTTTGACAGGATCATGGGTGAGCTCTACTTTTTAAGAGGATATGCTTATTACATGAACGCTACCCTTTTTGTAAATGCTTATGTGCCGGGGGGAGCCAATGATGCGAAACAGATTCCATTGCGCACAGCTGCATCTACTACTTATGACCTGGCAGTAAAATCTAAAATAGGCACTGTACAGGAGATATGGGATCAGATTCTTTCGGATTTTCAAAAAGCGCACGACTTATTGCCTGAGCGTTATATAACAGGCAAAATGCACGCCGCATACCAGGCGGGGCGGGCTAATAAATTTGCGGCTGCGGCAATGTTGTCCCGCGCTTATTTTGCTATGGGAGATTATCCGCACGCTGCCCAGTACGCCGGTGAGGTGATTGACGAGAATGGCGGAGATTACGATTTAAGTGAAGACCCGATTAGTGCATTCAATAAAAGTACTTTAGACAGGGGAAGAGAAACGATCATGTATATCCCATGTTACGACAAGATTGTTGGCAGACAAAACTTACATGCCAGCTGCTTTACCAATTTATTTAATGGCAAGCCCTGCGATTGGACAGCTACTTATTTTGATCCTGCCGTACTGCAAAGGCTCGGATGGATGACCAGCCCCAAAGCAGATACCACTATAAATTTAGCCGCTAAAAGAGATAAACGATTTACGCAATTGATGTTTGTCAGAGAACCCGGAAATATTCCTCCGGCGCAACAATTGCCCGGGCGTTATTATGATAAGAGGGTGAATATGGAGTGGCGTAGTATCATCAGCAATAAATATTACAGAGGCCCCGAAGGAAATTATACAAATGTCCCCCAGATCAGGCTTGCTGAAATGTACCTTACCAGGTCTATCTGTTTATTCCTGGCAGATGATAAAGATGGTGCCGCACGCGATTTAAATATTGTAAGGAAACGCGCGTGGGACGCAGGTGTAGCCGGCATGCCTTACGAATCCTCAGCGCATTACATTACGGCTTCAACTATTACCGAACAGATAATCAGTGATGAGCGGGTAATTGAAATGTTTTGTGAGGGAGATCGTATTGATTATTTAAGAGGTTTGAAAGTGGATGTTCCCAATGGTGACCGAGGGCCGGGTACTGTGCCTTACACAGATAAAGGCTTTGTTTGGAACATTCCGATTAATGAAAAGCTGCTAAACGAAGGATACGAGCCGTAGTAGTAACCATGTGATTCGCCTGGCCGTGAAGACCCCACCGCGACACAAAAGTTGCACCGGGGCCTTCACCCAAGGCTATTGCGGGCAGCCATGAGACCCTGGTGCCAGGTGATTCGCCGGGGGGCACAGTTACCTGGCTGTGAAGGCCCTTCGCGACACATATATTCAATACAGCAAAGTTACTATGAACCGAAAGTCGTTTTTAAAATCTGTGTCAGTGCTGGCAGCAGCTTCTTTAGGGGGGAGCCCGTTATTGTATGCGGATGAGCTTAAGCATATGCCGTCTCTCCTTATTGTGGATACTCACCAGCATTTAGTTGATTTTAACCGGTTTGGAAAGCATTGGGCAAACCCTCCAGTGGCAGGGAACTTTGGAATTGCAGCATACAAAAAGGCAATTAAAGGACTGAATATTGTAAAAGCGGTTTACATGGAGGTTGCCGTAGCGCCGGACAGGAGATACGAAGAAGCGCTTTATGCTATGGAGCTTTGCAAAGACCGGTCTGCCCCCACTGCAGGAGCTGTTGTTTCGGCAGATCTTTATAAGGACGATTTCAGGGCGTATATTTCGCGGTTTAAAAATACAGATTGTATCAAGGGTATCAGGGCCGGATTCAGGTCTGATGCATCTATACTGGATAGCCGCATTGTTGATAATATCCGGTTTTTGGGTGAGCTGAACATGAGGTTTGATTTTATTGTTCCCCCGGCCTGGTTTCCCAATATGGCCCGGTTGATACAGTTATGCCCGGATACCCGGTTCCAGGCAGACCATTGTGGAAATGCGGATCCGAAAGTGTTTTTTGATCATGATATATCACCTGCAAGCACTGACCATACCCGCGAAGAATGGATAACCGGCATAACAGCTATTGCGGCTCAAAAAAATGTGGTATGTAAAATTTCAGGGCTTGTATCCCGTATGCCGGGATATGCTGTAACAGCCGAAAACCTGGCCCCTGTAATTGATCACTGTTTTGACATTTTTGGCGCCGGCAGGGTAATGTTCGCGAGTGATTGGCCCTGGTGCTTAAAAGGGATGACGCTGCATGGATGGATTGATCTTTTAAAACAAGTGGTTAAAAACCGCTCCTTCGAAGATCAGAAGAAATTATTTTATGACAACGCTGTAAGGCATTATAAACTTTAGGTATGCGCTTTTTTCGATGGTTGCTTTGCCTGCCGGCATTTATTTACCTGCATACGGGTATCTTATTTGCACAGGATCAGAGGTCATTTAAAGTATTCCAGTTTCCGCCAAACATGATCCCTGCTATTGACGGAAAGGCAGATGACTGGAACATTGTTGGGGAAGAATACAGTGTGGGAACAGATCAGTTGATTGATAACAGGGATAGTGGCGCGCACAAGGTTCGCAATCCAAAAAATTTAGATGCAACAGTAAAAGCAGGCTGGGTAAAAGGAATGAACAGGTTGTATTTTCTTTACCAGGCCTATGATAACTATTGGGATTTTTCATTGCCTGATCTGCACAATGATATTTTTGAGCTGGTGGTTGACGGTGATCGCTCAGGCGGTCCTTTCATTAGCCCTTTTCATACTATTAAAGATATAAACCCGATGGATGCTTACTTCTCTTTTCAGGGAACGCAGGCGCAAAACTATCATATATATACGCCTGCCGAAGGAAAAGAATGGGCTTTTGTGTGGGGAAGCCAGTCATGGATCAAGGAATTGCCTTATGCCAATGCTGCCTGCGATTATGCATTTAATCCGGGTGATTCCGGGCGACTGACATTAGAGTTTTGGATCACCCCCTTTGATTATGCAGGCTATGAAGGCCCTTCCAGGGCCATTGAGTCGGTATTGACAGAAAATAAAACCATTGGACTTAGCTGGGCAATCATAGATTATGATGATGTAAACACGAAGGGCAATCATAACAATAACGGATTCTGGACATTGAGCAAGGAACGAAAAATGTATGGCGATGCAACCTTCCTGCTTCCTTTTCGGCTGATGCCTTTAGAAAAAAAGTTTTTAAAACCCATTGATGCGCGATGGTCATTTTTTGTAATAGACATGAACCGCCGGTTGGTTGCTTTTACTGATGAGTCCGGGGGAAATATTACTTCATGGAAATGGGATTTTGGCGATGGAAAGACATCTGCCGAACAACATCCTGTACATGAGTATGCCAGGCCTGGCAAGTACGTAGTTGTTCTGTGGGTGGAAGGTCCTTCAGGTAAGTCAAGAATGGCTAAAGTATGGGATGTGGCTGTTAAATAAATTCTTTTACCTGAAGGATGATCAGCGATAAAAAAATAATGCCACAAAAATTTTAAAAATGAGTGATCCTAAAAGGAAGTTTTTTTCGCGGCGTTCTTTTCTCACCACTGGTGCGGCAGCCTGTGCATCGGGCATGGCTTTGAGCGCATGGGGCATGGAGGGAAATAACCCCCAAAAGAAAAAATTGTATGAAACAGGAGGTCAGTTAGCAGTTCCCGGCCAGTTAGGACAACTGTCTCATGAATATATTCCCGATAAACGTACCCATCCTGCGGAAGGACTAAAGCGCGAGCATATTGTAATTACGGACATCAGGGTTACTCCCTTATCTTATGTGGCGCCTAAAGATAAATATCTCTGGTGTGTGGGGGGATTAGTTGTATGGAAATCTGACGCTGCTTTAGTTCAGGTCTTCACAAATAAAGGAATTATTGGTATTGGAGAAGGTAGTCCCTATTGTTATCCGGATAAGATTAAAGACTATACGGACACTTTCATAACCCCGCTTTTAAAAGGAGCCAATGTTTTTGATGTAGATTTTCTCACTAATAACCAGGGGCATAGCCGGACCGCGATGGGAGCCTGGGCTGGCGTCAATAACGCGATCTGGGATGTGATCGGTAAAGCACTTGGTAAACCTGTATATAAGATATTGGCAGGAAACAGGCTTCCGTCCGGCAAAGTTCACATGTATGCAAGCGGGGGCGTTGAACATGCATGGTACGACAATGGAGAGGAGGCGCTTATTGCCGAGGCGCTTCGCTATAAAAAACTTGGGTTTGACACCTTTAAATTCCGGCAGGGCACAAGCTGGAAATTCAGCGGGATGACTATGGGGAAATACGTCCGGATCTTAGAAAATCTCCGCAAGGCTGTAGGTCCCGACTTTAAGCTCTGCATTGAAAAGTTCCCCTGGGATATGGATACGATCGTAAATGAACTTTGTCCTGTCCTGGAAAGTCTTAAGTTTTACTGGTATGAAGAACCCTTTGAATTTAATGTTCCTGATGTAGTAGAGAAATTGCTTACAATCAAAGCTGCGATGCCTTCGGTAATGGTATCGGGTGGCGAAAATTGCTGGAACCGGTATCAGTTAGAACCTTTTATCAATTCGGGCGCAATGGATGTAGTACAATCGGATACTAATTATACGGGGATAACTGAAGGTTGGTATATCGGTCAGGAGGTGGCTAAATATGGAAGAAAATATGATCCACACAATTGGGTAGGCGGACTCACTACTATTTCGAATGTTCATTTGGTGGCGGGCGTTCCGGGTGGGCATATGTGCGAGACGAATATGACCTACAATCCATTGAAGTGGGAGATTTTTAAAGAACCGTATGAAATTAAGAACGGATGGCTTATGATTCCGGATAAACCAGGATATGGCGTGGAGTTAATTGATAATATAGAAAAGAAATTTCCATTCTCACCAGGTTTTTATGGCAGGCCAAATCCAAAAATGGAAGGCGCCGGGCTTCCGCTTTGGTGGAGCTGACCTGGTGCTCATGAAAAATATTTAGTTACCTAAAGAGTTTGAATATGAAATCCAGCAACCTGCTTTTTATAGCTGTCTTTTTATTTTTCCTGCAATATGTACATGCGCAAAATCTCACACTGAGCCGGGAAGACCTTATTGCCATAACATCTAAATGGAAGGGCGAGCGTTTTCCTGACGGGCGTCCTAAAGTGAGCGATAATATTCTGGAACGAATGAAAAAGATCTCCCTTGAACAGGCATGGTCTGTATTAAGAGGAGAAGGATATACACATCAATATGAAGAGCACTGGAAAAATATACATGCGGGTGAAACATTGGTTGGCCGTGTGCTTACAGCTCAATATATGCCACTCCGGAGTGAAGTAAGAGAACTGTTAGAAAAAAAAGGGGAGAAGGAAGGGAGGATCGGGGACATGGTATCCTGGCCAATTGACATGTTGAGCAAAGGCGATGTATACGTGGCGGACTCTTACGGTAAGGTAGACAACGGGCCGATCATTGGAGACAATTTAGGTACTTCCATTGCTGCCAAATCAGGCAACGGGGTGGTAATAAACGGAACGGTCCGTGACCTGGAAGGACTGGCAGCAATACCGGGATTCACTTCTTTTATCAGAGGAAGTCATCCTTCCTATCAGCAGGAAATGATGCTTACCGGCATCAATATTCCTGTTCGCATTGGTGCAGTAACAGTATTGCCCGGTGACATCGTGCTGGGAAAACTGGATGGTGTAATATTCATCCCGCCCCATTTAGCAGAAAAAGTAGTTAAAACAGGAGAACTGGTACTCTTAAGAGACCGGTTTGGTCATCAACGGCTTCGGGAAGGCAAATATACTCCAGGCCAGATTGACAGGCGATGGACCAATGATATCGAAAAGGATTTTTCAATGTGGCTGAAAGCAAATATGTCGGCCTTACCTGTTCCCAAAGAAGAAATACAGGAGTTATTAAAAACCAGGACATGGTAAAAGTTTGCATTGAAAAGAGTTTATCCAAAGCAAATAAAACGCTCAATTTTTCGAAGTTATTTACGGCTTCTCTTTTTCTGATTGCCAGCTTTTTTTTAGCCAGTTGTTATCAAAAGGAACAATTACCTGAAGGAGATCCTGACAACGGCGGGCTTTTTATACCAGGCGGATTTGAAGCCGTAGTAGTTGCAGACAGTGTAGGTCCCGCAAGGCATCTCGCTGTTAGTAAGAATGGAGATATTTACGTGAAGCTCACGAAGGGCGCTTTACATTCCGGCAATGTTGCGCTCAGGGATGTTAACAATGACGGTAAGGCCGATAGTATCTCTTATTTTGGCGACTACCAGGAAAAGCGTGGTTATGGGCCTACAGCCATGAGGATTTACAACGATTATCTCTATTTCAGCACAAGAGGGGCTATTTATAGAAATAAACTAACGCCCGGTAAATTGGTTCCTGAAAGCAGGATTGAGCTTGTACTTACCGATGATTACAAGATAGAGCATATCGCAAAACCTTTGGCATTTGATGACAACGGGCATATGTATGTTGGGTTTGGATCAATCAGTAATGTTTGCCAGGTAGTTAACAGAGAACCCGGAAGCTTAGGACAGGATCCATGTGCAGAGCTTGCGGAACATGCAGGCGTTTGGCGCTTTGATGCGAACAAAACAAATCAAACAAAACAAGATGGAATACGCTATGCAACCGGCATCAGGAGTATTATAGCGATGGACTGGAATCACAAAGTCAATGATTTATTTGCTTTACAGCATGGGAGAGACGACCTGAACAGGACATGGCCTTCTTTATATACAGCATGGCAAAATGCAATGCTCCCATCCGAAGAATTTTTTAAAGTAGAGGAAGGGATGGATGGAGGATGGCCCTATTACTATTACGACCAGATACAAAATAAAAAGCTGTTAAGCCCCGAGTATGGAGGTGACGGAAAAAAAGAAGGCAACGGGGCCGTTTATGCACAGCCCCTGATAGGGTTTCCCGGCCACTGGGCGCCCAATGATCTGCTTTTCTATACAGGCAACCAGTTCCCTGAAAGGTATAAAAATGGGGCTTTCATTGCCTTTCACGGTTCCGCAGGCCGCACGCCATATCCGCAATCTGGATATTTTATTTGTTTCGTTCCTTTTAGTAACGGGGCGCCCTCAGGCCCCTGGGAAATATTTGCAGATGGTTTCGCCGGGAAAGATACCATTGTAAGCTCAAACGAAGCCGTTCACCGCCCCATGGGCCTGGCAATGGGGCCTGACGGATCTTTATACATCAGCGATGATGTTAAAGGGAAAATCTGGCGTGTTATGTTCAAAGGAGACAGAAAAAATTTTGGCATGCCCCAGTTGGCAGAAATGGAAAAACGTAAATCGGGAATATCCATAAAGACGCCTGATGAAGTCGGGGATAACCTTGCAACCGGGATGGCGGCCGGAGGTGAGAAAATTTATAACACCTATTGCATTTCATGTCACCAGGCAAACGGAAAAGGCGATGGTGCTCGTTTCCCCCCGTTAGACGGATCCGAATGGGTGAACGGTGATAAGGAAAAGCTGATAAATGTAGTATTGGAAGGACTTAGCGGGCCGATCACTGTAAAAGGCCAGTCCTTTACAGGCGTAATGCCTGCGCATGATTTTATGAGTGACGCTGAAATTGCTAAAGTCCTTACCTATATCAGGCTGAGCTTTACCAGTAATTCAATCCCTGTTCTCGAAAGCGAAGTGGCGAAAAGCAGGAGAAAACTAAATATCAGCATCCGGGAGAAAAACTAAAACACATCAAAAAATATCAAAATGACAAGGAGTTTAAACGTAAGGGCAATAACGCTGGCTTTGCTAAGTACTGCATTCTCCGCTATATGTGCTCAGTCAACCAATGCCAGTCGCCCACCGGAATTGTATCCTGATAAAGGTATACATGAAATGGCTGTTGTTAAGGCCGTCACCGTGCAAGTGCCCCCGGAATGGGCCATCATGCAATGGCAATTGATACGGGTAATAGAGCAGGCTGCCCCTTATTATGTAAAGAAGTTTACGCGTACTGACGGCACTACTTATGGAAAAGGTCCCTATGATGATGTATATGAGATGTTTTATAACTGGCCGGAACTGTATGCAATATCGGGCAATAAATATTTTTTTGAAACAGCTTTGAAGGAATATGATGCCATCACCCGGGACAATACGGCTTACTTTAAAGATTCTATAGATTATCATCATCAGTTGTATAAGGAATATCCACGCAATGATGACTTCTTTCATATCAGTGAGGGATTGACCGCGTTCTATAACCTGGCATTAGGCGACCCAACGCTTCCTCAAAATATCCAGCGGGCAAGGCGTTTTGCCGGGCTGTATCTGAATGAAGATCCGGAAGCGCAGAATTATGACCCCGGGCATACTATCATCAAATCTATATTCACGGGAAGCCAGGGGCCTTTAACCAGTTCAGACGCAACCTATAACCTGCGCTACGGGCATGCTTCCCTTTATCCTAAAATAAATAATCTCGAACCCGAATGGATAAAAGATCCCAAAAGAAAAAAACAAATACAGGCCTTGTATGACCAGATGGTGACCCGTACAGATGTTCCTGTTAACCTCGCGGCTACCGGACTTATGACCAATGCGTATTTGTATACCGGTGAAGAAAAATATAAGACATGGGTATTGAATTATGTAGATGCGTGGATGAAACGCATAGCGGATAATGGCGGTTTATTGCCCGACAATATCGGGCAGACGGGTAAAGTCGGCGAGTATCGCAATGGTCAATGGTGGGGTGGACTATACGGGTGGTACGGCAGGTATGGGTTGATGATGATGTTTTCCCAGCTGTCTGTAGCAACCGAGAATGCTTATATGCTTTCCGGGAATCCGAAATACCTGGATTTGTTAAGATCGCAAATTACGGGTTTAATGCAAAGAGGTAAAACTACCGGGGAGGGGCAGTTATTGGTTCCCTATCGTTATAAGAAAGAAGGCTGGTACAGCTATCGTCCAATGATGGTACAGGATCTTGCTCATCTGTGGCATGCATCTATGGCTTCCGGAGATTGGGAAAAAATAGAGATTCTCATGAAGAGCAATAAATTTCACCCCTTATGGGATGAGGGGATTTGGGGAAAGAATACACTCAATGAAGATGATAATAAGGTTTGGGAACCGGCCGAACCGTTTGACTGGAGTAAAGAAATAAGTAATGGCGACAGAACCTTTGGAAGTGCCGAGCATGCGCGCCTTATGTATTATGCAGGAAAGAATCCCGACTGGCCCCTGGAATCTTTGAAAGCGGATTATAAAGAAGTAATCAAAAGGATGCATTTTATGCGAAATGATACAAGAGACATTTATAAAATAAATGGAGATGATCTGTACCCGAATAACCCTGTGATCACGAAAGCCCTGGTGCAAACTACAATGGGCACTCCGCAAACTATTTATAATGGCGGATTGCTCCGGGCAACGCTTAGATATTTTGATGCAGACAAAAAGCAGCCGGGTTTGCCGAAAGATGTGGCGGCTTTAGTAGAAGGACTGGAAGAGAATCGTACTGTAGTACATCTTGTCAACCTTAGTATAACAGAAAGCCGCCGGGTTATTTTGCAGGCAGGCGCTTTTGGAGAACATGCATTCAGTTCAGTCTCTTACCAGCGACAAAAAGAAAATGAAAACAATGAACCGGAGGTAGTGAAGTCCGATGTCAACAGCGCTTATTTTGTTGTAGCATTACCGCCATCTACTTCTATCAAATTAGATATTGGTATGCGCAGGTTTGTGCATCAGCCTTCCTACGCGTTTCCCTGGCATCGTGTAAAAGCTGATGCTAAATAATTAGTTTGAAATGCAGGAATGAAACGAACGAACAAATCGCTTTTTGCTTTGCATCCTCTGCGCAATAATCAATAAATAAAAATCAGAAACCCACTTATGATAAAGCCGCTTGCAAAGAAACGCTGGTATCGCCTGGTTCCAATAGTCTTTATCACATTTAGCCTTGCATTTGTGGATCGCGCAAATTTTGGATTCGCACTGGCTGGCGGTATGGCAGAGGATTTGGGCATCAATGCAGGAATGTCTTCATTACTGGGGTCGCTTTTTTTCCTGGGCTATTTTTTCTTCCAGATTCCCGGGGCACATTATGCTGCAAAGAAAAGCGCCAAAAGATTAATATTTTGGTCTTTAATTCTTTGGGGGCTGCTTGCCACAGCAACAGGTATGGTAAGCAACGTACATTATTTAATAGCCATCCGGTTTGTGCTTGGTATAGTGGAAAGTGCGGTTATGCCTTCGCTGCTTATATTTTTAAGTATGTGGTTTGTTAAATCGGAGCGATCAAAGGCAAATGTCTTTTTAGTTCTTGGCAATCCTGCAACGATGCTTTGGATGTCTGTTTTGTCAGGATATCTGATAAAATCATTTGGATGGCGCTGGATGTTTATCATCGAAGGATTTCCCTCCATAATCTGGGCGTTCGTTTGGTGGCGGGCTGTAAATGACAGAGTAAGGGATGCCAGGTGGTTAAGTGAGTCTGAAAAGAATGATTTAGAGGGACAGTTGTCGCAGGAGCAACAAGATATTAAACCAGTGAAAAATTACGCTGAAGCATTCAGGTCAAGGGTCGTTATTTTGTTATGCCTTCAATACGCCTTATGGAACGTAGGTGTTTTCGGGTTTGTAATGTGGCTGCCATCAATTATTAAAGGGGCTCCTGAAATCAGCATTGTAAATACAGGTTGGTTGTCTGCGGTTCCCTACCTTCTGGCTATTATCGCAATGCTTTTAGTGTCTCATTTTTCTGATAAAACACTCAATAGAAGAGCCTTCATTTGGCCTTTTTTGCTGGTAGCCGCTCTTGCCTTTTATTGCTCATATACAATAGGCACAAGCAATTTCTGGTTGTCATTTACGCTGCTTGCCATCGCAGGTTGCGCAATGTACGTTCCATATGCGCCTTTTTTTGCTATGATAACGGAAATCTTACCTCGTAATGTTGCCGGGGGAGCTATCGCTTTAATTAATAGCTTGGGGGCCCTGGGATCTTTTGCCGGGGCCTATCTTGTGGGTTATTTAAATGGAGTAACAAGAGGATTTGGGGCTTCTTATATGTTTATGTCAGGCGCTTTATTTGTTTCAGCGTTATTAACAATACTGGCAATAAAAGGTTCAAAGACTCAAAGGAATTTCTGAAAAAATTCCGGAACAAGAAAAAAGAAATGGAGGGCACATTGCTATTGTGCTCCGAACCTTTCAAAAGGTCCGGAACCCTGGAGTCGCACCGAGGTCTTCATTTAAGGTTATAGCAGGACGGTTATGAGACCCTGGTGCTGAGTGACTCGCCGGGGTCTCATTCTCTGCACAGTTGCCTGGCTGTGAAGCCCCCATCGGGACACATCTATTTATTCTTTAAGTCGCGCCCGGGTATCCCCCCTTTCATCAAAAAATTCTAAGATAGCAGCCACTGCAGTCTTTAAGCGCTTTAAGCATCCCGGCTGGTAAAGGGTATATGATCATGATAGCTGAAAATAAATAACAGGTGGCAGTAGGGATGTTATCATTATTAAGCAAAATTGGGCAGTTGGTTTTGAGTATATAAATTGGTATGCAGCAAAGCTAATGCGGGTGGCGCACCAACAACAGGGAATTGAAGAAACTATTGTATTAATATAGCCTGTGCTGTGGAATGTTGTTGGTGAAGCCGAAGCACAATAAGCTATGCACAACACTCAACAACGGCAGCAAGAAGCAAAAATCCGGCTGACATCATTTCAGGTGTTTGTGTAAACGCACTAATTGGATATGCAGACTGACTTCCTGATATAATCTTCCACAGATAATTGTTGTAACATAAAATCTGCTACATCAGCCCGGTTTATTTTTAAGGACAGCTTTTTCAAATCCTTTGCAAACCCGGTTTTATACGCGTGCGTGATTGCCCCGTTGGTCAATGCACCCGGCCTGACTATGGTGTAATCAAGATTGCTTTCCTGTATATATTTTTCCTGGAGATTGTGATCAGGCAACACTCTTCTGAGCAAAAACCCAAACATCACATATTTCCATATAAAATTCAGGTTCTCATAACTGTCGCCTGCGCCAATAGTTGATTGACAGATCAATCGTTTAACTCCTTTATCATTCATCGCCCCGATGATATTTTTAGTGCCTCTGGCTCTGACTTTCCCTATTTTTCCGTCTCCCAATGCACATAATACGGCTTCCTGGTTTTGCAACGCTTCTTGTATGTCTTTCGGGTTCAGCACATCGCCTTTATGAATTTTTAAGTTGGGGTTTTCCGATATAGGGGTCTTTTCGGGATTACGCACAAAGGCGGCTACCTTATGACCTTTTGCTAATGCTTGTTTTACGATTTCGCTTCCTACGGTGCCTGTTGCACCAAATACAATGACATTCATACTATTTCAATTTTATTGCTGCAAAATTTGGGATACGCGAAAACTTAAAATAGAATAAAAACGACAGGTTGTTATTTTGCGTTGAATGATTTTGGTGTCTTGCCTGTAAAAGCCCTGAACACCCGGATAAAGTGCGATTGGTCGGAAAAGCCGTTTTCATAAACAATATCCGTCAGTTTTTTGTAGTCTTTTGCAGTGAGTTGGTGCAGTGATGCCCGGAACTGCAGGATCTTAGCAAATTGTTTGGCAGGAAGTCCCGTTTCTTTTAGAAACCTCCGTTCAAAAGTCCGGATGTTCAGGTTTTCTTTTTCTGCAATGGCTTTGATAGAAACCAATCCTTTACTGTCTATTATATGCTGAATGGCTTGTCTTACGGAAAAATCGAGATTGTTTTTCTTTCTCTCAAAATACATCAGGAGCAATCCTGACATGATATCAATTTTATCCTGAATAGCAGGTGCGGATATAAGCTCACCCGTCAATTCTTCTATGCTTTTTCCCAAAGTATTGTCCAAATAATAGCAATTATCATTAATGCTTTCCGGAACTATTTCCCAAAACGCTTTTAATACAAATGGATAAAACTGGAAAATAATAATCTGATACGCACCATCTATCTCGAGTGTTATCGGCTTTATCGTTTGGCCATACAAAAAGATCCCGGGCATTTTCTTATTGTGAGGATTGACGGTTAAGCCTTTTTCAGACTGCTGAAACAGCAATCCCGTATATCCGTCTGCAAAAAAAGGCAAAGAAGTGTGTGTATTGTGCTCATCTTCAAATACCCAAATATTCCTGACAAACAAAGCAATTGATTTATCAGGAATAATACTTTGAAAATTCATTTGTGCTTTTCTTTATGACCAGGATTTCCCGCTAATTTGTTTATATAAACACTACGAAATTACATAAATAGCTGTGGTATTTTATGCTTGGTTAAGCAAGTAAGGGACGATTTCATAATTAAAAAAGCATCCGATATTTTTTTTAGTGCTGGTTTAAAACACAAAAGCTCTCAAACGTTTTGCGATCCCAACCGCCCCGAACGTTCCGGGGAGAAGCAATCTTTTTATACTTAAAAGCAGAGACGGCTTCTCCCATGACTTTGACTTTCCCTGAATTCCTAAAAGATAATACTATCGCCATTGTGTTTTTTTAAAAGCGAAATCCCTGCACCGGAAGCCGACATATTGTAATGCTTTGTAAATTGTGAAATAAAAATATTTTATCGCAGCTTTCTGTAAGAATGAGGGAATTTTTTTAGATTGCTTTATTCAAGTTATTATAATAAAAGAATTAAATACTGTCCAGGATGATTGTACTATTTATAAGGCCGCTTCAGATCATATTTATTTTAACCCTGTTATTAGCGGGGGTATCGCCGGCAAGTGCGCAGACAAAATCCTTCCAATGGCCGGAAGGAATAAAAGCGGCGATATCGCTTAGTTTTGATGATGGACGTTTGAGCCAGGTGGATGTAGGTACGCCTTTATTGGATCAGTACGGGGTGAAAGCCTCTTTTGTGGTGGTGCCCTCCGCTGTGGAAAAGCGATTAGACAAATGGAAAATGGCTGCGGCTAACGGGCATGAAATCGGTAATCATACTTTGTATCATCCCTGCTCAGGTAATTTTTCCTGGTCGAAAGAAAGGGCGCTGGAGAATTATACCCTCAAAAAAATGAGAAAGGAATTGATTGAGAGCAACCGGCAGATTGAGCATCTGTTAGGAATAAAGTCAACCGTTTTTGCCTATCCTTGTGGTTCTACCTATGTTGGCAGGGGAGTCAAAACCAGGAGTTATATTCCTTTGGTCGCGGAATTATTTGTTGCCGGCAGAGGCTGGCTGAATGAAACGCCCAATGACCCATCCTTCTGCGATTTTGCCCAACTGACAGGGATGGAGATGGATGGAAAAGACTTTGATCAGATTTTACCCCTGATTGAAAATTCCAAAAAGGATGGTTCCTGGCTGGTATTGGCCGGTCATGAGATCGGTGAATCTGGTAATCAGACCACGAGGGTGGAGATGTTAAAAAAATTAATTGCCTATGCCCAGGATCCGGCAAATGGAATCTGGATTGCACCAATGGGAGAGATCGCTAAATATGTCCGGAGCCATAGAAATAAATAAAACTACTGAACAAACGATTTGGAATAAGCCCGTTGAACGCATGGTGGTGCGTTACGCATACGCATTTGGCCCCGGAGATCGGGCAGGCGGGTTTGTATGGCGTATATATGGGCGGCGGAGTATTTCACGCAGCGAACACTGCGGAGCAGCGACTGTAGAGAAGTATCGTTGCGAACGTTGCTCCGCTGCGCTCACCGCGAGAAAAACTTCCCAACAGAAAATTTTGAGATTAAAAAAGAAGATAATTTCAGTATTTATATGAAGCTTCATTTATTGAAACCGTACACGTATTGTTTTATTGTTACGCTATTATTGACAACGTTTGGTTGTGATCAAAAAAAATCATCACCGGGGCTATCCGGTGGCGCTATAGCGGCTGAAGATGCGCTGGCTACCATGCAGGTAGCAGAAGGGTTTAAAATAGAAATGATCGCTTCGGAACCCCTGATCACTTCGCCGGTGGATATGGAAATAGACGAGTATGGCCGGATGTACGTAGTTGAAATGCACGGCTACCCGCTGGATAAAAGCGGCAGTGGTAATATTATAATACTGTCAGACAGCAATAGTGATGGCATCATGGATAAGCGTACTGTTTTTAAGGAAGGCTTATTGCTCCCTACGGGCATACTCCGCTGGAAAAAAGGTTTACTTGTAACAGATTCTCCCAATATTTATTACCTGGAAGACTCAGATGGAGACGGCAAAGCGGATATCATGGATACCGTGCTTACCGGTTTTGCTCTCACCAATCCCCAGCATAACTTAAACAACCCGGTATATGGATTGGACAACTGGGTATACGCGGCGCATGAAGGTGTTGTAAAGTCAAGAGACTATGTAAAGGAGTTTGGAGATGAAGGAACCGAGATCTATTATCCTTCAAAGCCCGATGCGGTACGCTTACCCCAAAATGCCAGTGGTCGTTCGGTAAGATTCCGTCCCGACAGGCTGTGGCTGGAAGAGCTGGCAAGCCGTTGCCAGTTCGGCCATACATTTGATCAGTGGGGGCATTGGTTTGGTTCCAATAATTCCAACCAGGGTTATCAGGAGATCATTGCGCAACGTTACCTGGTGCGCAACCCCCAGCTTCCTCCTACAGATCCCATACAAAACATGTCTGATCATTTGGATGCTCCCGAAGTTTTTCCTACCACTACCAACCCCGACCGGCAGATATTTACCGATATGGGTACTATGACTTCGGGAAGTGGGCTTACTGCATATCTTGCGGATGATTTTCCTGCCCCATATAACAATGCTACTTTCATTGCCGAGCCGGTAAGCAACCTGGTGCATGTGGATATGCTGAGAGACAGTGGCGTGAGTTATACGGCAAGCCGTGTATTTCCTAATAAAGAATTTTTTAGTTCCACCGATGCTTGGTCGCGCCCGGTAAATATGTATGTAGGTCCCGACGGCGCTTTGTATATTTTGGATTATTACCGAAGGGTGATCGAATCGCCCGAATGGATGTCGGAAGAAGCCATTAATGCAGGTAATTTATATGATGGTATTGACAGGGGGCGCATCTATCGTGTTACAACTGTTGACGGTAAAAAAGCAGACTGGATGAAAGGGCTGAACCTGGGTGATGCTTCCGGTGATGAGTTGGTAGCCGAATTATCCAACAAGAATAGCTGGTGGCGCATTAATGCGCAAAGATTATTGGTAGACAGGGCAGATAAAAATGCAGTGCCGGCATTGGAGAAGATGGTTTCCGGCAACAGTGCTATGGGCAGGCTGCATGCTTTGTGGACACTGGAAGGAATAGGTGCGCTTCAACCCCCGCTTATCAAAAAGGCATTGAAAGACAGTGTTGCAGGGATCAGAGAAAATGTCATTAAACTGGCGGAGCTGCATTTAAAAGATGATCCGGCATTGTGTAGCGATCTGATAGCCTTACAACATGATAAAGATATCAAAGTGCGTTTTCAACTGCTGCTCACCTTGGGATCTGTAAGTTCAGCACAGGTATCTGAGGCGCGTAACCACTTGCTGTTCGGCGACATGGAAAACAAATGGTTCCAGGTTGCCGCTCTTTCCGCTTTCCTGCTGGATGCCCATGCGCTGCTCAACCTGATGCTGGCAAAATACAAAGCCGATGTACCGGCCTACGGTTCAATGGTACAACGGCTTGCGGAAATGATCGCGGCGACCTCAGATGAGCCGGCCGTTCACCAGCGTATTCAAAACGCCCTTGTACCGCGATCTGCAGGTGAACGGCAATCACAAACGGCAATGCTTAAAGGACTGGCGCAGGGACTGCGCAACCGTAAGAATAAATTATCCGTCAGCGAATCCGATCAGCAGTTGTTGCTGAAAACTTTTTTCGACAACCCTTCAGACGGGTTACGAAAATCGGCGTTACAATTTTTGCGCGCCTCCAAAATCACGGATGATGCCTTGCGCTCGTCAGCGGTTACAAGAGCCGTATCTATTGTGCAGGATACTACCCTCCCGGATTCGAAGAGATCCGATGCCATTGACTTCCTTGCATTTGGTAACCCTCCTGAGTACCAATCCATGCTCCAGGGATTACTTACCCCGCAGGAACAGCCGGTTGTAAAATTAGCGGCACTGCGGGTGCTGAACCAGGTCCCCTCCACTGCGGTAAGCGAATACCTGGTGGAACAATGGCCGGGGTTTACCAAAGAAATAAGAGACGCGGCAGTTCGTGTATTCATGAGCGATACTGCCAGGATGAGAATATTGATCACCGCAATGGAACAAAATAAGATCGCTGCCAGCAGTGTAAGCTTCTGGACCGGTATTGCCCTGATGCAGGTAGAGGATGATAAGCTTCGCGAACGGGCCAGAACGGTATTCACCAAAAACGCGGAAGAAGCCAAAAGGATAGCTAAAGAATACCAGGCGGCCCTTGATGTAAAAGGAGATGCGGAAAAAGGGAAAGCAGTATATATGCAGAGTTGCGCGGTGTGTCACCAGGTAAGAGAACAATATGGCGTTGCCTACGGGCCTGATCTTGGCACTATCCACAACTGGAAGAAGGAGGATATCCTGGCAAATATTCTCGATCCGAATCTTTCCATCATGGCGGGGTATGACCTTTGGGAAATTGAGCTGAATAACGGAGAAACCTTACAGGGTATTATTATGACGGAAACAGCATCTGCTATAATGTTAAAGGGCATGGGCAATACAGAAAAAGTGATTAACCGCCAGGAAATAAAATCCCTGAAATCGCTGAGTATTTCAGCTATGCCTGCCGGTTTGGAAAAAAATATCAGCAAGGAGCAGATGGCGGACCTGATCGCTTTTTTGAAGCGGAGTTAAGGAGAAAGGTAAAAGGCGAAGGGTGGAAGCTACAGGTTTAGGGTTTCTGGTTTTTTGTTTATGGTTTAGTGCAGTTACAAACTATAAACCACAAACCCAAAACTTTGCCTTTGAGGCAAGTAAAAAAACAAATTTCTTAATGCCAAATAATAAATATGAAATTACCGATGGCAATATTCCGATATAAGCGTTCTCATATTATGTATATAATTGTACTGCTCATTGTTCATTACTTCACAATGCAGACAGGCTTTGCAAATGTGATAGAAAGCCCGCACGGGCCAGATCATCCCGGTATTTTCCGCGCAGCTGTTGTTAAAATTGATATTACGCCTGATCAGCCAAAAATGCTGCTGGGCTATAATGCCCGCCAGTCTACCGGGGTGCATGATCGTATCTATCACCGCATCGTTGTGCTGGATGACGGTATCACACAGTTTGTACTGGTATCATCCGATATCTGTGTGATCTCCCCATCAGAGTATGATCATATGGCCTCATTGTTATTATGCAAGTTTGGCATTGTTCCCGAAAATTTCTGGTGGTCGCTTACGCATACGCATTCTGCACCAGAAGTTGGGGTGCCTGGTCTGCCTGAAGTATTTATGGGTGAGCGGTACAAACACCCGGTAGATACTGCTTACACTTCTTTTGTGGAACAAAAAATAGTGGAAGGCGTGGAGCAGGCCCGGAAACAACTGGCAAAAGCGAAGCTGGGAGTAGGCTGGGGACATTCCAACGCCAATATCAACCGGCGGGGAATTGATGTGAACGGTAAAGCGTCTTTGGGCATGAATCCCGACGGGCCTGTAGACAGGAGGATTGGCATTATACGGATTGATAAAGAAGATGGATCGCCATTGGTCTTAATTTCCAACTATCCCATTCATGGTACGGCATTGGGGGGAGCCAACCTGAAAATAAGCGCCGATGTACCAGGCGTTGTTGCTGAGTATGTGGAAGAAAAAACAGGAGCACCTTTATTGTTTATAAACGGGGCGGCCGGGAACCTTGCACCCATCTACAGCACCTATCCCAGTGTGTCTTCGGCACATTTGTCGGAGTTTAATGTATTGCTGGGTGATAAGATACTGGTGGCTAACAGGCAGATAACTGCCACCACCGATAAGGTACGTTTGTTCGCGGGAAAAACGATCATCGAAACTCCACGAAAAGAAAACATGGCGTGGCCATCGGGCCTGGGAAATTATACCCGCAGCATTGGCAACGATAAACATTTAATAAAACTGCCTGCCAGGTTCCTGAAGATCAATGATGATATCGCTGTCTGGAGCCTGCCGGTGGAATTGTTTTGCGAGATATCCAACGAGATCCGCGACCGTTCTCCTTATGCTTATACTTTCTATTACGGCTACACGAACGGCTGGCTGGGATATTTGCCCACGGCCGATGAGTTTAAGCATGGAGGTTACGAAGTGGAGATTGTTTGCCCGTATACGCCGGCCGCGGAACAGGATGTAAAGGATGGAATTTTAAATTACCTGCAGGGAGATTTAAAAGATAAACTGACTGCTGATCGCACATCAATAAACCGCCCCTCATTGGTTGAGCCGGATGAAGCCGGAGTGCTGGTACTATCTGCGGAAAAAGGAAAGGCTATAGGTCCGGATATAAAATATATGCCGGAGTGGAAAGCCTTCGGCTGGTTTCAGCACAAGGATAAAGCAGAATGGGAGATCAGCCCAAAAGCAGCAAAAGCATACACGGTGATCATAGAATGGTCTGTAGCCGACGATCATTCAGGACAACCCTTTATACTTGAAAGCAACGCGGGCACAATAACAGGTAATGTGGGAAAAAGCGGTTCATGGGAAACCTTTACCACGGCAGTAATAGGAACCCTGGAATTAAAACCCGGAAAACAAAAGCTTACATTTAAGCCCGGAAAAAATTTTGATCCCAAAAAGGCTTTGCTGGATTTGCGGAAAATCATTTTAGTGCCCAATGATTTAAAGTGAAGTGCTTTCTCAAACGGCTGAAGCATATGTTTGATACATTTTTTCTGTTCGCTTTCTTAACTTTCTCACCAGGTTATTAGGCGCCACAACTCTTACCCCCTCTCCAAAACCCAGCAGCTCTCTTTCCAGCTCAAGGTTAGGGATCACATGTATACTGAACAGTACGCCTTCTTTGGTGGTTTCTACTGTTTGCTGGCTTTCGTGCAGAGGTTTTGTTTTTATATACGGAGCCTGGTGATGATCTGCCCAAAAAAGAATTGTTACAGGTTCCTGGTTATTGCGCGATACACCAATAATATCTCTAAAATAATCCGCTCCGTTGAACTCGCGGTGCTCCCTGAATTTTTCGTCGGGGAGCGCGTCAATATGTTGTATACGGTCCAGCGCAAGTGTCATTAGCTGCTTATCCTTTTTGTGCATGCCCAGTACAAACCAGCGGTTGCGGTATTCTTTCAGCAGGTAGGGATAAAAGATCAGCTCCCCGGCCTGCCTTGCTTTAAAAGACTGGTAAGTAATTTTAAGCGTTGATTTTTCTATAATCCTCTTGTATAGCTGATCCAGCCACTCCAGCCCGGTAAGCAATTCATTTTTTTCAAAATCAATGACCGGCGATTGCCGATGTTGCTCACTGTAAATTTTATCTTCCAGCTTGTTGATCATTTCACTCACTTCATTAAAATGATTAAAGCCTTTGAACTGCCGCAACAGGTGCGATACTTCCTGCAGTATTCCCAGATCCTGTGTAGTTAAGGGAATGTTGGTGATAGTGTATTCCGGGTCTTCGTAAGTGTAATATTTTTTATCAACCACCACAATGGGTGCATTATACCCCAATTGTTCGCTGCGCATGGCATTCAGGTCGAGGCGGATGGTACGCATGCTGATCGGTTTATCTATTCCATCATATTCATACAATGCTTCCGAGCAGGCATCAATTAAATCTTCTATCGTCCATTTGCGACGGCGGTTTTGCAGGCATTTGTCAATCGTGCGGTAGCGGATAAGCGCATTGCGGTTAACAGGCATTTTTATGTGAAAGATAAGAAAGAACAGGTACAGTGCAGAGTGTTTGCACAATAGTACAAGGTCCAACCTTTGAAAGGTTGAAAGCCTTGTTGTACAGGATGCCATCCCTTCGCACAACTATTTTATCGCCTCCGGCAATTCCAGGAAAGCTTAAATTAAATTAACTTAGTATGCAACGACCCAGGCAGAAATACTAAAATATTCATTGTATGGTCAGAAAACTGGTGCTTCCTTTCTATTTAAAGCTGCTGAGTGTATTACTTATTCTTATTTGCCTTGGCTATCTCGCAATTATTGGGCAAACAGTATTAGAGCCCTTATTATTTGCATTGCTTATTTCAACCATATTGCTGCCCGTTACCAGGTTTTTCGAGAACAAAGCCCGATTCCCCCGGTCATTGTCCTGTATTATTTCAATCGTTTTGTTTTTACTGTTTTTTATTATCCTGTTCTCCGTTCTCGGTTCGCAGTTATCAAGGCTAAGCGGGGATTGGCCTGCATTTCAACAACAATTACAGGATTCCATAAAAGAACTGCAAAGGTGGATCACGTTGGAATACGGCATTAAATACAGAGAGCAGGTAGGTTATATTAATAAGGCAATGACTGACTCGTTAAGTATCGGCACAAGTATGCTGGGTCAAACCATTTTATCCATTTCCTCTGTTATGCTATTGTTTGTTTTTACGTTACTGTATACTTTCTTCCTTTTGTATTACAGAACGCATATCTCAATATTCTTCGTGCGCCTTTTTAATGAAAGCCATAAGCCAATTGTTCTGGAAATATTTGAGCAGGTACAGTTCATTGTAAAAAAATACATGCTTGGCTTATTTATCCAGATCGTGCTGGTATCAGGAATGGCTTTCCTCGCCTATAGCTTAATCGGAATAAAGTATGCCATAATGCTGGCGCTCATCACCGGCATTTTCAATATCATTCCGTATATCGGGATCGCCTCTTCGGCATTGCTTACCTGCCTTATTACATTTGCAACCTCTTCCGGCTCTCATGTATTGTTTGTGATCATCGCCATTGTAGTGATACATCTCATAGACAGCAATTTCATCATGCCGAAAGTCGTTGGCTCTAAAGTACAGATCAACTCCTTAATTGCATTATTAGGGTTGGTGATCGGCGAACTACTTTGGGGCATTTCGGGCATGTTCCTTTCCATACCAGTAATAGCCATTATAAAGATCGTATTCGACCGGGTGAAGGAGCTGAATGTATGGGGGTATTTACTGGGCGAAGAAGAGGAGGAGCATGTAAAGCCGAAGAAGCTCCGGATCAAACTTGCCAAAGTAAGAAAAATTAACCCCCCAAAGAAAGACGACCTCAAAGCCTCAGATTAACAGGTAAACGTTCTTTTTAGCTATACCAGGAAAATCTATAGCAGATACTATTTTCCCAACGCCTTTCTCACGACCGGCGCCACTTTAGTGCCGAACAATTCAACGGACTTCATCATTTGCGCATGAGTAGGCGCCCCAACATCCATATGTGCTATAAAGCGGGTGATGCCGAACAGCTCATGCATATACAAAATCTTATCGGCCACTTCATTAGGATCACCGATAAACAAGGCGCCCTCCCTGGACCTTCCTCCATTATATTGTTCTTTGGAATATGGTCCCCAGCCTCTTTCCCTGCCTATCCGGTTCATCTGGCTGGCGTAATTAAAATAGTATCCATCTGTAACCGCGGCATCATCACTTACAAAAGTATGCGAGTGTATACCCAACTGTAATTGTTTGGGATCATGACCATAGCGTACCCACTCCTGCTTATAGTAATCCATTAAAGGCTGAAACTGGCGTGGCATACCCCCTATTATGGCGACCATTAACGGCAAGCCTAATTTAGCAGCACGTGCTACAGATTGAGGTGTTCCGCCCACGGCAATCCATACCGGCAATTTACCATTACTGCCCGCCCGCGGATAAACCGTTTGATTCACCACCGGCGCTCTCAATGTCCCCTTCCAGTTCACTACTTCATTGTTATTGATATTGAGCAGCAGGTCAAGCTTCTCTTCAAACAGCTTGTCATAATCCTTGAGGTCATAGCCAAACAAAGGAAACGATTCAATAAAGCTTCCCCGTCCGACACCTATTTCTGCACGACCATTGGAAATTAAATCTATCGTAGAAAAATCCTGGTACACTTTTACCGGTTCGGCAGAGCTTAATACGGTAACCGTGCTCATCAGCTTAATATTTTTTGTTATGGCAGCAGCGGCAGCCAAAACAATTTCAGGGCTTGAAATGGCATAATCAGGCCGATGATGCTCTCCCAGTCCAAATACATCCAGTCCCACTTCATCCGCCAGTTTTATTTCTTCCAGTATTTCCTGTAATTTTTTTCCCGGGCTTTCAGGCTTACGTGTTTGAGGATCAAAAGCCAGGTCGCCAAACATTCCTACTCCTAATTCCATAGTTGATAATTTAATGAAGGCAAAGGTACTGTAGCCCCGGGCACGACATCTTAATCCAGGATAAGAAAATGGAAGCCCTAAACAATTATACTATACCATTTAGAACAGGGAGGCCAATCTCCGGCAACACCGGGTGCTTCGAAGTTCAATGCCGGCAGATCATCCGGTAACTGTTGGATCGCAGCTCTTTATCAAATACAAATAATGGAATTGATCTCTCCCCAAAATTTGCAGGGCTCTTTTTCAAATTTATTTTTTTCTGTGCAAAAAGATTGCACAGAGGTATTAGAGGTTTGTATTGTCAAACGACAATAGCTCTTAAATAATTACTCTTTAGCATAAATAGTCTTCCATGCACAATGGTTGACATCAAAAGCTTGCTTAACGGCAAGAAGGGAAACCACATGTTTGTAGTAACCCGGATGCGTGTTTCATTAGCACCATAGTGCGGCGGTAGTAACCGGCTGTATGCTGTTGCGCTTATATGTATCTCCCTCCATTAATCTGTGGGTCAGGGGTTCAACTCCCTTTCCGCCGCAGGCGGATAGCTCAGTGGTAGAGCAACAGAAAAGTGCGGGTTCGATTCCCGCTCCCGATTCAAAAGGGATGGCGAAACTGGTAGACGCACAGGACTTAGCATCCTGCTTTAGGCAAAAGAAGTACACCACTTCTCCAAAAATGGTGATCAATATAAAGTGCTTCCGGTTTGCCTGTTGGCATACAGATATAATACCTGCAAGACCAACAGCCCGGCTGATACCTGTAAGCATGCATCTTGAAAAGAGATGACCCTGCACTTTTATTCGTGGCTACGCAATTATAAGAGAATTGTGATTTAAGCGGATAAAACTGCCGGACAAAGCGGATCAAACCATGCTTCCGTATAGGCAGGGTGGCAAACCGGGAGACTTTATTAATTAGTGAAATATTAAACAGAATACAATGAAAAATGTAAAAGTGAACGCATACCAGCGTGGGTTGGTTTTTAAGAATGGCGCGTACCAGCGTATGCTTACAGAAGGAAGCTACTGGTTTTGGGGCAACGAAACAATTAAACTGTATGACATTACACAACCTTTTAATGCCCCGGTAGAACTGAATATACTTTTACAGGATGCCGCACTTGCAGAAGCATTGATTGTGCTGGATGTAAAAGACAATGAAATTGCCCTGCAATACAAAAACGGGTTGCTGGAAGCTGTATTTAGTGCAGGCCGTTATACATTCTGGAAAGGCGCTGTTGATTATGCATTTATAAAAGCTGATATTGGTAAAATTGAAATTACAGAACCAATTGAGCGTACTGTATTATTGCATCGCCTTGTTGCTCCGTTTGTGCGCAGCATGACTGTTGAAAGCTTTGAAAAGGCAGTGTTGTTTATTGACGGGAAATTTATACAGGTATTACAACCAGGCATATATTATTGGTGGAAGAATGCCATTGCTGTACATGTAGGTAAAATTGATACCCGCCAGCAGCAACTGGAAATTAACGGGCAGGAAATTTTGACCCGCGATAAGGCTGCTTTGCGTATCAACGCCTGGGCGCAATATAAAGTGATAGATATTGAAAGGGCTTTGTTGCAAAACAAGGAATACGAGAAACAATTGTATGTAGCTTTTCAACTGGTGTTGCGGGAATATATTGCCGGCTTTGGTTTTGATGAACTGCTGGAAAAGAAAGAGGCATTGGCTCCTTTTGTGTTGCAGCAGGTGAAAGAAAAGGCAGAAGTGCTCGGTGTGGAGGTAACCGGTTTTGGCATCCGTGATATTATATTGCCTGGAGATGTAAAGGAGATCATGAACCAGGTTTTGGTGGCTGAAAAGAAAGCGCAGGCGAATACCATTATGCGCCGCGAAGAAACAGCCAGCACCCGCAGTCTGCTGAACACAGCAAAGCTGATGGAAGAAAATACGATGCTGTGGAAGCTGAAGGAAATGGAATACGTGGAAAAGATCGCGGATAAGATCAGTAATATCAGTGTAAACGGCAACGGGGTTTTGATTGAACAGTTGAAGGAGATATTTGTGCCGAAGAAGTAGGACCGGGATGGTGGGATGAGTGAGATATAAAGAAGGTTTCCAACCTTTGAAAGGTTGGAAACCTTTATCAATCAACAAAAATACTTCGTGAAACTTTGTGCCTCTGTGCCTTTGTGGTTCAATTGTTTTTTCCTCACCTTTGCCAAAATTATACAGATGAGCAAGGAATCATTTACAGGTAAGGTCACTTCTATCAATCATGAGAAAAATTATGTATCGGTTGCATATATGCACAATGACCGCAAGCGCACCATTACCTGCAGGATGAGTGAACCTACCGAAAAGATCAAACATACTTACAGGCTTGGTGATGAGGTCAGCTTCCGGGTAAAGGGCGCGAACAGGGGAGCCAGCCTCATAGCTTATAACCTGAAGTTTTTATATAACAATGAATTGCAGCAGCTCATTAATAAGGCCGCGGTTGATAATCGTTTTTCCGGTTATCTTAAAATGGCTGACGACTCCTTATTTATTAAAGAAAGAGGCAGCTATATTTTCTTTCCGCTCGAAATATCAAAATGGGAAAAGGCGCCGGCAGAAGAAGATTACAACGAACCTGTTGAGTTCAGGTTGCTGCATATTGACAAACCGGGCCGTATAAGCGCGGAGTTGTTCAACCACGACTATATACCTGAATTTAGAAAAGCGATCAGCGACTTTAAGCACAACACGCCAGTGGAAGCGATAGTAAGCAGGGTATCGCCTTATGCCGTATACATCGAAATGTATAACGGCAAGCTCCAGTCAAAGCTTCCGTTAAAAGATGGTGCAGGTAAACTGAATGTGGGAGACAAAATTAATGTTCGCCTTACACACCTCAGTGCTAACCGCATTGTAACTGAACGTATTTAAAAGCTCACGTTTCACTTCTCACAATAACTTTTGCTGTACGAAGTCTCCCGACTTCGTACAGCCTATGTTCTTCAGAGACTCCGTCTCTGTTAAAACTAATAATTAATTTTGCCGGATGAAACATTTTGCCCGGTATATTTTGATAATGATCAGCCTGCATTTTACGCCTGGCTCGCAGGCACAAACCGTTAATGAGCCTCAAAACAACTCCGCGGATTGGTCAAAACCCTATGAGCCCTTTCGTATAGCGGGTAACCTGTATTATGTAGGCACTTATGACCTGGCATCGTACTTAGTGGTTACAGAAAAAGGGAATATTTTAATTAATACGGGATTGGCAAACTCCCGCCAGCAAATAAAAAAGAATATTGAGCGGCTTGGATTTAAATACAGGGATATAAAAATACTGCTTACCAACCAGGCACATTACGATCATCTGGGTGCAATGGCAGCTATAAAAAAAGAAACAGGTGCACAGTTTTGGGTTGACGCAGGCGATACTGCCGAGGTAAGATCCGGCGGCGCTACTGATTATGAATTGTCTTTTGCAGGCGTAAGCTTTGCGCCCATTATGCAGGATAAGATATTAAAAAACGGAGATAGCATTCAACTTGGCAATACCACACTAACAATGTTGCATCATCCGGGTCATACAAAAGGCTCCTGCAGTTATATGCTGGATGTAAAAGACAATAATCGTTCATGGAAGGTTTTAATTGCCAATATTCCCACCATCATCATCTCCCGGAAATTTGCAGAAGTAACGGATTACCCCGCTATTAAAGAAGATGTGAGCTATTCTCTTACCACCATGAAGGATCTGCAATTTGATATTTGGGTAGCCGCTCATGCCAGCCAGTTTGGTTTGCACAAAAAGCGCAAACCCGGCGACCCTTATAACCCGGCGGTATTCGCCGACAGAAAGGGTTATAACCAGGCGTTGGAGAATGTATGGAAAGTGTATAAAGAAAAATAAAGCATTCGTTGCTCCGCTGTGAACACCGTGGAAAATGGTTGATGAAACTATCGGAAAGAAGGTATATCAACCTGTTGATTATCAATAAATATATTAACTTCAGGTGATAATCTATGAAACATGATAAACACCAACCGCTTATTTAAAGCTGTTAAACTGCTGATTGAACAGGCACAGCAACAGGTAGTACGCAATGTTAATACCGTCATGCTGCTTTCCTATTTTCAAATAGGGCGCATGATCGTGGAAGACGAACAAAAGGGTACCCGGCGTGCAGGCTATGCAAAAGAAACCATCAAAAATCTCAGCAGGGTTCTTACAAAAGAGTTTGGCCGCGGTTATTCGGTGGATAATCTTGAACGATTCAGGAAATTCTTCCTTTTATACCAGGATAGAAAATCCGCATCAGTAATGCGGAAATCTTCTGGCAGTAGCAAATCCACATCGCTGATGCAGATTTCCAAAAATATGCCGGGTATTTTTACCCTTAGCTGGGTTTGTTATGTACAACTGCTCAAAATAGAGGACGCTAATGAGTGCAATTTTTATGAAATAGAAGCAGCCCAAAACAACTGGAGTGTGTGGGAGTTCAATGCAGCATTAAAAAAGCAGCTAAAATAACAATGAGGAAATCGCTTTTTCAAAAACCCGCATGATCAATCCCCGGTACACAACACCAATAATAATGACTAACCGGTAAGTGCTCCAACTTCGGTTTGAAGCGCGGTGAATTTATCGTTCAGCGAGCTGAAAGTTTTGACCACCTTATCCAATTGCCTGGACTCCTGGTCTAACATGATATCAAAATTTTTGAAGTTATCGTCAATCCTGTATTTCAACTGAGCAATGTATTTTGATAATTGATCGCGGATCTCTGAGTCAAGTCTTACACGGCTATTCGCGATCTCCGACCTGAACGTATCCATCACCTTTTTCTTTTTAAGAACAGAAGTGGCCCCGGCAAAAATGATCCCTACAGCGGTCAATAATCCCCCGGTAACATCAAAAGCCGCTATTTTAGTAACGGCGGCTATTATGATCCCCACTACGGCTATACCGCTCCCGGTCGCTATACCGGTAGAAACATTCGACTGGTCAGGAAAAAGCGATTGGTCTTTAAAGCTCTCGGATTTTTCTATAAACTCATTGAATTTGCTTTGAAGATCAAACATAATATAATTCCTCTTCTCAGCGATATCGCTGAATACTTCATGATCGTTTTTCAATACTGTCTGCGAGCCCTGCACTTTCAGCTGAATAATTTTTGCCATCTGCTGTATGCTATCCACCACGCCACCTACACCTTCATCCAATCCCTTTTTCAAATCATGATTCAAATCATTTTCCAGTTTTTGGGCAAGGCCCTGCAACCAGCTTTTCATACTTTCCTTTTTGCTGAAGATAGAGGAGAACGAGCGCTTCAGCATTGAGCCGAAACTAAGTCCTTCATTCAATTCAGCAGCTGCTTTCCCGGTTGCATTATCATAGGCATTTAAAATAATTTTCACCAGTATCTCTACCTGCTTTTTAGAACGGACTTCCTGTTCATCCAGGGAGCTTTTGATATCGGACCGAAAAGCAGTATCCAGCTCAAATTGCTTTTTTCTCAGCTCAATCCCTTGCCCGATCCGGTTCTCAATATTCACTAAAGTTGCGAAGTTGTTCTGAAGCTTGAGGTAAGGCGCTTTACCTCCTGTAATATTTTCCGCTATGTATTCTCGCACATCTTTAAACCCACTCTCTTCTTTATTTCCATCCAGTTCCATTTTAGCGCTAACAGCAAATACGGATGGATCGGCAAGTCCTTTTCTTTCCGCCTGCTCTCTTACGCCGTTCATGTTCACCATCAAATCTTCAGCACTCATCAGATCTTTCTGCTGCATTACGAAGATGATCTTCTTCTGCCAGTCTTTGTGTATAAAATCCAGGAAGCTCCAGGCACTCTGCCGGTAAGGGTTTTTGCTCTCGAATACAAATACGATCAAATCGCTGCCGGGTATAAACGATTCCGTTATTTCCTGGTGCTTTTCTACAATCGTATTTGTCCCGGGTGTATCCACAATGGCTATCTCTTTCAGTATCTCTACAGGTTGCGTTATTCTTTTCAAAAACGGATTAAGCACAATTACTTCTTCATACTCACCCCATACTATTTGCTGTATGGTGTCTGTTATAGGCTGTGGGGCAGCCTTCGCAATTTCTTTCCCTGTATCCAGCAGCGCGTTGATAAAGCTTGACTTACCAGCCTTTACCTCGCCAACGATCACGAACATATATGGCTCGTTTATCCTGTTGCGTAAATCGCTTACTGTTTCCGCAAGCTCCTCATGACCTATTATGACAGTAAGATTATGCACATCTTTAGCCAGCTCATCGAGCTTAGCCCTGTATTTGCTCACTTTTTGATCTATAAACTGATTCATATTCCGGTTTGATGGATGTTCTGTTTTTCAAACGTACATTAAATTTTTCATTCATAAATTACACAAAGGAGGAATGAAAAATTTAATGGGAGTTCCCCGTCCGTACCGGCACGCCAGCCCGACGAAGCCATTCTGGCGGGGGCGGGCTCTTGGCTAACGAACAATAATAAATATTCAAGAGAAATGTAAAATAAGTTTAGCGATAAACAGGGTTCCGAACCTTTTGCTGGTAATCCAAAATGGAAGCTTACCCTGTGCAAAAAGGTTGCATATTTCTATTCTACATTTGTCTTATGCACCATAGGTGCAATCCGTTTGTAACCATCGGCGGGCCTCACTTACCTCCTGCTCCGTAGGTGCAGCCCTCTTTTTACAGGCATGAAGCCCCTCTGCCTGACATCTGCAAAACCTGTTTTTTCACAGGAGATAATAACTCCCTTTGAAATTGTTGTATAATCACATTAATAAGACTCCTTAGCTGAAGGATGTGTCCGCCCTAATCCTATAGGGTTAAAACCCGCAAGGTGTTAAAATTCAGATAACTTTGCTGCACTTATAAGTCAGGTTGCCAGACTCTCTGGTATCCGTGGTAAAAATAATGTATGAGTTACATAGTAGTAGATGTTGAAGCAGACGGTCCGATACCGCATACTTATTCAATGGTATGTTTTGGCGCGGTCGTTGTAGAAGCATCGTTAAGTAAAACATTTTACGGCAAAACTAAACCCATTGCTGATAAATGGATACCCGAAGCATTAGCGGTGAGCGGATTTTCAAGGGCGGAACATGAATCTTTTGATGATCCCAAAGAAGTAATGATAACGTTCGCAGAATGGCTGGAGAAAAATTCAAAAGGAAGACCAATATTCATCAGCGATAATCCTGCTTTCGACTGGCAATGGATCAACTGGTATTTTCATACCTACCTGGGTAAAAATCCATTTGGCTTTTCCGCCCGACGTATAGGAGATCTATACTGCGGACTGAAGATGGATGCCGGACTGAATGCCGAATGGAAAAGGCTGTTCCGCAAAACAAAGCATGATCACAATCCCGTGAATGATGCAAAGGGCAATGCAGAAGCGCTGTTGGCAATGCAGGCAATGGGTTTGAAAATGGCTTTGCATTAAGATCCCATATCCCACTGCCCCCTTAAAAATTTTCCGCCGGCTAAAGTAAAATTGTATTTCCTTCGTCTTCTCTTTCAAAATTCTGTCATTTTGGATAAGGCCGGGGAAAAGTCAAAGCAAACCAGCATTGCCTCTGTAGTAAAAAACTACGGAAGCCGGTTATTTGATTTTATCCGTGGAAGGGTTAACAGCAACGAAGACGCAGAAGACATCCTGCAGGATGTTTGGTACCAGGCGACGAATATAGTGGATATTGACTCCATCAACAGCATCAGCGGCTGGCTCTACCGTGTAGCCCGTAACAGGCTTACCGATCGCTATCGCAAGAAAAAAGAATATGCCATAGATACCTCCTCAACAGGAGAAGAAGACCAAAGCCTGATAAATGCGTTAATCTCTTTAGAGGATAGCCCCGAGTCGCGGCAGTTTAATGAATTGTTTTGGGAAGAGCTGATGGCTGCTTTGGATGAACTGCCTGAGAATCAACGACAGGTATTTATATGGAACGAGCTGGAGGACATGACCCTGCAGGAAATTGCGAATTTATCCGGAGAAAATCTTAAGACCATTATCAGCCGTAAGGGTTACGCGATAAAGCATCTTCGTAACAGGTTGGCGAATTTATACAATGAACTAAACACTCTTTAACATGAATAGCGAAAACATACCAGACAAAAGGATCCGGTTTCCTTTTTTTATTGCGATCATCCCCATTGCATTCATTATGGCGGCACTTGTACAATGGCTGTGGAATGCAATTTTGCCGGAGCTGATCCATGTGGGCCAGCTTACTTACTGGAAAGCGCTTGGACTATTGATACTTTGCCGCATATTGTTTGGCGGGTTCAGGGGGGGACCACCACGGGGCAAACCGCCGTTTGCCAACCGTGCCTGGCGCGAAAAATGGATAAGCATGAGCGAGGAAGAAAGAGCCCGCTTTAAAGAACAATGGCGGCAACGCTGTGGCAGGAAAGATCAATAAAACAGAACTCCGGGAAAACCGGGATTTTTTGTGGGGCTTAAAGTAAAACAGGCGCAACAACGTCTACTATATCAAACAATATTCACTACTATTTAAATTATTACAATGAGCAGAAGTATCGTTAAACCGGTTATAGCAGGTGTGCTGATAGGAACCGGCTTGTTTTTTATCCCTTTTTTTATGCTTAGGGTTGCGCTGTTCATACTGATCATCGCTCTTGTTTTCAGGTTGTTTTCCGGCCGGCGGGGATATTTTGACGGACCGTTTAAAGAACGTCGCCTGGCTTTCGCAGATCATATACGCAATATGAGCGAAGAAGAATATGCACAATTTAAACAGCAGGCTTCATTTGGTTGCGACAGAACAAAAAATTTTACTCATCCACAAAATGATCAAAATGAAAAATAGGTTTATTATCGGACTTGTTGCCGCAATCGTTACTTTTTCAGCACTTATGATTGCCTTAGGCCCCAAACGATTTATGTTGCACAGAGGCAATCACTGCGAAGCACATCAGTTTCCGGAAGAAAACAGGTCAGGGAATCATTGACGCAATATTGCGGACAGGGAACGCATTGTGCAAACGCCGGGTAAAACACCCGGTTTTTTTATTCTTCAACCTTTTAAAAGACCTTCCGACTGTGCAAAAAGATTGCACAGATAAATCTCATCTTTGCCTCATTAAAGACAGTAGTCATGAGCAAATTAAAATTAACAGGAAAGGAATTAAGGGCAATCGGTTATCCTGAAGGTCCTGTGATCAGTGTTGCAATGAACGTGATACAAAAAAATTATAAGCATGAAGCAAAGGAGGATGTGATGGAATTATTGAAGAAAATACTCGCTGCGCCTGTAGAATACGAAAAAGACGCGGTATTAGGGTTGATCGCGGAAAAGTTGATGCCAAAGAAAGAATTGCTGGAGGGAGAATCTGTTTCATTAAATCAAACGGGTATACAGTTCAATGTATTCGGGCAGGAACATATTGAAGAAGGCGCCATGCACCAGATGTACCAGGCAGCAAAACTACCGGTATCTGTAGCCGGGGCATTAATGCCCGATGCACACAGCGGTTATGGCTTACCGATAGGTGGCGTACTGGCAACGGATAATGCGGTAATACCTTATGGCGTAGGTGTGGATATTGGTTGCCGTATGGGTTTGAGCATATTCGATATCAACCCGAAAGAGCTGACTGATAAAGAATCTTTTTTTGCCAGAGAGCTGGGCGAAGCCACTTTGTTTGGGAGCGGGGCTCAATTTGACCGCGTTGCTGATAATGAAGTGATGGACAATGAATTGTTTTACCAGTTGCCATTACTCAAAAATCTTCACGGGCGCGCGTGGAAGCAACTGGGATCTTCCGGTTCGGGAAACCATTTCGCGGAATTTGGCGTGATCGAGGTAGCGGAGAAGGATGAAATTTTAGGCGTTGACGCCGGTAAGTATGTAGGGTTCTTAACACATTCCGGTTCGCGGGCGTTGGGTGCCAATATTGCCAATCACTATACCAGGCTCGCCATCAGCAAAAGACGCTTGCCGCAGGAAGCCAAAAATCTTGCCTGGCTATCGCTGGATGAAGAAGAAGGCATAGAATACTGGAAGGCGATGAACCTGGCGGGCGATTATGCTTCTGCCTGCCATCATGTGATACATGAAAAAATTGCGAAGCAATTGGGACGAACACTCATGAAGATGGTCGAAAATCATCACAACTTCGCGTGGAAAGAACAGTGGGAAGGAAAAGAAGTGATCGTCCACCGCAAGGGCGCTACACCTGCAGGTAAGAATGTGCTGGGTATTATACCGGGATCAATGACGGCCGATGGATTTATTGTAAAAGGCAAAGGAGAACCGGCTGCCGTTAATTCCGCTTCGCATGGCGCAGGCAGGAAAATGAGCCGTACCAAAGCCATGAGCTCCGTAACCGATAAGCAGTTTAAAGAGGAGCTGAAAAAGTTTGGTGTGAAATTGCTGGGAGGCGGTTTGGATGAATCTCCTTTCGCGTATAAAGACATTGATGTGGTAATGCAATCACAAAAAGCCCTTGTAGATGTTGTGGGAAAGTTTACGCCTAAAATAGTAAAAATGGACGGTGCAAAACACAAGAGTTGGGGAAAGAAGGGAAGAGCGGATATAGCAGGAGAATAGTGGTCTTGCTACCCCGCTGTTTATGCTAAGCGTTCCGGACTGGCGTCCTGCTGTGCTAAGCGTC
>JAHBTL010000049.1 GCA_019638615.1 Chitinophagaceae bacterium | reverse complement strand
CCAAATAAATCCGGAAGATTCGCGACAAAATCAAAAATCAACAAATCAGAAATGGCGATTGCTCCTTCACTATTGCCGATTCCCCATTCACCCAATACTACCCATTGCCATCCATCACCTTCTTCCATATTTCAGGTATGCGTTTTATCCAAACCAGTTCCTTTTTCTTTATCGCTGCGTCACCGGCAGGCGTGCCAAAATAAGTTTTTCCCTTTTCCAGGAAACTGCCCACGCCACTTTGCGCAAGCACCGTAACATTATCTTCAATAACCAATGTTTTGCTGATACCGGCCTGCCCCCACAGGGTAACGCCATTCCCGATCTCAACACCACCTGCTATACCAACCTGGGCAGCCAGCAAACAATTTTTACCGATAATGGTGTCATGCCCAATATGCACCATATTGTCTATTTTGGTGCCACGGCCGATGACGGTATCGTGGGTTACACCACGGTCAACGGTGCAGCCTGCCCCGATCTCCACATCATCTTCTATTACCACTCTTCCGCAGCTTTCCATTTTTGCATACCATACTTGACGGCTTTTTTTACTGTTATAGTAAAACGCATCAGAGCCAATGACGGTACCTGGCTGAACAATTACATTATTGCCGATCACGCAATGATCAAGAATGGTAACATTCGCACAGATGATGCAGTTGTTCCCAATGACCACCTCATTCCCAATAACCGAACCCGGCGCCACGGACGTTCCTTCTCCAATCACTGCCGTATCGCTGATGGTTTTTGTTACCGGCGCATACGGCCTGAAATGGCGGACAATAGCAAGATACGCTTCAAAAGGATTTTCCGTTATCAGTAATGTCTTCTCTTCCGGAAAAGCCGTTTCGCTGTTGATAATGATACAGGTTGCCGGGGAATGAATACATTTTTCATAGTACTTTGGATGATCTACAAATACAATATCGCCCGGTTCCACCCTGTGAATTTCATTTATACCCGTTACTGAAGCGTTAATATTGCCCCTTATGCCGGCATCAATTAATGTGGCGATCCACTGAACAGGAACGGGAGATGGAAATTTCATGAATGAAGTTTTGGCAAAAGTAAAGCAGCCTGCACAACTTCGGTAAACTAAAATATGGATGCCCGCTCTGTCGCATTGCCATCACTCCCACAATGATGCACTACCCGTAATGCAGCTACAGCAATAGTTACAAGGGAAACACTAATCGTGTTGTAAGCAATTCATTTCTTACCGGGAAAGGCAGGAAGCTTTTAAGCCGTGTATGATATGCTCATAAAAAGGGGAAAGACAAAATTCAAACAATCCTGTTTTCCGTTCACCGCTTTTTAAAAAATCGCTGATATCCACAAACCATCGAACAAAAATGTGTATAAAAATTAATGAAAATTTTTTTCTTGGTAGTAAAAATTATTTTTAATATTGTGATGGGAATTTTATTCCCGGTACTTACTAACCCATCCATATAATAAAGTCCTTCGTTCACCGGAGGGCTTTTTTATTGCAATGAACTACAAATACTATATCATTTACAAACCCTACAGGGTGCTTTCCCAGTTCACTTCAACAGAGGATAAAAAATGTTTGAAAGATTTTTTCAGCGTTGAAAAAGATGTATACCCGGTTGGCAGGCTTGACTACGATAGCGAAGGATTGCTCATTCTTACCAATGATGCAAAGTTCAATTATAAATTGCTGCACCCAAAGTTTGTGCATGAAAGAGAATACCTGGTTCAGGCAGATGGTGTAATAACCGAAAACGCTTTGCGATCACTTTCAAAGGGTGTAACCATTCATATCGATGGGAAGCCCTACTGCACCCAACCCTGTCGTGCAACTGCTTTGCAGGAAGCGCCCGATCTGCCCGACAGAGATCCGCCCATTCGGTTTCGAAAAAGCATTCCTACCTGTTGGGTAAGCATTGTCCTCACAGAAGGAAAAAACAGGCAGGTAAGAAAAATGATGGCCAATGTTGGTTTTCCCGTACTCCGGCTTATCAGGACAAGGATAGAACAACTAACCCTTCATAAAATGAGGCCGGGTAATATGATTGCTTTGTCGCATGAGGCAATCAGTCGTAAACTCTTCGGAAAATAAGTTACCTTGCTGCATAATAAATAAATGTGTATGCTAAAGTCTATGACAGGTTTTGGACGTGCTGAGCAGGCGTTAGGAAATAAAACCTTCCTGGTGGAAATTAAATCATTGAATGGTAAACAGTTTGAAATATTGTTGAAGCTTCCATCGCTGCTTAAACCGTATGAATTCGACATCCGCAATCTCATTTCATCCAAACTGTTGCGCGGCAGTATTGATTGCACCATTACCCTTAAGCAAAATGGCGCAGCCAGGCCGGTTGTCATTAATACGGAGCTGGCAAAATCTTATTATAATCAATTAGGTGAGCTGGCACAGAGTCTTAATCTTGATACCGGTTCTATCTTAAGTTCCCTGCTAAAGCTTCCCGAAGTGGTAGTACCCTCAACCGAAGTGCTGGATGAAAATGACTGGACGGGTTTCAAAGAGATCCTGGAAACGGCCATTAACAACCTGGATAAGCACCGGCTGAATGAAGGAGCCGTGCTGGAAAAAGATCTGCATCAACGCATTAAAAACATTGAGCTGCAACAAAAAAAAGTAATAGCACTGGAGCCTCTCCGTCAGCAAAAGATCCGGGAAGGGCTGATGAAGCTACTGGAAGAAAATGTTGGCAAGGATAATTTTGACAGCAACCGGCTGGAACAGGAACTGATATACTACATTGAAAAGATCGACATCAGCGAGGAGCAGGTTCGCCTTACCAATCATTGCGAGTATTTCAATACATTGCTCGATGAAGACGGCGATTCAAAAGGGAAGAAGCTTTCGTTTATTTTACAGGAAATAGGAAGAGAAATTAATACAACAGGAGCAAAAGCGTATGATTCAACCATACAGAAATGCGTGGTGCTGATGAAAGACGAACTGGAAAAAGCCAAAGAACAGGTATTGAACGTTTTATAAGTAAATCAGACTCATTAAAATGAATGTTGTTTGCAGACTATTGATCAGTATACTGCTTTTGCAGGCATATGCATGTAACACGGTAGACGTTTTTGAAAAAAACATTGCGATTCCGGGTAAAAGCTGGGAACGTTCGTTTAAGCCTTCGGTTGATTTTTCTATAAAGGACACCCTTTCATTATATAATGTATACGTAACCTTACGCCACACTCATGCCTACAGCTATAATAATATATGGCTTAACCTGAGCTATCAGATGCCGGGCGACTCCGTAAAGCACCAACGGGTAGACATACTGCTGGCCGATAACCAAAAAGGATGGCTGGGTACCGGGATGGATGATATATATACCACCTGGCGGCAGGTAAACGCGCAACCGGTTCAGTTTAAAATGCCGGGTAATGTTAACTTTACCATTGAACAGATCATGCGCGACAATCCTCTCAAAAACGTAATAAATGCAGGAATACGCGTAGAAAAAGTTGATCGTTAATGACAGGTTTATATACCAGGAAAAGACTTACCATTATTACCATTGTTTACTGGTTCCTGCTTACATATATCATTACCTTCCTGATTTTCATGTTTTTTTCACTGATGAAGCAGAACAGCCAAATGGCTGATTATAAGGTAATGCAATTGAAAAAGGATGACCCCGAATACCTGGAGAAAGTAGAGGTTATACGCAAACAGGAGAAAGCCAAGGTAACCCAGTATATCGGAGAAGGCGTCACTTTTATGCTGCTGATATTGATAGGTGCAGTTTTTGTTTATCGCGCCACACGCAGGCAAATAAGACTGAATCACCAGCAGCAGAATTTTATGATGGCGGTTACGCACGAATTAAAAACGCCCATAGCCATTACAAAGCTTAACCTCGAAACGCTTCAAAAAAGAAAACTGGAAGGAACGCAGCAGGAAAAGCTGATCAATAATACCCTGCAGGAAACAAATCGTTTGAACGATTTATGCGAAAACATCCTGCTTGCATCCCGGATCGATGCGGGTCATTACCTGCTGAATCGCGAGGAGTTAAACTTCAGCGAGCTGACGGCTGAAAGTGTTTTTGATTTCAGGGCAAGATTTCCGCAACAGTCCATTAAAGAGGAAATTGAAGAAGGTATATATGTAAAGGGAGACGGACTGTTATTGCAATTGGCCATCAATAACCTGATCGACAATGCCATTAAATACTCAGGAAAAAACAAAACAGTGACAATTGTACTGCATAAAAAAAATAATAATAATGCAATTTTACAGGTAGTGGATGAAGGCGAAGGCATACAGCATGCTGAAAAGAAAAGGGTTTTCGATAAATTTTATCGTTCGGGCAGCGAGCGCACGCGCCAAACCAAAGGAACCGGGCTGGGTTTGTATCTTACAAAAAAAATTATAGCCGGCCATAAGGGCACGATAAAAGTCACCGACAATAATCCTTCAGGTAGTAATTTTGTAATCACCCTTCATACCATAGAACCGGTATAATTATGAGTGCAAATAAGCAACAGGGATATATATTATTGGTAGAAGATGAAGAAAACCTGCAAGAAGCTTTAAAGCTTAACCTTGAACTGGAGGGTTACGAGGTAAGCTGCGCCGGCGATGGTACACAGGCGTTAAAAAAAATCGGTGAGGAATATTTTGATCTTATTATACTGGACGTTATGCTGCCGGGTGTTGACGGGATAGACGTAGCCGAAAATGTGAGGCTGAACAACAACGAAGTGCCTATCTTAATGCTGAGCGCCAAAAGCAGCAGCGCCGAAAAAGTGCTGGGGCTTAAAAAAGGAGCGGACGACTATATTACCAAACCTTTTAACCTGGAGGAGCTACTGCTGAGGGTAAAAAAGCTGATCAATAAAAATAAAAAGCTGCAGGACAAGGAAACCATTGATGATTATTACCATTTTGGTAAGAACAAGATCGATTTTAAAGCTCAAACCGCTACCAATTACAGGGGAGAATTTATAGAGCTTAGTAAAAAAGAAGCGATGCTGTTAAAGCTTTTGCTGGAAAATAAAAATGACGTGGTGCCCCGCGAAAAAATCCTGCAATCCGTTTGGGGATACAATGTATACCCCACCACCCGTACGGTAGATAACTTTATACTCAGTTTTCGGAAGTATTTTGAAGAAGACAGCCGCAGCCCACGCTATTTCCATTCCATACGGGGTGTAGGGTATAAGTTTACCAATTGATAAATCAATACCGTTTACTTAACGTTTCAGTGTAGTTGCGGGTGTTATCACCAACATCTTAAGTAAACGGCATTGATTGATAAATGCCGTTTCGCAACTTTATTTATTTGCCTGCACTTTTTAGTGGTAAGTGCCCGTCCCCGGTAATTATACAACTGTAACATTATCAGCGCCTGTTCGTAACAGTTGTTGAATGCTGTATGTTAATATAGTAAGTTATGGCTAAACATTAACAATAGCTGTTAAATATTGGCAGTTTACTTGAGTAACTTTAAACTAACAGTTGTAATCTTCGTCTTATCACCACAATCTAAAAACTGGAATATGAAAGCTGTTTACACAATTTTATCGGCGCTGTTTTTCAGTATGATCATTTCCGTAAAAGGAAACGCTCAGAATGAGTGGCCTAAAACCCTCACAACTCCCGATGGCGATCTTATAAAAGTTTATCAATGGCAACCCGAATCGCTTACAAACGGTACACTGCAGGCAAACGCGGCCATTTCTGTGCTTGAAAAAGACAAAAATGATCCGGTGTTTGGCATGATATGGTTTACTGCGGATGCTGATAAAAACGGACAGCAGGTAAACATTCGCTCTATAGCTGTAAATGCTATAAAACTCCCAGACGAAGGCAACGAAAGCAGGTTGAACAACCTGAAGCAGGTAATAGGAGATGCTATGACCGGGTGGAACCTTTCTCTGGCTTCCAGCGAAATAAATGACGCGCTGCAACTCAGCCAGAAAGAAGAAAAGCTATCGAATAGTATCAACAACAATCCTCCCACAATTATTTATTCCGACAAACCCTCATTGCTGGTAGTAATAGACGGAGCGCCCAAGGTTCAGAAAAATGAGAAGCTGGGCGTTGACGCTGTGGTAAATACTCCTTTTAATATCATCCGGTACAATAATAAATATTATCTTTTTGGAGGTAAGCACTGGTATATTGCCAATGCCGCTACAGGTCCCTATGCCATTACCACCAGCATACCTTCTAACCTGTCGGCCATAGAAGCCGAGATATTGCAGGCAAATAAAGAAAACAATGTACAACAGGAAGACAATGATTATGTTATTTATAATATTATAGTTACTACCGAGCCTGCGGAGCTGCTGCAATCGAATGGTGAACCTAATTTCACGCCCATCCAGAACACCAATCTGTTGTTCGTTAAAAATTCGGAGAACGATATATTCATGGATGTTACCGGTCAACAGTATTACGTGTTGCTTTCCGGAAGGTGGTACCGGTCATCGGCGTTAAAAGGCAAGTGGCAATACATTGCCCCGGATAAGCTGCCCACGGATTTTGCAAAAATTCCCGAAGGGTCTCCTAAAGACAATGTGTTGTCGAGTGTAGCCGGAACAGTAGCTGCCCGGGATGCAGTAATGAATGCCCAGGTTCCTCAAACAGCTAAGGTTGATCGCAGGAGCGCCAATGCCGATATTCAATACGATGGTGATCCCCGTTTTGAGAGTATTGATGGTACCGATATGGACTATGCCATCAATACCAACGGTTATGTTATCCGTTGGAGGGGGGGGTATTACGCCGTCGATAATGGTGTCTGGTTCAGGGCAAACAGCGCAAGAGGACCCTGGATTGTTGCGGTAGAGCGTCCCTATATAGTATCGCTTATTCCGCCCCGTTATCCTGTGTACGCTATGAAATATGTATATGTATACGATGTTACCCCGGATTTTGTGTACATGGGCTATACCCCCGGATACCTGAACACTTATGTATATGGACCAACAGTGGTGTATGGAACCGGTTATTATTACCGTCCCTGGTTTGGAAATTATTACTATGCCCGTCCTTACACCTGGGGTTTTAACATGCATTACAATCCCTGGACAGGCTGGGGCTTTGGATTTAACTACAACTTTGGCTGGTTTAATACAGGCTGGGGTAACTATAATTACTGGGGCTGGGGCGGATGGTGGGGTCCTTCGGTGTATCGCCCCGCTTACTGCTGGACTCCTTACCGCAACGGTTACCATCATGGTTATTATGGCGGTGGTTATTATGGAAGAAGCAGGAATACAGTGATCATCAATAATAACATAAACATTTACAGGAACAATAATATTTACAATACAAGGCGCGATGTGGTAACACGCGATGTAAGAAGAACGGTTTCCAGCAGCAGGGGCGTTCAGTCTGCTCCTGTGAGAAGGTTCGATGATACAAGGCAGGCTGGGCGGAATCCGGTAAGGAATGGTAATAATTCCGGAAGGCCTTCTGTCGTTCATGAAAACAATTCAAATGGCGGACGTTCCCCGAGGAGCACTTCGGGTACCCGTTTTGAGCCTAATACCACCAATAGAGAAAACAACCCTGCCGGCACAAGACCTTCCCGGAGTTTTGGATCCGGCAATAATACGAACGGACGTGTAACAACCCCGTCTCAGAATAATGAGCGTCAGCAGCCGCCGGTAAGAAGGCAATTGGCCGAGCAACAGCCATCGTTTACTCCAAGGCAGCAGGCCCCTGCTTCGCCTCCTGCGGGTAACAGGCAATTTACCCCGAGAAGTGAGCCCCGCATTCAAAGAAACGATGCCCCTTCTGTAAACAGGCAGCCGGTGCAAAGAAGTTTTGAGCCTGCTAGGCCTTCCGCTCCCCAAAGAGTTGAAAGATCATCAGGGGGAAATAGCGATAACTCCAGGAACAGCAGTGAAGGAAGGGCGCCCAGGAGGGGTTAGACCGCTTTTAGAACTCAAAAATGAAAATCAGGCGAAAGAATGTTGTACATTCTTTCGCTTTTTTATTAAAAATGATAGCTTTGCTTCATAATTTCAACATTTGTAACTACTTTAATCGATTTGATACCATATCTTTACTAATAATATCTTTTTAAAACAATTCCAAATGAAATTGAAGTACTTTTTACTCTTAGCTCTTGCTCCGGCATTCCTTTTCTCTTGTGTAAGCAGTAAAAAATTTAAAGCTGCCCAGGCACAATTAGACTCCCTGAACCAGGCCCATTCAAAATTACAAGGCGATTTCAAGCTCTGCGAAGATGGCAAAGCTGAAAACGCAAGAAAGAATGCCGCTTACGAAAGTGAGATCGCTGATCTTAAAAAGCAGCTTGCTTTTGTGAAAGAAAACAATACTACCGCACTGAAACAGCTGGAAGATCTTTCCGTTATCTCTGCTGCACAGGCTGAAAGCATAAAAAAATCGCTTGATAATATAGGTGCTAAAGATGCTTATATCCAGGATCTTCAGGCGTCGCTTGCCCGTAAAGATTCTTTAAATATGGCCCTCGTAATGAACCTGAAAGGCGCTATCGGAAACCTTGACGACCAGGATATCAATATTAAAGTTGACAAAGGAGTTGTATTCATAGATATTTCCGATAAGCTGTTGTTCAGAAGCGGCAGCTATGATATTACAGAGAAAGCAAAAGAAGTATTAGGGAAAGTAGCCCAGGTACTGAAAAATCAATCTGACGTGGAATTTATGGTGGAAGGTCATACTGATGATATTTCCTACAGCAAAGGAGTACTGCTCGACAATTGGGATCTGAGCGTTAAACGTTCTACCGCTGTTGTAAGAGTATTGCAAAAACAATATGGCTTATCGCCTGCTAAAATCATTGCCGCAGGTCGTGGTGAATACGTTCCTGTTGCAGATAACAATACGGCCCAGGGCAGAGCTGCAAATCGCAGAACAAGAATCGTTATCTTACCTCAACTGGATCAGTTCTTTAAGCTGCTTGAACCAAAACAGTAATTACATTTAATAAAGATATTTACTAAAAAGCCATCCCGCCTGCGGCAGGATGGCTTTTAGTTTTAATGAATCAGTTCATTTTTTCAAGCCTGTAATCAAGCTTTTTTTGCTTCTTGAAGTATTCATAAATCATAACAAAGCCGGTTTTTGCAGGAAGGATACGCATCCAGGTAGCATCCGATTTCATATTGATTTTATCTGTATTGAATTCACCATTCTCATATTTAATTGAGTGGAAGGTAAGCCCCTTAAAATCTTTTCCCCGTTCATAATCGGTATATCCTACTATTATACTGCTTTTGTCATCATTTACCTGTGTGAACTCATAGTCAAACCCTCCTGTAGCGGCTACAATATATCCCAGCATGGGCGGCTTAATGAAGTCGGCAGGAATACTGAACCTGCTGCTGAATTTATCGTATATACCTGCCCACTGTATATTGAACTGATGGTCAAATTTCATCAAAACCATATCAGTGGTTTTAACGCTGGTTACCCCGGTATAGCTTTGAGTTAGCACGGTTAATGCGATTTTGCCCCCGTCTACTACTTTTTTAAACCCTTCTGTTACTACCAGGTAACCGCCGTCTGCCGTTGCTACCATTTTATGCGTGTGAAGGTTCCCTACATCTTCCAACCTGCCTTTTTCATCTGTTTTTAAATATTTGGCTACATCGGTTGCCCATGAATTGTAGTATTCTTTCTGAATTTTACCTTTACTGTCTACGATCCAAAAGCCATATCCGAGGCTGTTGTCTCTTGCAGCGTGATCATCCCTGCCATAATAAGCGCCCATCAAAACCATTTGATTTCCGTCTATCCTGTTTGCAGAAGTAGGCCAAAACTTGTATTTGCTTTCTTCCATAGATATTTCAAACTGCTTTGCCCCGGTAAATAAATTAAGCCCCAGAAGCGAGGTATGTCCTTTGCCAGACATCAGCTTTTCAATCTTCAGGATACTAAAGAAAGCTACACTATCTGTAGCGCCAATATAGTTGCACGAAGATTTTCTTTCTTCGTCGCCTGGCGAATAAGTCCACTTCTTGCGCTTGTTAGATAATAATCCATTAATAAGATACGTGAAGTTTTTTCCATCTCTTACCGGGATAACAGAAATGTAGCAGTTGGTATCGGCAACCGCCAGTTTTCCCCCGCCGGTTTCCCCGGTAGCAAGAGACTGCAGGAAATAGGCTTTGGACTTTTTATCAACAGGTACAGAATAGGTAAATGCAAGTTTTCCGGCACCATTATAAATTGAATAATCGATCGATTCCGTCTCCTGGTTTAAAAACATAAAACATACCGAACTTTCATTGGTTGCCGACTCGAGCAATGCTGTTTTCTTATCCAGCGTGAGTTTGGTAGGCTTGGCTGCGTTGAGGTTTTCATCCAGCACCTGCAACGTATACTCCCTGGTATTCCTGTCAATTTTGTCCGACTCGTAAAAAAAATAATAGCCGCGTATATCGTTCTGCTTCTTAATGGCTCCTGCATTTCGAAGTGATACCGTGGTAACATTTTCAAGTCCGGTTTTAACCTGTGCAACCGTGGTCAGGGCAATACTGGCAAATACGCCAGTGATAAGGGTTTTGAGTGTCATTGGTTTTATTTTATTGTTGGTCATAGATCTTCTTCCAATATGCTGCTTCTTCCGCCTTTCCTGCATTTCCGGCGCAGGCAGCCATGGAGCCTGCCAGCTCTTTGCAGCCGGGATATTTTTTTAGCGCGCTGCCTGTGAAATAATAATTGATTTTTGCCAGGTCAGTAAGCGTGGCATTCTGAATAAAATAAAGCAGCTCGTTATAAGCCTTTGTATAAAATTGCGGATTAGGTAAATCGGTAATCCTGCCCAGTGTATGAACCTTCTGCGCCTGGTGCAGCTGATTCAGGGATCGGCTTATACCTGATGCTACGAAGGCATTTCGATCGCCTGCAGCCAATTGTTCAACGGCATAGAAAAAACCGCGGCTTGTTTTTTCATGACTCAGTGCAAATTCAATCACTTCATTGCTGAGCCTTTGCTGCAGATTATACAATCGGGCAGTGTCTATAAGGAATTTTGATCCGGTATTCCGGGCAGCCTCCGGGATCAGCGTACCGGCATAGGCTATCCGCTGTCTGCAATCAGGGTGTGTTCTCAGCGAATCTTTCATTTTCAGACTTTCCGTATCATCGTCATAAGCCGCGGCGCCAAATACCGACCGGCGCGTTGTTCCAAAATAACCGGCTTTAACCGGGTATTCCTCTGCATTAAGATACTGTTCAAATACTTTTTTTGTATCGCAGCGATCTGTATCAATAGAATCCAGCACTTCGAGGCAACTAATTACCTGTCCCAAACTATATGCTGTCTGACTCAGCCATACAATAGCCAGGCTATCGGCAGCCGTTTCTTTAAAGCGGCTGTGCCTCCGGGAATCAAAAGAAAATTTTTTGAAGAGTTCCTCTATAGCGCGTCCCTGCCCAAACTCCTGTTTCTTAATAGCCGCTACTTTTTGTTTGAACTCCTTCGATTGTATGGATGAAAGATACTGGTCGGCAGCCTCTTCCCCATGCTTCAGGAAGATATGGGCCATTTCGTGGCATAAAACAAAAGCCAGTTGCGCTTCATTTTGTACACGGGTAAGCAAGCCGGCATTTATAAAAACAGAATGAAAGCCTGGTGTAAATGCATTGGGTATGCCCGTTCGGGAAATGTAAACATTAATCTCCTGTGGTGCAAATGCTTTTAATGCAGGAGTCAGCTTTGACATTACAGCAGCAATGTAATTATTGGCAGCGGTGTCGGTAACCAATTCGGGTTTATCAAAGTGTTCCAGAACAGACCTGAGCTTTTCCTGGTACAACCACTTTTTCTGTTCAGCAAATTCACCCTTAAATGTTTGGATTGCCGCAAGTCCCTTTTGCTGCAACCGGCTTTGCCACTCTTTTATGGTATCGTTATTATGCTGGAAGAGGAGGCTGCATTGATCCTGGCTTTTTACCAGACAGCTATATAAGATAAGGGCTATAGTTAGCAGGGCTTTGTGAAAACGTAACATGGTGTCAGCGTTTGGAGATATGGGAATTATGTGTTTTTTGATAGCTATTTCAAAAATTATAATGCAAACGCATAAATTTCCAATATATTTTCCTGAGCAGCCCGGAAAGTAATGCACAAACGCTGTTGCTGTACTTCATACAAGGAAATACTTCCTGCCGGTAAGCAAAGACACTTATGAACAACGCTTCCTCATTTATGCTTCGCCTGGGAAACATATCGCCAGCTTTACCACAAAAAAGCTGATCCTGCCGGACCAGCCTTTTAAAAGAGAGTGTTTTCTTTTACGCTTCCTGCGCGCTCAGTTGCTTCGATTGCTTCTTGCGCTCTTCCTCATTCAATATTACTTTACGCATGCGTATATGATTGGGCGTTACTTCGATACACTCGTCAAACTGGATGTATTCCATACACTCTTCCAGTGTCATCAATGTTTTAGGCGCTATGCGGGTAGCATCATCACTACCACTGGCACGGTGATTGGTCAATTTTTTTCCTTCAGTTGCATTTACCACCAGATCGCCTGGTTTAATATGCTCTGCAATGATCTGACCGGCATATACATCTTCTCCCGGATCCACAAAAAAGGTACCGCGGTCCTGCAACTTATCTATAGAATAACCAGTCGTTTTTTCCTGGTTCTTGGAAAGCAGTACTCCATTGTTTCTTCCCGGAATAGGTCCTTTCCAGGGTTTGTATTCACTAAAACGATGCGCCATTACAGCTTCACCTGTTGTAGCAGTGAGCATTTGCGTGCGCAGTCCGATCAGCCCGCGTGACGGAATATCAAATTCCAGATGCTGCATGGTTCCCTTGGTTTCCATTACCAGCATTTCGCCTTTCCGGCGCGATACCAGGTCAATCACCTTGCTCGCAAACTCTTCAGGTACATCCACTACCAGCGTTTCGTAGGGTTCGCATTTTTTGCCGTCAATATTTTTTATAATAACCTGCGGCTGACCAACAGTGAGTTCATACCCTTCACGCCGCATGGTCTCGATTAATATGCCCAGGTGCAAAATACCGCGGCCATATACCATAAAACTATCCCCGTTATCGGTATCAAAGACACGTAGCGCCAGGTTTTTTTCGGTTTCCTTTATGAGCCTGTCGCGCAGGTGGCGGCTGGTAACAAATTTTCCATCCTTCCCAAAAAAGGGTGAGTTGTTGATGCTGAACAGCATGTTCATAGTGGGCTCATCCACGCTGATCACGGGTAAGGCTTCCGGATTTTCAGCATCGGCAATGGTATCGCCGATATTGAAATCTTCCAGTCCAACCACGGCGCAAATATCACCCGCCAGTACTTCACTGACCTTCTTCTTGCCCAATGATTCAAATATATACAACTCCTTTACTCTCGATTTTTTGATGGTACCATCCGCCTGCACCAGTGCAATCGGCTGATTTTCCCTGATGCTGCCACGGGTTACTTTTCCCACTGCAATACGACCCAGGAAAGATGAATAATCCAACGAAGTGATCTGTAACTGCAGCGGCCCTTCGCTCACTTTCGGTTCCGGTACATATTTAATAATGCCATCCAGTAACGGAGTAATGTCTTCACTCGGTGTGAGCGAATCATTGAACCAACCGTTTTTGCCTGAACCGTAAAAAGTGGGGAAATCCAGTTGCTCTTCCGTGGCATCCAGGTTAAAGAACAATTCAAATACTGCGTCATGCACTTCGTCAGGACGGCAGTTAGGCTTGTCTACTTTATTAATAATAACGATCGGTTTCAGGTTCAGTTGCAGGGCTTTTTGCAGTACAAACCGGGTTTGCGGCATAGGCCCTTCAAACGCATCTACCAGCAGCAATACACCATCTGCCATTTTCAATACCCTTTCCACTTCACCACCAAAGTCGGCGTGGCCCGGAGTATCAATTACATTAATTTTTACCCCTTTATATACCACAGAAGCGTTCTTGCTAAAAATGGTAATGCCTCTTTCCCGCTCCAGGTCATTGCTGTCCATGATCAGTTCACCGCTTTCCTGGTTGGCGCGGAATACGTTGGTTTGATGCAATATCTTGTCAACCAATGTGGTTTTGCCGTGGTCAACGTGCGCTATGATCGCGATGTTTCTAATCTGCATTGTTATTTCTTTAACTTCAATTTTAGTGACGGCAGCAATGTATATAGTTGAAAATGGACAACATGCCCAAATTTAAGCGTGCAAAGGTAGTATAAAACCGCGGGAACGCAATGGCTTGGCAGAACTTAATTATTTTGCCGCTGATTAGCCTGGCAGGCGGCGATTTTCAATGCAACAACATCCGGGATATCTTGCTAATTTGCAGTTCCTTTTTACAAATTTGCACTATGGAACTCACTGCCGAACAACAAGCTGTTTTAGCCAGCAACTGCAACCTGGTGATCAACGCGGTAGCCGGGAGCGGTAAAACCACCACACTGATCGAGTATGCAAAATCCAGACCGGCAAACAGTAAAATATTATATCTCGCATTCAATAAAACGGTAAAAACAGAAGCTCTACAAAAATTCGCTTTGGCAGGTATAGCACATGTAAAAGTAGAAACCGCTCATTCGCTGGCTTTTGATCATGTGGTAAAGTTCAGCAACTACCGGGTGGTGCAGGGCTATAAAAGTTATGAGTGGTGCGATATGCTGAATATCAGTACGGGCGACCGGCATACCGATTTCATCATTGCTTCGCATGTCGGCAGATTCATCAGTTATTTTTGCAACAGCCGTGTTTCAAAAGTGCAGGAACTGAACTACGCGGAAACGGTTACAGACCCCAGTGCGCAAACATTCGTCAATAATTTTTATACCGCTATTGAGAGGTACACAAGGGAAGCGCTGGCAAAAATGGACAAGAGTGAAATAGATGTTACCCACGATTTTTACCTGAAAAAATTTCAACTGGATAACCCGGCCCTTCCTTACGATTATATTTTGTTTGATGAAGGACAGGATGCCAGCGCCGCCATGCTGGATGTTTTTTTAAAACAAAAAGGAGTGAAGATCATTGTGGGCGATATGCACCAGCAGATATATGGCTGGCGGTACGCCATCAACAGCCTGCAGCAGGTTGATTTTCCCGTATATCACCTTACCAATAGTTTCCGCTTCGATGAAGAAGTGGCATTGGTGGCAAACAGGGTGCTGCACTGGAAAAAGCACCTGCGGCAACCACCCGCAGTAAAAATCACCGGCGCCGGTATGCCGGCCGATGCCATTAAAACAAAAGCTACCCTGGGCAGAAGCAATGTAAGCTTGCTGGTGAACGCTATTGCGCAATGGCAGCACGGGCTGATCAAAACGCTTCATTTTGAAGGAAACATCAACAGCTATACTTTCGCGGATGAGGGGGCATCGTTGTATGACGTGCTGAACCTGAACAATGGCAATACCGGTAAAATAAAAGACAAGCTGATTGCCGGCATGAAAACCATGAAGGAACTGGAAGACTACATCGAAAAAACGGAGGACAACAGTATTCGCATGATCGTAGACGTGGTAAAAGAGTTTGGCAACAGGCTGCCTGCGCTCATACAGGAACTGAAAACCAATCATACAACCGCCAAAGAAGACGCGGATATGATCTTCAGTACGGTGCATCGCTGCAAAGGAATGGAATACGATGAAGTTACCCTGCTGAATGATTTTATAAATGAAGAAAAGCTGAAAAAATACATTTCGCAGCAGGGAGGAGATAACATTACGGAACAGGCAAAATCGAGGCTTGCCGAAGAGATCAATATTTTATACGTGGCGCTGACACGGGCAAAAAGCCGGTTGAAAATTCCACCCGAAATAAACCCTTTACGCACGATTGAAATGGCACAGCAGCCCGCACCTGTGCAGAACGAATACCGTAAATATTCGCGCAGTCATTTTTTTGACGACCGGGATCTGCCCTTCGGTACCTCTTTTGACAGGCCCTCCAAAAACAGCTCCCACAGGACAGGTAACCACGGGAAAAAATGGACAGAAGAGGAAGAAAATACAGTAGCCGGACTTTATGCCAAAGGAATACCCGTTAAAGAGATAGCCAAACAAACAGGGCGCGGCGTAAACGGCGTACGATTCAAGCTCATGAACATGGGATTGATGGAGGAGGATGAATTGTTTTGAAAAAATAAAATTTGCGCAATCACATCGTTTTACCTGACCGGAATTTGTATGGTTTAACAGTTTCTCACTGATTTTTCACAACTTGCATATATATGTCACAAACAGAATCGCCATTGCCCGACCCTGCGTTATTGCTGCAACTGGTTCCACCCAATGGCTTGAAAATGCCTTTTGGAAAATACAAAGATCATTATCTCTGCGACCTGCCTGTTTCTTATCTTGAATGGTTTCACAAAAAAGGTTTTCCAAAAGGCAAACTGGGCATGTTGCTTGGCACTATGTACGAAATCAGGATCAACGGCTGATGGACCTGCTGGAGCCCTTGCGCAACCGGGAGTAGCTGTTCTTTGTATTCTATCCGAAATTGATATACAAATACAATCTTACAAGGTTGCTGCAAAGCGGCCATAACAAGGGTTGACTGCAACGGTATTGTAATATCGTAGCTTTCATTATAACTCAATTATAATAATAGTTAACATTATTACCCGTCTCTGCGAGACCGTCCACGTGCCGCATTAAATTAAATAAATTTGGCGGTGGGTGAAGCAGTCTCAATGCAAGTTTAATCGTTGAGATTGCTTCTCCTCTCATCATTCGTAATGCTTTTGATTCAATCTGGCGGCTCGCAATGACAGTATTTTTTTCCGTCACTGCGATACCGCTATGGAGTTGTATTAAATTAAGAATATGTTGGCGCGGGAGAAGCAGTTCGCACAGTAAGACAACTATCTCTTTTTCCGCGAGGATGGCTTCTCCCGCCATTATATTTGTTTGTTTGAGCCGAGGCAAATACAGCAGCGGGCTCGCCATGACGGGCGAGAGGCTGAGTGAAACCCAGTCTTTTCATGAGTGCTGTCATTAAAAAATAAAACTCTTAAACGGTCTCTGCGATCCGCCTACATGAGCGTTTGAATTGAACGTGGATATTGCGGTGGAGAAGCAGTCCCAACGAAATGACTTTTACATGTACGGATTGCTTCGCTGCCGTGAAAGCAATTGATAATTTAATCTTGATTGGGCGGACTCGCAATACGTTCAGGTAGTTGAGTAAATTACATACTTTTACTGAGTACTGTCATTAAAAATTAAAACTCTTATGCGTCATTGCGAGTTACTAATTAGGCGGCGCCTCCATCATTGCGCCGTGACATGTTGCTTTTGTTTGTCACAGCTTTCTGATTGGTAAGTATCCTAAGTCGGCTAAGTTATCAGCAAACGTATCAGGGCTCTGTTGCTGAATTCACAGTAGTACTAAAGCTTCATCAGAGCGTTCCGGGAAATTGCGGTAATCATTTCCCGGCGGCTTTTGGGTTACTTTTTTCCGCAAAAAAGTAACAGAAAAAAGCGGAGGGATTGTAGTTGAAAGGAAAACCGGGTTTGTGGAACAACAAATTGAAGTTCATAACCAGTTGATAAATAGCAAACTGGATGATATGTCATTGGCATACCGACCGCAGGTTGTATTGAATTAAAGGCATATTGCAGCGGACGAAGCAGTCCCAACGCCAGTTCAATCGTTGAGATTGCTTCTCCTCTCATCATTCGTAATACTTTTGAGTCAGTCTGGCTCCCAATGACAGATTATGACAAGTATACTGAACAACAGTATAAGTGATGATGTACCACTGCTTGCTCATGCCGATCCCATAAGGGGAGGCATCTATCTTCGCGCCAGTCACTGCTTACATATTTATAGCCTTTTGCTATAGATTCCTCTCCCCCCCGAACATTCGGGGGATTGGGACGGAATGACAAACAAAAGGAAGAGGAATGAACTATGGGGATAGTGCCAGACACCACAACCTTCCCTGTCATTTTCAAAGCGCTTTAGTCCCACTAATGGTTTATTGCAATGACGATCATTTTTTCCAACAACCTTTGTTTACATTTACTTTTAAGACACACGTAAGTGCCTGAACATTTTAATACATTTTGTATGAGATCAATCCTGGTTTGTTGCTTTTGGATGATGGCTGTTCATTCTTTCGGACAGGTAAACGAATTGTTCACAATCAGGAAAGACAGTTCAGGCTTTGAGCTTACTGCCAAAGGAGCGTCTTTGCTGGCTGCCCTTCCGCTGAAATGCATCGACCAGGAGTATCCCAATAAAACCAGTCATACTTCGACAAGCGATAGCGACCATGTAATGACGCCACGGCAACAACACCCGGCTTTTTTTGGATGCTTTGACTGGCACAGTTGTGTACACGGTCACTGGATGATGATAAAGCTGCTGAAAAAGTTCCCGGACTTACCGGAAGCAACCGCTATCCGCAAGGCCATTAATCAAACCATTACAGCCGCTCATATTGCTGCAGAAGCTCAATATTTTGAAGCGCCTCTGGCAAAAGCCTGGGAAAGAACTTACGGCTGGGCCTGGCTGCTGCGGCTTGATGCGGAACTATTGGATTGGAATGATGAAGACGGAAAACGATGGCATAGTGCGCTGCAACCTCTTACAAAGCTGATCGTGCAGCGCTGGATGGAATTTATTCCCAAACAAACTTACCCCAACCGTACAGGCGTTCATCCTAATACTGCCTTTGGACTGGTACACACGCTCGATTATGCCAAAGCAGTAAAGGATACTATTTTTGAACGTTCCATAACAGACCACGCAAAGAAGCTGTACCTGAAAGATAAAAATGCGCCCGCCTCGTGGGAACCCGATGGCGCCGACTTTCTTTCGCCTGCACTGGAAGAAGCAGACCTGATGCAGAGAGTATTACCCAGACAGGCATTCCTGAACTGGTTTCAACAGTTCATTACGCCTGCCGGCATTAAACACCTTACCAACCTGCCCGTAGTATCCGACAGAACGGATTATCAGATCGTGCACCTGGACGGTTTGTGCTTCAGCAGGAGCCGGTGCATGAAGGGGCTGGCAAATACTTTACCTGCTGTACATCCTGCCCGTAAATTGCTGATGAGATCCTCCGTTACACATTTAGCAGAAGCGCTCCCGCATGTTGTAAGCGGTAATTACGGTGGCGAACACTGGCTGGCGAGCTTTGTAGTGTATGCGCTGCTGGATTGAAAAAAGCTATCAGCAGTCAGCTATCAGTAATTTAAACAACAAACCATAAACTTCAAACCACTTAAAACTTAGGACATCCCAGTTTCTTCCTGCTGGGGTCGGAAGGTTTTTTTACAAAAATGAGAGAGATTTCGTTGCCGCCGCGCCTTTGCGATGCGGTGCTCAAAGAAGAATTATTGACATCATACGTATAACCAAGCCTTAATCCTGCAAATTCAATCCCTACATAGGGAATGAACGCGTCGCCAAAGCGGTACCACAAGCCTGCATACAGGTTAGCAGGCATATCTGCATCATCGTTCAGGTTGAAATCAAACGCGCCGCCCACCACGGTTTCAGTAGCCCCGGCCTGGCGTTGATGAATGAAGCTTCCATGAAAGCTGGTGATCCTGCTGATGGGCGCATAGCCGCCACCGTGAATGGTGACCCGGGGATTGAGAATAAAGTTCCCTCCCATGAAAGATTCCTTAGGGCGGCTGACATGGTAAGACGATACACCAAGGTAGAAATTATTTTCGCCATTGGTGCTGCCCGAATACAACAATCCGGCATTTACATCAAAATAATTGACGGCAACATTGTTGTTGTTATTAAATACCTCCTGCGTAACGCCCGTAAAACCCAGTGCAGTGAGCTCATCTTCAAAATCGGCTTTCGAAATATCAAGTCGTTTGTTGGCGTAAGTGCCCTGGAAGCCTACAGTAACGGTGTGATACCCGTTTTCATCCAGTGCCTTATGATAGGCGGTAGAAAGTGATATAAAATTATTATTAAGTATCTTATTACCGCTTTGATCGTTCATACCCATAATGCCAATACCCCAGGTGTCGAACTCAGGGATGCGGTTCTGCAGTATATTAAAATCAACCGATGCGGTGGCAGTAGTATAGGCGTTGTTGATGGTAGGCCATTGGTTACGATAGTTGCCCGCTACACGAAAGGTTCCGTCAAACTTGCCGGTATACGCGGGATTAAGTGTAAGCGGAGAAGCAAAAAACTGGGAAAAGTGTGGGTCCTGCGCATACGTACTCACACAAACAGTCATTGCCAGCAGTAAGTAAAGGATCTTTTTCATCCCGTTCAATTGTTTTTCAAGTTACGAATATTTGGATTATGATTGAACTTTCGCTCCAAAAGCCAGATCGCCTGCATCGCCCAGCCCCGGAACAATATATCCCTTGGCGGTAAGTTCGTCATCAATGGCTCCGCACCATACTTTAACTCCGGGCTCTTCACGGCGAACGAACTCAATGCCCACAGTGCATGCAATGGCAGCAACCACATGTATTTCCCTCGGTTTACCCTCCGCTTTTAAAAACTGTATGGTTTTTACCAGCGAAGCACCTGTTGCAAGCATGGGATCAGAAATGATCAAAATCCTGTCTTCCAGGTCGGGGCACGAAACATATTCAATGTTTATTTCAAACGATCCGTCCCGGTGATGTTTCCTGTATGCCGAAATAAAAGCATTGTCGGCTTTATCAAAATAGTTCAATAATCCCTGGTGTAATGGCAACCCGGCCCTTAAAATCGTTGCAAGCACCGGTTGATCTTTTAAAACTTTACACATAGATATACCCAGCGGTGTAGGCACTTCCTTTTCCACCCAGTCCAGATCCTTACTGATTTCGTAAGCGATCACCTCGCCAATTCGTTCCAGGTTACGCCTGAAGCGCATCCTGTCGCCCTGAACTTCCACATCCCTGATCTCGGCAATCCAGTTACTTACTAAAGAATGCTGCCCGTTAAGGTTTATAACCATATAGCATTGAGTTTGGTTTCCAATAGTTCAGTGTAAATCAATAGTTTTACGCACAAATCTAAATGCTGCAAATTGTAATCTAAAATTTCTTTAATGATTTATAAAGCTATTGGCCTCATGAGCGGCAGTTCTTTAGACGGGCTGGATATTGCTTACGTCCAATTTCATGAAAACGCAGGAAAATGGGAGTTTGATATAAAGGCAGTGGAATGTTGTGAATATACTCCGGACTGGAAGCATAAATTAGAATCATCCATACAGCTTAATGCACTGAACTACCAGTTATTAGATGTAGCGTTTGGTCATTGGACGGGCGAACAGGTCAATACATTTATTAACAAACATCAATTACAATACCAGGTACAACTGATCGCCTCTCACGGACACACCACTTTTCATCTTCCCCGGGAAAAATTAACCGCCCAGTTGGGAAACGGAGCCGCTATTGCCGCGCAAACCGGGCTGCCGGTAATTACAGATCTGAGGTCCATGGATGTTGCGCTTGGAGGGCAGGGAGCGCCCATTGTTCCCGTAGGCGATAAACTGTTGTTTAACGATTTTGATTTTTGTCTGAACATAGGCGGCATTGCCAATATATCTTATCATCAAAACGAAACGTATCTTTCATTTGATATCTGCCCGGCTAACCGCGTGCTGAACTTACTGGCAAACGAAGCGGGTTATGAATTGGATGATGGAGGGCAAATGGCTGAAGCAGGGTCGCTCAATGCTTCGCTGCTGCACATGCTGAATGATCTAAGCTATTATAAGCAAGACTTTCCCAAATCGCTGTCCAACAGCTTTGGGAACGATGTCGTTTACCCCCTTATAAAGCAGGAAACGGGCAACCATAACATATACGATGCCCTGCATACGTATACCGTGCATATAGCAGAACAGGTAAGAAATGCCGCATTGACCATTGATGCAAAAACAGATCATGCCGGATCGCCGGTACCCAGGAAAATGCTGGTAACCGGCGGGGGAGCATTCAACCGCTACCTTGTAAAAAAAATACAGGAGCGCCTGGCACCTTTACTTATTGAAATAGTATTGCCCGATGAAAACATCATACGGTATAAAGAAGCATTGATCATGGCATTGATAGGCGTACTGCGCTGGCGGGAAGAAAACAACTGCCTCGCGTCTGTAACCGGGGCCGCGCGCAATAATATCGGAGGCGCCGTATGGATGGGGGCTGAGGCATGAGCCTGCATTAGAGTTAAAGGAGGCATGATTTTTTTTATAAAAAACTTGTATTAACTTGATGAAGAAGCAAGTCATTCTTCAAATAATTTTATAGTGATGGCTGGTAAAAGTTTATTGTATAAAAAGAAAATTATCAAGCAGTTGTATTTTTCCGGGTTATTGTCGTGCGCTGAGCTAAGCAATAAAATTGACAAAAGCCTTTCGCTTACCACCAAAATGCTTAACGAGCTGATAAGGGAGGGAACCGTTGTTGAAACGGGTTATGCACCTTCGAGCGGCGGGCGGCGGCCATTGATGTATTCGCTTAAGCCTGATATTTTATATACGGTTGCTGTAGCCATGGACCAGTTTTTCACCCGCATTTCCATTATGGATATGCAAAACAGGCACGTTAAAGAGGTGGAAAAGTTTGAATTGAAATTAGCCGATAATCCACAGGCAGCAACGGTGCTGGCGGAAAAGATACAGCAGGTAATAGAAAACAGCGGTATTCCTAAAAACAAGATAGTGGGCATTGGCATAGGCATGCCTGGTTTTGTAGATCCCAATAAAGGAGCCAATTACACCTTTTTGCCAACCAAAGAAGAGAGCCTTACAGAATTGATCCATCATAAAACAGGTATCCCCGCCAATATTGAAAACGATTCAAGTATCGTTGCGCTGGCGGAATTGCGTTTTGGCGCCGCACGCAACCGCAAAAACGCTATGGTGATCAATATCGGCTGGGGTGTGGGATTGGGGATGATTTTGAACGGGGAACTTTTTCGTGGCGACAATGGATTTGCGGGAGAGTTCAGCCACATCCCTTTATTTAATAACGGGAAATTGTGCAGTTGTGGCAAAAGCGGTTGCCTGGAAACGGAAACATCTTTGTTTGTGATTGTGGAAAAAGCAAAAGAAGGATTGAGCAAAGGACGCGTATCTGTATTAAAGCAATTGTTATCGGGCAGGGAAGAAGATCTTGAAAAAGACGCCGAAACCATTATCACTTCTGCCGGAAAAGGCGACAGGTTTGCTATTGAACTGCTATCGGAAGCCGGTTATAATATAGGCAGGGGCATTGCCATACTGATCCATTTGCTCAACCCGGGTATTGTAGTGCTGAGCGGAAGAGGAGCCAGCGCAGGAAAGATATGGCAGGCGCCGATACAGCAGGCTTTGAACGAACATTGCATACCCCAGCTGGCAGTTAATACAGATATCATTATGTCCACAACCGGTTATGAAGCGGAGCTGACCGGCAGCGCCGCCCTGGTAATGGATAAATACGGAGAAGCGACCAAAAAGGCCCTTAAAGCCGAGAAATCAAAAAAAATACTTCCCAAAAGCACTAAAACAATTTCCTGATCATACCTCACGGTATCGGGAATACTGTATTTTAGCACCCTATGTTATTTGCTGATATTATAGGACAGGACGAAGTAAAGCAACATTTGCTTCAACTGGTGCACCACAACCGGCTCAGCCATGCGTTGCTTTTTTTAGGAAAAGAAGGATCAGGCGCATTGCCACTGGCGCTTGCATTCGCTGAATATGTAACCCTTTTTTCGTCTGCAGGTAATAAAGCGGCTCCGGCAACGGCTTCGCTTTTTGGAGAAGAACCGCCGGCGGAAGAAACCCCGGGCGTACACACAACAGCGCGGGAAGCAGATGACTGGATGTTGAAGCAGACGGGCTATTCCAAAACGGCTGCCATGATCCATCCGGATATTCATTATTCCTACCCGGTAGTGCCTAAAAAAAGCGGTGACAAACCTTTAAGCACGGATTATATTGCCGAATGGCGGGAATTTATAAAACTATATCCTTACGGCAACGCCTACGACTGGTTGCAATTTATTGGCGCAGAAAACAAGCAGGGAAATATTACCGCATATGAATGCACCGATATTATCCGCAAGCTGAATCTCAAAAGCTTTGAAAGCACGTACAAAATATTGCTGATGTGGCTGCCCGAATACCTGGGCAACGAAGGAAATAAATTATTGAAGCTGATAGAGGAACCGCCGCCTCATACGCTTTTCTTGCTGGTAGCGGAAAATGAAAGTCTGATCTTACCCACTATACTATCGCGCACACAACTGATAAAAGTGCCGTCGCCGGAAATAAAAGATATAGCGAACGCCTTAACAACCCGTGCCAAAGCAGATACTCAGCTGGCAAGACAGATTGCCTCTGTATGCGAAGGCAATTACCGCGAGGCTTTGCAGTTATTGCAACATTCGGGCGACGACTGGCAGGGGATGTTACGGGAATGGCTGAACGCTATTTTAAAAACCGGCCCCGCGGCGCAGGTAAAATGGATTGAAGAGATAAGCCGGCAGGGGCGCGAAAGGCAAAAGCAGTTCCTGCGTTATTTTAATCACCTGCTGGAGCAAAGCATACGCCTGCAGGTAATGCCTGCTGCCGGAGAAATGATGCCGGACGCGGAAAGGGATTTTGCATTGCGCTTAAACAAAATCGCTTCCTTACCCCAACACCAGGTTATTATTGAAGAGCTCGACAAGGCGGCTTACTACATAGAGCGGAACGCCAATGCCAAAATTCTTTTTCACGCGCTTACTATCAAGCTGTACCACATCATAGGCAGGAATGAAGTGGTGGAGATGAGATAAAAGGTTTTTGATGGAGGAGATTTGCTGGCAGGCGACTGCGGCAGGTGAAGATGGTTATGTGAATGCAAAATCTATAAGTTTGCCGGAGGCAGATGCGTTTGCCCGGTATACCCGCAGCGTCACTTACAGATATTTATCAAACATTCGTTTTCAGCGTATCCTTTAATCCTGAAGCAGGTCTCTCTTTAATGTTTCCCTTTGACTTGTTAGTGCTTTCCGGTGCCGGTTGATTGACTTCCGGGGTGGCTATTATAAGTTTATAATTTCCTGCTTCCAACACTTCAAAGCCTATCTGCCCGTCATTATCAACGGTAAGACGCAGGAAGCTTCCGCCGGGGTTTTTGCCACCTTTTACTATGATTCCTCCAATCGGTTGCCCGGGTCGGGCCATTGCAGCGCTTTCGCTGCGTTTGACTCCTTTTTCATTAATGCTTTTTTCCGCAGGCTGTTCCGGCGTGCTGATCCGGAACAGGTAATTACCGGCTTCCAGGTTGTTCAACAGTACTTCGCCATTACTATTTGATACTGCTATAATGTTATTTCCTCCGGGATTTTTGCCGCCTTTTACTACGATACCGCCAATGGGGCTCCCCGGTATAGCCAGTTTGTTAGGGTCATACATCGGATTGACTCCACTTGAAGCATTTCCTTCATACAACGGGTTCTCGCCTTGATTTGCCGCTACCCCCTGTGTTACTTTTTCCCCGAAATTCATTCCCTGTGTTTGCCTGGTAGTAGTGGGTGTCATGGAAAGACGTTTCGGCATACTGCTGTCTGAATCTGTATTGGTGGAAAGCCTGTTGTCCCGGTTACTCCTTGTAGTGTTGAAATCAGTAGCAGGCATGTTTTGTGGCGTACCTGATCCGCCATTGGATGATACTGCTTTTCCCGCTGCATAAGATGATGAAACAGCTCCGCCGGGTTTTGTATTTCCTCCTTTGCTTGAATCTGTGACGGTCTTAGCATTAGCGCCACTTTGAAGACCGCCGGCAACTTTCTCTCCAAAATTCATTCCCTGTGACTGTTTTACAGTTGACTGCCTTTTTCCAATGGACATTGTTATGCCTGCATTAAGCTCCATGATACGGTACCTGCCCGCGCCGGTGCTGCTTTCCCATGTTCCCTTAGCCAACTGACTGGCTTCATAAGTGTTTTTATCATTAAATCCGCCCTGCGGAACAAGGTAGGAAGTGGTATGTTTGATCTTGGGGCCTAAGACCATGGACGGGCTGACAAAAAAGCTGAAATTGCGCGCAAAATCGTACCCGATTTTCAACTGTGGCTTATATACAAGCCCGTTGGTACTTTGCCGCTCTGATTTTACAAGGTCCTTTTGCTGGGTTTGACCATTCATGTCCAGGCTGCCGGTTTGTACATATCCTTTTTGCTTAAAATGCAGGTAACCCAGGTTGACAGAAGGAGAAAGGTTGAACTTTCCCCAATCCATCCTGGCCCCGATACCGGCCAGGCCGGAAAAGCTCCCTGATATTTTTCCTTCAGACTGATCAGTTACTGCTACCTTTCCTCCATATACCTGGTAGCGGCTTGCCACATCGGCATTATCGGGGCGAGGATTGCGGATGCCTGTATAATTCCCGGCAATATGAACGCCCAGTGCAAAGCCGCCTTTTACGGTACCATCCCATCCTTTCCTGTAAAAAGGCACAAAGGCATCGGCCTGTACATTAAAGCCATTGCCCGTTGAATGCATTTTTTCGTTAGATGTATTGTCTAATCCTGCTCCGATGGATAACCATAATCTGGTTTCCTGCGCAAAACTGATCTGTGCTGAGATCAGCACGATGCATAGAATAAATTTTGTTTTCATATTGCTATTTTTTCCCGGTAATTGCTTTTGCTATGATGGATGCGCTGCCCCGGGCTTATTGTGTATGGAACAATGAACCTGTATTATCCTGACACTTAAAACGTTTTACAAATATTTTTATTATACTGAGTACGGAGCTCCGGGATACTGTTCTTGTTTTTGTCGCGAATGGTCTTTGGAAGCGTTTGTACTCCGCAGTGATATAACCCTACCTGCTTTTCGGCTTGGTATATGAGCGGTTTTTGATTTTTAACCTTACCCTCCGGCAAGAGCGCTAAGATTTTGCGCCAAGTCAAAAAAAGAAACAAAGGCGATTGTCTAATTTATTTTTGGGTTGATTATTTTCTGCCAATTGTAATGAATGCTCCATAAGTTTCAACGGCAAATTCAAAATCCTTCACCCCTGCAGCATGATGTATTGCCATGATATGCTTGCGGGAATACGAAAAAACAGGAAAAGGATACCATAGTTTTCTAAAATAGCTTCTTATGCTTTTCCTGGGCCAACTAATAATAAAAGTGCATTGGGTCATATTGGCAATCCTGGAAACAAATGAACTTATATCTTCTATATAGTCAGTTACTCCTGAAGCTACAACGATATCATATTTATGGTTTTCAAAATCATAAGCCATAAAATCGCCACAAATAAAGGTGCAACGTTGCAGCAGGTTGAAATCAGTCGCTTTTTGCTGCGCATAAGTGATCATATGCTCCGCTATATCAATGCCCGTAATATGTAATTTATTGTGCTGGATAAGCCAGTTTACAGCGTTTATCCCTGGGCCACAGCCAATATCAAGCAGTAACGTTTTTCCTTCACATTTAAGCAGTGTACTTTGAGTGATATTATGGAATCGGTATATGTTTTTCCAAAATAGCTTATCTATTCCTGTGGGATTTAGATATTTACCTGCGTATAACTTGCTTCGTGCATTCCAGTGATCTATTAAGCTAGCTTTTTTGAATCTTAATAGCTTTTTCATAACATGTTATAAAATTGTATTTAGCAACCATCGAAATAAGGTTTTTCTTAAAAGATTTTCTATTGAAGTTCCATCTGAACTGTGCAATGCTATTTTTTATTAACCGGAATGGAGATTCTTTGAATAAGTCATGATGTATATTCAGCGGAGATGGATCCAATTCGTAGGGATGCATATATAGATTATTTGCTTTCCCCGTTTTGCTTAACCTTTTATGAATTTCTCTCAATAAGATGCCAGGGACTACACGCCAATAACTACCACCGGCAATAGGGATATTGACCCCTCCTGCTTTAAATGTGGCAAGAGGTAATTCAACTATTTTTCTTCCATTGTTTAAATTCAAAACAATGTCTTCCCCGGGATATGATTGTTTGCAAATCAATTTCCTGTTGAACATGCTGCTATCATATAAAAAATTGAGGTCGGCTAAAATCTCCAACACATCGTTGTCGTTGTAGTCTATAGAGCAGTAAGGAGCTCTGAAGCCATGTATTTTTTGGGATATAATATCGGATACTATTTTGATTCCTTCACTTACTTCACGATATACCTGCTCTGGTGTCAGTGTCTTGTAGCTTACGTGGTGGTATCCATGTAAACCGATTTCATGTCCATAAGTTGCTATCCTCTTTACCAGTGCAGGGGTGTATTGAGCCAATGCCGCTGAAACGAAAAAAGTGGCTTTTATATCCGCTTCATTCAATAATTCAATTAATATATTGGTTTGCCGGTCAATTCTATCATCCGGACGAATAAGCGTGTTATTTTTCTTCCATAGTAAGTTCTGTGAAAAATCTTCCCAGTCAATCCCCAGCGTATAATATGACTTATTCATGCAAGGTCTTTGATAATAATATTTTGAGTCAACCGGTTTCAGCCATAACAAAAAAATAGTTATCACATATATTTTTTATGTGCAAGTCAACCGTAATATACAATATACCGATTATACGTCAAATAACCCAACATTGGCTTGGAAAAGTTTATAGCGTTTGCGATTACGCTATCATGAAAACCCCACCGTTTCGCAGTGGGGTTTTTTCTTTTCCCGGCAGCTATTACACCGTCCTTTTTGCGGCAACTTTCCTGTTAGGCATTTTCTTCTTCCGGGCTATCTGCAGCTGTGTTTTGCGGATGCGCAATCTCCTTTTCGCAGCGTCTGCCGCTTTAAGAATGGCGTCTTCAAAAATAGAAGATGCAGATTTTATATATTCGTCTTTACCAGGTATCCGTATATTGAGTGTACAGTTTACAACTTCCTTTGCACCTTTGGTTTCATTAATCAGTGTCACCTCAATTTCCTGGATGTCTTTATAATACCTGTTAAGATTGCTCAGTTTGAGCGTAGTAAATTCTTTTAAAGAAGGGCTTAACTTGTGGGCTGTGGATTCAATACGGAATTTCATATATCTTATATTTTATTATTACTCAAAGCAAAAATAGAAGCATATACTTCGAAAGGAGATGATTGCGCAAAGAAAAAGAGATGATATTGCTCATACCAGGTCTGTTAAGACACCATAGCCGCCAACTCAAGCCCCGGAGCTATTTTAGTGTTGGCAAAGAGTCGTTCGCCATGACATTGGGATGAAATATTTTTCCGTATTGTACTAATCACTTCATGTTAAGGGTATTCCGCCGCGGCGGACAAATAAACCCGTTGATTTTTTTACAAACAGGTCGCCGTTATGCGGCATGTTTCCCCGGGTGAATAAAATACTTTTAGACAGCTTCTCCACTATACAAAATGTTGTTGGATATACCGGATTTTCTGTGCCATTGGCACAATCCGTTTGTAGACAAAGTAGGTAATCTTCAATTATGCGCCATAGGCGCTACCCCTGGCTATATCAAAAAGACCCCACCCGGAGTCTTTGAATCAGCAACCAAAGTTCAAAATCCCGCTTAACAATATATATTCCTTAGCTAAATGACATTGCCTTTTCAAGGCATTTTATGGCTCATGTTTCTTAAGTTCACGGCTATGCGAACATTCGGGGGGGTCGGAATGACAAGCAAAAGGAACAGGAATCAACTATGGAGATGGCGCCGCGCTTTAGTTCCACTAATGGTTTACTCGCCATGACCTGCGAGCATGTTTTGTGCTTTACCGTCAGCACTAAGATCACGAATGCATTTACTTAACTTCTTCAATAAGCGGGCCTTGTGCATGGGTCACCTCTCCGCTGCGGCGGAGAGGCTTTCTTCACCGAAGGTAAATGCACCCCTGATAAGGCAACATTCACCGCTTTGCTTATTTTTGCTTATTACTTTTAATTTTCGCCCTGTTGCATAGAAAGAAAATACAAAAGACCAGCGAAGAGATCGCGATGCTTGTAGCCCGATCGGACAGGGAGGCTTTTGCGCTCCTGTACGATCAGTACTGGCATCCGGTGTATAAGACGGCCTGCCGCTATTTAAAATCAAGTGAATTGGCGGAAGACCTGGTGCAGGATATTTTCATGAAACTATGGCTGAAGCGGGAGCACCTGCTGACGGTAGCATCGCTTGACGATTTTGTATTTATTGTGGCCAGGAATGCCATTGTATCTGCACTCAGGAAAAAGCAAAAGACGCATACGATCACTTTTCAAAAGGAACCTTTATTCATCGGGATGCCCGAAAATGCTGACAACGGGCTGATTTTAAAAGAAACGGAAACACTGATCAATAAAGCGGTTGATCAATTACCTTCCCAGCAAAGAAAAATTTTCCTGTTAACCCGTAAGGCGGGACTAAGTCATGCAGCCATTGCCGATATGCTGAATATTAATGTCCGCACTGTCAACAATCACATTTCAAGGGCGCTTCATTCCATCCAGCAATTTTTAAAAGAACAGGACAAAGGAAAAAGCTTTATCATTTTTTTTCTCCTCACTGTGCATATCAGTTAGCTCCAGCGTCTTTATAGTCAGGTCCTGCTGTTTTGAAGGCGGGTTTTAACTATGAAAGAATATTTCAATAAGCTATTGGATAAATACCTGGATGGATCTATTGATGAAAAGGAATGGGACCAGTTGAAAGCAATGATCGGCCAGGACGAGTTCGACAGGCTGATCAACGAATCAATAGACCTGGAGCTCCGGCAGTCCCCCCTGGAAGAAGAAACAGGTGCAGATGGAATAAAAGACAAAATTTTCAAAGCGCTGGAAGCCAGGATCGATCAGTTGGAAGAAAAGCCTTTGGTTACAATCGGGGCCCGGAGCCGGTTCCGCCGGATCATGGTAAAGACACTGGTTGCCGCCAGCCTGGTACTGCTGGTTGGTATTTCGATATTGCTATACCTGAATCCTGGTTTTACCTCTAAGGAAAAGGATGCCCCGCCTGCTTCCGGAACAGTGGCTGCTGTTGTACCTGGTTCAGATAAGGCGGTGCTTACGCTGGCGGATGGTTCGGAATTGGTTTTAGGAGAAGAAAACGGGGGTGATATCGCGGAGCAAAACGGCGTAAAGATCATTCAGCTGGATGGTGGCCGGTTGTCTTATCAGGGTGCAGGCGCAAGTAATGAAGTGCTGTACAATACGATCACCACCCCGCGCGGGGGACAATACCAGGTAATGTTGCCGGATGGAAGTACTGTCCGTTTGAATGCCTCTTCTTCGTTGCGCTTCCCTACAAAGTTTGTGAACCAGGTGAGGGAAGTGTACCTGACAGGACAGGGGTATTTTGAAGTAGCCGCCAGCCAGACCAGGCCGTTCATTGTGAAAACAGGAACAGTGGATGTAGCGGCAATGGGAACCCGTTTTGATATTATGGCCTACCCCGAAGAAAATGAGCTGAACACCACACTTGTAAAAGGGATTGTAAAGGTGAATGAGCAGGCCTCAGAAGTTTTGCTTCAACCGGGGCAGCAGGCCAGCCGGGTGAATGGCGAAGCGTTATCGGTAAGAGAAGTGAACGTGGACGAGGTTATTGCATGGACCAACGGCAGGTTCCACTTTGCCGGGGCATCGGTAGCGTATATCATGCGCCAGATACAACGCTGGTATGATGTAGACGTTGAATACAGGGGCGATGTTTCCTCCGTGAATTTATCGGGAATTATTTCCCGGAAAGAGCATATAACCGATTTGCTGGAAGCGTTGCAAGCCACCGGCGACATAGCTTTTACACTGGAGGGCAGAAAGCTGATCGTGCTGCCGGCCGGCAATTAGCGAAGAAAAAATATTATAAACGAAAATTGAAACTATGAGAAAGTAAAAAACAAAAAAAGACCGGGAGTGAATGCGAGTCAATCCCGGTTAACATTCTGGTGTACAACCTGAAACGAGTATTACATTCCATTACTGTAACCAAAACAATTTAAAGGTATGAATTTTGGCATTCCCGGCAAAGCCATGCACTGGCGCCTGCCTTCAAAACTACTGTTCATTATGAAGATGTGTACGATCCTCCTGTTAACGACTGCACTCCATGTAAGTGCCCGTACATATTCCCAAAAGGTCACCCTTTCAGAAAAGAAAATAACGATTGAGCGTGCCTTCAAAATCATCAACAAACAAACCGGAGTAGAGTTCATTTACAAATACGGGCTTTTCAAAAAAATGAAGCCCGTTGATATCAATGTGCACAACAGCCCGGTAGGCGACGTAATAAATTTATTGCTGAAGGATGCGGGGCTATCTTATACCATCCGTAACAATATTATTGTTATCAGGAGTAAAAGAGAGGTCGCTGGCCCGCAAAATGATGTAACAAATGAAGAAGCCGATAACATGGTATCCGTGAAAGGCACGGTGAAAGACCAGAAAGGCGCTCCCCTGGTGGGTATCAGCGTTGTCATCACCGGTAAAGCGGGTGGAACTACTACCAATGAAAAAGGGGAGTTCTCTATTGACGTTGAGCGGGGAGATGAGCTCGTACTGAGCGGGGTTGGCTATGTCACCCAAAAGATCAAAGTGGGTGCTCAAACTACATTAGCCATTACAATGCCGGCCGCTGACAACCAGTTGGACGACATCGTGGTGATCGGGTATTCCAGCCAGCAACGAAAACATGTTACCGGCGCTATCACTTCTGTGAAAATAGAAGGATCGCCGAAGGCAACCGTTCCGTTCATAAACCCGCTGGAGGCTTTACAGGGAACTGCCGGGATCAACGTCGGCCCTTCCGCCAGGTCCGGCGCTCAGCCATCCATTTTAGTGCGCGGGCAGAATTCCATTACCGCCAATACCAATCCGTTAATCGTATTGGACGGCGTTATTTTTAACGGTAACCTGAATGAGATCAATATGAACGATGTGGCAAGCTTTGACGTATTGAAAGATGCCAGCTCCGCCGCTATCTACGGCTCCCGGTCGGCAAACGGCGTGGTGATCATCACTACCAAACGGGGCAAAACAGATAAGCCAAAGATCAACCTGAGCACTTATTACGGAGCCCAGTGGTGGACAAGAAGACCTACAATGAGAGGACCTGAAGGATTCCTGGAGTGGAGGAAAAACAACCTGGGCCAGGCAGGAGTAGATACATCAGATATGACAAAAGTGCTGACGCCGATGGAGTTGAAAGCCTATAACGAAGGGCATACGATGGATTGGATGAAGGACATTACACAGGATGCGCCTATTCAAAACTATGAAATAAGCGTTTCAGGACGCACCTCCAACCTGAATTACTACTTCTCTGCGGCTTTCCTTGATCAGAAAGGAGTAATATACAATGATAATTATAAAAAGCCCACCCTTACCCTGAAGCTGGAAAACAATATTACCAGCTGGCTCTCCTACGGGATCAACGGGTACTATTCCAGTCGTGATTATTCCGGACTGTCCCCTGACCTGTATATGGCTACCTATATGTCTCCTTTCAGCTATAAATATGTGGAAGGCACCGATATATTACAGCGCTTTCCCGCACAAACTTCCTCGTTGTTCAATCCATACTGGCGTAATCCCAGCGTTTCCGAGCTGGGTTATTACGATGATGACATGGAAAAATATTCCAGCATACGCGGTACAGGGTTTTTGAATGTAAAGTTGCCTTTTATAAAAGGGCTGAACTACCGGTTTAACCTCACCGCCAGCAGAGCCACGACCGAGCTGGGCTCTTTTCATCACGAGTTTGGTGAGGTGAATACATTGGTGCCCGAACAGATAGCCAACCCTTCCCAATTTCTTGCCAGGGCATGGGGCAGCCGGAGCGGGTCTGCCACAAATTCATGGCTGTTGGATAACCTGCTGACTTATAACCGCTCCTTTGGCGATCACAGCGTGGATGCCCTGCTCGGGTATACCCGCGACCGCTCACAGTCTAACACGGAAAGCCTGAATGGTTCCAATTTTGCAAACATCGGCACCACTTCCATGGGATTCTACGGGCTGCAATATGCCACCACCTATAGCGTGAATACGAGTTATTCCATGTATGCTAATGTCGGGTATATCGGCAGGTTGGGATATGGGTACAGGGAAAAATATTTTGTGACCTTTAACTTCAGGCGGGACGGATATTCTGCATTCACTGAGGGAAACAAATTCGGTAACTTCCCGGGAGTATCTGTAGCCTGGAATGTGAGCAACGAAAAGTTCCTGGGCAGCCAGAAATGGATAGACTTCTTGAAGCTCAGGCTTTCCTATGGTAAAACGGGCAACCAGGGCATCAGTCCCTACGCCACCCGTGCGCAGATAGGAACCGGTTTTACCGTTTTTGGCAATACTTCCACCCAATTTACAACCCCCTCTACGTTGGGTAATAAAATGCTCACCTGGGAAACCACTACAGCGCTTAACCTGGGGATCAACTTCGCGGTATTGAACAACAGGCTGAGCGGTTATGTGGATGTGTATAAGAGCAATACCAAAGACCAGTTGATCGCCCGCGCTATCCCGATCATGACCGGGTACAATACCGTAAATACCAACCGCGGGGAAGTAGGCAATAAGGGCATTGAAATTGGATTGAACAGTGTAAATATTTCGTCTGCCCGCGGTTTTCGCTGGGAAACCGGGGTGAACTTCTGGCTGAACCGCAACAGGCTGCTGCATTTAAACGGGCTTGACGCTGATGGCGACGGACGTGAAGATGATGATATCGGTAACAGTTGGTTCATTGGTAAATCACTGGGTGCCATATATGATTATACTTTCGATGGCATTGTACAGACTTCCGACACGGAATATAAAAACTCCACCGGCTTTATTGACGGAGATGTAAAATTCAAAGATATCAGTGGGCCGGACGGGAAGCCCGACGGGAAGATCACCACGCATGACCGGTCCATTGTCGGGTATGCCAAAGAAAATTTCAGCTTTAATATATCCAATACTTTTTCCTACAAAAATTTCAGCTTATATTTTAGTTTCAATGCCATCATTGGTGGGGGTAAAAATAATTTCTTCCTCGCCACCAATCCCATGGGATTGAATCCGGGCGCTCTTTTGCCAACAGTCGCTAACTGGCTGGATCAGCCTTACTGGACAGCCAGCAATCCCAACAATGAGCATCCCCGTTCCAATTACACCAATCCTTATGCATACCGTTTCTGGCAATCCCGCTCTTTTGGCAGGTTGCAAAACCTTTCTTTGAGCTACAATGTGCCGCAGCCGTTGACTGACAGGCTGAAGATCAGCAATCTCCGGGTATATGTCAGCGGCACCAACCTGTTCACTATTTCCGGCTGGACGGGGCTGGATCCCGCCAATGCCGCACAGATAGGAGTGGTGAGCTCCACTCCTGTAATGCGGGCATTGACTTTTGGACTGAATGTAGGGTTTTAACTATTTAAAACATATCACAATGAAACTATCCACATATAATAAATTGATCTTTTTCTTGGCAGGGATCTTGTTTACCTGCTCCTGCAGCGACAAAGAATTTTTGCACGAAGATTTCAGGGGAAAGCTGGATGTAGAGGGCGGCTTTTTAACAAAGGCACAATTTGATGGCTTAAGCGCTGCGATGTACCGGAATGTGCAGGTGTTTTATAACTCGGCTGATGGTCCCAAAGATGCCTGGATCCTGGGGATGGGCACCGATGTATGCCTGGATGCCTCTAACCAAACAGGCAAATACAATAACTGGGCGCTGGTCAACTCGGTAGATAATTATTCCGGTGCCTGGTACGACTGGCAGTACGATATCATTAAAGTGGCCAACACCATTATAAAAGGCGCTGAAAATCCGAAAGCCACCTGGGCGAGCGAAGAAGTGAAAAACGGCACGATCGCTGAAGCCAGGTTTTTCAGGGGATTCGCTTACCGCAACCTGGCAAATGTTTTCGGCGGCGTGCCTATTGTTGCGGAGCCCCTGTCAGAAGTCAAGGACGATTTTGTGAGGAATACACGGGAGGAATGCTGGGCATTTGCCAAAGCAGACCTGGAATTCGCCCGTACTAATCTGCCCATTACTACCAACTCCCCCGGAAGAGTGGTGAGGGCTGCCGCGGATCATTTTTTGGCAGAGGTCAATATTTCGCTGAAGGATTTTGATGGCGCCATTGCCGCTGCTACGAGAGTGATAGACCAGACAGACGGCAGCTATTCGCTGGTAAAGCAGCGTTTTGGAAAAAGAGCGTCTGAAACGAACAAAGACTATTACTGGGACCTTTTTGTAATGGGCAATCACAACAGGCAGGCAGGCAACGAGGAAGGCATCTGGGTAGCGCAGTTCGAAATTGGCGATAATGGTGCAGCAGTTATCGGTGGCGTTCCTATTTTCAATCGTCCGTTGATCGAGCGTAGAATGTGGTGTCAATTCTGGAATTTGGCCAAAGCGGGGTATAATAGCATTGCACATGATAGTACCGGCCGGGGGGTAGGACATGTGCGACCCACCAATTACACCAACTATACCATCTGGGAGAATGCCGGCAATGATATCCGCAATAACGAGATCAATATCAAACGAAATTATTATTTCGCTGCAGATGTACCGGGGCATAGCAAGGGTGATTTAATTCCCAGGTCATTCCTGACTACCAAAGACGACACGATGCTATATATTTTCCCTAACTGGCAGAAGTTTGGCACCGATAAGCATATTAACGCGCTTCCGGACAACGGGTTTGTCCCTGATTTTTATATTGTGCGCCTGCCCGAAACCTACCTGCTGCGTGCGGAAGCCTATCTTGCCAAAGGCCGTACCGACCTGGCGGCTGATGATATCAATGTGATCAGGGACAGGGCGCAGGCGCCTTTAATAACAGCTTCAGATGTGACGCTTGATTATATACTCGATGAAAGGGCCCGGGAATTGTATGGCGAAGAATTCCGGATACTGACATTGGGCCGCCTGGGCCTGATCTATGAAAGGACAAAAAAATATGGGTGGGAGCCTGCCCAGGCATCCGTTCAACCACATAATAACCTGATGCCCATTCCGCTTACAGCTATTAACAGGAATGTGGGAGTGAAGCTGGAGCAAAACCCGGGGTACGAATAGGGAAATCAAAAACCAATAAGGTTTGCAGCGTACCCCTACCCCCTAAAGGGGAATGGCAGTCAGGCAAACCTTATTGGTTTAATTAAACTTAATATCAAACAAAATGAAAACAATGAGCTTACCATTGCTGAACGATACAAAGAAACTAAGCGAAAACACTATTCAGTCTTTCCGCGAAAATGGACACACGTTGATCAGGGAGGTATTAAGCAAAGAAGAAGCTGATATATACAGGGAGGCGATCAATAAGGCTGCTTACAAATACAATAAGGAAACCCGTGCCATGGAAGATCGCGATACTTACGGGAAGGCCTTTTTACAGATCAGCAATTTATGGGAAGTGGATGAAGCAGCAAGGCAGTTCACCCTGGCAACACGTTTTGCAAAGATCGCCGCTGATCTGCTGGGCGTGGAAAAGGTGCGTATTTACCACGATCAGGCATTGTATAAAGAGGCAGGCGGAGGATTTACGCCCTGGCACCAGGACCAGTATTACTGGCCGCTTGATACCAATAATACAGTTACTATGTGGATGCCGCTGGTGGATATTACGGAAGAGATGGGTATGCTCACTTTTGCTTCGGGCACACATCATAAGGGCATGGTAGATAATATTGCCATTTCCGACGAATCGGAAAAAACGCTGGATGAATATATTAAACGGAAAGGGTACCCCGTTACCCGCTCCCAAAGCATGCAGGCCGGCGATGCTACCTGGCATTACGGGTGGACCTTGCATTGCGCCCCGGGAAATGCTTCAGCTATTACAAGAGAGGTAATGACCATTATATATTTTGCCGATGGAGCCAAACTAACTCCTCCCAAAAACGAGCACCAGGAAGCCGACCGGCAGCGCTGGCTGTGCGGAATAACGCCCGGCTCTTATGCCGCTACTGCCCTGAACCCGGTTGTGGAATAATAGTGATGGTTATACTTTGCTATGCGAAGCGTCCCAGACTATCGTCAGGCAGGTTCGCTTCGCATCACTGTATTATCGCCTCCGGCGATCACAGCCGTAGCCGGAGGCTACATTATTTACGTGTGAAGCGAGGACGCTTCACACAGCGGGGTCGCCGGCGACAACAATACCGTGCGAGGCGTCTTCGCCTCGCACAGCGGGTCGGGTTTGAACGGTTTATTAAAAAAATATGTTCTGATGAAAGGAAAGCAAACACTCATAAGCGCCATCGTCCTGTTATTATTCTTCAGTTGCAATTCCGGTGAGCGCCCGCGCACGATCCGCGGCTTCATGATCGATGCCCCGCGTGGTGTTGAAACGACGGACTATTATTTCCGCCTCATTGATTTTTTGCATGACAGGAATTTTAACACCATCATTTTCCGGCTGACGGATGACCAGGGCTCGGCTTACCGGTTTACATCCCATCCTGAGCTGAAAATGTGCGAAGGCGCTTTTACTTCGGAGGAATTAAAAAAAATAGTACGCTATGCGGCAGATAAAGGGATGGAGCTGATCCCGGAAATAGAATCATTTGGGCATTCCCGTTATATTACCGAAACAGAAAAGTACAAATACCTGAACGACGGGCCACCGGGCGCAGATTTTAATGCCATTTCTCCTGTAAGCGACGATACCTATAATCTGATGAAAGACCTTTATGCGGAAATTGCTTCGATCTTCCCCGGGAAGTATATCCATATTGGTTGCGATGAGGTAAACTGGGGCGCCGGCGAGCTGTCGAAGAAAGCCCTTACATCGGCATCAAAGTCTCAGATATGGGGGGATTATATCAATAAGCTCAATCGTTTTGTAAAAACAATGAACAAAACCACTATTATCTGGGCCGATGTTCCCTTATACCATGAAAAGGATGTGCTGGAATTGCTGGATAAGGATATGGTGATCATGGACTGGAACTATTGGGAAACGGATAAAACGAAGATTAAGGAGGTGGCAGACAGGGTACTGGATCATGGTTTTAAACTAATAGCCTGCCCCGCAGTACACTGGTGCGAATGGAGCGCGAGGGTAGGGGCATCCCAGTTCGATAATATCAATGCTTATGCGGAAGTATATGCTGCATTGAACAATTCCAATAACCTGGGTATTGTCCTGTCAAACTGGGTCCCCACCCGTTACCTGCAAAACAGCGAATGGGATACCTATACCATTGCCGCCGCAATCCTTAACAATAACGGGAACTATCACTATATGGATGCCATCCCGGGCTTTGTGAAAGAACATTTTGGCGCTGCGTATGATGCCGGCTGGGAGACCATCTTCAAAACAGTGTATGAAGGAACTTACCAGGCAGCATGCGGGAAAGCGGACAGTCTCAAATTTTCTCCCTGGGCATCGGCGGAAGATATCAGGAACATCATTACAAAGAACAGGCGCGTACAAAACCGGTTGAGCGAGGTGATCAACCTGCTGACGGCTAAACGCGATAATATCACCCGGAACAAAGATGATTTTGAAGATTTCCTGCTGACCATCAGGTATATGAATTATATCTACAACCGGCAGAACGATTTACTGGACTTTGTTCAATCCCGTAAAAATGATATAGCATCTGTAGAAGCCTACCTGGAAAGAGTAGCTTCAGAAGACCAGGCTCAGCTATCCACCATATGTACAGCATGGAAACGAGGAAGACATTATAAACCTGATGAGGCGCTGAAGGACTGCATGTGGTCTTTTTACAAGGCTGTGGATTACTCCCGGCAGTTAAGTGAAAACTCAAAATTTTTTATAGAAATATTGAATGCGAGGTAAACAGGATAGCATTCATTATTATTGTAGTATACGTTTAAAATGTAAGGCTTTATGAAAAAGAATATTCGTTATTGGATGTTATGCTGTTTGCTCTTTTCAACGGCGGCATTGGCACAGGCACAAGACAAAAGCAAGAGCACAATCATTGAACATGAATTCAACAAAACATCGCAGATACGGGTGGAAGCTGTATCCGATGCGATCATCAGAATTTCCATTGTTCCGAAAGGAACTGCATTCCAGCACTCGGGATTGAACCGTTACGGGTTTATTACACCTGTTGTGCAGCCAACCACCCAGCCGCAGGTGTCCAAAACCAGCCAGGGAGTAACCATAAAAACCGGCAAGCTGGGACTGAAGATCAATTATTCCACCGGCAGCATCCGGGTGACTGAAGGCAATAGTGATAAAGTGTTGCTGGACCAGGTGAGCTCCGGTTTTAAAGACGGGGTATCCGAAGCTGTTTTTAATGCTGCCAAAGACGAAGACTGGATCGGTTTCGGCGACCAGGCAAGAACACATTTGTATCACCGGGGACGCATTGCAGACTGCGATATCCGCTACAAAACATCTACCTATATTCCCGTACCTTTCTTTATGTCTACCAAAGGCGTGGGGGTAGTGGTAAATACCACCTATCGCACCATCTTCGATATGTGTAAAACAAAGCCTGACAGCTATAACTGGATCAATGAAAGCGGCACCATTGACTACTACCTGTTTGTGGGGAAAGATTATAAGCAGATACTTGACCTGTATACTTCTTTGACGGGCAGACCTAAATTACCGCCGCACTGGGCTTTTGGCTTGTGGTTCATTTGCCGCGAGCAGGCAAGCGATTATGAAGTAATAGACTGCGCGGTCAATCTTCGCCGCGAAGAAATACCCTGCGATGTGATCGGCCTGGAGCCGGGGTGGATGTCAAAGAATTACGACTATTCTGTCAAAAAGCAGTGGCACCCCGAACGCTTTCCGCATCCCTGGTGGTTCGGGGATGCCCGCCCTCCTTCCTTTGTGCCGCCTTTAAAAAATATGGGCTACAAGCTGAAGCTATGGCTTTGCATGAACTATGACCTCAGCTATGAAGCAGAGCGGCAGGTGGGAAATAACCCAACCTTAGCCGCGCTGGCGCCCGCCGATAATGCCAACGCGACCTCTCCCGTATTTTTCGACCCCAACCTCGGCAGGGTAGTGCGTTCCGATACCGTAACAGTTATTGACGAACCCTGGTTTAAGCACCTGGAAAAATTTGTGGACCAGGGCGTGGACATGTTCAAAATGGATGGCTCCACGCAAATGGATTTTCATCCCGACAGGCTGTGGGGCAACGGAATGAAGGACAAGGAAATGCACAACCTCTATCCCTTGCTGTATTCCCAGCAGATGTACGACGGCTTCAGGAAAAGGACCAACAGGCGGCCGGCTTCGCTCACTCCCGCCGGCTGGGTGGGTTACCAGGCTTTCTCTACCGTATGGACGGGTGATACCGGTGGGGAGCTGACCACGCTGGGAGGTGTTATGAACAACTCGATCGTAGGGCATAGCTGGTCTACCGTAGACATGGAAGTGTTTAAAAGAGAAGGGATCCATTATGGATACCTGCTGCCCATCAGTGAGATCTGCAGCTGGGCTTATTTCAAAATGCCCTGGATACAGGGAAAGGAATTAACGGACATGCACCGTTACTATGCGCAGTTACGGTCCAAACTGTTCCCTTACCTCTACTCATCCGCCAATGTAGCCACCAAAACCGGCTGGCCGGTATTACAACCCCTGACACTGGCGTATCCTGAAGACAAAAAGAACAGGGATATCCTGCACCAGTACTTGCTGGGTCCGGGGCTGATGGTGGGGATCTATAAGGACAGCATCTATTTTCCGGAAGGACAGTGGAAAGATTACTGGACAGGCGAAACAGTACAGGGCGGGCAATTAAAAGTAGTGACCTGGCCCAAAGACCGGGGTGGTTCGTTGTATGTGAAGTCAGGCGCTATTATCCCGATGGGACCACTGATGCAATACCGGGGAGAAAAGCCGATGGATGAAATCACCCTGTATGTATTCCCGGATGAAAAAGAGAGCTTCTTTGACCTGTATGAAGACGATGGTGTAAGCTTTGACTATGAAAAAGGAAGATCCATGTCAACCCGCATTGCAACAAAGAAAGCCGGCAATGTCAATACAGTAGAGATCGGCAAAGGCGTGGGCGGCTTTGAAGGCGCTGTTAAGCAAAGAACCTGGAAGGTGGTGATGCACCTGGCAGCCAAACCAACTTCTGTTGCCATGAACGGGGTATCGTTAAATGAAAGCGACTACTCCTATGATGACCAGAGAAAAGAGCTGACCGTTAGCAAACTATCAGCTTCCGGTACTTTGACGGTGCAGGGGGAGTAAGGCATATTGCGGCGGACGAAGCAGTCCCTGCAGCTTGAAAAGTGCAGACACACGAGGATTGCTTCTCCCGCCTGATCTTTGATTTGACTCAGATCTTTATGTGAGCGGGATCGCAAGGACGGTAATTTTTTTTCGTCACTACG
>JAHBTL010000048.1 GCA_019638615.1 Chitinophagaceae bacterium | reverse complement strand
CGCCCGCATCAACATCTGAGTTGATACAGATATTTGGCCAAAGAAGCAATTCTTTAGCTGCTGGTATTCGGCAGCCGCGCCGTTGTCATGCCTTCGGCAGATAAATTGTGTGTTTTCACCAACAACTGAAGCATGACAAAGTTGCATAGTATTGTATTGTTACAGTACGGGTGACACCCACCTGCCCGCCTCCTATAGATAGCCTTAGGTCATGCTGATAAAGAAGTCAACCTGTTGAACCGATTTAATTTATAGCTTTTTATATTACGCTTTCTCAAGATTCGAAATAGTTGACTTGCCTTGTTGTACATAAAGTGCTGCAAGTTCCATGCGCCCTGCTTTTTCCTTTTCAATAGCATACAATAGTTCGTCCGGTCGCATAAGTATAATATTCAACGGACTGAAGGTGCTGCCTTTAAATGCTTCAGAAGATAATCCCATAAACAGTCCGGTGTTACCATCCGGGCTGTTTAAAGACCATTCTTCCGGACCACCTTCCATTTCTTCTATTTTGTAGAGAAAAAGTTGGTAGCTCTAATGGGAGGATTATTGTTAACGGCTGATAAAAAGACTGCCTTTGGATACCCAAATGTAAAAATATTTTCTTTAGATTTATAAACGATACATTCATATATCAAGCTTAATTGATTAATATTTTTTTATGAAGGAAGATTTCATGTTTTTTTCTAAGGTTTCATTTGTTACCTTTTTTTCCCTTTTCTTAATAAATAACGGCTTTTCACAATTAAATGCATCTATAAGTGGTGAAGCCCTGGAGCTCGACAAGGGATTAATTGTTACAGATGGAATGTGGGGTGGCTATAGAAACGTTATTTCGATGTATGTGAGCAATCGTAAATCCCTGTGGGTCGAAGACAATGAAATCAATAAATGGGTAAAATCGTACAACAAGATTAAGCGTACAAATTATCAATTTGTTAGCAGAGGCATTAATAAGAATCAGTTTGTTCTGGCAACCGAAGAATATCTAAAATCAAGCAAAAATAAAATCTCAACGGCTGGTATTTGTGCAGATAGGCTTAGCGATTTGGAATTAAATATTCAGAATGCCTCATTGTATCCAAACCCTAATATCAGGGCCCGCCGGGAGCTGCTATTTCTTGATAGTGACTGTTATCGCGTTTCATTGAATAAAGAGGTTAATTTTAAATTTGAGAAACTTTCGGAATCGGTCAGCATGTTTACCAATAAAACTCCGTCGGATGGTAGACTTAATGGAAAGTGGACGGTACGTTTATTTGACAATATAGGTGGTGCTACAATTGGTTATTATCAAGGAGGCATGAAGAATGGATTGCCTGATGATTACGGTATTTATATAAGGAAATGTGATAGCTGTATGAGAGGATATATACGAAAAGGATTCTGGAATGCTGGAATATTTTCCCAGGAAAAGGAAGCTTCTATATTAGAACAGGAGCTTAGAAAGGTAATTTTTAAAAATGAGAATCCAATAGGTTTGAAAGCCTTGATTGAGGAAGCCTCATTTAATTGTGATCCACTCCTGCCTGAACAATCGTCAGGTTATTTACTTATTGTAAATTACACATGGCTGAATAACAGCCAGAAAGATCGCCAGCTTCGAGTTGCATTGATTGCACCTGACTTTACTGAGGAGCCCATAATTAAAGTAGTAAATAAAGATGCATGGCCGGAAATTGATTTTGTTCGACAACAACAATATGCCAAACAAAATGATTTTCTCCTTCGGATGCTTGAGTTTGGAAAAAACATAGGCAAACAAATGGCGGAAAGAAACATAAGTGTTTATGACGATTATTTAAGGTTTTATATTCCCAATTGGACAAGTATAGGCAGACCTGCAGGTTACGAATATCGATATGGTGATGACATGGATTTAACAACGGTATACGTGGATGTACGAAAAAAAAGATCAGAAAACTGGAAAGAAGTTGGGGCTGTAAAAGTTTTCAGGAGGCAGTTGAATCCGGTAAATGAGAAAATAAGGACAGAGTACAGTAGTTTCTTGGGGTATGAGTTTTTGCCAGAATATGAATCTGTTTCCCAAATAGTTCAGGCATTAATACCTGTTATAAAACGTGCTTACCCAAATCCAACTGAAGATACAACAAGTGTTAAAGTCGAAAAAATACCGGAAAAGAATAAAGTAGGCTGGGGGAAATTAGAAATGATTAAAAAAAGATTGATTAATTCACGGTATTTTAATTATAAAAATGGAGATTCACTTACCGGTATTTGGCAAGACAATGATGGCTTGTATGTACTTGATAATAACAAAAAAGCGTTTTACGCAATATTTCCTTATCGGCTTGAGCAATATCCTTATCAAATGGCCACCCATATACGTTCTTTTGAAATAAAGCAAAATAATATTATTGTATTTGGCGTGCAAGATTCGGTTAGAACTGAGTTGAAAAAATTCCAAATACAACGTATTACCCAAAATGAAATCAGATTTCAGGAAGGCCTGGTTTGGAAACGTATAAATTAAACATTTTCGGGTAATTTAGCTTGATTATAAAAACTCATTGTCAAACATGATTAGTAGTAAGTAAAGGAGCAGACTGACGTTCATCCAATTTAGCAGGTGGGTGTTAAATTCCACTTTTTTTATTTAAGACCTCTCCTAATATTTTAAATATTTCACGGGCATAAAAAAGTTGTACCTGTTCCGGATGCTCATCAGGTGGTATAATTTTCCCTTCTGCCACGATCTCATCTTCTTGGGCAATGGCATAAAAAGCAAAGCGCTCTCCGCCTGAGTCAGGTACTGCAGAAGCATAACCTGTAACAGCAATGCTCCACTTGCTTGCAAAAAGACAACAACAATGTCTTGCCATTTCTGCGGCCACGCGTGCCGATATACAGTTCACCGAGATAGCATACAATGGTTCTACCTGCAGGTGCTTATATTTTTGCCCCACATTATAGGCGGTTATGCCACCCTGGAAAAATTTTGAAGCATCCGGAATAGAGGACATATACCATTGCAGCAATCCGGATGTTACGCTTTCTGCCACGGCGATGGTTTCAGACTGTGCAATCATATAAGCCCTTATGGATTCTGCCAGCTTCTTGTTCAAACTCTTCATGATATTGTTCCTGCAAGTTATGTACCTGTTCACTCAATTTTCGTATCCTCCCGGCCTTTGTTTTTATCACCGGGTGCTCCATACCTGTTGGAAGGGGCATTTCTTGTAGGATCGTTTCCCACTCCGAGAGTGGGGCTGTTGCTGTTTGCCGGGCCGGTTGAATCACCAGTATCCTGATCCCGGAGAGGATTTTTCTCCAGCATGTCACTTCTGGTAGGATCATATCCCAGCCCCGGGGTGGGGTCAGCCGCACGATTATTTGCAGCAGAATCATTTGTATCCGGATCGTTTGGTGTAATCCCACGTGACGAATCATTGCACGCAAGGCAGGTCAATAAAATTACGGTGATGACAAACAGTAGTTGTTTCATGACGATTTTTTTCAAAACAAACAATGATTGTGAAAAAAGCTATATCTTAATCACCAATCGTTTCTACGGCAGCTATTTTCCATATAATATTACTGACATCATCCGTTAGCAACATAGAGCCATCGTGCAGGATTGCCAGACCTGCCGGCCTTCCTCTTACTTCGTTCTTTACCGGATCAACAATGAACCCGGTAAGAAACTCCTGTGGTGGTCCCGACGGTGATCCGTTTTTGAAGGGTACGAACAGTACACAGTAACCTGCCAGGACAGACCTGTTCCATGATCCATGCTGAGCTATAAACGCTCCGCCCCGGTATTTTGCAGGAAACCTTTTTTGCCTGTAAAATGCCAGGCCTAAGGAGGCGGTATGGGCGCCTAACGGAACATCCGGTACAATAGTTCTTTTAATCAATATGCTATCCTGTTCTTCTTTTTTTATCCTGGGGTCTATATGCTGCCCGTAATAGCTAAATGGCCATCCATAAAATCCTCTTTCTTTTACGGAGGTTAAATAATCCGGTACAAGATCATCGCCCAGCTCATCTCTTTCATTAACGGTTACCCAAAGGGATTGGGTAACAGGTTCCCAATCCATTCCTACAGGATTTCTCAGTCCGGATGCATATACTTTTAAGCCGCTGCCATCAGGATTGATCTCCCATATTCTTGCCCTGTCTTTTTCTTCTTCCAACCCGTTTTCCGCAACATTGCTGCCTGAGCCGATGGCTATATATATTTTCGTTCCCTTTTTATTGGCTGTAATATTCCTGGTCCAATGCCTGTTATGCTTACCAGCGGGCAGGTCTATAATTTTTTTTCCTTCTGAAATAATGCTCGTCTGGCCTTTCTTATACGGGTATGCCCAAAGCCCATCGGTATTGGCAACGTACAATGTATGTTTCAGCAGCAGCATCCCAAAAGGCAGGTTGAGGTCTTTTAAAAATGTAGTACGTATATCCAGCTTGCCATCCTTATCCGAATCACGTAACAATGTTATCCTGTTTGCACTCTTGCGCATATCGTTCGATTTATTGGCGCCTATAATAGCTGCTCCCACTTTTTCAAAAAAGCTATGCGGAGTATTGGATTCTGCCACTAATACATCCCCGTTCGGCAGTACGTACATCCACCGTGGGTTTTGAAAGCTATCGGCATATTTGGTTACACTAAATCCTTCCGGTGCTACAGGGGCTTCACCTTCTTTCCAGCCAATCACATTGCTGAAATTCATAGCCGAAGAAGTGGCATAAGGTGGCGGAAGTGTATCTTTAAAACCTATAGTCCCGGGCTCCTTTTGAGCAAAAGAAACATGAGCCGTCAACACACTTATTAATATTATATAAATACATTTATACACTGCTATTGAATTTAACAGACAAAACAATAATATAAAATTTTATGCCTGTTTTACAGAGAAAGTAAATTCCCTTTACAGAGGTATATGAACGATAGGTTCTTACTTATAACGAAAGCGCCAAAGTGTAATTTTTTCCCCATTGAGGTATATAAAGTAACCATATCTCCTGTAAAATTTCCGGCGGGATATTATGAAAAGTTGTATAGGGCTTACGATAATCCCGGGAGGTTGTAAAAGAGCTGTTGAAAGAAAATGATCACCGGCTTAGGGATGAAGACCTTTTTTATGATCCGGGAAATGCGGAAAAGTTATTGGAACATCTGTCAGAAAAATTAAACAGAACTAAAAATGAAGTAAGGGTTTTGATAGAAAGCATCTCTGCAAATACGTGCAAAATCTCATGACCCGGGCGGCGTTTCTTTGGGAGACAAACCATAATCAATCTTTGTTATTCAGGCGTTTTTTAAGCAGGCACAGTACCCCTAGCTCCTCCAATGAAAGATTTTCATTTGTTTTGAGGAGTTGTTTTACCTCTCTGCTGAAATTACTGAGTGTTCTGCCCTGAATGTAATTGTCAATAATACGTGGGTCTATATATGAGCTGCGGGCGATCGCAGGCGTATTACCCAGCTTTTCGCTTACGGCTATCACGGCACCGCGAATGTTTTTCTTCAGTTTCTTTTGATCTTTTTCCTGTACGGCGCCTATTTCATCAAGCGCCATGGCAGCTATTACGGTCCCCGCCCAGGTACGGAAATCCTTGGCTGAAAACTCTTCTCCCATTATCGAATGTATGTAGGCGTTCAGGTCGCCGCTCTTCACATCGTGAATATTTCCATCCTCATCTATAAATTTAAAAATTTCATAGCCCGGCAGCTCGTCCAGCTCTTTTACAATGGTCGCCAGGCGCGCATCTGTTATATGTTTTTCCTGTTCTTTTCCTGACTTTCCTTTGTAAGAAAATATCATTTCCTGGCCGTTGATCTCCAAATGTTTACTGCGTAATGTAGTAAGCCCGTAGCTTTCGTTTTCTTTACTGTAACAATCATTGCCGGGACGGAAGAAAGCATTTTCGAGAAGACGTACCATGACAGCCAGAACTTTATCACGATGTAATTTCCGTTTACGAAGATGCTGACCGGTTACACGCCTCATGTGTTCCAGCTTGCTGGCAAAGCGCAGAATGCGGTTAAACTTTTGATCATCCCGGTGCTTGCGGAACCGGGTATTGTAGGTATATTGCTTTCGCCCTTTTGCATCGTAACCGGTAGCCCATATTTTAGCGCGGGGCGACGTGTTGATCTCTACTTTTTCCCACGCAGGTGGAATAACCAAAGACCTGAACCATGCTTTAAGCCTGGCATCTGTGATTGTTTTATTGTGTTCGTCGAAGTAGCGGAAGCCTTTTCCACTTTTTTTCCTGTAGCAGATCATACAATATATTAACAGTATTATAGCAAAGTGTTCGCCATACTTATGCTAACCGTAATGTTCGGGGATAATAGTACAACTATGCCCGGCCGACGGGCATACTGTTTGTTCTTTTAAAAGAAAAAAGATTATGAGCAAGTCACAATTAAGAGAAGTCAAAGTACCTGTAAACAGGTCCGGGACTCCGGAGAATAAGGACGATATAGATAGCCGTAAGCGGGAAGAATTTGATATAAAAGGAGATGATGTAACACACAATAAAAAAGAAGGCAGACGCGACAGGTCTAAGGTAAAGAACAATATGGCCAAATGATGGTTCGATCATTGAAAAAATTTCCCGCTGTGGTATTATTTCCCGGGGAGTAATATCCGCTGCCGGTTAGGGTTCAGTTCAATCCGCTTTTTTTATGAGGGCGCAGGTTAAAGGATTAAAAAAGTAAGTCAGCCGTTTAAAACTGGCATTGTTTTTACAGTATAAAGTAGTGTAGTTTCATATGTAGGGGTGGTTTTTCAAAAATCTGAGAATATACTCTCTTACCTGATCTGGATAATACCAGCGTAGGGAACCATGAAACGACAAGAGCTTCGGGTAAAACCGAAGCTTTTTTATATCGTGGGTATTCCTGTTTTTTATTTACGCGGCGGAATTTATACATGCTCCATTTGCTGGCAGGCCTGGGCGCATTGCCTGCACATTTCTGCACATATACGGCAATGTTCCATGTGATGATGTTTTTCACATTCTTCAGCACACTGATTACAGATCACGGCACAGGCAGGCAGGATAATGTCCAAACTTTCTGAATTGCGTTCAGCCAGTACGGCCGCGGCTTTACATATTTCCGCGCAATCCATATCCAGCCGTATGCATCGCAATAGATTGCTTACATCTTTTTCGTTCATGCAGGCTGTTGAACAAAAGTTACATGCACCTGCGCATTTATTAAGCAATTCTGTCAATCGCTGGTTGTTTCCCTGTTTCATATAGTTACTTTTAAAAAATTATTACTAAAACCCTGCCACTTCATCGCTAAAGCAGATCCCTGCTTCACTATATCGTTGTGGCATGCCGGGCAGCAATGGACTTTTCTGAAGCTGTGCTTTCTCATTTTCTAATCCATTTTTCCAGTTCCACCGCATGAAAAACAATAACAGAGGCTGCCATGCAAATGAACAGTTCCTTAAGCGATAAAGGATTTGTACTAAAGGCTTCATTAGCGAATGGAAAATAAATAATGCATAATTGCAGCCCGAATGTCAATAATATTGTTCCCAGCAGGAAAAGGTTGCTAAGTAATCCTTTCCTGAAAATGAACTCCTTTTCGCTGCGTACGGCAAATACATGTCCCAATTGCATAAATGAAAGAGATGTGAAAACCATTGTTTGCCAATGCTCGTTCTGCTGTTGAATGGCCCACCCCTGTATACCCAATACCATAAATGCCATGAACAAGCCTACCCAAATGATATGATAACCTGTTCCGCCTGCCAACAGGCTTTCTCCGGGTTTGGCCGGGGGGCGGTGCATAATATTATGCTCTGCTTTCTCAGTGCTTAAAGCAATGCCAGGTAAACCATCGGTAACAAGATTGATCCAAAGAATGTGAACCGGCAGCAATGGAACCGGCAAGCCTATCAGGGGTGCGAGAAATATTATCCATATTTCGGCGCTGTTGCATGTCATAATATATTTTATGAACTTCCGTATATTGTCAAAGATCCTTCGCCCTTCTTTTATTGCCTTTACAATTGTGGCGAAATTGTCATCCAGAAGGATCATGTCTGCAGCTTCCTTGCTTACATCTGTGCCCGTGATGCCCATGGCAATCCCTATATCGGCTCTCTTCAGGGAAGGTGCATCATTTATGCCGTCGCCGGTCATAGCGACAAAATGATTTTTTTCCTGGAGCGCTTTTACAATGTCCTGCTTTTGTTCCGGCGAAACCCTGGCATATACGCTTATTCTTTCTATTTTATCGTCTAATTCCTTTTTTGTGAAACGCTTTAGCTGGGTTCCTGTAACTGCCAGATCTCCCGGATTCAGCATACCAATGCTTTTTGCGATCGTAACAGCGGTTTCGCGGTGATCGCCGGTGATCATCACAGGCCTGATACCCGCTGTTTGACATTCCATTATTGATTTTCTTACTTCCTCTCTCGGTGGATCAAGCAGCCCTATCAAACCTGCAAACTGAAAATTCTTTTCCACTTTTTCACTGCTGAAAGGTTCAGGGATCCTGTCAAAAATTTTATACCCGTAAGCCAATACTCTCATGCCATCCCGTGCCAGTTCATCGGCCTGCATTAAAATTTCCCTGCTGTTTTCCCCTTCGCTCAGCATTGAACAAATTGATTCGGCGGCGCCTTTTGAAAATGCTATACATTCATTCCCATACTTATGGGCTGTTGTCATACACTTTCTGTCTGAATCGAATGGCAGTTCAGCTAATCTTTTAAACTGCTCCTGGTACTGTTGCACCTGTTCAGCAGTATATTTTTCTTCTATATATTCTAATAAAGCTACTTCAGTAGGATCACCCACCCATTGTCCGTTACCCAGATGGTTTAGATCATGATTCAATAATATGGCTGTATCAAGCAATGAGATGTTACCGTTCAAATTAACCGGTACGGGAGAACTGCTTACTTTTACGACCTTCATTTTGTTTTGCGTGAGGGTGCCTGTTTTATCAGAACATATAAAGGTCACAGAGCCCAGTGTTTCCACTGCAGGCAGATGTCTTATCAATGCGTTTTTCTTTACAAGTCCCCTGGCTCCTTTTGCCAATGCAATAGTTATCAAAGCAGGCAGTGTTTCCGGAATAGCGGCTACTGCCAGTGATATTGCTACCAGCAGCATATTAAGAGGAGCTTCACCTCTTAGTAAACCCACACCAAAGATTATGATACAAACAAGCAGAATGAGGTAGGATAATTTTCTTCCAAAATCTGCCATTCGCTTCTGAAGCGGCGTAGGATTGTCTTTTTGCTGTAACAATGCTGCTATATGGCCAAGCTCGGTCTGCAAGCCAGTTGCCACCACAATGCCAAAGCCTCTGCCATGTGTTACCAGCGTGCCTTTGTATGCCATATTGATTCTGTCGCCCAATGGCAGATCCCCTTTCTTCAAAGCGTTACTGACTTTAGATACAGGCGCTGACTCTCCGGTAAGAGAAGATTCTTCAACACTTAGGGAATGGCTTGCTGATATCCGGAGATCCGCTGGAACAACTGTACCGGCTTCCAGCAATACAATGTCGCCTGGTACCAGTTGGCTGGATAATATTATTGAAGGCGCATTAGCTCTTATAACAGTTGAATGCTGCTCTGATAGTTTCTTCAAAGCGATCAGTGCTTTTTCTGCGCGATATTCCTGAATAAAGCTCACTGTTGCGTTCAATAATACGATTGCCAGTATAATAATGGCATCAACAATACTTCCCGTAAAGCCGGAAATGATCGCAGCCGTCACCAGGACAAGGATCATAAAATCTTTAAACTGCATCAGAAAGAGTATCCACGCAGGTCGCTTTTTCTTTTCCGGGAAAATATTAGCTCCCTGTACATTCAGCCGTAATGTTGCCTCTGCATTGGTCAATCCCTCCGGCCCGGAACCAACCTGTTTCATTACGTCTTCTATTTTCATTGTATGCCAGTTCATGCCAGTACAGGTAAATAACGGAGTGGTAAAATATTGATAATATAACCAAAGGAGAAATCAGGAATGAGCGTCCGGCATAGCATATGTTCATATACAACCATTATCCGGATCGATAACAAATGTATAACAACAATCAGAATATTTGGTGGACAGATCTGCGTTTTTCAGATATCCATTATCAAAAAGGAACTCATGATCTATTTTTCTGCAGGAATAACCAGCAATGGGACTTTTATACTATAAGACAATTTCTTTGACATACTCGGATAAAGCAATCTCTCAAAAAAACTTCGCTGATAGGTTACCATTGTCAGCAGCTTTATATTATTTTTATCAATATACTGCTCAATAGCGTTTTCAAACTTATCCCCCGACAAATGCGCTGTTACAAGGCTTTTATCAAAATAATTTTTTTTCAGTTTCTGACCATATTCCGCGAGTTCGTCAGAGCGATCCTCCATCCCGGCATATTCCGCGCTTTCAGAAGAAAAAGATGCTATGTACACCTGTGCCATACAGATAGCAGCAAGTTCAAACAGCGGGTCCAGTACCTTAGGCGATCCCTCAAAATGATTGGTGGTAAATAAAATTTTATCAGGCAGCATTCCATGATATTCTATTGGAACAGCCACTACAGGAATTTTACTTGCTCCTATTACTGCTGCAGTGCTGCTTCCCCACAACCTCTCCTTTATACCGCCATTTCCCAACGTTCCCATTACGATCATGTCGGCGTTGTTGTCTGCCGATGATTTTATAATGCTCTCCTTTACAGAGCCTTCATATTGCACGACCGATACCGGAATGCCCTCTGCTTCTTTGATGCTCGTTTGCAACTGCCTTAATTTTAGCAACCTCTCATTCATCAATGTTGCCCTGAACTCCTTGTCAAGTCCTACATAATCTGTATATGTTGAACCGGCATGTTCATATACATTAAGAAGCACGATCTCTGCGGACAGAACTTTAGCAATTCCTGCGGCCAAGTTTATTGCATTATCTGCGCAGGCGGAAAAATCAGTAGGAACCAACAAACGCTTCATCGGAGTTAATTTTATAAGATAAAATTATTTTCAGATTTCATCCGGAGATACAAATCTATTTTAAAAGCTGCCCGAATAATAATGATGACCATCAATAACATCCCTTTGATGTACTGAAAATAAGTATTGGTGACCTTCTGTAATATACCAGGTAGTCTTTCGCGGTACCCGGAGGGTATTATCATTCGCAGATATTGGACCAACCTGCCCCGGTGGTACATAAACAAGGCTGTAAAAACCGGAACCATAAAAAAGATAAAAAACATATTCATGGTTTCACCCAAAACATTTTCAGCATGCTGCTGAAATTGCTGCCTGCATTTGTTTCAAGGCTTTTCCATACACCTGCACTCAATCCTGTATTATCGTTTAACCGCTGCGCCAATATGCCAATCGTATCGTTTATTTTCAATAAAAGGGCTTTCGATTCTTTTTGAAAGACCTTTAATTGCCACAACATCAACCCTGCCAATGCAGCTAAAAGTATTCCCACTACCAGGAGGCACACAGCTACTGCAACAGATCTGTAAAGTCCTTTTTTTTCAAGCCACCCCGAAACCGGGTACATTACTATTGCTATCAGCAAGGCACTTCCCTCACGTTGCTTTTACCGTTACCAGGGGCGATGCGAAAGAACGAATTCTTGAGCGTTTGAAAGATAGCGGCGGGAACGTTCTCATTGTCCCGGGCGCCTATCAACGCAGTGATCTCTCCCGCTTGTTTAAAGTAAGCATGGCAGATATTTTAATGAAGGAGCTTAATACCTGTCTTTTTATAGCTCACAGCAAATAAACCGGATTCTCAATGTCGTGAATGTTTATCCAATGGTTGTTCTGTCTAAATAGTTGGCACGTCTCATACCTTTCCGGTAAATGCAGTAGTGTGGTTGTTTATGTTTGCCGCTTACTACTCATTGGCAAAGACAAATTTCATGATAGCGGTGAAGAAAAGCCAATCACCAAAATGATGGCATCGGTGATAGCGAGGCAATGATAGTGTATGGTACAACTTATTGGTTATATACGCCCCATCTGATCCATCTTATTTCAATGCCAACGAAGAATATACGCTGTTCAGGAGCGTGTTCTTTGGTCAATGTTATTTGATAATCTACTGTTAAGTTAAGCGTGAAATGGCAGAAGATGAACGTAAGCATCTCACGCCTCACGTTTATCTTCTCACGAATATTATGCGACATAATAGCCTTAATATGGCACTACTTATTTATTTGTGTTCGATTAAGCAATTTATACCCTTCAAACCACAAAACTGATACAGATGCAATCAGTACGGCAGTTCCTAATTCTCCAAAACTCAACCGGGCGACTTTAAAGAACCCGGAAAACGGTTCATAATAAAGAATGGCAAAAAGCAGTATTAATGTCAAGACAATTACCGTAATTAATAGGGGGTTTTTGTTTTTAAAACTTTCAAACACACTGTAACTAAATGAGCGGTTCACAAAACTCAGGAAAACGTTAGCAAAAATCAGCGTAGCAAAGACCATTGCCCTTGTTTTTTCTTCGTTACCTCCGCTTTGTACAGTATACTGATAGGCAAACAATACACCGGCGGTTATTACCAGACCTTGAACAACGCTAATGGCAAGCTCTTTCCAATCCAGAAAAGTATCTGTCACTTTTCTTGGTTTTTGCGACATTGTGTTCCTTTCCATTGGTTCGTTCTCATATACAATGGAGCAGGTCGGCCCCATGATCAGCTCAAAAAAGATAACATGAACAGGTGTAAATATCTGTGGAAATATCCAACCCAAAAACAAGGGTAAAGACACCGTAAGTATTATAGGAATATGAATGGAAATAATATACTGAATGGCCTTTTTAATATTGGCGTAAATCCTTCTGCCGGCTGCAATCCCCGTAATCAGCTTCCCCAGGTCATCGTTGGTAATTACTAAAGAAGCGGCTGCCTTTGCTATTTCCGTTCCTTTATTACCCATGGCAACGCCAATATGGGCTGCTTTCAGAGCAGGACCGTCATTTACACCGTCGCCCAGCATAGCCACCACTTCTCCTTTCTTTTTTAGTGCATTTACAACAGCCAGTTTTGCATCAGGAAACATTCTTGTGAACAAAATCTGCCCGTCGATTTTTTGTAATAACTGTTGTTCTGAATATTCCATAATTTCCCTTCCTTCCACGGCATCGCCGTTATTTAAAATTCCCGCCTGTGCGGCAATGCTTTTTGTAGTATCGGTATGATCACCTGTAATCACTTTTACTTTTATCCCGGCATTATAAATATGTTGAAATACATCCCGAATGCCCTTTTTAGGCGGATCGTAGAACACTACCAACCCCAAAAAATCAAATGTAAACTCCTGTTGCCTGTAAGGGAAATTGTCACCTTCAAAACCGGATTTGGCTACCCCTAAAACCCGGAAGCCCCTTTGCCCAAAATCTTTGATGAGCGCCCTGACCTTGTTCCTGCAATTTTCTGAAAGCGTAGAAACATTGAGAATGGCTTCCGGTGCGCCTTTTGCTGCAACTATCCTGTGTTTATTCATATCCTCAAAAAGATGCGTCATCATCGGGGGGGTACCTTCCAAAGGATATTCATGAAACAGTGTATAGGTTTTTCGAAGGTCATCCTTCTGTGTTTTTTCATATACCTTATGCAGGGCCTTCTCCATCGGGTCAAAAGGCACAGGCTCACTACTCCACATTGCATAACTGATCAAAGCGGAGAGTGTGGCATCGTTAAAGTCCTTTTCCTCAAAAATTTTATCCGATTGATGATCATACAGGTATTTCAGTTGCATGCTGTTTTCGGTAATGGTTCCTGTTTTGTCGGTACAGATAACCGTTGTGCTGCCCAGGGTTTCAACAATACTGCTTCGCTTGATAATAATACCCTCACGCATCAGCTTCCACGCACCCAATGCCATAAAAGTGGTGAACGCAACCGGAATTTCTTCGGGTAAAACGGACATTGCCAATGTAAGCCCGTTAAGAAGGCTTTCAAGGAGGTTCCTGGTATGATAATAATTTACAGCACAAACCATCAGGAAAACAGCGATGCCTATAAACGCCATTGTTTTTACAAACTTTCTGATTTGAAGCTGCAAAGGCGAGACTTCTTCCTTTATGCCGGATATTGAAGTGCCTATCTTACCCAGCCGGGTTTCTTTCCCGATCTTCTCTACTTCAAAAACTGCTAATCCGGATACCGAAAGCGTTCCGCTGTAAACTGCTTTATCTTCCGTTTCGTTGCTTTTAAATACAGGCAGGCTTTCGCCTGTTAAAGAAGCTTCATTGACCGAAAAATCATTACTGTGAACGATATGCCCATCTGCATTAATCATCTTCCCCTCTTCGGTAATGCAGAGGTCGCCCACCACGATTTCCCTGGTAGGGATTTCCAGGACCTTTGCATTTCGGATAACAGTGCTTAACGGCTCGTTCAATTTTTCCAAAGCTTTCAACGCCTTTTTACTTCGGTTATCCTGATAAAAAGATATGGCGGAAACTGCAACGATTGCCAGAAACATAAACAAGGCCTCCCCATAATCTCCAATGATTAAGTAAATGACAGAAACGGCAAAAAGCAGGATAAGCATTGGCTCTTTCAGTATATCAATGAGCAGCTCCATATGCGTGCTCCTGCGACCCGTATCTGCCTGGTTATAACCATACCTGTTTCTTGAAGAGGCTACCTCGTTATCGGTAAGACCTTTAAGATGACCGGGAATATTGTAGTGCATAAATAATTAAATATAAACCAATACAGCGGAAATCAACTGTAATGCAGCAGTGATAACTGCAGCAGAGCAGTAAAATAAACACCTCATCAATGCGTACGGTAGTACGGTACAGATACGATCGCCCGCAATTGCCCGGTTTATAACGTCCACACCAGGCCTCAGATGACAGATAAGTGAAGCTGAGGCAACGTTATTCCAGGTCGTCCGGCCAGGCGTGCGCTCCCGGCATAACACGAAATACCATGTTGGCTGTTGCGAGTTTAATAATTATTCAATTACTCATCCGGTTCGCTGGAAAAAGTTATCTTCAATAAATTGTTTGCAATATGCTTTTATCTGCTTCCTTACTTTTCTGAAGTGTTCTTTCCTTTTTTCCTCTGTGCCTGTTGCTTTTGCCGGATCTGAAAAATTATAATGAAACTTTTTTGCGGTTGTCGGGAATAAGGGGCAGCGTTCTTTAGCATTATCGCAAACTGTAATTACAAAATCAAAGTCAACGTTCCGATATTCATCTATGTTGTTGGAAGTATGTCTTGAAATATCAATACCGTCTTCTTTCATGATTTCAATGGCTTTTGGATTTACGCCGTGTGTTTCTACCCCTGCGCTGAATACTTCCGCTTTGCCGCCTGCGAAGTGTCGCAGGTAACCTTCTGCAATCTGGCTTCTACAACTGTTTCCCGTACAAAGCACTAGTATTTTTTTCTTTGTCATTGTCATACAAAAAGCCAAATAAGGTTAACAATGCAAAATTTCAGATCAAACCAGAAAATGAGTTGCACCACAATTACCGATATAGCTATAATAATTTGCTTCCGGTATTTTTGCCAAAAGCGGTTTAATTGCAGCAGTCTGTTGCACAGCCGCATTGTTTAGGTTTTTCTGCGTATACGGTTGTACTAAAAATCCCGGTATTACCCGATTTAAAGCTATTAAGCTCATTTTCGTTCAGGTAGTTTTTCAAAATATCATCCGGAATATTGATCGGCTTTTCTTTTTGAATGGTGATGTTTGAAAAACCATTTGTTTTCATCAGTTCCAGGTATGCCCCTTTTTGTATCGCGCCTGCAACACAACCCGCGTACATTTCTGCCTTATTTCGTAATGTTTCGGTAAGTTCACCAACTAAAACAATATCGGATATGCTGAAATGGCCGCCTTCCTTAAGCACGCGAAAAATTTCTTTGAAAACCTTGTCTTTGTTGGGAACAAGATTTAAAACGCAGTTGCTTAGAATGACATCAGCCACGTTTGCAGAGACAGGGATATTTTCAATATCGCCCTGCCTGAACTCAACATTAACAAACCCGAGCTTTTGTGCGTTGGCTTTTGCTTTTTCAATCATGGAAGGAGTAAAATCAATACCGATCACCCTGCCATCTTCTCCCGTTTCATTTCTTGCAATAAAACAATCATTGCCTGCGCCGCTTCCCAAGTCAATTACGGTGTCTCCGCTTTTGATTTTTGCAAACTGAGTCGGTAAGCCGCAACCTAATCCTAAGTCTGCCTCCGGAGCATAACCACCCAAAGCGCTGTAATCATCGCTCATGATGTTGTATACTTCCGTGGAGCAACAACCTGAGCCACAGCAGGATACCTGGTTGGTTTCTTTGTCTTGTAAAGCTATCTCACTGTATTTCTGCTTTACCATTTCCTTTATTTCATTATCTGGTTTCATCACTGTTTTATTTTATTATTTATTGTAATATTACGATGAATAGCGTCAAAAAAAACTAACAACAATTGTCCCTGTTTATATACGGTACAAAAAGGCTGTCAAAAGCCGTTTTGTACTGCTTCCATACTTTAGGATCAATACAATAGCATACACTTGTCCCTTCTATCGTTCCCCGGATCAGCCCCACATTTTTTAATTCTTTTAAATGCTGGCTGATGGTAGCCTGTGCGAGTCCAAGTTCTTCCACCAGGTCGCCACAGATACAAGCCTCCGCTTTTAGCAAATGCTGGATAATGGCTATACGTGCCGGGTGCGCCAAAGCCTTCATCATTTGCGCCAGCCTGTTTTGCCTGTCAGTAAATATTTCCTTTTTTGTCAACCCCATATCTATCGCAATATTACGATGAAATTTTAAATTACCAAAAGATTTTCGCTTAAGCCAGCGTGCTTATGATGACAAGGCTCTCACAGGCATATTGTAAGAATGAGCTATCCTATTTACGGGAGGTATGGTTTCTTGCTTGTAACTATTCAACTTTCAAACAAACATGCTTTAAATAAAAAACGGAGATTCTCAATTTTTTCTTGAAAATCTCCGGAATGTAGCCCGTACGAGAATCGAACTCGTGATTCATCCGTGAAAGGGATGCGTCTTAACCCCTTGACCAACGGGCCATTTTGTTTTTGGGAGTGCAAAGATATAGTTACCATATTATCCTTCCAAAACTTTTTATTATTTAAAACCAGTCTTTTTTGCCCGTTTTTGCCCTCCCCGAATGGATTTTATATACGGTAATACCTATTTCTTTCGGGGTATATTGACCGGGAAGTCCTAACTTTGCATCTCAATTTTAAAAAGCCTAAAACAATTGTACAATGAGCACAGTAAAAGTTGCAATCAATGGTTTCGGACGAATAGGACGGTTGGTATACCGCCAGATATATAATATGGAAGGAATTGATGTGGTAGCGATCAACGACCTGACAAGCCCTAAAGTATTGGCTCATCTTTTAAAATACGATACAGCGCAGGGGCGCTTTCATGCAGACGTAAAGGCTACAGAAAGCTCTATAGTTGTAAATGGAGAAGATATTAAAATATATGCCCAGAAGGATCCCGCACAAATTCCCTGGGGAGAGCATGATGTGGATGTGGTGCTGGAGTGCACAGGCTTCTTTACCGATAAAGACAAAGCGGCTGCCCACCTGAAGGCCGGCGCTAAAAAAGTGGTTATTTCCGCTCCTGCTACCGGAGATATTAAAACCATCGTTTTCAATGTGAACCACCATATCCTGGATGGCAGTGAAACGATCATCAGTTGTGCCTCCTGCACTACCAACTGTCTCGCTCCCATGGCGGATGTGCTGGATAAGCAATTTGGTATAGTTTCGGGAATAATGACTACCATTCACGCCTATACCAACGATCAGAATACACAGGATGCTCCACATCCCAAAGGTGATCTGCGCCGCGCAAGAGCAGCCGCTCAGAACATTGTTCCCAACAGCACAGGCGCTGCAAAAGCGATAGGACTGGTGCTGCCTTCTTTAAAAGGTAAACTGGACGGCAGCGCCCAGCGTGTGCCAACCCTTACGGGGTCACTTACCGAACTGGTAACTATCCTTTCTAAAAAAGTAACAGTGGAAGAAGTGAATGCCGCTATGAAAGCCGCTTCAAATGAGTCGTTCGGTTATACGGATGATGAAATTGTGAGCAGTGATATTATTGGAACCACCTTTGGCTCTTTGTTTGATGCCACGCAAACAAAGGTATTGACTGTAGGCGATACGCAACTGGTTAAAACCGTAAGCTGGTACGACAATGAAATGAGTTATGTAAGCCAGTTGGTACGCAGCGTAAATTATTTTGCCAAACTCATCAGCAAATAAAACAGGTTCGGGTGCGGCAGATTGTGTTTACACAGGCCGGAGAATCGAGCGTGTGCCTGCTTTATCAGGCTGGCAAAGAGATTGTTTTATCGTGAATATATGATTGAAGGAGTATAGCTCTCTCCCGGTGAACATTCTCTGTGCTGTTTATCATATTAATCTAAATCCACAGCAACTATGTCTAAATTTTCGTCTTTCGATTTCAAAGGTCAAAAAGTACTTATAAGGGTAGATTTTAATGTGCCTTTGAACGATAAGCTTGAAATTACCGATGATACACGCATGCGTGCTGCCGTTCCTACCATTAAAAAAATATTGAAGGACGGAGGAAAAGTGATCCTGATGAGCCATTTCGGCCGCCCTAAAAAAGGACCGGAAGACAAATATTCATTAAAGCACCTGGTACAACACCTGAGCGAATTATTAGGCGGCACCACCGTTTTATTTGCCGATGACTGTATTGGTGAAAAAGCATTTCTTACCGCCGGTATGATGAAACCAGGCGAAGTATTATTATTGGAGAATCTTAGGTTTTATAAAGAAGAAGAAGGCGGTGATGAAGGCTTTGCTCAAAAACTTTCCTCACTCGGAGATGTATATGTGAACGATGCTTTTGGCACCGCGCACAGGGCGCATGCCTCTACTTCTATCATCGCTAAATTTTTTCCTGTTGAAAAAAGAATGTTTGGATTGTTGATGGAAGGCGAAGTAAACAGTGCCGAAAAAGTATTGCATCAATCGGAAAAACCATTTACAGCTATTATAGGTGGTGCAAAAGTTTCTGATAAAATTCTCATCATCGAAAACCTTTTGAAAAAAGCTACTGATATCATTATTGGCGGCGGTATGGCATATACCTTTATGAAGGCGCAGGGTGGAAAGATTGGCAATTCGCTGTGTGAAGAAGATCGGCTTGATGTAGCCCGCATGCTGCTAAAAAAAGCGAAGGAAAGCGGGGTAAACATTCATCTTCCTTCAGACTCCGTTATTGCCGATAAATTTGATGCGAATGCGAATGTTTCAAGCGCCCCCAGCAACCAGATACCGGATGGCTGGATGGGTCTTGACATTGGTGAAAATGCCCGCGGGCAATTCAGCAATGTGATCAAAGAATCAAAAACCATTTTATGGAACGGACCTATGGGCGTTTTTGAAATGGAAAAGTTCCAGGCAGGTACTAAAGCCATTGCAGTTGCAGTGGCCCATGCTACCCAAAACGGCGCATTTTCACTGGTAGGCGGCGGCGATTCGGTAGCCGCGGTCAACCAGTTCGGATTTGCTGATAAAGTGAGCTATGTATCTACCGGCGGCGGCGCCATGCTGGAATACTTTGAAGGAAAAACATTGCCGGGAATTGCAGCCGTATCTGCTTTGTAGATAGAGCATGCATTGGCTCACATATCAAATCCCGCATCCGGCAACGGGTCTTTTGCGAATGTCAGCTCAGTTCTTCGTTCTCCTACCTGCTGGCGCCACATAGCATAGTAAAGCCCTCTTTTGTCTACAAGATACGCGTGCGAACCCGATTCAACGATCTTTCCTTTTTCAAGCACATAAATAACATCGGCATGCATAATGGTAGACAGGCGGTGGGCAATGAGTATAGTGATGGGATCTTTTTGAACGGATATTTCTTTGATGGTTTCTGTGATCGCCTCTTCGGTCAGGGAATCCAAAGCAGAAGTAGCTTCATCAAATATCAGTAAACGGGGATGTCGCAACAGTGCCCTGGCAATGGCAAGGCGTTGTTTCTCGCCGCCTGACAGTTTCATCCCTCCCTCCCCTAATATGGTATCCAATCCTCTTCCCGACTTTGATAGCATGCCGTCGCAGGATGCCTGGTGCAATGCATGCAGCATTTCCGCTTCTGTGGCGTCGGGCTTTACAAACAGCAGGTTGTCGCGTATGGTGCCAAAAAACAATTGAGTTTCCTGGGTAACAAACCCGATCTGGCGGCGCATTTCGTTATAGCGTATATCCGTTGCCGGTATATCATTAAAGTATATCGTGCCTTCTACCGGCCTGTACAAACCCACCAGCAGCTTTACCAGCGTAGATTTACCTGATCCCGATGGCCCCACAAAAGCGATGGTATCGCCGCTTTTGAAACGAAAGCTGATATCGTCAATGGCATTGACCGATGCGGTTGCATGCCTGAATACTACATTTTTAAATTCCATAGATTCAAGCGGGCCGATGGCTACAGGTTCTTCCGGCCTTTTTTCAACTGGCTTTTGCATCAGCTTATCAAAGTTGATAATGGACGCTTCAGCTTCCCGGTAAAATAAGATGATGTTTCCAAGGTCCTGTAAGGGGCCAAATATAGTAGTTGAAATAAATTGCATGCTGATCAGTTCACCGGCAGATAAAACATGGCGGAAGATCAGCCATAAAAGAATAAAGAGGATGGATTGCTTAAGCACCGTGAGTGCAGAACTTTGAAGGAATGAAAGCATCCGTACTTTTTTTACCTTCTGCAGTTCCAGGTCGAATATTTTTTTCGTATGGGCTTTTAACCGTTTTATTTCTGGATAAGTGAGCCCGAGGCTTTTTACCAGCTCTATATTGCGGAGCGACTCTGTAATAGCCCCCGACATCTGGTTGGTTTCCCGGTTAATGGATCTCTGTAAGGTTTTTATTTTTTTACTCAGCAACCCTGTCAGTCCGCCCAATACCACCACGCCTATTATAAAAACAGGTATGAGCAGCCAGTGTTTGGTTATGGCATACCATATTAAAAATCCGATACCAATCAGTGAGGAAAAAAGAATATTGATGAATGCGTTAATGAAACGTTCGGTATCCGTTCTTACCTTTTGCAGGGTAGACAGGGTTTCGCCGCTGCGTTGCCCTTCAAATTCCTGGTACGACAGGCGCAACGTTTGTTTTAGCCCGTCGTTAAATATCTGCATACCGAATTGTTGCACTACCAGCCGCATTACATAGTCCTGGAAGGTTTTGGCAAGCCGGGCTGCCAGCGCCACTGCCACTGCAATTACCAGCCAGAACAGTACACCATTCACCAGCTCTGTTTCGGTTTTGCTTCCGGGATGAGTAGCATAGTCATCAATTATTTTTCCGAATATGAGGGGATCGATAAGCGTGAGTAATTGCGCAATGCCTGCCAGAACAAGCGACCACATAATGAGCCACCGGTGTGGCTTCAGGTACGTCCATAAGATTTGCATACAACAAATATAACGATATGCCGGGCTTGAGATTTGTAAAAAAGGGAGACAAATGCATTTGCATTGTTTCTATTTACAGACTGGCTGTATTGCATGATGGTTTCTGCTGCTGACTTAGCTATATTTGGAAAAATAAACTTTAATATATGCAGGCGTTACACTTAGGGTACTATGGGTTGTTGGGCATTTTATTTTTTGGCGCATCCTGTAAAGAAACTGCTGAGCAGGCTTCGGCTGCTGCAGACAGGGAGGCGATTACTGCTGTAAGCGCTGCGCGGGCAAAGGCATTCAATAAAGGAGACGCAGCGGGCATTGCTGTACATTTTACAGAGGATGCAAAATTAATGGCTCCCGGAAAACCTGCCGCTATCGGAAAGGAGGCTGTTCAGCATTATTATCAGTTGATATTTGATGAATACAATACCCGGCTCGAAAGTCATTACGAAGAAGTAGAAGTATCAGGTAATATGGCTTACGGTAGGGGCTTTGCCAGGGTAGTTTTGTTTCCTAAAAAAGGAGGCGACTCGTTAGTGTCTACAGCAAAATATCTTAATGTGCTGATAAAGCAGGCCGATGGCATATGGAAGACCACACACGATATCTGGAACGGTAATGAAGAATAAGGTGCCGCCCTGAGGCGGCAGTAAGATCATTCGAGGCGAGCCTGCCTCGACGGTTTACCTGCCGCAGGCATGTCAGTCAGGGGAGTCCTCGAATAGCAAAACGCCTTTCTCCACACGGGCTATTAGCTCTGTTCCAGCGCCTGTAAAATATCATTCACAATATCCCCCGAGTATTCCAATCCTACGGAAATACGGATAAGACCCGGAGTGATGCCTACTTCCAATTGCTCCTGTCCGGTGAGTTTGGAATGTGTTGTAGATGCGGGGTGTGACGCAATGCTCCTGCTGTCGCCCAGGTTAGAAGTAAGCGATAACATTCTTAAAGCATCCATGAATTTTTTACCGCTTTCCAAACCGCCTTTCAAATCAAAGGTTACAAGTCCCCCGCCCCTTATCATTTGCTTTTTGGCGATCGCGTACATCGGGTGAGAAGGATGGAAGGGGTATTTGATCCAATTGATCTTTGGGTGACCTTCCAGCGCTTTTACCAGCGCTTCGGCATTATCGCAATGCCGCTGGATGCGTACATCCAGCGTTTCCAGGCTTTTGGTTAGTACCCATGCATTAAAAGGCGAAAGAGAAGGCCCTGTGTTACGACAGAATAAATACAATTCGCGGATGAGCTGTTCTTTACCTACTACGATCCCTCCCAGCACGCGTCCCTGGCCGTCGAGCCATTTCGTAGCGGAATGCAATACCAGGTCGGCGCCGAACTGAACAGGCTTTTGCAGCACCGGGGTGGCAAAGCAATTGTCTACCACCAGTATGATATTGTGTTTTTTGGATAATTGCCCCAGCCATTCCATATCAACCATGTCCAGTCCCGGGTTGGTAGGAGTCTCCACGTATATCATTTTGGTGTTGGGGCGAATGAGCGCTTCCCACTCTTCGGGCTTTTTAATATCAGCATAGCTGTACTCGATTTTCCAGCGTTTGAAATATTTGGTAATGATGGTGTGGGTGGATCCAAAAACAGAGCTGCAGCTAAGCAGGTGATCTCCGCTGTTCAAAAAGGCCATGAATGTCCCAAAAATAGCGCTCATGCCGGAAGCGGTGGCAAATCCGGCTTCGGCACCTTCCAGGGCGCACATTTTGTCAATGAATTCCTGTACCGTGGGATTGCTGAAACGGCTATAGATATTATTGTCGTTTTCCTCTGCAAATGCTGCACGCATTTCTTCCGCATCGTCAAAACAAAAGCTTGAGGTAATAAATAAAGGAGTACTGTGTTCTTTTTCGTTGGTACGCTCCGTTTGAATACGCACAGCCTGCGTATTAGGGTGTAAGCTCATCTGCACAATGTATTTGATAAACGCTGCATGAATTGTCGGCGCCTGTTATTTTATTTAATAAAAAAAATATGTTCAACTATCCATTGACAACCAATAAAGCGCTAAAGCGTTACCTCGGCGCCATTTACCAGTACTTTCCAGGTTAAAGCGGCACCGGCGCGGCGCAGGGTTTCTGCAACAGAGCAATATTTGTTCATAGAAAGCTCAACTGCCCTGTGGGCCTTGGCCGGGTCAATTTCCCCGGACAAATGAAATTCAATCTGGGCATTTTGCCATACAGACGGCTCTTTTCCGGGCTCTCTTTCGCCGGTTATATCAATAGAGAAATCCTTTATTTCCTGTTTCTGCTTTTTTAAAATACTTACAATATCCACCGCGCTGCAGCCTCCCAAACCAGCCAATAGCAATTGCATCGGGCGAAAGCCGTCTCCGCTTCCTCCCTGTTCAGCAGGAATATCAATAGTAAGCTTGTGTCCGCCCGAATCGGTAGCAGTAAATCCATAATCGTTGTGGGATCGGTGTAAATGCATCAGAGCCATCTGACAAAATTTAGTGGCGAAGATACGAACCAATTGGCAAGATTACAGGGCCTGGTTAAAATTTGAACCTATCGGCAATATAAGCCGGGGTTCCGGGGGATATGTTCGTCTCGCGGGGTCTTCACGGCCAGGTAATTGTGTGAAGGATGAGGCCCCGCGAACCCCTCAGCACCAGGGTCTCATGACTGCCTGCAATGGCTTTAAATGAAGACCCCCGGTGCGACTTAATTGCTGCAGAACGCTACCTGCTTTTAGCTGTTCCCTGCAACATCATTTGCGGGAAAAGCAACCCATCTTACCGGATTAAAACCAGGTTTTTTTGCAAACAGATGGCAAAACAAAGAAAAATGATATAAAAGCATTTGTAATACAGGATATGGGATGTTATCCTTGTAAAAAATTGCCGGTATGAAACACAAAGCATGCTTTGTGCCTGTTTTTGCTATATTGATATCTATCTTTTCAAATACAGCCTGTGCACAGTTGAATGTTGAGCTGGCTTTATGCGATAACAGGGTCAATCCTGCTGGTATCCATCTTCTCGATTTCTTCTTTTCCTGGGAGCTGTCTTCCCCAAAAAAGAATCAAAAACAAACTGCGTATCAGTTGGTCATTGCGTCTTCAAAGGCTCAGTTGGAACAACAGCAATACGATGTATACAATTCCGGTGCGGTAAAAACCGATAAGAGCATCCAGGTATTTTACAAAGGCCCTGCGTTAAGCCCGGGTAAAGTCTATTACTGGAAAGTACGGGTATGGGACAGAAAAAATATTGCTTCTTCCTGGAGCCATACACAATGGTTTACCACCGGGCTGTTTGAAACGGCAGATTGGAAACAGGCACGATGGATAGGATCGGAAAATGCGACTGCCGCTGCCAGGGTAGTGCCTTTTGTGCACGGCAGGATAAAAGAGGGAGATCCGCGGGTCATTAAAAATACAACGGCTCCGCTATTGCGAAAATCCTTTCTCATATCAAAAAAAGTGAGGTCGGCTTTGTTGTTCATTAGCGGGTTAGGGCACTACGAGGCAAGCATCAATGGGATCAAAATAGGCAACGCTTTCCTGGCGCCCGGCTGGACGCAGTACGACAAAACTGTTTTGTATAATACTTATGATGTGGCGGAGCACATTGCACAAGGCGGCAATGTAATAGGTGTATTGTTGGGGGATGGATTTTACAGGGTCTCGCAGGAACGGTATATAAAGGGTACCGGCGCATTCGGAACACCCAAAATGATTGCCCAGCTAAAGCTTGTATATGAGGACGGAAGCGAGGAATATATCGTGAGCGATGTATCATGGAAAACCAATACATCCCCCATTGTGTTCAATAATATTTATGGCGGTGAAGATTTTGATGCAAGGCTTGCCGATAAAAAATGGAATACAAGGGCATACAATGATGAAAGCTGGAAACCGGCTATGCTTACCTCGTTGCCGCGAGGCAAATTGTTGCCGGAAACAGATTACCCGGTCACTTTTATGGATACGCTCAGGGTAAAAAAGATAAGAGTCATTAATAACAACAGCGTGTTGTACGATTTTGGGCAAAATATTTCCGGGGTTCCGCTGATAAAGATCAAAGGCAAGCCCGGGCAAACCATCAAGCTGATCCCTTCAGAGCTGGTATTTGAAGATGGAAAAGTCAACCAGGCCGATGGGGTAACTCCTCATTTTTATCAGTATACTGTAGGCAGCAATGAAGAAGAGACCTGGCATCCCCGGTTTACCTATTTTGCAGCACGATATGTGCAGGTAGACGGAGCCGGCACTGCTGATCAGGGTAATAACAACGATAAGCCGGTAATAACTGAAATAAAGTTGTTACACAACAGGAACAGCACACCCTCCAACGGTTCGTTCACCTGTTCCGATAGTTTATTCAACCGTATATACCGGCTGATTGACCGGGCTGTTAAGAGTAATATCCAAAGCTATATGACCGATAACCCGCAACGGGAAAAACTGAGCTGGCAGGGCGAACAGAATTTCATGCGCACCGCTGTTAATTACAATTACAATATGTATAACATGTACCGCAACCTGGTGCAGCATATGAAAGACGCCCAGCATGGAAACGGGCTGATACCCGATATAGCGCCCGAGTACATGCAGTTTGAAGGTGCTTTTGTAGACTCTCCGGAATGGGGTACGACCGGCATCCTTGACCTGTGGTTCCTGTATAAGTTTTATGGCGATACGGCAATGATTCGCAGGGCTTACCCGATGATGAAAGCGTATACGCAATACCTGCAGGGCCGATCTGAAAACAACCTGTTGCTGTATGGGCTGGGCGATTGGCTGGATATTGGCAACGTAACACCCAGGGGTGTTACGGCTACAGCGTATTATTTCAAAGCCATAGATGCATTGGGTACGATGGCCGCTGTTGTGGGCGAGCAGGCGGATGCAGTATATTATAAAAAGCTGGCAGGAGCCATTAAGCAATCCTTTAATAAAAAATACTTTGATGAAACCAAAAAAGTGTATGCGACGGGAAGCCAGACCGCTATGGCCATGCCTTTGAGTATGGGCATGGTGGAAGCGCGTTATCAAAAAGATGTATTGAACAACCTGGTATGGCAAATAGAAAATGTGGATTCCAACCGGCTTACTGCCGGCGATGTGGGGCACAGGTTTTTAGTAAAAGCTTTATATGAAAACAATCGTCCTGAAGTTTTGTATAATATTACCAAAAGGGAAGATGCTCCCGGCTATGCCTACCAGCTAAACCTGGGAGCTACCGCGTTGATCGAAACCTGGAATGGCAAGGCTTCACAGAACCAGTTGGCTATGGGGCATATATTGGAGTGGTTTCACGAAGGCATTGCAGGTATCCGGCAGGGTAAAAATTCCATAGCCTTTAAAAACATTGTAATCCAGCCGCAGGTTGTTGGAAACATACATGCAGCGCAGGGGAGCTTTCATTCGCCTTACGGCTGGATTAAAAGCAACTGGAGTGTAAAAGAAGGTCACTTTTCGATAGACATAGAAATACCGGTAAATACTACAGCTACAATTGTATTGCCTGCAAAAAAAGACGCTGCAATATTTCTGGATGGAAAGCCGGTGAATAACCCGGCTTTTCAAAATGATACAGTTGTTCTCACTGTTCCTTCGGGTGCTTATAATATAAGGGTGGTTCCCTCTCCGGAAACCAGGTAGGCTCGCAGCAGGCCGGCTTATTACAATTAGCACCATCATTGAAGGTAAGAAGGTGGGATATATGTGGTACAGGCTTGTTACTCAGGTAATAAGGTTATTTTTCTATGGTTGCGCATAGTATGTAGTAATAAATCTGCTTGTGCAAAGAGGGTGGCGGGATCGTCATGACCTGCCCGGCTAATTATATATATGCCTTCTCGGGGATAGAAAACACAGTTACAAAAAACAAAATACTCTTGCGGTCTCTGCGATGCCGCCCATACGAACATTTGAATTGAACGCGGATATTACGGCGGCGAAGCAGTCCTTCGCAGTAAGGCAACTGCTTTTTTTCCGCGAGGATGGCTTCTCCCGCAAAACAACCTGATATTTCAAAATTCGTTTAAGCGGGCTCGCCAAGACGGGTAAGAGGTTGATGACTCCGTAAGCTTCACTATAATTCAGGTTTACAATAATCCATTCTCTTGCCAATCAAAAAGGCATATTCTATATCCTACGGGCGCTTGCTCGTTTAATTTGAAATGCGTCTCATCTGCCGGTGAATGTTATAAAAGCATAATTTTTAGGTATGTAACTATAAGTTTAAATCATGTTTACAGTCTAATTTCACCCGGTGAGTACGCTGTATTGTATATATTGCAGTACTTTGTTTAAAATGATTGCTTATGAATGCTATGATGAAGATAAACAGGAAATTATTATCGTTTGGATTTGTATGGATCGTAAGCCTGTTCCTGTTATCTTTTAAGCAACCCGCCACCAGTTTTCAAATTACTAATTTACGTTGCGAGTATTTACACAATCCCTTAGGGATCGATGCTGCCGCTCCCCGTTTCAGCTGGGAGATGGTTTCAACAGGAAGAGGCAAAAGCCAAAAGGCTTACCAGGTGATTGTTGCCGACAATGAAGAAACGATCGGTAAAAATGAAGGGAATATCTGGAACTCCGGTAAAGTAGCTTCTAATGAGAGTTTTCACATCAGGTTTAATGGAAAGCCTTTGCAGTCCGGCAAAGATTATTACTGGAAGCTTAAAATATGGGACGAAGAAAATGTTGCTTCTGAATGGAGCGCTGTTCAGCATTTCTCTATGGGGCTGCTGGATAAAAAGGACTGGAAAGCTCAATGGATCGGCGCTCCGTCGGTACAGCCCGTAACAGTGCAGGATGAAAATATCATACCTCCTTCTCCTTTGCTTCGCAAAGAATTTGCAGTAAAAAAACAGGTTAAAACTGCAAAGTTGTATGCCACTGCGCTGGGCGTATACGAAATGTACCTGAATGGTAAAAAAATAGGCGACCGCATACTGGCGCCGGAGTGGACAGATTATTTTACCCGCGTACAATACCAGACCTATGATGTGACCGGTATGCTGGAAGGTAACAATGTAATAGGCGCTATGCTGGCAGATGGCTGGTACGCGGGTGTATTGTTTACCCATGGCAAACCGCAACGCGGCAATTACGGTTTCGACAGGCGTTTGCTGGCGCAGCTGGAAATTGAATATATGGACGGCTCAACAGAAACGGTGGTTACCGACGGGAGCTGGAAAATATTGTTGGACGGCCCGATGAAAGAAGCTTCGATATTTGACGGGGAAGTTTTTGACGCAAGATACATTCCTGCCAATTGGTTGAAGCCGGGATTGGATACACAAAGATGGGACGACGTTGTGGTAGATAATACTGTAGCGTTAACGCTCAATGCGCAGATAAATGAGCCTATTAAAGTTGTAAAGGAGATCAGACCTGTTAATGTATTCCGCGCTCCCAATGGCAACTATATATTCGATATGGGGCAGAACATGGCCGGCTGGGTACATATCAAATTGCCGTATAATCCCGGTAAAAAAATTATTATGCGGCATGCCGAAATACTAATGGAGGACAGCACCCTGTATACGCAGAACCTGCGTACTGCTAAACAAACCGATATTTATATTCCCGCGCGGGAAACTACAATAGATTATGAGCCCAGGTTCACCTATCATGGTTTCAGGTTTGTGGAAATAGCCGGGCTCACGCAACCGCCCACCCTCGATCATGTTACCGGTAAAGTAGTTGCTTCTGGCGCTTCGCTGGTATCCGGTTTCAGCTCTTCGCACAAAGATGTGAACCAGCTCTGGAAAAATATATTGTGGACGCAGATCAGTAATCTGCATGGCATACCGGAAGATTGTCCCCAGCGCGATGAGCGCTGTGGCTGGATGGGCGATGCCCAGATCTTTTGCCAGACGGCGATCTACAATATGGATCTCGGCGCCTTTTACAGCAAATGGTTTAAAGATATCCGTGATCGTCAGACACCTGAAGGGCGTTATCCCAATTATGCGCCACAGGTGGGAATGGTTTTTTACGATGCCCCCGGCTGGACGGACGCAGGTATGATCATTCCCTGGAAAGCATATCTGAATTACGGCGATAAAAGAATATTGGAACAACATTATGAATCGATGAAAAAATTCATTGATCATGTATATAAAGAAAACCCTGACCTGGTACGAGTGAAAGCCGTTGGACAGAATTATGGTGACTGGGTGAATGGCAATACCATCAAAGCAGAGGGATATCCAACAGACAAAGGAGATGTTGCAAGGGATCTGTTCAATACGGCCTTCTTTGCTTACTCTGCACAAATACTTGCGGATGCTTCTAATGTATTGGGTAAAAAATCAGAGTACACTTACTACAACAATCTTGCAAAAAGAATCAGAGAAGTTTTTGTGAAGGAGTTTGTCGGTAAAAACGGCGAGATAAAAGGAGGAACACAGGCAGGGTATGCGCTGGCGTTAGAATTTAACCTGGTTCCCCAGCCCCTTCGCCTGAAGGCGGCAAAGCTGATGGTAGATGCCATTGCAGCATATGACTACAGGGTGTCAACGGGCATTCAAACCATTACCCGCATGATGAACCAGTTAAGTGAGAACGGATATGCCGAAGTAGCGTATAAGTTGCTTGAAAGCAGACGGTTCCCTTCCTGGATCTATTCTATCGACCAGGGCGCTACGACTATCTGGGAGCGTTGGGATGGTTACGTAAAAGGCAGGGGATTTCAACGCTGGCAAATGAACTCGTTTAACCAGTATGCGATCGGCTCGGTAGGAGAGTGGATGCACAATACCATCATCGGCATCAACTACGATGCGGCTCAGCCCGGTTACAGGCATTTTATTCTTAAGCCCACGCCGGGTGGTTCACTCACATGGGCCAAAGGAACTTATCATGCCATTACCGGCAAGGTAGAAGTATCCTGGAAAAAGCAGGATGATAAATTAATGGTGGAAGTTGATGTTCCGGCCAATACCACGGCAACGCTTGTGCTGCCTTCCGGTAAAAATATTACCGAAAGCGGTCAGCCTGTATCGGGCAGCAGGTATATTAAATTACAGAAAGCAAAAAATAACCAGGCATCATTAAAGCTGGCATCTGGTAAGTACAGCTTTTCGGTGCAGCAATAAATACATTTTATGAGAGGATTATTGGGTAAAATAGCGGTAGTGACCGGTGGTTTGGGCGATCTGGGCTATGCCACCGCTCAACGCCTGAACGAGGAAGGGTGCAAAGTAGTATTGGTAGATGTGCAGGCGGATAACGAAGGAAAAGCAAAAGGGATCAATGCCGGTTTTGTGCAGGTGGATATCAGCAACGAAGCGGACGTAAAAAAAGCATGCGACAGCATAGCGGCCAATACAGGCAATGCGCATATACTGGTAAACACGGCCGCCTGCTTTATATTTAAAGGAGTGGATGCTACCGGGGCAGACTGGGCGCAGATCAATGCTGTTAACATTGGCGGCACATCGCTCATGGCGAAATACATTGTACCACAAATGCGGAAAAACGGCGGCGGCAGCATTATCAATTTTTCCTCGGTGAGCGGCTTTATAGGGCAATCCAATTTTGCAACGTACAACGCTACGAAGTTCGCTATCCGCGGCTTAACAAAATGCTGGGCTCAGGACCTGGCGCCTGACGGCATACGCGTGAATACTTTGTGTCCTGGTTATATCTATACAAAAGCATTTATTAATTCATGTGAAAAGCTGGGGCTTGATATAGAAGAAGAGAACAGGAGGGCGTCTGCCATGCATTTGCTTAACAGGCAGGGCAGGGTGGAGGAAGTAGCTGCCGCGGCGGCTTTTCTCGCCAGCGATGATGCCTCCTTTATCACCGGAAGCGATTTATTGGTAGACGGCGGTTATCTTGCTAAATAAAAACTGAATGTATGCGACTTATTGATTTGTCTCATCCGCTTGAGCACGGACAACAGACTTTTCCAAGCGATCCGAAGTTGAGTATTATTCCTCATGGCAATACCAGAACGCTTCGGTATAATATAACCCAGATCTCTATCGGGTCTCACCAGGGTACGCACCTGGATGCTATGTACCATTTCCTGGATGACGGAAAAACGCTGGATCAAATGCCGTTGGATTGGTTTTATGGTCCCACGCACCTGTTGCGCATACCCAAGGAGCCCAATGAAGAAATAGTAACAGAAGATTTTCTTCCCTATGAACATTTATTACAACCCGAGGCTAAAATTATTTTTGAAACCGGCTGGCATCGGCATTTTGGTAAAGACGATTTTTTCTCTGATTTCCCTTCGCTTACACAGGATGCCGCCAGGTTCCTGGCAGAAAAAAAAATTCGTTTGTTGGGAATGGATATGCCTACCCCCGGTAAAGACTGGTATGAGCTTCATCATATTCTGCTGCCTGCAGAGATTGTGGTGGTAGAAAGCCTTGCCAATTTAAACAATATACCCGATCAGTTTATATTCATGGGATTTCCATTAAACTTTAAAGGAAGAGACGGCTCGCCCATTCGTGCGGTAGCCATGGTTGGCGAGTAACTGAAAAGGAGCGTTTAGTTTTTGACATAGATTGAGGCCTTGAAATGTATGATAGAGGGCATTTTTCTTTTTCCGGAAAGAAACGGGATGTTTATTGCCTGAATAAAACGACAGCATTACCAATGAAGATGAAAGCTTTGTACTATCCCAACCACGACGAACTTCTGTTAACAGAATTGCCCATCCCTGAATGCAAAGCTACAGAAGTACTGGTTAAGGTAAAAGCCTGTGGCATTTGCGGCAGCGAGATTGAAACGTTTAAGAACAGGAGCCCCCGGCGTTTGCCACCGTTAATTATGGGGCATGAATTCAGTGGCGTGATAGATGCCGTAGGCGCGGATGTAAAGGGATGGAAAAACGGCGACGCAGTGGTAAGCAATTCTGTTGTGTTTTGCGGTGAGTGCGATAGTTGCAAAGAAGGTAAAACTAATTTATGCATCCGGCGACAGGTATTTGGAATGCATCGCAACGGCGCTTTTGGCGCTTATGTGAATGTGCCGGCAGCTTCCCTGATTGCAATGCCGCCGGGTGTTGATTTTAAAGAAGCCTGTCTAACCGAGCCTTTGGCCAATGGCGTTCATCTCGTAAAACTTACGCAGCACCTTCCTGCAAAAAATATCCTGGTGATAGGAGCCGGCCCCATCGGTTTAGCTGCACAGCAGGCATTTGCCGCCATGCGCAGGGTTACTACCATTGTTTCTGATATACGATCAGAAAGGCTTGAAATTGCAAAACAAATCGGGGCCGACGGCACAATCAATCCCTTAACCGAGGATGTTTTTAATAGAGTAAAAAGCATTACCCGGAATGCGCCGCTGGACCTGGTAATAGATGCAGTGGGTTCTGCTGAAACCAATACCCTGGCGTTGGAAATTGTAAAACCCGGGGGAACCGTCCTTATGATCGGGTTGTACGATAACAGCAAATCGTTATTGAGCTATGATATTGTACTTTCAGAAAAAGCAGTGATGGGCAGCTATGCAGCCACACAACAGGATATGAGGGATGCGCTCATGCTCATCTCACAAAAAAAAGCAGATGTAAGCTCCTGGATCCATTATTATCCGCTCGATAACGGAAGACAGGCATTTTTTGATATGATGGAAGCAAAAGGCAATCACATCAAATCGGTCATTGTGTTTGAATAAAATTTCGGATATGGAAAAGGTTTTGATCACAGATTATGGTTTTAAAAATGTTGACCAGGAGAAACAAATCATAGAGCAGGCGGGTTTTGCATTGCAGACAGCGCAATGTAAAACAGCGAAAGAAGTATTAGAGCAGGGAGCGGATGCCATTGCGTTGCTGGTGCAATGGGCACCGGTTACGGCGGATGTAATAGAAGGCCTGAAAAATTGCCGGGTTATTGTACGGTATGGCATCGGCATAGACAATATAGACCTGGATGCCGCTAAAAAAAGAGGGATCACGGTTTGTAATGTACCCGATTACTGCATTGCAGAAGTAGCGGATCATACTGTTGCATTGGTATTGTCGCTGGCACGGCAGCTTACTGCAACGGATCACCGAACCCGTACCGGCGAATGGAAAATCATTCCTCCTCAACCCGCCTTGCCTTTTTATGAAATGAGCTTTGCCACGGTAGGCTTCGGAAGAATTGCCAGGGAAGTATTAAATAGAGTTGAGCCGTTCGGGTTTAAAAAGATCGCATACGATCCATTTGTAAATGCCGCACAAATGGAAAAGCACGGTGTAATATGGAATGATTTTGAAACCCTGATCCGGAGCGCTGATATCATTTCGTTGCACCTGCCTCTTACTCCTCAAACGCACCACCTTGTAAATGAGGATGTATTGAACAGGATGAAAAAAGGGGCAATCCTCGTAAACACTTCCAGGGGCGCATTGATTGATACAGAAGCGCTGGCCAAAAAGCTGGGAGACGGAACCATTGCTGCCGGATTGGATGTATTTGAAAAGGAACCGTTGACCACAGATCATCCTTTAATGCAATGCAGGAATGTTGTTCTTACTTCGCACACGGCCTGGTACAGTGAAAGGAGCGTACCTACATTGCAACGTATGGCCGCGGAGGAGCTGGTGAGAGCCCTTACCACGGGATTGGTAAATAACAGGGTGGCGTGATGCCAGTAAATGATTGCTGCAGGCATTGCAGTGAAATATCAGGATCGTATTTATTCTTCAAATAATAAACACATCACAAAAATACCCGCCATGTTTACAGTAGAAACCTATCTGCCCGCTGTTGTATTGTCTGTTATTACAATGATATGCTGGGGCAGTTGGCCCAATATGCAAAAGCTGGTAAATGCCCAATGGAGGTTTGAATTGTTCTATTGGGATTACGTATTGGGTATTGTACTGGTAACGCTTTTGTTTGCCATAAGCCTCGGTTCCCAGGGAAATACGGGGTGGTCGTTCGCACACGATCTGTCACAGGCATCCCGGGGGAATATAGTTTCTGCCGTTACAGGCGGAATAGTATTTAACGCTGCCAATATTTTGTTTGTTGCGGCAATTGCGGTTGCAGGGATGTCAGTAGCATTTCCCGTGGGAGCTGGTTTTGGGCTTGTGCTGGGGGTAGTAACCAATTATATTGCCATGCCCCAGGGCAACAAAACCTATTTGTTTACAGGCGTAGCGATGGTAGCCGTGGCGATCGTATTGTCTGCCATAGCATACAAAAGGTTGTCCAATACAAAAAACGAAATTTCGGTTAAAGGCATATTGCTTTCACTGATTGCAGGCGTTTTGTTTGGTTTTTTTTACAGGTTTATTGCTGCGGCAATGTATCCCGATTTTGCAAATCCACAGCCAGGTAAAGTAGGCCCCTATACTGCCACCGTATTGTTTGGCATAGGGGTATTGCTGAGCAATTTTGTTTTTAATACCATTTTAATGAAGCGTCCCGTAAAAGGATTACCGGTAAATTATGCTGATTATTTTAAAGGAACTGCCAGGGATCACATCATGGGGATGCTGGGCGGAATGATATGGGGAGCAGGCCTGGTATTAAGCATCCTTTCGGCCGGACAGGCAGGGTTTGCAATATCTTTTGGGTTGGGACAGGGCAATGCCATGATAGCGGCAGTATGGGGTGTATTTGTATGGAAGGAATTTAAACAGGCGCCCGCCGGAACCAACAAATTGTTGTATGCCATGTTCTTATTTTATATCATAGGACTGGCATTGATCGTGTATGCAAAAGTGTGATCTTATACCGGATTTTAGCCGCAGATGCACAGATTTAATCTGCATCTGCGGTGGGTAGGGCTTTGGCTAAAAAACCAGGGCATATCTCATGTTTTGCAGGCCCCATTGCTCGTTAATTATATATACCCCGCGGAAAAAGGGTTTCCAACCTTCGAAAGGTTGGAAACCCTGCGGCTAAAATAATCCGTTCTCTCGCCAACCCTCAAGGTATATCCTGTGTTTTACAGGTGCCTGCTTGTTCAATTTGAAAATACATCATGATTTTTTCACTTTGAATTATTGCTTTATATTGAAGCTGATTTTGCTATGCAACCGCTTCTTATAAAAGTGAATGTTCCTCAAAAGTCTTCGTTTAGCATTAACCGCTATTCGTATAGCGATCAGTTTCCCGGTATCTGGCATTTTCATGAAGAATATGAATTAACGCTAATTGAAAAAAGCAGCGGTAGCAGGATGGTGGGAGATCATATAGAAAGGTTTAAAGTAGGCGACCTGATCTTTATCGGGAAGAATATGCCGCATACATGGCGCAACGACGAAGGCAGTACGGAGGGCACTTCTGAAGCGTTGGTGATCCATTTTTTCGAAAATTTTTTAGGAGAGGCTTTCTTTGACCTTCCTGAAATGTATAAAATGAAACGTTTGCTGGAACGTGCAAAACGTGGTTTAAAAGTTCAGGAGCCGCTTTCAAAAAAAATTGCCGCTTTAATGAAGCGGGCCGAAGCTTCGGTGGGATCGCCCAGGGTGATACTGCTGCTTGAGATACTGCAACTGCTTTCGAGATCGGAACAACTGGAAGAATTGTGTTCCGAAGGGTTTACAAATTCAATTAATTACAACGACTCCGACAGGCTGAAACGTGTGTATGAATATATTATGAATAACTTCCAGGAAGATGTAAGTCTCTCCAGGGCGGCATCGGTTGCTCATATGAGCCCTACTGCTTTCAGCCGCTATTTTAAAAGCAGAACCCGTAAGTCGTATACGCAGTTTGTAATAGAAATGAAAATAGGATATGCCTGTAAATTACTGATTAACGAAAAAATGTCGGTAGCCGAAGTTTGCTATAAAAGCGGGTTTCAAAACCTTTCGAACTTTAACCAGCAGTTTAAATCCATCACCAGTCTTACTCCCAAAAAATACCAAACCCTGCATTCTGTTAAGTAATGCAATTGTTTTGTAGGTCATTTTTTTTAATATGCTTACGGATATTCACTCTTTTTTGCCTAAAGAATTATCTTTAAAGCATAATCGGATCTGATTATGAAAAGATTCTGGCTGACTATCCTTTTTTTTGCCATAGCACTTGTTATTCTTTTTTTTGCAGTCAGGAAAAAAACATCTGTCCGCACCGATTATACTGTTCAGCAGGCATTGTTGAACCTGTCAAATAAAGATGTTTCCTACGGTACATTTTCATTAAAGGGAAAATGGGAGTTTTACTGGCAGCAATTACTATTTCCCGATGATCTTTCTGTATATACGCCTTCCTATGTCAGCTTTCCTTCGTTGTGGAATGATATAGAGCTGAACGGAAGATCATTGTCTTCAAAAGGCTATGCTACTTATAAGTTCAGGCTCATACTGCCTTCGCAGCGACCGGAAATGGCGCTGGAGATACCCGATACCTATAGCACCTATGCTTTATACATAAATGGAAAACTGCTGGCAGGCAATGGTAAGCCGGCTATACAAAAAGAAGACGCCGTTCCTTTCTGGAATACCAATATTGTAACAATCCCCCATAATGAAGACACGCTGAATATAGTGATGCAGGTGGCGAATTTCTGGCACTCGAAAGGAGGAACATATCGTGCCCCTATTTTGGGAAACAGCAAAGAACTGAAGCGGGTAGCGGATACCTACTGGGCTATGGATGTTTTTGTAGGAGGGGCACTGATCATGAGCGGGCTTATCTTTTTTGGCTTATACCTGTTTGCAAGGCATGACAAATCCATCCTCTATTTTTCCATATTCTGCCTTATTTACAGTTATCGCCTTTTCGGTACGGAGCCTTATATACTGCATGGATTGATGCCACAGCTAAGCTGGTTTTTTACTATCCGGATGGAGTATATATCACTCGCCCTGAGCATTGCATTTTTTATTCAGTATGTACGGTATCTTTACCCGGAAGAAGCCGGCGGCATCTTTCTGAAAGTTTTATTCTGGATGTGTCTTATATATGCCGGAGTGATTATAGTAGCTCCTGTACAATTATTTACGGCTATCCTCCCGGTATACCTGGTTGTACTGTTTTTTTATATTGGGTATGCCTTTTACATATTTATGCAGGCCTCCCGGCATGGGCGCAGTGGTTCGGAATACGCTTTTTTAAGCTCAGGTGTGGCATTGATCCTTTTTTTGGTGATCAATCTCGCCTATTTCGGTATCACCACCCCCATGAAGGAAGTGGTTTCCATAGGGTATATACTTTTTCTTTTTTTACAGTCGCTTATCCTTTCTTTCCGGTTTTCTTTTGCGCTGAAAAAATCGGCGGAAGAAGCGCAGCAGGGATTAAAAGCAAAATCAGAATTCCTTTCCACCATTTCTCACGAAATACGAACGCCGTTGAATGCAATAATTGGTATGACCCACCTGATGATGCACAATCAACCGCGGGAGGATCAGAAAGAGAACCTGCAGTTGCTTTTATTCTCTTCCAATAACCTGTTGTCTATCGTTAATGATATTCTGGATTTCAACAAGCTCGAAACCCGGCAGATAGATTTTGAGGAGGTGGATATGAGTTTAAAGGAAATAGGTGAAAATGTAATACGAGGACAAAGGAGCGCGGCAGATGAAAAAGGTGTTCTTCTGAAATGCGAAATAGACGCAGGTATTCCTGATATTGTAAAAGGTGATCCTGTACGGTTAGCGCAGATCATCAATAACCTGGTCAATAACGCTATCAAATTTACCGATCGCGGGTACGTAACATTATACCTGTTTACCGAAGCGCTGGATAAAATGAATGTTACCGTTAAAATAGCGGTAGAAGATACCGGTATAGGCATATCCCCCGAAAAGCAAAAAATAATCTTTGAGGGGTTTACCCAGGTTGATTCTTCCGCTTCGCGCAGCCGGGGCGGAGCCGGATTGGGATTGGCTATCTCCAAAAAAATACTTGACCAGCAAAATATTCCATTGCGTCTTCAAAGCGAACCTGGCATAGGCTCCACCTTCTGGTTTACGCAAACATTCCCGGTTGTTATGCTAAAAGCTGTTACCACACCTTTTCAATTTAATAAAAGTATTCTTCAGAGCAAACCGCTTCAGCGTCGTACCATTCTTTTGGCTGAAGACAATTCGCTGAATGTGCTTGTTGCCCAGTCGATACTGGAGGAATTTGGAGCGAGAGTGGATATTGCTTCCAATGGAGAAGAGGCAATAAAGAAATTCAAACCGGCTGTTCACGACATTATCCTGATGGATTTGAATATGCCCGTAAAGGATGGGTTTGAGGCAACGAAAGCATTGAGAAAAGAGGGATCAGTTACTCCCATTATTGCACTCACCGCCAGCACGCCGGAAGAGGTTTTTGAAAAAGTCAAAGCGGCAGGTTTTAACGATATCATTGTAAAACCATTTAATCCCGATATCCTTTGCCGCACTATACTCAAGCACCTGGGAGTTGTTTGACATGCAAATACAGCCCTGCAAAATGAATGGTTAAATAAATTGGCTTCTTATGCCTGACAGCATTTACCCAAGCCCGGTAAAAGAGGGCTGCACTTACGGCGCAGCAGGCAGGCGGGTCTGCCAGTAGTTACAAACGGGTTGGCCGCGACGGGCAAAAATAAGCTGTTAGTATGCTTCATGGAGGCTACCAGTTGGCAGGAATAATAACAATAAGGGCTCATGCGCCATAGGTGCTACTGCGCTAACGACACCATCACCCAAGATGTTACAATAGACAATGTAATGAACCTGTCTGCTTCTGTTGCAACCAATGATAACAATGCATGCGCGGGAGAAGAAATGGTATTTACGGCCACTACCAATGCAACAGATCCTTCCTATCAATGGCAGGTAAATGGTGTTGATGCCGGTAACAACAGCGCTGTGTTTTCAAGTAACACGCTTAACAGCAACGACGAAGTTTCGTGTATTATTACCACCTCCGATGCCTGCGCAGGCAGCGTAGTAAGCAATAGCATCACTGTTCTTATTACACCAGCCGTTACACCCCAGGTAACTATCAGCGCCAGTGTGACCGATATATGCCAGGGAGAAGAAATCACCCTTACTGCTACCGCAACCCACGGAGGAAGCGCACCTGTTTTTCAATGGCAGGTGAACGGCCTGAATGCGGGCAATAACAGCAGCAGCTTTTCGGGCAATACATTCAATAGCAACGATGCGGTTAGCTGTATACTAACCAGCAATGCATCATGCATCAATAAAAGCAAAGACACTTCCGATATGGTTATAATACATGTAACAACGTCGGTTACTCCATCCATAGAAATAACAACAACTTCTGCTGCAGCATGCCAAAACGAAACCATTCTTTTCAATTCAACCATCCAGCACGGAGGATCCGCCCCACAGTATCAATGGCAGGTAAATGAAGTAGATGCAGGTACGGCCCCAACCTTTAGCAGTACAGCCCTCAACGACGGGGATGTGATCAGGTGCATTTTAACAAGCAATGTTGCCGCCTGTATTACACGGGTCACAGACACATCTGACGCTGTAACGATTGCCATCAGCGAAACCATCACCCCCCGGCTTAGTATAAGCGCTTCTTCGGCAAGCATTTGTACAGGAGCAACCGTTGCATTCAACGCCATAGCTGAAAATGCAGGTTCAGCGCCTGCTTACCAATGGTATATTAATGATGTAGCTGTTAATGAAACAGGACAACAGTTCAGCGGAAGCAATTTCAGCGATGGAGATGTTATTAAATGTATTGTTACCAGCAATGCTGCCTGTGCCGCCCCCGCCAATACCGCAGCGGATGAGCTGGCACTAAGTGTGTCGGATGTAGTCACCTCTGTTACACAAAAGCTGATTTGCGAAGGAGAAAATTATTGGGGATATACAACGGCCGGAACGTACACGGATCAGTTTGTTTCCGCCGCAGGGTGTGATAGCATAAGAACCCTCTACCTGGAGGTAGGGATGAACCCTGTACCTTCGCTGGGTAAGGATACTTCCATTTGTGCCGGGGAAGCTTTACAGCTCAGCCCCGGGCAGTTCAGCTCTTATTTATGGCAAAACGGGTCGACCCAAAGCTCCATTACAGCAACTGCGGCAGGAACGTATACGGTAACGGTAACCAATGAATGCGGCTCATCAACCGCTACGATCACAATAGCGGAAAAAGCCTGTGGCGATATCTGGTTCCCCTCTGCGTTCACTCCCAATGGAGACAATATCAACGACAAATTTGGTGTGCTGAATGCGGGTATACTGGAAAGTTATTACCTGGCGGTATATAACAGGTGGGGAGAAAAAATATTCGAAACTACCAATCCTGCCCGGGCATGGGACGGAAAAACAAAAGGAACAGCCTCGCCCACTGGCATATATACATGGTACAGCGTGTTTAAAAAGTCAGGACAGGTGTATCAGAAAAAAGGATATGTAACCATTATAAGGTAATCTCTGGATGGAAGGTTATCCGGGCGCTTTGTAGTTGTGCTTTCCTGCAATGCTTACCCTATCAGTGACAGCAATTGTTCATCCCGTATGGTATAAGCGCATTTAAAGTGACCAAGCGGGCATTGCTTGTGTCCGTGCAATCCGCAGGGGCGGCAATCCAGTGTTTCTTTTGTTTCCACTATATAGCTTTTATCGGAAAGCGGTCCATACCCGAAAGAAGGGATGGTAGAACAATATACAGCCGCGACGGGGGCATTCATGGCCGATGCAAAATGCATAGGCGCCGAATCGTTTACATAATTGAGCAATGCGTCTTTCATTAATGCTGCCGATTGTAAAAAGCTCAGTTGCCCGGCAAGCGATACAACATTCGGGTTCTTGCTTTTTTGCGCTATATCAGAACAGAGACCGGCTTCGCCGGGAGCGCCCAACAGGTATATGGTATAGTGTCCCGGCAATTGCTGGATGAGATCCATCCACTTTTCGGCAGGATATTGTTTGGTAAACCATACTGAAGCAGGCGCTATGCAAACATAGGGTTGTTTTTTCATGCCGCTCACCCGCTCATAATCTGCCTGCGCGGGATACAGCCTGGGCTTATAAATGGAATCGTCGGTAAAATCATTTACCAGTGAAAGATTGCGTTCTATTTCGTGTGGCGAAGCATGAATTGCTTCCATCCGGTGCCTTACCCTTTTTGTAAACGCCCAGCTGAAAGGGTTTTTATCAAAGCCTATTCTTTCCCTGGCGCCCGAAAAAGCGGTTAAAAACCCTGTGGACGCAAAGCGCTGCACATTGATCACCCTGTCGTATTTTTTTTTACGTATGATGGAAAGCAGTTGTAAAAGTGATTTGTATTTACCGGCTTTTTTATTCCATATCAGTACTTCATGCAACAGGGGGTGCTGCTGTAACAGTCCTTCATTGCCCTTGCGCAATAAAAAGTCAATTTGCGCGTCGGGGAAAAATGCGTGTATTTTTTCAATAAGACAGGTGGCGAGCACTACATCTCCCGTAAAGGCGGTTTGTATGATCAGGAACTTTTGCATGCATTTGCTTTTATGTCCGTTCAATTTTCATCTTTGCGGTTGCTGCCCGGTTTTATTATCCGCGTATTACAGTTACCGATCCGTCTTCATTCCATTTTATAATGGATGAAGGTTGTGCCGGTTGTTCGTCATTACGCCTGTATTCCACTACATAATCCGAAGCATTGATAATGCGCGGATCAATAGATGTAAAGCTGGCGGGTGTGGGCTGTCCTGATATATTGGCGGAGGTAGATACCAATGGTTTTCTCAGGCGTTTAATAATGTGCCTGCAAAATTCGTCCCTTACCAGGCGTATGGCAATGCTTCCGTCTTCAGCAATTAAATTGTCTGCCATGCCAATGGCTCCTTTATAAATTACCGTAGTGGGTTTAGCCGTATTTTCCAGGTAATCGAATACGGCAGGATCGGGCTGCGCCACGTATTGAAAAATATCGCGTTCATCAGCCAGCAATACAATCATGGATTTGGTTTCCTGCCGCTGTTTGATATGATATATTTTTTGCACAGCCTCTTCATCGGTGGCATCGCATCCCAGTCCCCAGATGGTATCGGTGGGGTATAATATTACACCTCCTGCCCGCAGCACCCGCAGGCAATTTTCAATATCGTCCGTAAAATTCATCCAGCAAAAATAGTAATGCATCGGATACTCAAACTGATTATGTTTGCAGAAAATATGAAACCAATATGGATATGCAATCTTTAATTGATCAGGCCTGGAAAAACAGGGAACTGCTAAAAGACGAAGAATACATTGAAGCGGTAAAATCCGTAATAGAAGATGTTGACAAGGGCAGGCTCCGTACTGCATTGCCTACCGAAAACGGATGGGTTGTAAATGAGTGGGTGAAACAGGCGATATTAATGTATTTTGCCATTCAGCCCATGCAAACCTGGAGCATAAATCCTTTTGAATTCCACGATAAAATGTTGCTGAAAAGCGGGTATAAGGAGCTGGGGGTTCGTGCAGTGCCCCATGCGGTAGCAAGGTATGGCGCTTTTATTGCACGGAATGTTGTATTGATGCCATCGTATGTAAATATAGGCGCTTACGTAGATGAAGGAACTATGGTAGACACCTGGGCAACCGTAGGAAGCTGCGCCCAGATAGGAAAAGGTGTACACTTAAGCGGCGGTGTTGGCATAGGCGGCGTGCTGGAGCCATTACAGGCAACACCTGTTATTATAGAGGACGGCTGTTTCATCGGCAGCCGCTGCATTGTGGTTGAAGGCGTAGTGGTTGAGAAAGAAGCAGTGCTGGGCGCGAATGTGGTACTGACCAAAAGCACCAAGATCATTGATGTTAGCGGCGCCGAGCCGGTAGAATACAAGGGCAGGATTCCTGCGCGCAGTGTAGTCATTCCCGGTACCTACAATAAAAAATTCCCGGCAGGCGAGTATGGCGTTAGCTGTGCACTGATCATTGGTCAGCGCAAAGCGAGCACCGATCTTAAAACCAGTTTGAACGATGCGTTGCGTGACTTTAATGTTAGCGTATAATAATTTTGGAAGATGAATTCATGATACCCCGGCAAGTCCGGGGTTTTTTCTACAATATGAAACAACATTCAGGTACATCTATTTCTGTTGCAGGGTTTTTACTCGCTTTTACCGGCGCGGTGTTGTTTTCTACCAAGGCAATCATTGTAAAGGTGGCGTTCTCACATATACGTATAGACGCCCTTTCTCTGCTTGCATTGCGCATGTTTTTTTCTCTCCCTTTTTACATAGTGGCGGCCTGGCTGGCTGCCCGAAGCCAGCCTCAGGCATTAACAACAAAGCAGTGGTTGTACATTTTTGTGCTCGGCTTATTCGGCTATTATCTCAGCAGTTTGTTTGATTTTGTGGGATTACAATACGTAACTGCGGGATTGGAGCGACTGATCCTTTTTTTGTATCCGACATTTGTGGTGCTGATCAATATGCTTTTGTTCCGGCAAAAAATATCGGCTACACAAAAAACCGCGTTACTGTTAACCTATGCGGGTATAGCCATTGCGTACTGGGGCGAGCTGAATACGGACAGCAGCAATGAAAATCTTGTATGGGGCAGCCTGCTGATCTTCCTTTGTGCGGTCACTTTTTCCCTGTATATAGCAGGCAGTGGCAGGCTCATTCCCCGCATAGGCGCTACGAGGTTCACGGCCTATGCCATGATTGCCGCTACTTTGGGGATTTTTATCCATTACATTTTTGCCGGTGAGATCCCGGTAACTGGTTTTTCGGCTATGCATGCCGGGTATGGCTTGTTGCTGGCGCTCATAGCTACCGTGATACCTACTTTTATGATGTCGAACGCCATGAAGCGTATCGGCTCCAATAATGTGGCCATCATTTCAGCCATTGGCCCCGTTTCTACCATCATACAGGCGCATATTGTATTACATGAGCATATGTTTTTGGCGCAGTGGACAGGAACCGCGCTTGTAATAGCCGGTGTATTGCTTATTGGCTGGAAAAGCAACAGAAATTTTCAGGAGAATCAATAATCCTCTTATATTTGCACCCCCAAAAGGAT
>JAHBTL010000047.1 GCA_019638615.1 Chitinophagaceae bacterium | reverse complement strand
ACAGGTTGCAGGTTGTATTTCATCTCAAATTTCAAATTTCAAATTTCAAATCTCAAATCAGAAACCTTCCCCAGCCTTTTTTGCTATATTTTTTAGTATATTTGCTAATATTTTATGGCTAGAGCAAAGCAATCCGATACATCTCCGGTTATGGAAGCATCGCCCGATCATGAGCAGATCGAAGTAATGGGCGCAAGAGTGCACAACCTGAAGAATCTTGATATCAATATCCCCAAAAATCAATTGGTGGTTATAACCGGCATTAGCGGCAGCGGCAAATCGTCGCTGGCGTTTGATACGATTTACGCCGAAGGGCAACGACGTTACATGGAAACATTCGGCGCATACGCACGCCAGTTCATAGGCGACATGGAGCGCCCGGATGTAGACAAGATTTCGGGGCTTTCCCCTGTTATCTCCATTGAGCAAAAAACCACCAACAAAAATCCCCGCTCCACAGTAGGAACGGTTACCGAAGTGTATGATTTCCTGCGTCTTTTATTTGCGAGGATCGGCCAGGCATATTCATACAATACCGGGAAGCAGATGGTGAAATGGAGCGAAGAGGAAATTGTGCAGAATATTTTCAAAAAATTCAGGGCACAAAAAATTTCCATCCTTGCCCCCCTGGTCAGGGGACGCAAGGGGCATTACCGGGAACTGTTCGAGGAAATCCGTAAGAAAGGATATGTGAAAGTAAGGGTGGACGGGGAGATCAAGGACCTTGTTCCCAAAATGCAGGTTGACCGGTATAAGATCCATGATATTGAAGTGGTAATAGACCGGTTGAAGGTAGAAGAGGAATTCAGGATAAGGATCAGCCAGAGCGTACAGCAGGCATTAAAAATGGGGAAGGATCTTTTATTTGTGAGCCCGGCTGATGATAAGATCTCCAAAAAAGCGGGCGCCGGCGAGGCGTCGTATTCAAAGTCGCTGATGTGTGAGGATACCGGCATTTCTTACGAAGAGCCATCTCCCAACAGCTTTTCCTTCAACTCCCCTTACGGTGCCTGCCCGGTTTGCAAAGGATTGGGATCGGTATACCAGGTAAGCATGGAAGCGGTTATACCTAACCGTGAGCTTAGCATTAATGAAGGAGCCATTGCACCGTTAGGAGAAGAAAGAGATGCGTATATTTTTAAGCAGGTGCAGCAGTTGGCAAAGAAAAATAAGATCAGCCTTGATAAGCCGGTCAAAGATCTTTCGGTCAAAGCGATGAACCTGCTGTTATATGGTACGGAAGAAAGCAGTGAGGAAACAGCCATCAACTTTGAAGAGGTGGAAACAGGCGGACAGATATATGCTACCGAATTTGAAGGAATTATTAACCAGCTGAAGAGATGGTTCGCGGGCGGTACCAGCGAAAGTATCCAGCAATGGGTAGAGCAATTCATGGAGCTGAGAACCTGTGAAGCCTGTAACGGAGCCAGGCTAAAAAAAGAAAGCCTGTGGTTTAAGGTAGACGGTAAAAATATTTCGGAGCTCAGTCTGTTGAACCTGGATGCATTGATGCATTGGTTTTCGGGTATAGAGAACCGTTTAAGCGACAAGCAAAACGCCATAGCAAAGGATGTATTAAAAGAGATACGGGAGCGGCTGGGCTTTTTACTGGATGTAGGGCTTACTTATCTTACGCTCAATCGTCCTTCCCGTACCCTGAGCGGCGGTGAATCGCAACGCATACGCCTGGCTACCCAGATAGGATCGCAGCTCCAGGGCATTACATATATACTCGATGAGCCTTCCATTGGTTTGCATCAGCGGGATAACCAGCGGTTGATTACGGCGCTGAAAAACCTCCGCGATATCGGCAACAGCGTACTGGTAGTGGAGCACGACAAGGATATAATGCTGGCAGCCGATTATCTTATCGACATCGGGCCGCGCGCCGGCTATCACGGCGGTAAAATTGTGGCGCAGGGCAAGCCGAAGGAGCTGTTAAAGCTGAATACGCTTACTTCATCGTACCTGAACGGTCACCGGCAAATCAAAACGCCCGCGGAAAGAAGAAAGGGGAACGGGAAATTCCTGGAAATAAAAGGAGCCAACGGCAATAACCTGCAGAAGGTAAACGTAAAATTCCCGTTAGGCAAATTAATCCTGGTGACCGGCGTAAGCGGAAGCGGTAAATCCACGCTAATCAACGAAACCCTGTATCCTGTATTAAGCAGGCATGCTTACCATTCAAGAATGCAGCCGCTTGAATACAGCTCGGTGAAAGGGCTGGAAAATATTGATAAAGTCATTGAAATTGATCAGTCGCCTATAGGACGCACGCCCCGCAGCAACCCGGCTACTTATTGCGGATTTTTTACCGAGATCAGGCAGTTGTTTGCCAATATTCCCGAAGCAAAAATACGGGGCTATAATGCGGGAAGATTTTCATTCAATGTAAAAAGCGGGCGATGCGAGGTTTGCGAAGGCGGCGGCATGCGTGTTATAGAAATGAATTTCCTGCCCGATGTATATGTTCCATGCGAAAAATGCCAGGGTAAAAGATACAACCGCGAAACCCTGGAAATCCGGTACAAAGGAAAATCGATCAGTGATGTATTAGACATGACAGTGGATGACGCGGTGGAGTTTTTTCAGAACGTTCCTTACCTCTACAGGAAAATAAAAGTATTGCAGGAAGTAGGGTTGGGCTATATTACGCTGGGTCAAAATGCAGTTACATTGAGCGGCGGTGAAGCGCAGCGCGTGAAATTGTCGACCGAGCTGGCTAAAAAAGATACAGGTAAAACTTTTTATATTCTTGATGAGCCTACAACAGGCCTGCATTTTGAAGACATCCAGCATTTGCTTGAGGTGCTGAATAAACTCACCGACAGGGGAAACACCGTACTGGTAATAGAGCACAACATGGATGTAATAAAAGTAGCGGATCATATCATCGATCTCGGCCCGGAAGGAGGAGATGGTGGCGGTAAAATACTGTTCGAAGGCACTCCTGAAGGATTAATGAACTGTAAGGAAAGCTATACCGGTTTTTACCTGAAAGAAGAACTGAATTTTGAAAAAGAAATTGCCGCAGATGCGCCGATTTAATCTGCATATTTGCCTGCGGTGAACAAATCTGCGGCTAAAAAATCCAGGGCATATGCTCTGTGCCGGAATAGTATCTTTACAATATAAACGGGTCTTTTAAATGGTATGATATGGAAAGGATTATTATAGACATGGATGAGGTAATGGCAGATACGATGGGTGCTATGATGGATTGGTACAGGGAACATTACGGGAACGATGTTGATTATTCAAAGATGACAGGTTCCTGGATGCTGGGCATACCGGAACAGCATAAAGAAACAGTACGCAGCAGGTTATACAGCAAGGGATTCTTCAGGCATTTGCCTGTAATGGAAGACTGTGTGGACGTAATGAATGAGCTGAATAAAAAATACGAAGTATTCATCGTTTCTGCCGCCACTGAGTTTCCTAATTCTTTAAAAGACAAGCTTGAATGGCTGGAAGAGCATTTCCCTTTCCTTACCTGGCGGCAACTGGTTTTATGTGGTGATAAAAGAATGATATCGGGCGATTATATGATAGATGACCACACCCGCAACCTTGTACATTTTAATGGTAAGCCCTATTTATACAGTACAATTATGAACGCGCACGAAAAGGGCTATGAACGGGTTGAAAACTGGAAACAAATAGCCGGGATATTTTTGTAGGGTTTATAGTTTCTTGTTTATAGTTTATTGTTTCTTGCATGCAACTACAAACCATAGACTTCCAACTACAAACCATAGACTACAAACCAGTATTGTCCGGTAAAATACGAAGGGATGTCGGCCTCGGAAAAATGGCGTTAAGAAAATTGGCTTGGACGGCGCCTAAAGAAAAACACCATATGCCACAGTTAGGAAGTGCAATTAGCTCAGAAGTCGCACCACTACTGGGTTTGATCTACTGCTGGAACTTGTTTTTCTTAGCCGGGAAAGACAATTTTTAGCCATTTTCCCACAGCCTTGATTTTTTGCTTCACTTTTTTATCAAGAAAAAAGTGGAATACCTTGTGGTAAGTGGGTCATGCGGTAAACTTTAATGAAGTTCGGTACAGTACTGGCTTTGGTCGTTTCGGTTAACATTTTAACCGGACAACAGTGACTACAAACCCCAAACTGAAAATATTATTATGGATTTTAGTGAAATGCATAGCTTACCCGAGTGGGATGATCACCGGCTGTTGAAACGGCGGTTTGAAGGGGAGGAGTGGAAATGGAAGCCCCAGATGGAAGCTGCTAAAAATCTGTACAACAAATGGCGTGAAATATTCCTGCTGGTGGAGTCGTACTGCGAAACCTTACAGGATTCCCGGGAATATGATCATGCGGAAAAAAACAAAGAGCTGATCTGGCAAAATCTTTTTATTGTTGCCCCCAAAATTATTGGAGCGGCGGGCGCAGACATGTACGTTCTTAAAATGGAAAATGCGTCTATCGTACGCTATAATTGCCGCGAATTGATGGAACAGATCCATTTTACAGCTATGGTGGGAGCAGGCGAAGAAAAATATGCGGAAGCCATTGCGCAGGAAATGGATATTTTCCGGGAACTGTTTAAACAATGGGTAAATACGTTTGTTAAAGATGATCATGAAGATGAGTGGGGGTTGTTTATATGAAAAGGTCATACGTATTATAATACCTTGCTCTTGTCAAATGACCGGGGGAACAATTGGATTGGGATGATCAATCTCTCATTGTTTTGAATGGCATATTTATTTACCGGATAAAGCGGCATCAATCACTTCGGTAAACATTTGTTGCCAGTCGTCTGAGCACATAACTACACTTTTGATTATTTTGCCGGTTGGATCAATCACGTAGAAATAGGGAGCCGCGGGCGCATGGTATTCTTTCTTTATTGCTTTGCCATTATACAAAACGGTAAACTTCAGGTTGTTTGACCGGATGTAATTTTCAAGTGCTTAACAGCAACATCGCGAACGAAAAATCCTATAAGGTTTGCCGCACTGCTATTCCCCTTTAGGGGGCAGGGCCGCGCTGCAAACCTTATAGGATTACCTGTTCTGTACTTTACTTCATGTATTCGTTGTGAATATAGCTAATGGTAACCGGTCCCAGCAGGCCGGATGCTCTCAGCAGCTTCTCCGCATCGGGACTGTTGAATTTCATGACATTCGTTTCGGTACGCCTTTGTTCCGGCGGGAGCTTTCCATCGCCTATCAGCCGGTTGGGCCATAAATTGGTTACCTCCACTTCCAGCAAATTGTTGCCCGGCTTTACAAAGGCGGTTATATCTGCAGTAAAAGGCGGCGTCCAAACAACAGGCAATGTATGCCCGTTGATCCTTACAGTTGCCAGCTCCAGTACATTGCCCAGGTCGAGGATCACTTTAGATCGTTTCAGGTGAAGATTGCTCACCGGAAAACTTTTCCTGTATACGGCAGTTCCGGAATAATATTTTATACCGTTGTCTTCAAAATCTGTCCACGACCGCAATGTATCCGTTGTAATATGTGCGGGGCCTCCCCAGGATGTATCAAAACTGATATTCCATGTGCCGCTTAATGTAGTAGCGGCGTTGGGCTTTGCAAGCCGGCTATTGGTCACCTTCCCGTTCGACCAGTGCAGCGTATAATTGCCTGGCTCAAACAAAGTGGTAACGACCTTCCCCGACTTACGCAACACGTCAATGAATGGTTTGCCTGTATTATTCAACTGCAGCCCGGGAAAAAGCGATTGCCCGTCTTTTTCAATTTTTACTACATGCGCTTCTGCAGTCTTTTTCCTGAAAATAACGAACAGGGATCCATCGGGATTAAAATGCAGAGGAATAATAGTTTGCCCGTTCTCCTCGCGATATACGACTATTTCACTGGTTTCGCCGGTTACCGGATCCCATAGCTCCGGCACCATACCGCTTACCCGAAATGAGCATTCCACGCTTTCGTACCTGTCGGGTAAAGTAGTAATATAGCGGTATTCAAAATCACTGATACCTTTCCTGCCAAAGCGGTTAGCCACAAAATAAATTTCAGCATCCTTACCTGTACGATGGATATAATCAAGCGCTGTGGCACTGTCGGGACTTTTAAAGCTAAAGTCAGGAGCTACTTTCATTTCGCGCAACACAGTATTCACATCCTTGCCCCATACTACTTTTCCCCTGCCATATTTATTTTCAGTACGGGATATCCCGTCTGTCGCTTCCCACATGCGGTTAGCTATCGCCGTTAGTTCCCGGTCATTTTGCGGATAATTGCTCAGGCTTCCGTCTTTTAGCGGCCTGGGTCCTACAAGCGTAAGCCCCTGTTGCACCATTGTTTCCAGTTTGCGAAGCAATGTTACATCTATTGCGTTTTCGTTGGGCAAAACCAACACTTTGTATGCTGTTCCATCCGGAAAAACCAACTGGTTATTTTTTACCGATGCATTTTTGAGCAATGCCTCTTTCGAGCATTTATCCCAATCGTATCCATAAGCAAGGTCTTTGATATCTTCTTTCAGGAAAACAAAATTGGGTACATCATCCCCATAATAATACAGCGCATCTCCAACAAACAAACCTTTTGACAACAGCCAGGAGCAGCGGTTAAGGTAACTGATAAAATTGTCCGCCTGCTTCCACCACGTAACATTTGGGTTCATGTGCGTGCCGGCGAAATATTCATTACCCGGCAGTCCGAATTCCTTAGGAGAAGACGTAAACGTATGCCATACTATCCTGTTCACGCCGGAGCAGAATACCCGGTCAATATTGCTTTTGAGATCCTTTGGTGATCTTTCCCATTGTGGGCCGATAGAAGTAGGACCTTCTGCCGCTACAAACCGTTTGCCATTGGTATGGGCCACGCTGGCGCTTTGTTTTACCGCCAGTCTTTCAGCATCTTTAATGCGATGTGTGTTAGCCATGGCCCAGAATTCGCCCTGCGGAAAATCATTGATTGCCATCACTTTCAATGCATCTACCGGCGCTGAATGCGGCCCGCCTGATTCAGGGTGAAAACCCAATCCATATTGATGCGCCAGGTTACTGAATAGCTGGTAATGATTGGCCGCCACACAGTCGCCAATCGTTACCCGGTAATCATGGAGGAACCGGTTGGATATATCTGCATTCTCTACTATTCTGCCTGCCAATACCGGAAGATAGGGCATGATATCGTAACCTCTGAATTTTTTAAATTCACCAGGAAAATTATTGGTCCATCCCACGTTTCCCATTTCCCAACTGTCTGTTTGTAAAAAATGAAGACTATTACCCACCGACTGTGCGTTTGTGATCAGTGGCAATATTATATCCCTTCTAAATGCGTTAAATGCATCCGGGTCAAGATGATCTACCGACAACCCGCTCCAGCCATCGCTGTTGGTAGAGGTAACGGCGCCGGTACAGGTCCAGCCATAGCGGATAATAGTCCATTCTCCTTCGGGCACATCCCATGCAAGAACACCATTTATAAATTTATCGCTAAGGTCAATGATGGCAGATGTTTGAATGCCCTGTATTTTATCTGCACCGGTTTCTTCTTCTCTTAGCTGATATAATGGATATACTCCTTTCATGCCAAAACTCTCATTGAAAGATTTCAGCCTCCAGTTTTTAATGGCATCATTTTTTACAGGTGAGCCTGGATGTTCGGGAAATGCCTGTACGATAATATCGCGGTATATTAATTTTGACGCAGGTTGCGGCAGGTTGATCTCGATTTTTTTCCCACCCTGTATCCTGGTTTCGGTAAACACAATTTTCTTCTGTGCCAGCTCAGGGGTAATAGTGGGGCCACCGGGATTCCAGCCGCTTTGCGTATTCACGCTTAATTCTATACCAATACGTTCTGCCTCTTTTACGGCATGTTTATACAATTCCATCCATTCAGCGCTCATAAATAATGGGCCTGCCTGCGTTTTAGCAGCCACGTTGTAACTGGAACTGCCGGCATCTACAATGGAAGCGCCGCCATACCCTTTTTTTTTCATTGCTTCCAGGTCTCGCGTAATAGATTCCTTAGTTGCCATGCTGTTGAGCCACCACCAGTAGCAGCGCAGTTGCGATTCTGCCGGCGGCTGCACAAAGCCTTTCTGCAACTGCGCATAGTCTACCTCGTTAGATGAATGGAGCGTATAGTTCAGTTTTTGCGCTGCCAGCAATGTACAGCAAAACAATATTGGTATAGTAAGCTTAATTTTCAGCATAACCTGTATCAGTCTTTTCGCTCGTTTTGTGGAATTTACCAGCCGGGATTTTGCTCCAGTTTTACATCTTTGTTTGCATCAATCACCAACTGTGGAATAGGCCATAGATTGTAATTGAATGAAAGCGTAGCCGCCGCTTCGGGCCAGAACGCGTATTTCCTGATACGATCCACGGCAATGGTACCACCCATGCGAAGCAGTGTGTTCCAGCGGCATTCTTCATATACCAGCTCACGCGCCCGTTCATCTAATATCATATTGAATTGATCATCCATATCTGCTGCTGTTACCAGGTAACTGCAGTTGGCGCGGGTACGAAGCAGGTTGATATCAGCGGCAGCGCCTGCCTTATCACCACTGCGTTGTTTGGCTTCCGCACGTAACAAAATGGTTTCAGGCAGCCGGATAAAATAATCATCCCGGAAGAGGTTGCTTAAATTCTCGCCATCGGCTATACCTGTATATTTATCAGTAGCTATTTTACAGGATATAGGATAATTGAGGCTCTGGTGATCTTTGGTATCATACAATACTGACCAGGGAACAGGCTGTCCGTAGTAAGGAGAAGAAGGAACATTCCCCAGGATATTTCTCCTGAATACAATATCCGAATTGCGCATATCATCTGCAAATACGCCATTGTAAATACTATCACGGGCATACATAGTAGGTATTATTTGCGCGATCCCGCGCCCGCCCACATCAGCGCCTGTGCCGGTGAGGTTACCCGGTGCGCCGTCGCGGAAAACAGGGCCGTAGGTACGCGAATAAGGCAATTTTGACCTGGGATCTTCTGCACGATAGGCTGTGTAATCAATCTGGATGGCCCAAATGCATTCTTTGTTGCCATCCTGGTAGTTGACATTATTTTCCTGGAACAGATCCCAGTATACATTGCCCTGGGGTTCTGTTTGACGGGCGCCATAGCGGGAAGCCATTAAGGAATAGACCCCTCCGTCAATTACCTTGTTGCCATAAGCAATAGATTGTGTAAACGCACTGGCAGCTCCGGAGGCATCGCCATCAGCCTGCAGTTGTGTGCCCAGCGCCAGGTATAATTCGCAAAGATTGTGTTGTGCGGCGCCTTTCACCAGCCGCCCGCCCGTTGCCGTTACTTCGGGCAGATCATTTTCAATAGCCAGCAGCTCGTCTATGGCATACTGATAGGTTTCTGCCCGTGTCGCCCGTGTATAATCATACCGGGCTACTTTTGTAATATCGGTTACTATGGGCACGCCGCCAAACAGCTCTGCCAGGTTGCGGTAAGCGAAAGCACGGAAGAACCTGGCCTGGGCCAGCGTGCCCGCTTTTTCAGCATCAGAGGCCCAACTGATATTCGGTTGTTCCGCACTGTAAATAGCAAGATTTGCCTTTGCTATGATCTGGTACCACACGCCGTATATACTGTTAAAATTGCCGCTGTTAGGATTGATAAGCCCGTAGTTGTTAAATGTATTGCTCCGTCTTATACTGGGCACATCAAACATATCTGTGCCATTACCCCTGAATACAAAAGTCCAGCCTTGTTCGGTAGGATTTGCCCAAATATCCCTCAACTGTGAATAGATAGCTATTACCGCCTGGTCTATTTGCGCAGAGGTGGTAAAAATATTATCTACCGTATAAAATGTTTCGGGAGGTGTATTCAGGAATTTATCATCTATTTTTTTGCAACCTGCAATATGGATGAGCAGTATACAAAAACAGATACCACTTATGTATTGTAATGTTTTCATTTCAGTTTGTTTTAATGGATCAGAAACTAAAGTTCGCGCCTATTGAATAAGTAGTTGGTACAGGAAAAATGTTTGACTGTACAGTAGTGCCTGTTTCAGGGTCGCCACCCACCCATTTGGTAAATGTGGCAAGGTTCCTGCCGGCCGCAAATACTTTAATGGCATTGATGTGATTCTTTTTCATCCATGCGGCATTGATTGTATAGGAGAGCGACACATCCTGTATCCTTATAAATTGTTGCGATTGCAACCCCTGGAAACGGCTGTCTCCCGAAAAGTATGCGGATGGATATACATTGCTTGGATTATCGGGTGTCCAATAAGGTTTGGAAATGGTATTATCATTAAAACGGCCTGTTCCGGAAGTCATATAGGCAGAAGTGTTACTGCGCCTATACATTCCATTGCCACCAAAAATGCCCGATACCATCACGTATAACTCAAAGTTTTTATAGCGCAGTATATTGCTCAGGTTCAACCTGAAATTTTCTTTTCTATACCCTAAAATAGTCCTGTCGCCCGCATCAATTTTACCATCTTTATTCAGGTCTACGTATTTGGGCGCTCCGGGAGCCGCTCCGGTCATGGTAATATAGGCGTCATCACCTGTTTGTACAATACCATCCTGTTCAAACCCGTAAATTGCGTCCAGTGATTTTCCAATAAAAAAATTATTCGCTATATCATCATCTTCTTTCCCGTCTCCGTCTTTGTCCTCCCCGTAAAGATGTGTCAGCCTGTTGTTATTTTTCCAGAAGGTAGCTGTTGTGCCCCAGTTAAAATTGGCCCGTTGGATATTTTCTGTTCTTACGGTTATTTCCACTCCGCGGTTATCAACCTGCCCCAATGAAGCGAGCTGTGTACCAAAGCCTGTCATAATAGGAATATTGCGAACAAATATCTGGTCGGTGGTTTTTGAAGTGTAATAATCCACATCTACAAAAAGCCGGTTCATTAACCAGGCAGACTCAAAACCGATATTGATAGCCGTTGTTTTTTCCCATCCCAGGCTGGGATTGCCTAATGAGCTTTGTACCAGTCCATAGAATATTTTGCCCTGTGCATCAGAAAACTGGTAACGGGCATTGCCTGCCGCACCGTTAAGCACCTGTGATAGAGTAGCATAAGGACTAAGCCCCTGGTTACCATTTTGTCCCCATGAGAATTTTAATTTAAGGTTATCCAGTGGACGGAAATCTTTCAGAAATGATTCACCGGAAATTCTCCAGGCTACACCGACAGCGCCGAAATTGGCATATCTTTTATCTTCACCAAAAACAGACGCACCGTCACGCCGGAAAGAAGCGGTTAAATAATATTTGCTGTCATAATCGTAATTGATGCGGGCGAGGTAGCCTACATTGGAACGCTCGGTATTGTTGAGGATTACTTTTTGCACATCGGCTTTGGATAGTCCATAGATACCCAACGCGGTGTTGCCATTGGCGCTGAAATTGCTGCCTGTGGTATTGATTGTATCCGATTTTAAATGGTCACGTGTTGCTACCAGGGTAGCTGTCACCTTGTGCCTGCCAAATGTATTATCATAGGTAATAATGTTGTCGAGCACATAACTATTGGTATTAGTGTTGTTAAGATTACCATTGGCATTAGACAATAGCGCCTGCACACTGGCGGGATCATAACGTCCCTCAATGCCCGTACCTTCTTTTATATAATAGGTTTCGTAATTAAAATTACCGTTCTGCTGCCTTTGATAATTGGAAAGCAGGTTTACACGATAGCTCAATCCTTTTACAAAGGGGATCTTTACTACCGCATACGTATTCAACCGGAAAGCGTTATATATATCCAGGTTCTTTACGGTTCCGTCAAGCCCCCATAATGGATTGGCCAGCGATTGTGTATAAGGGTATCTTTCCAAGTTTCTCTCTGAATCACGATACATCACACCGTAAGGAGACATCAGCTCGGCGGCAGCTACACTGGCCGCAACGCCTGAATAATCTCTTTTGGAATAACTGCCATCCAACCCCAGCTCAAGCCAGGGCGTGACTTTAGTATTAATTTTGCCCATTACAGAGATATGCCTGAATTTATCACCTACTACCAGGCCACGGTTATTATCAAACGATGTGGACATGTAATAATTTACATTTTGCGCAGCGCCCGAAATAGCAGCCTGGTAGTTTTGTGTAATACCCGTTTGTATCACTTCATCTAACCATACGATTTCACGACTTGCATTTAAATTCTCTAATTCTCCGGGTTTTAACCAACTGGTAGTACCGGGATCATATTGGTTCCTCGCATTTACTACTTCTATCCATTCCGCTCCTTTCATCATCACAGGACGGTTCTGCCACCTTTGAACAGCTCCTTCCGTTCTGAAAGAAATAAGGGGCTTACCTGTTTTTCCCTTTTTAGTAGTAATGGCAATAATACCATTGGCCGACCGGGACCCGTAGGCTGCCGCGGAAACCGCATCTTTCAGCACGTCGTAGCTGGCTATATCATTGGGGTTGATATCACTGAGCGAACCCAGATAAATCACTCCATCCAGCAGGATAAGCGGATCGTTGGATCCGCTGATAGAACGTTGTCCCCGTATTTGTATGGAAGGTTGTCCACCCGCGGAGTTTACCGCTCCCACATTTAGCCCGGTCACCGTTCCTTTAAGGGCTTCAAGCGCATTTAAGTTGGGCATCAGCGCCAATGGAGAATTTTCCATTTTTACAGAAGATACTGCTCCTGTAAAATCTTTTCTTTTAGAAGTGCCGTATCCTATTACTACCACATCGCTCAGGTCGCGGGTGTTTTCTTTCAGTTGAATCTGTATATTATTACGCCCGCTTACTGAAATTTCCTCAGTAGTAAAGCCCACGTAGCTGATTACAAGAATGGCATTGGGATCCGTAACGTTTAAAGAGAATGTGCCGTCTTCATTTGTAACGGTACCGTTGCTGGTGCCTTTTTCCACAACGCTTACTTTGGCAATAGGCTGGTTGTCGGAATTGGTTACCCGCCCTGTAATAGCTGCAAAAGTATATGCATCTTCATCCTTTTTGTTAGCGATTACAATAAGGTCATTGCCGATAATTTTAAAGGACAGGTCTGTATTAACCAGCAACCTTTTCATTACTTCATCGGCCGGCATATCCTTTACACTGAGATTAATGGTTTGTTCGGGTGATAAGATGCCATCATTGTAGAGAAAGCGGTAAGAAGTATGCCGCTCAATGGTCTTGAATGCCTTTTTCAGAGAAACATTTTCCAGCCTGATTGTGATGTTACCCTGTGCCATACCGGTATTGGCGAATGATTGTACGGAGAAAATACACGTAAGCAATATGATCATTTTCATTAGCAGCAGGCATTTGATTACTGGGGCAGGGACATAACAATACATCCTGCATCCGTTTTTTTTCATAATTTAGTGTTGAAATGTTAAAGGATGAAAAGGCCTCCCCAGGGAGACTTTTTAATTTCTGAATTTGACCAACGGGGCATGCAGCGAACATGCTCCGTTTTCGCTTTTAAGATGTTATGTGATTTTACTCATATGGCGTATGCAGTTTTGATTATTAATAGTTTTTGCAATCGGTTGTGTGCTTACCAGATAGTTACTGTTCCGTCTTTTACCTGGTATTGGAAATGTGCGGAGAACTGCAGCCCTTCCAGCACTTCATCTAATGACTTGTTTTCAAACGTTACAGTATAGGTACTGGTGCTCAACTCCTTGTTTTTTACAATGATGTGGACATTGTACCAGCGTTCCAGCTCTGTGATCATATCATCGAAAGGTGTTTCATCAAAAGCCAGTATATTTTTAACCCACATGGTTTCATATGCTTCCTGGTCTTTTTTATCAAGATGCACATTGTCTACCATCATTACTTCTCTGCGTTTACCGGTACCGGACGTATCGGCAGGTTGTATGGGAAGTTGGGTGCTTTCATTTTCTATTACAACTTTTTCATTGGGCTTCAATATTACTTTTTTGCCGGGGCTGGCATTCAATGCTACCTCTACAGAACCTCTTATTAAAGTTGTTTCAGTCGTTTTTTCTGTTGGATAGGATCGTACATTAAAAGCAGTACCCAATACTTTTATCTGCACGGTGCTGGTATGAATGATAAAAGGCCTGGACTTATCTTTTACCACATCAAAATAAGCTTCGCCTGTAAGGGTCACCTCACGGGTAGCATTTCCAAACTCCTTATCGTATATTAATTTTGTATCGGCATTTACCCACACTTTGGTGCCATCGGGCAACACCAGGTTGGTTTTAGAGCCTTTTTGCGTGGTAATAATATTGCTGGATGGCGCGGGACTGTGTGGCGCGGGAGTTACTAAATAAAAAGCAGCAGCGCTCACTATCAACAATACCGAGGCTGCAATACTCCAGGCTTTAAGGCGCCTGTATTTGCTTTTGTTAAAATAAACCGGCTCCTGTCCTGTCTCAGCTATCTTTTTATGTAAGAGGGTAAGTGCATCATTTACAGTGTGATTGCTGATGCTCTTTCCATAATTTAAATGGCTCTCAAACACCTCGTCTATCCCCTCGCTGAGGAATAGCGTGGAGTAATCATTTTTAAGAACTTCTGATAGTTCCAGTTGTTCCTCTAATGTTATTTCGCCTGATTTTTTTCTTGCCAGTAAATATATTAGTCTCTCGTCGTACATGCGTTCGGGATGTATAACACATAGACGCAGTAATTTTTCTTTACCCCCAAAAAAGACGCAGTAATTTTAAAAAAACCATTAAGAAATATTTTTGTTTTGATCCTTCATGGTTTCCATAATGACCGCCGTTAGCTTCTTCATGGCGATTGTCATCTGGTTTTCTACAGTTTTCACGGATATTTCAAGCAGTTGCGCCACTTCTGCATATTTAAGCCCGTCTTCTTTGATCAACCTGAAAATGAGCCTGCAGCGTGAGGGCAAAGTATTGATGGCAGCATTGATACGTTCAAGTGTTTCTTTATTTATCATTCTCAGCTCATGATTGCCTAGCTCATAAACGAAGCTTTCTCCGGCTTCTTCCAGTCCTATTTTCTTTTGCATTGCCTGGTACCCCTTTGTGCGCATATAGCTGATGGCGGCATGCTTAACGGCGATGTATAAATAATGCGAAAGGTTTTTTATAGTGGATAATACTTTCCTGTTTTGCCATAGCTTGAACAACACATCCAGGCAAATTTCTTCTGCATCCTGCCTGTCTTTCAATATGGAATAGGTATACGACAGCAGGGCGGGATAATATATCCTGAAAAGCTCATCAAAAGCCTGTTCATCACCGTTTTCGGCAATGGCATGTATAAGATATGGCAACCTGTTATTGTGCATCGTATGATACAAATATACTTATTAAGGAATATCGTTTGCCTGGGGGTGTATTTCAAATTTTCGCATCATACGCGGTATTCCGGTCGGTGAGACACCGACCGGTAGCGGGCTCTACAGGTGGGTGTCACCACCCACCTGCGAAAATTTGGAATACACCCTTTGCCTGGCTGCTCGCAAATCCCCGGCTTATCTGTTTAAGGATGTTCACACAATTGTATTGGTTTTGTTTTTAACTTGGCTTATTTAAAGGAAGTAAAATGTCAGATACAAAGAAACCTGAAGTATGGCTGCGCGGCCCGGTTGCAGGCATACCGGCTTTGTTGCAACCGGTAGCACACGCTTTGCTGCAGGCAAGAGAAGAAGTGACGGAAATAATGAAAGAATTTCCCGATGAACTGTTGTGGGTGCGCCCTGCGGGAATGGCTTCTGCGGGATTTCATTTGCAGCATCTGGCGGGTGTGCTTGATCGTTTGTTTACCTATGCCGCCGGCAGCATGCTCAGTGAAGAGCAGCTTGCTTATCTTAAAAAGGAAGGGCAGGGGAGTGATGTTACGGCATCCGGATGGGTGTTGCATTTTCATCAACATGTGGAGAAAGCCCTGGCTCAGCTTGCTGATACCGATGAGTCCACGCTTACCCACACCAGGGGCGTAGGACGGGCGCAGATCCCTTCTACCGTAATAGGACTTCTTTTCCACGCTGCCGAACATACGCAGCGCCATACAGGACAGTTGCTGGTTACTGCTGCAGTGGTAAAGCAGGGCTGACCGCGTCTTTTTTCGCCGTTTGTAGAACCAAAATACTTTTGGGTTATTGCGGGTTATCAATTGAGGATATCAATTATGAGACCATGACAAAGTTTATTTGTGTCTCACAGCTTTCGGATTTGTATACATACTGATTCTGGAATTGTTTAGCAGAAAATGTATCAGGGCTCTGTTGCTGAGTTCACAGTAGTACAAGTGCCACATCAAGGCGTTCCCGAAATCGGCCGTAGTCCCAGCCTGCCGGCTGGCAGGGATTTCGGGCGGCTTTTTGCGTTACTTTTTTCCGCAAAAAAGCAACAGAAAAAGCAGAAGGCCTGTACTTGAAAGTAAGACAGAATTTATTCATCAACAAATTGAATTCTATAACCAATTGATAAATATCAAACTGAATAATCATTGACGATGCAGATACAATATGATTTTTTACCGGAAAGATCTGTTTACTTCCACTTCAAGCAGGGGCTGCTCCTTTTTGTCATCCCGGAAAATAATAAACGCACGTTTGAGGCGGTTTAAAAAACGCGCAGCTATGCTTTGCAAAGGGACAGGCACGGGTACGGGCTGATTAACTTCCTTTTGCTTCGACATGGGCGATGGATAACGTTGCCAGGATTGTTTTTGCACTTTTTGAGCGGGTGAATTTTTTGCAGGTATCCGGATGGCTTCTGCTATAACAACATTCCTGGGTAGTTTCCTGGCTTCGGCTTCGGTTATGCAATTGCCATTTTCAGCATTAAAAAAACGGTAAACAATCCGCGGCTCTTTGTTTGTTTTGGTTTGCATAAACGATGTTTATGAATTGAAGTTACAATGAATCTTCATAAAAAAATCATGCCGGTCTCCTGCTTACGGTACTAACTTTCCACATGCTTGACCGGAATACCCCTTTCAACTCTTAACTGCCGGAGAATCATTGACTTAACCAGCAATATGCTAAAAAAACCGTTCTTAATGCAGAATTAATAATCAGAGTGAACTATAGCCAATATAGCGGCAAACGCACAGTATTTTAAATGTATAAACTTTTTACGATGGTGGTATATCCCATCCAGCTCATCAATATTACCACTATCCAGCCAATAACAAACATCCACACCGGGTGCCTGTAACCGCCCATTAAACGTTTACGGGTGGCGGCTATAAGCATTACAGCCAGTCCTACAGGCAATATCAACCCGTTCAATGCACCGGCCAAAATCAATATAATGGAGGGAGGCTGGTGAAGCAATATAAATACTACGGCAGATATCACGATGAAGGCGGTAATGACCCAACGCGCTTTTTTTTGAATGAAGGGATGGAGTGTTTGCCAGAAAGAAACAGAAGTATAGGAAGCACCCACCACGGAGGTAATGGCTGCGCTCCACAGCACCACTCCGAAAAAATAAAAGCCGGTGGTTCCCGAAGCCGCTTTAAATACCGAAGCCGCCGGGTTATCCTTCTCCAGTACCGTACCATTCCACACTACGCCCAGGGCGGCGAGAAACAATGCATACCGCATGACTGACGTAAGTAATATGCCCGTTACAGCGCTCCGGCTCACTTCCCCGAGCGCCGTATTCCCTTTGATGTTCGCATCCATCAGCCGGTGAATGCCCGCAAAGCTGATATAACCTCCTACCGTGCCTCCTACCAGCGCAACGATCATGAAGATATCCGTTTTTTCAGGAAGGAAAGTATGGTAAAAAGCTTTTGCAAAAGGCGGCTTCGCCACAAACATTACATATGCCATCAGCACCAGCATCGCTATACCCAATACTTTTACAAAAACATCCATCCAGCGTCCTGCTTCTTTCATCCAGAATAGCATTAAAGCGATCACGCAACTGATTGCAGCGCCTGCTCGTGGATCCATGCCCGTTAGTACCTGTAACCCCAGCCCGCAACCTGCAATATTCCCGATGTTAAATGCCAGTCCGCCAAAAGCCACTAAAAAAGCGAGGACAAAACCCAAACCGGGCAGCAGATCATTGGCTATATCCTGCGCTTTTTTTCCTCCTGCAGACAGGATGCGCCAGATGTTCAGTTGCGCTGCTATATCCAGCAATATGGAAATAAGGATCACGAAGCCAAAACTGGTGAGCAATTGTTCGGTAAACAGGCTGGTATTGTTCAGGAATCCCGGGCCGATGGCGGAAGTGGCCATTAGGAAAGCAGCACCCAGCAGGGCACTCTTGTTTTTTTTACCGGTTTGACCTGGCTTGAATGACAATGTTATTTCGTTGTAATGCTTCAAATATGTGTTTCGCGAATTCAACCGCGTGAGCGCCGTCTCCGTGAATGCAAACAGACTCCGCTGCTACAGGAACCATTTTACCGCCGGTTGAAATTACATTTTTATAGCGTACCATTTGTATTACCTGGTTCGATGCTTCTTCGATGGTTTCGATACACGCGCCGGGTGAAGAACGGGGTGTAAGACTGCCGTCTGCCTGGTAGGTCCTGTCGGCAAATACTTCTGATACGGTTGTCAGTTGAAGGGCTTTCCCTTCCCGGATAGAACAGCTTCCGCTTAAACCATACAATAATAAATTTTCATTAAAATCTTTTACAGCTCCGGCAATGGCGGCCGCCACTTCCGGATCTTTTGCAGACAGGTTGTACAATGCGCCATGCGGTTTTACGTGTGTCATCAGCGCGTCTTCCTCCCGGACAATTTCCCCGAACAGCTTCAACTGCTCTGTCACCAAAGTATGGATTTCCCGTGCAGACAGTCGCTCTGCATTCCTTCCAAAATTTTCCCTGTCTTTAAACGAGGGATGTGCGCCTATGCTTACCCGGTAGTGCTTTGCCATTCGGACGGTATCGCGCATCGTATTTTCATCGCCTGCATGATAGCCGCAGGCAATATTGGCCGAGCTGATATAAGGAAACAGCATGGATTCGTTCCCGACCCCTTCTCCCATATCACAATTAATGTCTATTGTAAGCATCGCGACCGATTAAAGATAATGCCGCCTCCAGCTTATACCTGCAGGCATGCTGCAATAATACTATATGTCGCCTTTGTGTAAGCAATTGCTCCTCGGCCTCTTGCTGGCTGATGATCCTGAATCGAATGGGCTCACCGGGTTTTTTCTGTGCCAGCAGGGGCAGATGGGCGGTTATAACCTGTGCGATCCTCGGATAACCGCCGCTTACCTGGTGATCTGCCATCAGCACGATCATTTTCCCCCCGGGCAGCAACTGTACCGTTCCAAAAGCTGTGGCAGAAGAAAGCATTTCGTTGGTATGCCGGTACGGCAGCTCTTCAAGCAACTGGTACCCCATGCGGTCGGCAGTATGGCTGATTGTAAACGACCGTTCTTCCAGCGTCTTTTTGCTTTCCTTATCCAGCCACTCATATTCCGGGCCAGGCAGTATGCCTACGGCCTCCTCATTTTCTTCCTGCCAGTGAATAGCTGCCTGCCAGGGCAGCACCACCTGCGCGGTACCATTATGAAGCAGGGGATACGAATGCTTTTCCAACATTTGTATGCGGTCATTCTTTTGCAGCAAACGTCCCTGCCAGCCTCCCGCAGACAATTTCGTATTGGTGCTGCAACTGTTCAGCCAAACACGCACATCCGTTTTTTCCCTGAAGGCGATATAGGTTCTTGCGCCATTCCTGATGCGCTTGTGCTCAAGCACACTGCCGGCTGCCGCTATTACCGGCTTCCACAAAGGAATGGGAACGCCGTTGAGTGATGGAGAGAAATCCGCACCGCCTATCGCCAGCATCATATCCTGCTCAATCAATACCGACGATGCAGGGAAATGACATTCGATGACTGGTGCATTTATATTGTTCACCGTAAGTGCGTTTACAATACCGGCTGAAAAATGATCCATTACGCCACCGGGGTTAATGCCGGCGCTGCGGTAACCGTATCTTCCCGCATCCTGGATGGTGTCGAAAATGCCGGCTTTAATAATGCTTATACTCATAACGGCTGATGGGATAAAACTGAACAATGTTTCCAGCTTTTAACAAAACAGGGTCATTGCCTGTTGTATTAAAAAGCTTTACGGGGGTGCGTCCGATAATATGCCAGCCACCGGGTGAGCTGAGCGGATAGATACCCGTTTGTTCACCCGCGATGCCTACACTGCCTGCCCTTACCGGTTGCGGTAATTTTTTTCGAGGAACCGCAATGGCTTCTTCTACTTTACCCATGTAAGCAAAGCCGGGTAAAAAGCCGATCATATACACCCGGTATTTTTTTGCGGAATGGAGTTGTACTATTTCATTTGTGCTTAGCTGTTTGATTTTTGCCAGTTCCTGCATATCCGGGGCGAACTCATCCTCATAACAAACCGGTATCCGCACGACTGTTTCTTCTTCTGTTACTGCTGTATCCACGCCCTGCTTAAAAATATTTTCGAGATAATGGCATACATAATCGTACCCGCTGATGTACCCGGGTTTTATTTGCTGGACAACATGTATATCATAAAATACGGTAAGCGAACTGTATGCCGGAAGCAGATCGGTAACGAAAGCGGGAGAGAGGTCCTGCATTTTTTTACACAGGGCAATAACATGACGGTTCAGTGCATCCTCTATCGTATCGCCGAATACTGCTACAACAGCCGAGTCGCCCAAAGGACAAAAACGATATGGAAAAAAGGAGGGCATGCAATGTAAAAATACTGGATAATGTTAACTAACCACATAGATAAAAAAGGGTGCATTTACCTTCGGTGATAACTATTTTCATTGCGGCAAAATCAGAAATAAACACATACCGCAATAAAGTTCAAATTAGTTGAGCATCCGCGCCTGCAAAACATGAGGTATATCTTTTTGATTGGCAGGAGAATGGATTATTGTAAACCTGAATCATCGTGAAGGGTACAAAATCATCAGCCATTTACAGGTCATTGCTTCTCCCAACAGAAGGTCGGGTTCGCAGTGACGAAAAAAAATTACCGTCATTGCGAGTAAACCATTAGTGTGCTCAATCATTGAGCCGTGACATGTTGTATTCGTATTTTCGGTTCTTATATACGCCAGGTCTGGAGAAAATATATCAGGGGCTGTAGCTGAGTTCACAGTAGTACCAAAGCTTAATCGATCCCGCTTTTTGCGGGACTCGAAATCGGCCGTAGTCCCAGCCTGCCGGCTGGCAGGGATTTCGGGCGGCTTTTTGGTTACTTTTTTCCGCAAAAAGTAACCAAGAAACCAGCACCAGGCATTGTGGTTGAAAAGAAAGCGAGTTTTATAAGCAACAAACCCGCAGTTCATACTTCATTGATAAACAGTCAACTGAATAATATGTATGGCAGCCGCCAGATCAATTCAAAGCATTGCGGATGATGGGAGGAGAAGCAATCTCAACAATTGACATTAGGTTGGGACTGCTTCTCCCGCCGTAAAATCCAATTTAATTTAATGCAGTACCCGGGCGGTCTCGCAGTGACCGTAAGAGTTTTATTTTTTAAACACAGCAATCAATAAAAGTTTGGGTTTTACTCAACCACTTGAACGTTATTACGATCCCAACCGCTCCGAACGTTCGGAGGGGAGAAGCAATCCTCGCGGAAAAAAAGCAGTTGTCCTGCTGCAGAGAACTGCTTCGCCCGTGCCAGCATACTTTAATTTAATACAACCCTGTCGCGGTCTCGCAGTGACGATGCCAGAGTGTTTTGTTTTTGTAACTGTGTTTTCTGCCGGGAAGGAGTATATATAATAATTTCCATAATTCTCATATGCCAAAATAAGATCACCTCCGGCTTATAGTATTTTATAACTGCTATGTTCCCTATCCTCCTGTGCGGTAAAAAAAAGACCCTCTCAAAGAGACGGTCTTTTTACAAAGCTATCGCTAATAAAAATTATTTCTTCTTCGTTTTGCTTTTGGCAGGCGGAGCTACAGGTTTGGTCAGATCTTTCACACGGATATTTCTGAAGAATAAAGTATCGCCGTGCCCCAGGAAGCCGATATGCCCGCTGGTTCTTTTCAATCCCGGGTGGTCGCGGTGATCGGCTGTGCCGTCTTTTGACGCTTCAGCTATATCGCCTTCTACAATCACAGTGCCGTTCAGGGTAATCCTGATCCTGCTTCCTTCAATCCTGATCTCTTCTTCATTCCATTCACCCAGCGGTTTCAGGTGCCCTCTTTTAGAAGGAATGATTCCATATACCGACCCATGATACTGGTAAGGCTTCAGGTCCTTATAAATATCAGCATCGTCATCCAGCACCTGGATTTCCATCCCTTCATAGGCGGCATCTCCTGTTAACGGAGTGCGTATGCCTACACCGTTGTTAGCGCCCGGTGTTAATTTAAATTCAAAGCGGAATGCGAAATCGCTGTACTCATCCTTCGTATACAGGTTGCCGTTACCTCCCCGTTTGGGATATACCGCTATATTACCATCTTCGATGATATAAGCTGTTTTGTTACCTACCCATTCATGCAAGCCGGTTCCATCAAATAAAATTTTGTATCCTTCTTTTTTCTCTTCCTCTGTGAGTGTATAAGGTTGCGGACGCGGAATTTCCCTGATATAAATATCGCGGTACGCTACATAGGTTCCGTGCGCCTGCAGCTCTATCTGCTCTTCGGGGAAGATCGGCAGGCTGCGATCCCAGTAGTTTTCGAGTGGTACGCCGTTTACAACCAGCACGCCATTCAGGTAAACGGTTACCAGGTCGCCTACCATTTGTATACGGAAAGTGTTCCAGTCGCCGATGGCATTATCGGCCAGCACAAGCGGTTTGCTTTCATTCTTCTGGTTATTGTATAACCCGCCCGAACCTACTTGCGCGCCAACATCTACACGTGCTGTATCCCATACCTGCACCTGGGGTGTGCCGCGCAGGTAAATCCCCGCATCCCCATCTTTGGTGATCTTCCAGTCAACATACATTTCAAAATCGCCATATTTTTTATTGGTGCAAAGGTTGTTACCATGACCGTTAAAGATCAACAAGCCGTCTTTTACGCTCCATCCGTTGCGCATTTCTTCATCGGCCTTCGCCTGTTCTTTGGCTAAGGTTTTGGCGTCCATTTTTGCACGTTTGATGGGATCGGCTACCAGTCCTTTCCAGCCTGTAAGATCTTTACTATTAAAGATGGGTACGAATCCTTCTCCTTTCGGCATTTCTGCAAGATGCTTGTGCAACGCTTCCCTCTGGTATTCGCTTTCGGCGCCTCCCAAGCTGTTAACAGCCTTTTCAAGCACCTGGCGCACGTTGGCTCCATAAATAGATTTATCGGCCATAGCTATATTCATCGCGGCATTCGCTGCCTCTCTTTTCAAAGAAGGATCGTCTAAAAAACTACCGGCATATAAAAATGCGGGGAAGGTCTTTAATTTCCCCACCTGGTTCAGCACTGCTTTTTTCTGATCGTCTGCCTGCGCATATTCCATAGCATCCCGCAACATGATCAGCTTAAGGTCATCGGTACTTTTTGAAATGCTGATCTGCTTTACAAAGCCGGTGAAAGCGTCTGCTGCCAACGTTCCTTTCCCAGCCTTCTGCAATACCTGGTACAACTGCGTGGTTGCGAGCCCGCTCTTCCAGTTGGAAAGCGCGCCGATCACCTCTTTTTTGGTTTGATCGTTGCCCGATGCAAAAGCGCCCGCTACCGCTGCCAATCCTTCCTTATCACCTATGCCGGAAAGCACATTGTAAAAAAGAGATTTTTTATCCGCCGGTGCTTTACTGATCTCTGTGAGGATGGCCGCGTTACGTCCCCTTGCGCTGGGGATCCTGCTGATACCTGCCACGATGACCTGCTGCCAGTCGCTGATGTCGTGCGCATTGCCGGCCGATAATAAAAGCGGGTACACCTGTTTCAGGTTGGCCGGCGTAACCATTTGCTTTAATGCAGCTTTTGCCGAATTGCTGATCTGCGGATCGGCGCTTGAAGCGAAAGGTATTATATCAGCCGCTTTTGAGCTGACAGCTCTTGCGCCCAGTACCTCTATAATGGCAGCTTTTCCTGCCGGAGAAGCGTCGTTTAATGCATCGCCTGTTTCTTTTACCACATCACTGCCTTTCATGGACAGCAGGGCTGATTTGGCTGCCGCGATCTCATCGGCGCTTCCCGTTTTTAATATACCGAGCAATGCAGGCAATGCTTCCTGTCCGCCTATCTGGGCGGCAGCGGTGATGGCTGAAAGACGCACACCGGCATCTTTATTTTGTATAGCGCTTAATACTACGGGCAAAGCAGCCGCAACGTTTTTATTGCCCAGCATCCTGATGATCTCTGCCTGGGCCGGCGCCCTGGCTTTGCTGAGCGTTTTCAGCCATAAAGGAGTATTGGCTTCATTGATATAAGGCTGGGCATATTTTAAAGCGGCTTCCCTGTATTCCGCATTCTTATCTTTCATGGCGCCGGTAAGCAAAGCCGTACCGGAAGCACCCCGGATATCGGAAAGCAATTTCAATGCTGCCGTGCGGGTATGCACCTGGTTATCGGCAGTGGCTTTTTTCAATAAAGTGCCGGCTGCTTTTTCTGCAGCTTTTGCATTTCCATTGGCTGCAAGGTTGGAAAGATACAGCAGGTAAGAAGCAGCCGCATCGGTTACACTGTAAGTATAGCCGCTTTTAGCCGCCGCATCTGCCAGTATTTTTTCGGAAGCGGGATCGCCGATACGCGCCAGTGTATACAGTGCCACTTTGGCTGTCTTGGCATCGTCGGAAGCCGCCAGCGCTGCCACAGGCTGGGCAGCCTCACGGTAACGGGTATCGCCCAAAGCCTGCACAATGGATAAACGTGCGTTGCCTGTTGCATTTGCCAGTGCAGCCAGCAATGTTTTATTGGAAGCTTCGCTGTTAATGGTTGCCAGCGCGCGTGCTGCAGGATCAGAAAAACGTTCATCTTTCAGGTATCCTTCCAGGTAAGGAATGGCATCGTCCTTACCTACCTGCTCCAGTTGCGTGAGTATAAATAATTTTGCCTCGCTGTCTCTTAATTGCGGCAGAGCGGCTCCATAGGCTTTTACCGCCATGCTTCTCCAGCTTTCTTTGCCGGGCTGGGTAGCCGCGAAAGAAAAGCCGCTGATGGCATAATGCAGGCGGCTCACATCGCCCCCGGCATCGAGCTTTTTTACCAGTTCCGTAATACCGGCTTCGCCTAATCCTGCCACTGCAGCGGCATTGGCTCCCAGTTGCTTTGCATCATCGGCAGGCAATTTGGCCAACAGGTCGGCTATTTTGGTAGCCACCGTCCTGTTGTCATCTGTTTGCGCAGTTGCTGTAAGCAGTATGCTGCTCATCAAAAAAACTATCAGTAATATTTGTCGCATGTAAATGAAAATTGTTGTGTTGTTATGGTTCGGTTTGTGGTGCGGACCGGTTGCCGCTTTTTTCATCTGTACCCAGGCAAACGCATTTGCCCGTTGTTATGACCATTATATAAACCACGGCCCCCGCAAAGGCGGATTCAATAAGCGGTTAGCGCCTTCGTCGTTGATAAATTCCTGCTTTACCGGATCGAACTTAAGATTGCGACCCAGTTGCAGCGCTATCTTACCAATATTGATAATGGTACACGAGCGGTGGCCATTCTCTTCATTCAACGCAAATTTTTTCCTGTTCTTCACTGCATCTGCAAAATCGGTAACCTGTGGTGCGGGATCGGGGAGTTCCGCCAGCTTTTTATCTAGATTAGGAATGTTTGAGCGGAAGCCTGCGAACAGTTTTCCTTTGGGTCCTTCAATATAAGCAGCGCCTTCTGCTGTGCCGGCGCCATCGAGTATGATCTGGCAGCCGTCTTCGTATGTGTAAGTAATTTTCCTCCAGGTTCCCACCGCGTCATCGTGCTGCTGCGGGGCGTCTATTTCAACCGATACAGGACTGGTATTGTCCTTACCCAGGAAATACTGGATGGGATCTATATAATGCTGTCCCATATCGCCCAGTCCACCGCCATCATAATCCCAGTAACCACGGAAAGTAGTATGCACACGATGCGCGCTGTATGGCTTATAGGGCGCAGGGCCTAACCACATTTCATAATCCAGCTCTTGGGGAACAGGCTCGGGCTTCAGATCGGTTTTTCCTACCCAGTAAAACTTCCAGTCGAACCCGGTATGTTTGCTTACCGTAACTTTTAAAGGCCAACCCAGCATCCCGCTGTCCACCAGTTTCTTAATGGGCTTTACCGTAGTGTTCATGCCATAAAAATTATCAGAAAAGCGGAACCAGGTATTCAGCCTGAAGATCCTGCCATGCTGCTGCACCGCTTCCACCAGGCGTTTTCCTTCGCCTATGGTACGGGTCATGGGCTTTTCACACCAGATGTCTTTGCCGGCACGGGCCGCATCGGCAGCAATAATGCCATGCCAGTGCGGCGGTGTGGCCACGTGCACAATATCCACTTCGGGAAGGACGATCAGCTCGCGGTAGTCCCTGAACGTTTTAACACCCTTGCCGCCGCCTAATGCATCAAGCGCCAGTTGAATGTGACGGGTATCCACATCGCAAACAGCCACCGTGCGCGTTCCCGCATATTCAAAATGTCCGCGTCCCATAGAGCCTACGCCTACAACGGCTTTGGTAAGCGTATCGCTGGGCGCCAGGTATCCCGGTCCACCCAATACATGCCTCGGCACAATGGTAAATGCCGCCAGCGCGCCTATTGAATTTTTCAAAAACAAGCGCCTGGAATTATTCTGCTTTTGTTTCATAATAATGTAAAGAAGAGTTTTAGCCTGAAAGGGGATGTATTCCAAATCTTCGCTTCATACGCGTCGTTCCGGTCGGTGTCTCACCGACCGGTAGCGGGTACTACAGGCGGGTGCCGGCCCGGATGACCGGTCGGACGGGTCACCACCCGCCTGCGAAAATTTGGAATATACCCCCCTGAAAGGGCTTCTAAAGTACGGATAAATCCTTTAAAATGGCGACACAATCGTTTGCACGTTATGTTTTTGGAAGAAACACGCGTAAGCCGTGTTATTAATGATCGCCTGGCGGCCCATAATTTTTTGATGCATCGTCTAATATCAATACCCAGTCCTGTCCGTATCCCGATGATGGTGGTATAAATTTTTGTTGAGACTTTTTGTGTATGGATGCTATTTTTTTTGTTTCCCCATTACGCGGGTTATACCAACCGGCATTTAAAACAGCGCCGCTTATTTTGTTTAGATTCACAGTAAATGGCTTGCCCATTGCAGAATAAATAAAAGCATAATCCATTCCGCGTGTTGCCTGGATGCGTTCGGATGGCGCGTGGTTATTTTCAACGATGAGCGATTGATCGGGCACCCGCTCCAGGAAAGGCCTGGAGAGCATCAATTGCTTTACATATTTCATTTGGTTGGCGCCGGGCAATTCCATGGCTTCCTGCCAGTATACATGCGGCCCATTCACAGCCTCCCGGTACGGCGAATACATTTGCCATATATCATGACAGCCGTAAGTGTGGCCATGTGCACCCGCGAACAGGTCAAGATAAGCATAGATCCTTACATCGTACGCATTCGATGTACCGAGATCTTTTGCATTGAAGCAAACAGGATGATCTTCATACAACGGTTCGCCGTCCATCACGGGTTTTATGGGATGCCGGTTGTACACAGCCTGTATATTATCGTATACAGGCATATTACGGCAATGCCCGTTCTGGAACATATTAAAGCTTAACCAGTCGTCTGTATGAAACCATTCAGCACTGCCTGTTTCATTAGGCTGCGGATGAAATGTGATCATTGGCTTTACGGTACAGCCTTCGGTGATCCCGGCGGCCATACTTCGCCATATACTAATATGCGTTTCATTCTGAGGATTGCGATCGCCGCCAAGTATCCAGATGATGTTCTTTTTATTCTTATATCTTTCTGCCAGCCACTTTCCATACTGTTTTGCATTTTGTATGGTAAATACTTCCGGGCCTTTGCCCCACCCGCTTTTCCATACTTTGTCGCCCCAGGTCGGCAACAATCCTATTACCAGGTTCAATGCCGCGGCTTTATCAATAATATAATCTACATGCTGAAAATATTTTTCATTGGGTGTTGCCGGGTTATCGTTCAGCAACGGCAAATCGCCATAGGGGTTAGGAGTATGCAGACCGTCGAATTCCGCGAGCGCTACCGCCTGTATCACGGTGAACCCCTGTTCGCTCCTGCGTGCCAGGTACTGATCTGCCTGTTCACGATCCAGGCGGTGAAACAGTTCCCAGCCTGTATCGCCCAACCAGAAAAACGGTTTCCCGTCGCGCATGATGAAATGCCTGTTATCACTTACCGTAAATTGTGCATAGCCCGCCAGCAGTAACAACTGACATAGTAGAAAAAGTACTTTTTTTTTCATAACAGCATTTGTTTTAGTGGCTTTCAACGACCAATACCCAGTCATTTGCATCGGGGGTTGTGAAGCTAAGTTCGCCTTTATTACGATATTTTCCCTCAAGAGTAGTTTCGCCATTCGCCGGATTATACCACGACGCTTTCAGCTTACTGCCACGAATACCCGAAGTATTAATAGTAAAAGTTCTGCCTGATGGAATATAGGCTATGATATATTTTCCTTTTTGATGCTTTGCCGCAACCGCATAATCATTGCCTGCAAATTTACCGGCGCCCGAAGTAATGACAGAGGATGTGGAATCGGGCATCAGCTCAAACCATTTTTTTGACTGGAAAAGCTTGTAAAAATACTGAAGAGAATTACCACCCGGCAGTTCGAGCTGCCGTTTCCAGTTATTGTCCATACGCCACAACGGACTGCCATAGGCGTTCCCAGTTCCGCCGGACAGTACCGACCAGTAAGCCTGCTTGCGTACCTGCACCGGAGAGCCCCATGCATCATGTTCGCCTTCGTAAGTTGATTCGCCGAGGAAAAAGGGTTTTACGGGTTGCTTCGCGTATTCTTTATAATTCACTTCATATACATCGGGCTGGTTTTTATTCCATGCTTTGTTGAATCCCCTGAAATAAGTATAGGTCATCACCACATCCAGCCATGAAGTATCGGGCCATACATCGGTACTGGAATGAGAGGAGGAGGCATGATAGGTAAGCAGGTGGTGGCGAGCCTGCGATTTAATGCCCAGCGCCAGTTCATTCATTACCTCCCGGTCTTCAAATGGATCTATGTCTCCACCCATGATCCAGATGATATTGTTGTATTTGGCAAACCGTTTTCCTATATACTCACCAAATGCCCTGCATTTTTGTGGACCGTTGTCTGAGAGTATGCTCCGGGGACCTACAGCCCCTTTTCCACCAAACCCTTCGCCGCAACAACCTGCCCATAAGGGAGCTATAGACATCAGCAGCCCCATTGACTCCGCCTGCTGCACTACCCATTCCACATGATCAAAATAAGATTCATTGATACTGGCAAGATCGGTAGAATCGCGGAATGGTTTTTCGCGGATCGCATCTTTGAATGTAGCAAAGCCTGTGAGCATCGTCTGGATGGCTGTAAAATGCTTGTTTTTCCTGTCGGACAAATATTGCCTGGTTTCTTCTTTGGTCAACCTTAAAAAAAGCATCCAGCCGGTATCTCCGTTATAAAAAAATGGTTTGCCTTTTTGATCTACGAGATAACGGGTATTATCACTCACTTTCAGCGGAAATGAATATTGCGCTGCGGAGATCAATGAGAGCAGGCATATACCTGCAGTAATCAATAATTTATTCATAAAATGATGGTTGATTTTTACAATGGTCTTATCCATATATTGCGAAAACTTACAGGCTCGCTGGGGTCGCCATGCGCCTGCAGCTTTACAGGTGAAGCGGGATTGTTTTTATCGGGCTTGTAAGAAGAAGGCGTTCTTAATAACACATGATTCTGAATAAGCACCCCATTATGAAAAACAGTGATGCCGGCAGGTTGTTGCAAGGTCCCATCATGATTCCAGCGTGGCGCCTGCCATACAATATCATACCACTGCCATTCGCCAGGTTGCTTACTGGCATTTACTAATGGAATGTATTGTTTGTAGATGGCACCTGCCTGGCCGTTTACATAAGTTTTTTGCCGGTAACTATCCAGCACCTGCACTTCATATCCAAAATCATACAACGCTGTAGAGGCCAGTATAACACCGCTGTTGCCCCGCGACTGACCTTTGCCTGTTATGTTGGACAGTATTTTCCATTCTATATGCAACTGGTAATCGGTAAACTTTTGCCTGGTCTGAATATCACCTTCTTTTTTATCTACTGTTATGACTCCATGATTCACTTTCCATTTTGCAGGAGCAGTAGTGTCGCGTGCTGATGCCCACGCAGAAAGATCTGTTCCATCGAACAGTATGATGGCATCTGAAGGAGGGCTGCCCGGCGCTTTACCGGCAATCACAACAGAAGGCTCGGGGCTCCATACTTCCTCATCGGGGGTAAGCTGCTGTTGCGCGATTACCGCCTGCATGCTTAGACAATAAAACACAATTGTAATAAAAGCTCTGTTCATGCTGCTGATATTGAAATGTTATGGTTTTTTCAACACATACCGGAGCGTACCTCCTGCAATGATATCTTTGTGCTGGATAGAAAAGCCCTTGTAGCGTTTATTGTTCAACGTCAGGAAGCTCACGCGACTATCCGTAGCCGTATTACCTGAAGCTTCAATCACAAATATGTTTCCCCGATAGTATGACGGATCGAGCTGTATAGTGACCTTATTAAAAGCCGGCGTTGTAAGCTGGTATTGCATATTACCCGGGCAATCAGGATAAAAACCCATCATAGAGAACAGCAGCCATGCCGACATTGTGCCGCAGTCGTCGTTGCCCGGCAAGCCTGCCGGTGCATTGGAGAATTTTTCTTTTACAATTTTAGTGACTGCAGCCTGTGTTCTCCATTCTTCGCCAGGTATATAATTGAAGAGGTAAGGATACGCCAGGTCAGGTTCATTGGTAATATCAAAATGGTCTTCACTGAAACACCTGTTCAACTGTTGCAGGAATTTTTTATTACCACCTGATAGCCGGATCATACCGGGTATATCATGTGGTACCATATACGTATAGTTCCACGAGCTGCCTTCCACAAACCCATCCAGGCGCTTAGAGGCAGGATCGAACGGAACATGCCATGATCCGTCTTTCAACCGCGGTCGCATAAACCCGGTTGCAGTATCAAAATTATTCCGGTATTGCATGGCCCTTTTATAAAACATTTGCTGCTCCCCTGTTTTTCCTAATGCTCCCGCCATCTGCGCCGCATTCCAGTCGGCAATACAGTATTCCAGTGCGGTAGATACCGATCCCCAAACAGTTTTTAATTTCCGGCTGTACGTGTATGCCTGCGATATGTCGTTTGATGTAAATACTTTCAATGTATAAACAGCATCGTCCGGGATATACCCCATCCTTGTCCAATCATCCAGCCCCGGTCTTGCCGTGTTGTCAGGCGCCGGCATTGAGTTATGCATTACCGCTTCCCAGGCAAGCGGTACATCAAAATCCCTGATGCCTCGCAGATAGCTGTCAGCAATAACAGGAATGACCGGATCTCCGGTCATACAATTGGACTCCGTTCCTGCCAGTTCCCACCTGGGTAACCAGCCCCATTCCCGGTACATCGCCAGTAAACTTTTGATCATATCAGATTGCTGTTTGGGATAAACAAGCGAAAGAAAAGGATGCAGGTTCCGGTAAGTGTCCCATAACGAGAATATCGTATAACGATTGAAGCCATCAGCACGAACAATACGATCGCCTTCCATTGCCGGACTTTCACCATTTACATCATTGAACACCGATGGGTGTATCAATACATGATACAGAGCTGTATAAAATTTTATACGGTCATCTTCTGTTCCGCCTTCAACTTGTATGACCGATAATTCCTTTTTCCATTTTGCTACCGCGTTTTCTTTGACCCTTTCAAAATCAATACCCGGCTGTTCTTTCTGCAGGTTCAGCCTGGCATTGGCCACACTCACAAACGATACTGCTACCTGTACCATCACCTGCTCCTGGTCGCCGGTTTCAAAACAAGCATAAGCGCCGATATCATTTCCGGCTATTTCTCTTTCAAAATTATCATAGTATAGTCCCTGGCTCCATACTCCCGACCGGACAGGTTGCCTGCTAATTTTAACCACAAAATAAACCACCTGTTTTCCCGCCAGTCCACACAGGTTACCCAGGCTTTTAAAGCCTTCAAATTCGGTGGGCGATACTTTTTTAATAACACCCCCTTTTGTTTGCGAAAGCCCGATACCAAGATTGATCAAAATATTGGATAGCCCTTCGGGAAAAGTGAAACGACTTAATCCTGTTCTTTCTGTTGCAGTGAGCTCCGCTTTTGTATTAAAACGGGTAAGGTTTACCGAATAAAATCCAGGCAGCGCTGTTTCATTCTCATATTCAGAACAATTGCGCGGCTGGTGCAGTGTGAGCGTTCCGGTAGTAGGCATTATACAGGCTATCCCCATATCTCCGCAACCCACACCGCTCATATTAAGATGTGTAAATCCTGAAATATAAGTCCTGTCGTGGTAATAAGGACTCGCACCTGTTGTACCTTTTACTGTATCATAGGAGTTAAAAGGAGACAGCGACATCATCCCCCATGGCAATACCGGGCCGGGATGTGTATTGCCTTCATTGGCAGTACCGATAAAAGGGTTTACATATTTTGTAAAGTCCTGCGCAAAAGCAGGAACAAGCCCCATCATACAACTTATGAACAGAGAAAACAGTTTCATAAAAGAATATTACAAACGGAAAAATGTAAATACAATCGCAAAAGAAAATTTCATGGAAGCTGTAGATGACTTCCATGAAATTATGATTGCTATCTGTTTAGTTCCAGTTGTTGTCTACCGGTCCAAAATCCCTGTTGGTATCGAGCTCTATCTGAGGAATGGGAAAGAAATTATGCTTGTCCTGCACATTGGGTGCACCAAACAATGCCTGTAGCTCAACATTCATTGTTTCCTTTAAAATACCCCAGCGCTTTAAATCATTGTACCTGATCTGTTCTCCCATAAATTCCAGTTGCCGCTCCCGCTTTAATAATTCAAATGCCTGGTCGGGCGTATAGGTATCTTCGTATGGAAATGCGCCTATGCGCTCCCGCACTTCGTTGATATAATCAATGCCGGTACCTATATTTCCCATTTTGATCTGGCATTCGGCACGCATCAGCAATACATCCGCATACCGCATCAGGCGTATGTTGTTACCGGTTTCAACACCGTTTTCTGAAGGTTTGTATTCCTTATTGGTGAATTTACGGTACCAGTAACCGTACGTAGCAAAATCATACGCTTTTACACCTTCGGGACAATGATCGCACCAGGTTTGATCGCCTATCGTACCGCCATAAAAAGTAAGCGCCGCCCTCGGGTCTGTAAAAGCATGCCCATCTTCATCATTATATTGAAAGTCTGTCACCCGCCTGGGCTGGAACGCCCAGTTTGCCCAGTCTGTCCAGCTATACAATTGCGCGTGCGCATTTTGTCTGCCGGGATTACTGCTCGTTTCAGGATCGCCGAACATATAAAACACATTGGTGCCGGGATAATGAAAAAACTGTATCTCAAATACACTTTCCTCATTGTTTTCATTGGTTTCTCCAAAGTTATCGTCCCACCTGTTGCCGGGCAGCAGGCTGTATTTCCCTTTCATTTTTTCAAACTCGGCATCTGCCTCACTGTATTTTTGATTGTAGAGGTACAGCTTTCCCAAAAAGCCGGAAGCGGCTCCTTTAGTAGCGCGCCCCAGGAAGTCATCACTCCAGCTATCGGGAAGTAGCGATTGCGCATTTTTGAGATCTGACTCTGCCTGCGTCCATATTTCCGTTGCCTGTGCCCTTGGCAGATCCCCATTACCCTCTATTATATAATCTGTACGCAATGGCACACTTCCCCAATGAAAAGCCAATTGACTATATGCCCAACCGCGCAAAAAATAAGCATCGCCCATGGCATGACTCACTTTTTCATTTGCACCATTGGCATCCTGGTACTGACCCGCCTTGTATAAAACAAGGTTGGCCCGGAGCACCATCCTGTACAGCAAACGCCAGTACGACCTGATAGGAGTAGTAGCGTTGTTATGTTCGTACCGCCAAATAGCAACTATCTCGGGCTCGTTGGCTGAAGGGGGCCTGCCATCGTATTCATTGGCCAACCCATCGAATACTTCGGGCAACTGCCAGGCAAAAGCGCTGTTGTGAAAAAATGAAGAATACACAGCGATAGCTCCGGATTCTATTTCATCGGGCGTATTAAAATAAGTATCCGTATTCTTACTATTAGGATCCGCATAATTCAGGATATCTTTATTACACGCACCCATCGTCATATACCCTGTTAAAAGAATGAAGATTTTTATATAAACGGTTAATTTTTTCATGATTCGGGTTTTGATAATTATAAATTCACCTGGAAACCAAACATGAGCATCCTGGGTCTTGGCCAGGTATTGCCATTATCTATGCCGCGTGACAGGTTACCTCCGCCCACTTCAGGATCGTAATTGCGGTAACTGCTAAAGGTGAAATAGTTATAGGCGCTTGCATACACTCTTATTTTATCGAGGCCTATTTTGCGGCAGGTAGCAGCCGGCAGTGAATAACCCAGCGACATTTGCCTGATCTTGGCATAATTGCCGCTTACCAACCGCAGTGTTGATGCCCTGGTATTTTGCGCAGGATCGCCAATTACGGCGCGTGGAACAATTCCGTTTCCCGGTTCAGCTTCGCTTCTCCAGCGATCTAACACGTACGTGCTTTGATTTAATACCTGGATACCTCCTCTTATACGATGATAATTACCATCGTAAATGCTCGAACCGGCTATTCCCTGCAGAAATACATTGAAGTCAAACCCTTTCCAGCCAAGACTCAGGTTCACGCCATACATATGGGTGGGGTGCGGGCTTCCCAGGCGTGTGCGGTCGTCGTTGTTCACACGCCCGTCACCATTGACATCCACAAACCTCACATCCCCGGGACGTGTAGTGCCCAGTTGATAATCAGAAAATCCTTTGGCCCGGGCTGCGGCATTCGCATCGTCCAGCTCTTTTTGCGACATAAATATACCATCGGCTATAAACCCGTAGAAATATCCAACCGGGTTGCCTATATCTGTTCTGTTCACTCCATCCAGGTACGACCCATCGCCCAGTGATGTTACCTCGTTATGATTATAGGTATAATTAGCATTCACCGAATAGGTAACCGCTCCTATACCGGAACGCCAGCCAACCTGCAGCTCTACTCCTTTATTTTCCATACTGGCGGCATTTACCACGGCGCTGCCACTGCCGCCGCTATCACCATACCCCAGAGAAACCGCCTGTGGCACTTCATATAAAATATCGCTGGTCAGCTTGCTGTAATAATCGGCTGTAATGCTCAGCCTGTTACTCAAAAAAGCCATGTCCAGGCCTATAGACCTTGTTTCGGTAGACTCCCACCGTATATTGGACGAGGCATTGTTGATCACCGTAGCGCCGTTCACGCGCTTCCCATCATCGCCAAAGGGATAGTATACATTCAACGTATACACCTGCGACAGGTACCTGAAATCCCCGATCGCATCGTTACCCGATTTTCCCCAGCCTATCCTGAACTTTAACTGATCAAAAACATTCAGTGAACGGATAAATCCTTCCTCATGCATTTTCCACGCCAATGCTACCGAAGGAAAAGTACCCCAGCGATTGCCCGGCGCAAAACGTGGCGAGCCATCGGTACGAACATTAATGGTGGCAAGATATTTATCTGCAAACTGGTAATTGATACGACCGAAATAAGAGAGATAGGCATATTTGCCGATCCTGTCTTCTGTAACAACATTGGTGGGTGCAGTCAATACATTTTGTATTGCCAGGTCAAGCCCTTCTCCAAATACGCCTATGCTGCCACTACGGGCGCCGTTCTGCCAGGTATTACCTGCCATAGCAGAGAAATCGTGCTTGCCAATGGTATTTTTATACGTAATGTATTGTTCTATTAAAGGAGCAAAACCGTAGCTCGTGGATTTGCGAAGCCGTGTTGGCAAGGTTGCCTCTCCTGCTATGCCGCCGCTATACGAATCATTCCAGAGCTGGGTTCTGCCAAAATCCCCGCTCACACCTGCCTGTATTTTATAGGTCAATCCTTTTACAGGCTCTACCTCTGCCCATAAAGCAGCCTGGTAATTGATCCTGTTTCCCTGCACATGATTATTATCGGCAGTAGTAAAAGGATTCGACATTTGAACAATGTCTATGGTACGGCTTGATTTGGAGTAGTTGCCATTCTCATCTCTGATAGGAAAATATTGCGGCGCGTTCAAGGTATGATCCAGGTTTCCGGGGTTACCATATTCGCCGCCACCCCTGAAATTATTATATGAAAAAGCAAAATTATTTCCGAGCCTGAACCATTTTTTAACGGCAAAAGTGTTTTTATTGCGGAAGTAAAAATTATCTTCCTGCATACCCCGATAGGTAGGGTTTTCATTGTGCCGGTAACCCATACCCACAAAATAGCTGGCGTTTTCCGATCCCCCGGAAAAATCTGCATTCAGCTCCCTGTTGCGACTGGTCCTGAAAACCGCATCCTGCCAGTTGGTCCTGTCTGTACGGGTTTCACCTGACAACAATTTTTCAGTAGGAGCAATGCCGGAATTTGCCAGGATCTCCAGGGCATAGTCAGTGTACTGGTCTGCGTTCATCAGGTCCAGTTTTTTAGGCACTGTTGAAATGCCTTCATAATAACTCAGGTTGAGTTTCATGGGGCCTTTTTTTCCTGAACGGGTAGTTACGAGAATAACGCCGTTAGCGCCGCGCGAACCGTAAATAGCGGTGGAAGAAGCATCTTTCAGGATCTCGATATTCTCAATATCATTGGGATTTACCGTAGAGAGATTTCCCCCGATAAAACCATCGATCACCACCAGCGGATCAGAATTGTTAAAAGTCGTAATACCCCGTATGCGGATTCTTCCCTGCGCAACATCTACCCCTGCCGCTCTTCCCTGTATCAGAGAAGCAAGATCAGACACCTGCCTGTCGCCGATATCTTTTTTGCTGATAGAAGAAACAGCACCCGTAAGATCGCTTTTCTTAACCGATCCGTAACCCACCACTACAATATCATCCACACTGGAAGCCGCCTCCTGCATCACCACTGTTACATGATTGGATGCGCCGATAGTTACCTGCTGACTGCTATACCCGATAAAAGAGATGATAAGCTCACTCCGGTTATCAGGGACACGCAACATAAAATTCCCGGCAGCGTCTGCAGAGGATCCGGTTGACGTGCCTGTTACTACTACCGAAGCCCCCGGCAGCGGTTCCCCTCTTTCATTGCGCACCGTTCCCCTTACTTCTCTTGTGGTATCCGCCTGTGTTGGTTCGGGCGCTTTGGTTTCGGGTAACAAGCTCTTTTTTGTTATTACAATGGTTTTGTTTTCAATAAAATAATCCAGCGGCTGATCTCTGAAAATGAGGCGGAGCACTGTTTCCAGGTCTTCATTTTTTACATTGATCGTGATACGCCTGGCGTCATCCAGCAGGTCTTCATTATAAAATACCAGGTATCCTGTTTGTTTTTTAATAACGGGAAATACTTTTTCAAGGGGGGCATTTTTTGCTGACCAGGTAATGGTTTGAGAGTATCCATTGCCTCTGGCATTTAATAAAAATCCTAATAACAATACAAGCGTCAGTTTCATGACAAGCAGTTGTTTAGTCAATACCCGCCTTGTAGATGCTTTGGGGCATGCGCATAAATTCATATCTTTAACTTGTTTGGGTTAATGATTTACCCCGAATACTATTCGGAAGCAGTTGTTTGCTGATCGTAATGCTGTTAACTCAACAATACCTGCCGTTCCGGTCGCACCCGGAACGGTTTTTTATTGATAACAGCGTGATTTGATGATTGTTTAAGGAGGATGATGATGCAGTTGTAAAGATTTCATGGCATAACAATTATTAAAAATTTAAGGCGTAACAATTAACTTTTTTCCTTCGAGCCTGAAGCGCACCTGGCTTTTTTCGAGTACGCGCAGGATAGCGGACAGGTTCAGATCCATACCTATATCACCGCTAAAGCGTGGTCCCTCACCGGCTTTAGATGTAAAGCCGCGATATTCAATATCCAGGTCGTACCATCTCGACACCTGCCGCATCACTTCATGAATACCGGCATTTTTAAAGCTGAACGCACCGTTTTTCCACGCCATTACCTGCTCAAGGTTAACGTTATCCGTAACCATTACAGCATCCTGTATGCCGCTCAATACAGTTTGTGCCTGCTGCCCCGGTCTTAATTGCTTAACACTTCCTGCTACATGTACCTTCACTATCCCTTCCAGCAAAGTGGTTTTACATTGCGGCTCATCAGAGTAAGCGTTTACATTGAATGAGGTTCCTGTCACTTCTATACGGGTTGAATGATCGAGTGTTACAACAAACGGGATCTGCGGGTTCTTTACTACCTCAAAATAAACTTCTCCTTTCATGCTTACCTGCCGCGTATCGCCGGTGAAAACTGTTGGGTAGGTAATAGAAGAAGCGGCATTCAGCCACACTCCTGTTCCATCCGGCAAAACAAGATGATACTTCCCGCCCCGGGGGGTACTCATGGTATTGGTGAGTATTTCGGCTGGCTTTGCTGTAGTTTCGGCGTGATATACGATACTGCCGTTGACAAGCTTAATGACCCGGGTATTGCCCTGGCTTGCCAGCATTCCACTGGAGGCGCTGTCTAACACAATGGTAGTTCCGTCCGATAATGTAAGCAGCGCCTTTTCACCTCCGGGAGCTATATCTGTAATTTCCCCTTGTTGCGCTATTGTTGTTTGCTGTATGGCAGCTTGTTTTCCATTATCAAACAGGAAATAATAGGTAACAGATAAAATCATTACAACCAGGATAGCTGCCGCATAGCGAAGCCAGGGGCTATGTAAAAAAACACGTCTTTGGGGGCTGCCAGTTATCGAAGCCAGCCTGCCTGTATCATAGCCGGAGTCATCCGTACTGTTTATTTCATTTGCAATGGCAGTCTTAAGCCGGTTCACTACTTCAGGGTATGACGGGTTAGCAGCAGCTCTTGCCGCCAATTGACTATCCATTAACTGGTTGAGCCTGTGTTGTGTAGCAGGGTTTTTCATCAATTCCTGCAACTCCTGCCATTCAGTTGTTGAAATAGTTCCGGAAAGATACCGGTCAATATAAAATTCAAGTGTTTTGTCCATACTACCTGAATAAGACACAAATTGGTAACAACAGGCCAGGTCTCAACAAAAATTAATCTAGCAGAAGAAAAAAAAGATAAAGAATACCGGGGTGGTCATTGCCATACGGCTTTTAAGATGCCTTCTGAGAAAATGCATTGCTTCAATGATATGCTGTTTAACAGTGCTCCGGGAAATTCCAAGTGAAACGGCAATTTCATCGTAGCTCAACCCGGTTATGCGGCTCATGGTGAACACCTGCCTGCGCCTGGGAGGAAGTTTGGCTATACCAGACATCAGGACATTGTAGAGTTCCCTGTATTCAAGATGATCTGCCGGTGTAACCAAAAGGCTTTCAATTGTATCTGCAGGAGGTTCAGGAAGTGTACGTATTTTATTACGGAAAGCATTGCTTGCGCGATTTCTTGTTGCAGTAAACAAATACGCTGAAAGATTTAGCACGCCCGGGAGCTGGTGGCGGTTTTTCCAAAGTGTAACAAAAATATCCTGTGTTATATCTTCTGCCTCCTGTGCATTTTTCAGATAAGAGACCAAATGTCCGTATATAACAGAGCTATAGCGTTCTACCAAAACAGTAAACGCTAACTGGTCTCCCGAAGCAATCAGAACAGCCAGCTCAGCATCATTATAGTCATTATACAATGGCAAGTAGGGCAGTTAGTGCACAACGAATTTATTGAAAATACAATCGCTTTCAAAATTGTTCTGAAACAGTTGCCTGGTGATGGCTCCGTTGTTTTATTTTTTTACTGCCTTATCCTTCCTGCCATGATGGTTGTTCCGAGGCCCAGGATGGCTACCAGAGCGAAAGAAAAGCGGAGGTTGGTAAATTCTGAAATAAAGCCAATGATGGGCGGTCCTAAAAGAAAACCGAGGAAGCCTATAGAAGAAACAGCGGCGAGGGCTACACCCGGCAGCATATTTTTTGAGCGCCCGGCAAGACTGTAAGCCATCGGCACAACAGAAGAAGTACCAATGCCCACCAGCAAAAAGCCTATGGTAGCGAGGGTTACTGTTGGAAATAAAGTGGCGATCAGCATACCTGTTAAAATGAACACACCGCTTGTTTTAAGGATGGGTTCCACTCCAAATTTTGTGATCAGCCAGTCGGCCGCGAACCTGCCTGCTGTCATGGTAAACATAAAAGCCACATATCCCAGCCGGGTTAACTCAACAGGCGCGTGTATCACCTTCTCAAAATAAATACCACTCCAGTCGAACATGGTGCCTTCGCATATCATACAGGCAAAAGCAATAATGCCGAGGGTAATGATGTACCGGTCGGGCTTCACAAAGATTTTCTTTTTTTCTTTAGAAGCGGCGGAGGCATCGCGTGGCAGCATGAATTTTCTTGCAGACAGCATCAGCAGGAAACCAATGGCGTATACTATACAAAAATGAGTGAACGGTGGAACATGATCTGCTACCATGAACGTGCTGATGATGCCACCCGTAAAGCCTGCCAGGCTCCATACGCCGTGAAAGGAAGCCATGATGCTTCTCCTGTATAATCTTTCCACCCCCACTCCCTGTGTATTGACCGATATATTGGAAAGATTACCACAAATGCCAAAGAAAAACAGCGCGGCCACCAATTGCCATAAAGACGTTACAGTTCCCAGCAAAACCAGTCCTGCGGGATATAAACATGCCGCTACTGTCAACGTGTTTTTACTGCCAAATCGGCTCACCAGGTATCCTGAAAGTCCCATAGCGGTAAGCTGCCCTACCGGAAGCGCAAACAACACCGCGCCTAACATGGCATCACTTAAATGCAGCGCGCTTTTAATATCTGGAATGCGGCTTGCCCAGGTAGCGAATGTGAGTCCCTGTATAAAAAAGAATACACTTACGCCTATACGGTAATACCGCTGTACGGGAAAAGAAAGAGAAAAGTTGATGGGAATTCTGCTGTTCATCATTCAATGGTTTGAATGGCAGCAATCTGTAAAAGAAAACGCAAAGGTACATAAAATATTATTCCTCCGGCTTTTGCAGCAAAACCGTTTGAACAGGAAAAGGAATATTAATGTTTTCTTCACGAAAACGCTTTTGTATACGCTTAATGAACTCATGCTTTACGATAGACTGGGCGCCAAACTCCCGCACCCGTATGAACGCTTTCAGATCTATACTGCTGGCACCGAATTGCTGGTAACGCACAAAAGGATTAAAATTCGGCACACATTCTTCTATGTCTTCCTGCAATGTTTTCATTACTTCCGTAACAATACGTTCTACCTTATCAAGATCGCTGTTATAGTCAACACCAACAGGAATACTAAAAACGACCTCTTTATCAGGTGTAAAAAAATTTGAAACGATCAGCCCCGATAACTTTGAATTGGGTATAATAATGTTGTTATTATCGCCGGTTCTGATGGTAGTATACCTCCAACTGATGTCTTCAATAAATCCCTCCTGTCCTGATTCGAGCCTTACCAGGTCGCCGGGATTTATTTTCTTAGTGGCAATGAGCTGGATGCCTGCAAACAGGTTCGATAAGGTATCCTGCAATGCCAGCGCAACGGCTAAACCACCTACACCCAAACCGGCGAGAATAGGGGTGATGGAAACCCCGAAAAACTGCAATACCACCAAAGCGCCCATGCAATAAACAAGCACTTTAATAATGTTGCTGACAATAGAAGAAGATACCGCAGCCTCCCGGCTCTTCGCCGACTTAATTTGCGTCATACCGGATAATACCCGCGCCGCTATCCAGGTAATGGAAAAGGTATAAAAGATGAACAGCGCCCGCTCCAGCCACAAATGATATTTGGGCGACATATCTACTTTTTGCCAACCCAGGTAACACCCCAGCGCTATAAACCAGGGGATCACCCACTTGCCAATACTTTCTATAATCAAATCGTCGGCAAGCCATTGAGTACGCGCCACTGCACGCCTTATCATGGGGAGAACAAGCCTGTAGACAAGTAACCCCGTTGCAATACCACCACCTACAAAAATGGAAAAGTATATCAGTTCATTAAATGTCATCTGTTATTGTTTTATGCCGGAAGGCAGATTCTTCAATTTTTCGGGATTAGCCATTTTTTGCGCGATCACACTTACAAAAATAAGCTGCAGGGCATGATATATCATTAATGGTAATAAAATAACACTCACTTCAGCCGATGCGGGAAATAACACCTTGGACATGACAGTTCCATGCACCAGCGATTTTTTTGATCCGCAAAATAAAACGGTAATGCTGTCGCGCCGGTTGAACTTTAAAACACCACACAGCTTTTTCAGCAACATCAATACCAGGAAAAACAATGCGGACATTCCCGCCGCGATCATCAGTATGGTATACAGGCTAAAACCCGCAAAGGCTTTTTCATAAAAAGCATGACAAAAAGCCGTGTAAATAATGAGCACTATAACGCCCTGGTCAAAAAACCTCAACTGCTTTTTATATTTGTCGGCAAACCAGCCCAGCTTTTGGTTTAATAACAATCCTATTGTAACGGGCAGCAATACCTGCAAAAAAAGCTTCAGCATAATATCACCGGGATGCAGGGATCCGCCGCCGGCTTCCAATACAGGTAACATCCACAGGGGCGTGATAAAGATGCCGGCAAGCGTTGATAAGCTGGCATTAAATATTGCCGCGGGTAAATTGCCACCGGCAATTGAAACCATTACCACCGATGAAGAAACCGTGGAGGGTAACGCGCATAGATAGAATATGCCCAGCCACACGATATGGCTCTCTCCTCTAAAAAGGGGCATAATGAGCAGCCCTATCAGGGGAAATAAAACAAATGTGCTGAGATGCACAATCATATGCATACGCCAGTTCACTAACTCCGACCGCAGCTTATGCAGGCTTAATTTCAATCCGTAAAAGAAAAAGATAAATGATAAACCATGGGAAGACAATGCTTCAAGCGAAAAAGATCCTTTAGCAATGCCGGGCTGCGGTAAAAGCCAGGCAGCTATAACCGCCACAATAATAGCCAACTGGAAGCCATCTATCCCGGCACGCTTCAGTATTGAAAAGATATCAGTTTTTGTTTTTAGCATATTCCATTTAACTAACAAACCTGTATAAGCTGATCCGCTCTATTGTTAAGCCACAATGGCGTTGCTGTTTACAGGTAATTGATCACCCAGCAGGCGCTGCACATTCTGCAAAGTGGTAGTGGCTATCTGCTCCAGCGCTTCTTCGGTAAAAAACGCCTGGTGCGCGGTAACAAGCACATTGGGAAAGCTCATCAGGCGTTGTATGGTATCGTCTTCAATAATACTTTCGCTCAGGTCTTTAAAAAACAGCTTTTCTTCCTGTTCATACACGTCAATGCCCAGGTAAGCGATATGGCCTGATTTGAGCGCTTCAATAGCAGCGGCTGTATGTACCAGCTTTCCCCGGCTTGTATTGATCAGCATCACGCCCTTCTTCATCCGGGCAATAGCCGTGGCGTTGATCAGGTGATGTGTTTGTTCTGTAAGCGGGCAGTGCAATGATATGATATCGGCTTCAGGCAAAAGTTCGTCAATAGCGTGATAGGTTACGCCTTTAGCCAGCATCTCCGGGTCTTCGTATACATCGTATGCTATCACCTTACATCCTAATCCGAGCATCATGCGGCAAAACGCTTTTCCTATATTACCCGTGCCTATTACACCTACGGTTTTTCCATGCAGGTTAAAGCCCAGCAGTCCATTGAGCGAAAAGTTCTGTTCCCGCACCCGGTTATATGCTTTATGTGTTTTCCGGTTGAGCGCAAGGATCATGGCAAGCGTGTGCTCCGCCACGGCCTCGGGCGAATAAGCGGGAACGCGGCATATTTTAATACCGTATTGCTTTGCGGCTTCAAGGTTTACGTTGTTAAAGCCGGCGCAACGCAGGGCAATCACCTTTACTCCTTTTTGCGCCAGTACTTTTATTACCTCCGCATTCACCTTATCGTTTACAAACACACATACGGCATCGGTCTGGTCTATCACATTTACAATATGCGGACCAAGATGCGTTTCAAAAAATTCCAGTTCAAATCCATATTGCCGGTTAAACCTGTTGAAAAAAGTTTTATCGTAAGGCTTGGCAGAAAAGAAGGTAATCTTCATGCTTCAAAAATAAAGAAAGAACAGGTAAGCAAAGCAGGACGATAAAGAGAAACCTGCCGGTTTTTTGTTGCATGGGATTTACATCCCACGCAGGAATATGTGACCGGGCCGATGGCACTTTTTCGTCCCGACG
>JAHBTL010000046.1 GCA_019638615.1 Chitinophagaceae bacterium | reverse complement strand
GGCGTTCCCGAAATCGGCCGTAGTCCCAGCCTGCCGGCTGGCAGGGATTTCGGGCGGCTTTTTGCGTTACTTTTTTCCGCAAAAAAGTAACAAAGAAACTAGCACCAGGCTTTGTGGTTGAAAAGAAAGCGAGTTTATAAGTAATAAACCCGCAGTTCATATTTCATTGATAAACAGAAATCTACCGGGCATTGGTAGTTCAGTTTAATATTTGTACTGCTGCCCGGCAGATTTACCTTCGGCACTTTATGCATGCAGGGCCATATATAATTATTGCAGAACAGAAAAGCTTGTGTGACAATAATCAACCTTCATTAAAAATAACAAAAGCAGTATGATACATACTGCTCTTGCTGTTATGTTCAACATAGGTACACGTTGAACCATTTACAATAATAATCAGCTATCCGTTATGTTAAACTACTTCTTACTATTGTTCAAGCTTAATTTCGCCTAAATCTGTTGCTTCACCTTCTTTCACTTCCACGCCATCTTTAGAGGCATTTTTATAAGGGGCTTTTGCTTCAATGATCACCTGGTATGTACCCGGTTTTACAGCGCCTATTTCAAATGCTCCGTCGGTAACGTCAGCTTTCAGGGTATCTGTACCCGAAATGGCCCATGCTCTTACTGCTCCATCGGCGGGAGCTACAGTACCTTTTACGGAACCATCTACTATCACATTAAATGCGAATAATCCTGCGACAGCTATGCTCAATGCTGTCAATGTAAGCCTTGCTTTTTTCATAATTCTGGAATTTTATTGATTATGTAATTGGTTACTCAATAAATCTCTCGGGGGAAATTCGGAAACTAATTCCAGAGGAATGTTTTAAGGATATCTCAATATAGACAAGTACTATGCCAGAAATTTATGGACAGGTTGTTAAAAAACCCTTAACAGGGTTTTAGATTCCTTTTTTTTATACCCGATTATCTGCTTTTTTTAGTGTATACGTTAACGTTAGTTTTTTTTGAACTTTTTATTGATGTGTGAATACAGCCGATCTCTGCCGGAAGGCAATGCCTTGCTGAATAAGTTTTTCCTCCCACCGCAGACCTGGGTCTTGGTTCAAAACAATCGTAACGGCGGGATCGCAGTAACAGGAATTATCGTTCGATGCTCATAATTATTCACACCAGTGCATATCCCTCATTTCTTCTGTGATTTCGTTTTCCTATATTTGCGACGTTCTGTAAATACTAAAATAATTAGCATATTTGCAGGGAAAATGATCCTGGGAAAAACAGTTTATTCAAAAAATTATGACTGAAGCAAAGCAAAACCTGTTCGATTATACCGAAGATTCCATTAAATCGCTTGATTGGCGGGAGCATATCCGGCTTCGTCCGGGTATGTATATTGGCAAATTAGGTGATGGAAGCAGTGCAGATGATGGTATATATGTATTACTAAAAGAAGTGCTTGATAACTGCATAGACGAGCACATGATGGGGTATGGAAGGCAGATCGATATTACCGTGGAAGGGAAGACCGTAACGGTGAGAGATTACGGACGGGGTATTCCTTTGGGCAAGGTAGTAGATGTGGTAAGCAAGATAAATACGGGCGCCAAATACGATAGTAAAGCCTTCCAGAAGTCGGTGGGTTTGAATGGGGTGGGTACAAAAGCGGTAAATGCCCTGAGCAATTATTTTAAAGTGACCGCCTTTAGAGAGGGAAAACAAAAAGCCGCCGAATTTGAAAGGGGTGTATTGATAAAAGAACATAAGGAGGGCAAGTCTGATGAAGGTAACGGCACCCTGGTAACCTTTATACCTGATGATTCCGTTTTCCGGAATTTCCTGTTCCGTACCGATTATATTGAAGATCTTTTATGGAACTACTGCTACCTGAACGCGGGATTGGTGATTACACTGAATGGTAAAAAATACGTCAGCAAAAACGGGCTGCTTGATCTTTTGCAACGTAGAACCAATGAAGACGAGCTGAGGTACAATATCATACATTTAAAAGGTGATGATATTGAGATCGCTGTCACGCACAACAATGATTACGGTGAAGAAATATTCAGTTTTGTGAACGGGCAGTATACCACGCAGGGCGGCACACACCAGCAGGCTTTCCGGGAAGCATTTGTAAAAGTGGTGCGTGATTTTTACAAAAAGGATTATGATTTTACCGATATCAGGCAGAGTATAGTAGCTGCAGTGGCAGTGCGTGTGGTAGAGCCGGTGTTTGAAAGCCAGACAAAAACCAAGCTGGGTTCGCAGTACATTGAGGAGGGCGGCGTAAGCATGAAAAATTTCGTGTATGACTTCCTGGCAAAAGACCTGGATAATTTCCTGCATAAAAATCCTGCTACCGCGGAGGCGCTTAAGAAACGCATAGAACAAAGTGAACGGGAAAGAAAAGAACTGGCCGGAATTAAAAAGCTGGCCAACGAAAGAGCCAAAAAAGCCAATCTGCACAACCGCAAATTGCGCGACTGCCGCATCCATCTTAACGATGAGCCGCCGAACAAAGGCAAGGAAGAGTTTCATGCCAAGCAACTGGAAAGTTCCATATTCATTACCGAAGGCGATTCTGCCAGCGGTTCCATTACCAAAGCAAGAAGTGTGGAAACACAGGCTGTATTCAGCCTGAGAGGCAAGCCGCTGAACTGTTTTGGTCTTACCAAAAAAGTAGTATACGAAAACGAGGAATTTAACCTTTTGCAGCATGCGCTGAATATTGAAGAAGGAATAGAAGGACTGCGTTATAATAATGTGATCATTGCTACGGATGCCGATGTTGACGGGATGCACATCCGTTTGTTATTGCTTACCTTTTTTCTCCAGTTCTTCCCCGACCTGGTAAAGAACGGGCATGTGTACATACTCGAAACCCCGTTATTCAGGGTGCGCAACAAGCAGGAAACTATTTATTGTTACGATGAAAATGAAAAACAGGCTGCAGCTAAAAAACTGGGAAGTAAGCCTGAGATCACACGATTCAAAGGATTGGGAGAAATATCGCCTGAAGAGTTTGTGAAATTCATCAGCTCCGATATGCGTACCCAGCCCGTTAAAGTAATGCCTGAAACGCATTTGCACCAGTTGCTTGAATATTATATGGGGAAAAATACACAGGAACGCCAGGAGTTTATTATTGATAACCTGCGGGTAGAAATTGATTTAGCAGAACAGGAGAAATAGGTTTGAGGTTGGAAGTTAATAGTTTATTGTTTGGAGTTTATAGTTGGGAATAAACCACAAACTACAAACTACAAACCTAAAACTACAAACTACAAACCCAAAATCACAAACCATAAACTACAAACCAAAAACACAGCATGATACACATTGTTTTTAACGAAGCCGATGTAGAAGTGTTGCAGAAGGCAATAGAGCTGGATGAGCAATTGAGGGGGGAAATAGTGCTGGTCAGAGATGATTATGCAGTAGGACCCATAGCCAACTTATATGTGGGTGAGGGAATAGAAGCGCGCAAAGCATGGTGGAAAGAGGTATTGTCCGGTGGTGATCTGGATGGAAAAGTAAATGATGGTTCTGTAGACGATTATAAAACCGTTGCAGAACTGGTGGGAACCATGCGCAGGGATCCGGATGAAATAATATGGATATGGGCGGCGCAGAATAAACACGATGTGAGCGGTTATTACTGGCTGCTGTATTATATGAAAGAATTCCAGGGGCGGGTATTTATCCTGTATCTCAATAACCTTCCTTTTATCAATGAAAAAGGGCAGATATTCTATCCTGTCTGGCTGCATACCATACAGCCTAAAGAGTTTTTAAAAGCAAAAAAATTAGCACGAACCATTACATTGAGCGAGTTTGAAGTAGATCCGGACGAATGGATCAGGCTCAGCAATGAGAACAAAGGCGTGCGTATACTGGAAGGTGGTAAAAAGCTGGTGCAGCATGATTATGATTTTTATGACGCTGACCTGAAAAAATACATTACCAAAGACTGGCAGAAGGCCGGTAAGATCATCAGTCATTTCCTTTCCAAAAGCAAGCATACTACCGGTGATATGTATTTGTTGTGGAGGATCAAATTGCTGATAGCCTCGGGAGGATATGATGTGCAGGGCGAGATAAAGAACATGAAGGATTTTGAAGTAAAAACAAAGGCTGCCATAACGGAAGCTGTGAGTGAATAGCCGGATGGATATTGCAGTGCATTGTAATTTAAAATATTTGTTTGCCGCAGAGCGATGAAATTGTTACTATGACTAAAGAGAATTTTTCAGAAAACGAATCCGGCATACAGGGCCAGTATAAAACCTGGTTCCTTGATTATGCATCTTATGTAATACTGGAACGCGCTGTTCCTGCCATAGAAGACGGGTTAAAGCCCGTACAGCGCCGCATCCTTCATGCCATGAAAGAGATGGACGACGGGCGTTTCAATAAAGTAGCCAATATCATCGGACAATCCATGCAATACCACCCGCACGGCGACGCTTCAATAGGCGACGCGCTGGTGAATATGGGCCAGAAAGACCTGCTGATTGAAACGCAGGGTAACTGGGGCGACGTGCGCACCGGTGATGAAGCCGCGGCTGCCCGGTATATTGAGGCAAGATTGAGCAAGTTTGCCCTGGAAGTTGCTTTCAACGCTAAAACCACCGAATGGCAATTGAGTTATGATGGCAGGAAGAATGAGCCTGTTACGCTGCCTGTGAAATTCCCGCTGCTGCTGGCACAGGGGGCAGAGGGCATCGCCGTTGGGCTTTCTACCAAGATATTACCGCATAATTTTTGTGAGCTGATCGAGGCTTCCATCAAATACCTGCGTGGTAAAAAGTTTGAATTGTTCCCCGATTTCCAAACCGCAGGAATGATGGACATTACCAATTATAATGAAGGTAAAAGAGGGGGTAAAGTAAGGGTGAGGGCGAGGATAGAAGAGCTGGATAAAAAAACACTGGTAATACGAGATGTTCCGTATGGCGTTACCACTACCCAACTTATGGATTCTATCGTAAAAGCCAACGACCAGGGTAAGATCAAAATAAAAAAAGTTACCGATAATACTGCCGCGGAAGTTGAAGTACAGGTAGACCTGGCGCCGGGTATCTCTCCTGATATTACCATTGATGCGTTGTATGCATTTACCGATTGTGAAGTAAGCATTTCTCCCAACGCCTGTGTCATTGTGGACAATAAGCCCCGGTTCATGACCGTTCATGAATTGCTCAGAACCTCAGCCGATCTTACCAAAGACCTGCTGAAACGGGAGCTGGAAATAAAGCTGGCGGAACTGCAGGAAAAATGGCATTATACCTCGCTGGAAAAAATCTTCTTCGAGGAAAAGATATACAAGGAACTGGAGAAGAAGCATGAAACCTGGGAGAAGGTATTGCAGGCGATAGACAAGGCGTTTATTCCCTTTAAAAAACAGTTGAGGCGCGATATTACCCGCGAAGATATTGTTAAGCTGACGGAAAAGCCTGTACGCCGTATTTATAAGCTGGACATTGACGAGCTCAACGACCAGATAAAAGGGATTGAGACCGAGATCAAGCAGGTGAAGTACGACCTGAATAACCTGGTGGATTTTGCCGTAGCATATTATGAAACCCTGCTGAAAAAGTATGGCAAAGGCAGGGAGCGCAAAACTGAAATAAAATTATTTGAAGCCATACAGGCCAAGCAGGTAGCCATAGCCAATGCCAAATTGTATGTAAATCGCGCCGAAGGATTTGTGGGCACAGGGTTGAAGAAAGATGAGTTCGTAGAAGATTGCTCTGACCTGGATGATATCATCGCTTTTACGAAAGCGGGTATTATGAAAGTAGTGAAAGCGGCAGACAAGGTATTTATTGGTAAGGATATCATACATGTGGCGGTATTTAAGAAAGGGGATGAGCGTACCACCTACAACATGATATACGTGGATGGCAAGACCGGGGTAAGCTATGCCAAACGGTTTAATGTTACGGGCGTTACCCGCGACAAAGAATATGACCTTACCAAAGGCGCTGAAAAAAGTAAAGTGCATTATTTTTCCGTGAATCCCAACGGAGAGGCCGAAGTAGTGAAAATTACCCTGAGTCCCAACAGCTCGGCAAGAAACAAGGAGCTGGAATTTTATTTTGAAGAGCTGGAGATTAAGGGAAGGAGCAGTATGGGCAACCAGGTAACAAAATACCCTGTCAAATCCGTCAAATTTAAAGAAGCAGGGCGTTCAACCCTCAGCGGAAGAAAATTGTGGTTTGATGAAACATTCGGCAGGTTGAGCACGGACGAAAAAGGACAGTATTTAGGTATGTTTGATGCGGAGGATAAGCTGCTGGTTATTTACAGCAATGGCAATTACGAAATAACAGATACGGAGCTTACCCAGAAATTTGACGCTGAAAAAGTATTGCTGATAGAAAAATTTGATCCTGAAAAAATTATTACAGCGGTATATCTTGATAACGAAAAGCTGCAATACAATATCAAGCGGTTTAAGATAGAAACCACCACGCTGCGCAATAAATTCTTCTTTATTAAAGAGGGAGAAGGCAACCAGTTAGAGGCGGTAACTACGGAGCAGGAGCCTATACTGGTAATGCAAAGCGGCAGGGGAGCGCAGGTGCGCAAGGCAAAAATAAAAGTAGTGAAAGTGGTGGAAGTAATGGGCTGGAAAGCGGTAGGAGCCAAATTGGCTGACTATTCAAAAAGCACTACGATGGAATGGGAGAAGAGGAAACCGGAGGATAATAATCAACCGGAATTATTTTGAGGTTGAAAAGCAGTATACAGGCGCCTGTACCTTCTCTTTCAAATTAAACCCGATGAAGGGGTTCCTTATCTTGACACTTATGGACGTGGTGGATCTTAAATTTCGAATTTCAAATCTCAAATTTATATATGCCCCGGATCACCGAACAACCCTCCCTGTACAGGCATCTTGAAAAAATGTCGGTAGAAGAGCTGACTGCGAACATTAACAACGAAGACAAGAAAGTTGCACTTGCCATAGAAAAAGCATTGCCCCAACTGAATGTTTTAATAAGAGCCATTGTAGAGAAATTGAAAGCAGGCGGCCGCATGTTTTATCTCGGCGCCGGCAGTGGCGGACGCCTGTCGGTGCTGGATGCCATTGAGTTACCTACTACATACGGCATTGAAAAAGGCATGGTAAATGTAATTTTAGCCGGGGGACTCGAACATTTGATAGAGGCCCCGGAAGAGAAGGAAGATGAAGCGGATGCGGGTTGGAACGCTTTGCTGGAAAACAATATTTCCCCTAAAGATATCGTGGTGGGCATTTCTGCCAGCGGCACAACGCCTTTTGTACTGGGTGCATTAAAGCAGTGCAAAGCGCATTATATTATGGCAGGCTGTATCGTAAGCAACCCTGATTCCCCTATAGCTGACGCTGCGGCCATTCCTGTAGAGGTTATTACAGGACCTGAATTTGTTACCGGAAGTACGCGCATGAAATGCGGCACTGCTCAAAAAATGATCTTCGATATGATCAGTACTACTACCATGATACAATTGGGGAGGGTAGAAGACAACAGCATGGTAAACGTGCTGCTGATCAACGATAAAATTACCGACAGGGCTGTGAAGATATTAATGGACAAAGCTGCGATCAGTAATTACGATGAAGCAAAAGCGATTTTGTTGCAGCATGGCAGCGTGAAAAAGGCGATGGATGCGCTGGTGGGGAAATGATGAGTGTATGGTTTGGGGTTTGTAGTTTCTTCTTCACCATAAACCATAAACTACAAATTACTAATAGCTGATAGCTAATCCCCTTGTATGTTTTCGCAATTTTCCCCGAAGGAAGGTTTAATATCGTGATGGACTTCCCGAAGATGGTCTTTCGCGTTCTTCCAGAATTGCATAAGCGCATCATTGTCTGTCATAAACTGCTTCAACCGCTCGGCAGGCGATTTGGAAAGCCATATCTTCAGTTGTATCGCTTTAATATGATCGGGAGTGTCAGTCATTTTTTAGAAGTCCAAAAGTATTCAATTTCAGCCGGTTTATCCAAAAATCTATATACTCCCAGTCGAGGGACGCTATCTGTTTTAAGGAATGAATGTCTTCTTTTTGCAGAGAAGATTGTAATTGCTGTATCCATATAAGCTTGGAAATAAGCAGGTCTTCAGGTGCGACTACATAAATCGGCACACCCCAAAAATCAGTTTCCCGTCGCCGGTCAAATTCCGTTAAGCGATAAGGCTCGTCTTTTAGTATCACGAAATCAGCTTTAAACCCGGAACTGTGATCAATAATATTGAACATGCCTCTTCTCTTTACAGCTTCTCTTACTGCATCTTCATCACAATAAAAACCTTCTTTGAAATAGGTTAGAAGAGAAGGAATATCTGCTTCCTTTAGGTGAACAACAATATCAAAATCACGTGTTGCCCGGGGTATAACATACAAACTCATAGCTACACTGCCCGAAAGCATATAGGGGATATTATTCGCGCTTAAAAATTCAATTATTTTTTTAAAGAATTGAAGCATGTGTTAAATATACATTTTTATGAGATACCCGGTCTACTGTATGTGTGGTGAGTAGAATGTGACAGGATCCTGGTTGAGCAGCGCTGCCATTGTTGAATAAAGTTGAGGATAAACTGTTTTTAATTCAACAGGTTTTTCAAAAAAACGCTCTACACTTTCTGCCCAGAATTCCTGGAAGTTCTTTAAAGCATATTCCGAAAAAAAATCGTTACCAGGTAATTTCTCCTGTTCAAAAATTTTGTTCCCGCAATGATTGAACGAAGGGAAATGAGTCACAAAATTATCATCACTATAAGAGCCGATTTCAAAATTCTGGAAATAATAAGCATGCGCCATTTCATGCAGTCCTACATTTTCACCATCGTGCGTATATTGAAATCCTTCCAGAAAGTGTTTCCAGGAGATATGAATGCGGTTGCCGGATACATTACCGGCCAATACACGTATGGTTGGCTGTACTCCAACAAATTCTGCCGGGAAAATATGAATGAACTTAAAATAGGGAAGCAGGTATTCTTTAAGTCCAAAGCTGAGCTGTATGGCCGAGGCGCTGATCAATACAGGCATTTCACGAAATCCGCTGCGGTCGTGGATAATAAATGTTTTGGAAGAGATGAATTTTTTTAAGCGCAGGAGAAACCTTTCCTGTTCTTCTTTAGCAAGATGGCTGAAATAGGGTTGTCTCTTTGAAAGCACTTCGTTCATTACTTCGCTGGAAAAGTTCAGCTCGCTGCCCGGGTATATGAGTAGGTCTTTTTTTAATCCTTCTTCAGAAGCAGGCAGATGGTTTGCCTGCATGCTCCGGATGATCTTTCCCGCAAGGAAGGCGATACCCACTACAAATACTATGGAAAAGATAAACACAGGTTACAATTCTTAATGTTTGCTTAGATCGATTTTACACTTCCAATCCCAGTCTTCTTGCAATATCGGATGTGAAAATATTTCCCGGATCATACTTTTGCTTTATGGCAAGCCATTCTGTATACCGCGGGTACATCTTTTTAAACATTTCTTTTTCCATCATCGAATCTTTACCCAGGTATAGCCTGCCACCCGCTTCCAGCACTTTCTCATCTAATTTCCGTGTAAAATCTTTTAACCCTTTGGTAACGGGAAAATCTATTGCCAAAGTATATCCTGCAAACGGAAAAGACAGGATGCCCTGCCCTTCTCCCATTTTCTTAAATACATTTAAAAAGGGAGTACATCCGCTGGAAGCGATCATTTCCATGATCTCTCTTAATACTTGCTCACCTCCTTTTTCGGGGATAACAAACTGGTATTGTATAAACCCTCTCTTGCCATAACCCCTGTTCCAGTGATTGATCATGTCCAGCGGGAAAAAGAACTTTTCGTAGTGCACAAATTCTTTGGGCGAGTTTTGTATAAAGGCAATGGCGCGGTTGAGCATGCGTACCGTAAAATTGTTCAATATAAAACCCGGCAGGAAAAACGGAACGGAAAGTTTTGAGATGGTATGGATCTTTAACGGATCTTTTTGCAATGAAGGCGGTAAATCCTGCAATGTGGCAGCATCTCCCACTGTCAATACACCGCTGCCCAGCTTTTTTCCCTTTGCCAGCGGATCTACCCATGCCACAGAATAATTATAATGCTGGTATTTTTCCAGCGCTGCCAGCATTTCTTCAAGGTTGTTTACCTTAACCGACTGCTGCCTGAAATAAGTAGTTTCTATTTTTCTTAACCTGATCTTAGCGGTGAGTATCACACCCAATAATCCCAATCCCCCGAAATTGGCTGTAAACAGGTCTGCGTTCTCTTCCCGCGACGCGGTTACAACATGCCCGTTTGCCAACAATATGGTAAAAGAGATGACACAGTTAATGAACGATCCGTCTACATGATGCGCCTTGCCATGTATATCGTTGGCAATGGCGCCGCCGATGGTTACAAATTTTGTTCCGGGGCAGATCATGGGCAGCCAACCCCGGGGCGCAAATGTGGTAATGATTTCTTCCAGGCTAACACCTGCTTCGCATTCCAATATTCCTTCCTGTTCATTCCATGAAAGAAAATGATTCATGCGGGTGCTCACAGCCACGTGTTTATTGCTGCTGACTGCCTGGTCGCCGTAGCTTCTGCCCAATCCTCTCGGTATCAGCGAACCCCTGCTCAAAATTTCTTTCCATTCTTCTTCATTGCGAGGATGGCTCACCAAAGCCTGAGCCACCGGATAATTGCCCCAACCTGCCAGCGCTTCTTTTTTTTCTGCTATCATAACCGAGTGTAACATTTGCAAAAGTAATCCAATATGCCCGGGCGTTTCATATTATAATTGCGATTGCTAAAGGTATTAACTAAAATCAATCGCCCCAATTACCTAAAACTGTTCAGGAGAATATAATCCAACCACAATATCCATTACGTTGGTTTGCGTAGGCCCGGTAATAACCAATCCGCCTGCCTGCTTAAAAAAATTGTAAGCGTCGTTGTTATTAAGGAAAACTTTGGGGTCAAGATGAAGCGATGCCGCCTGTTCCAGTACATGCCGGCCGGCAATGGCGCCGGTAGCATCGGTAGGGCCATCTGTTCCGTCGGTGCCGCCGGCTAACAGGCATATCTTTTTACCTGCAGTCAACATTTCTTTCATCGCATCCAGTGCCGCCAATGCAAATTGTTGATTGCGCCCACCCTTTCCGCTTCCTTTGATGGTAACGGTCGTTTCGCCTCCCCATAAAAGACAATGCGGACGGGTGACCTGCTTTGCGCAAAGTTTTTCAGCGAAAGCGATAGCCTGTTCCTCCGCCTCGCCACTTAGCGGGGGATAGATGATCTCTGTAATATATCCCAGCTTTTCTGCTTTTAGCCTGGCAGCCTGCAACGCAATGTCGTTGGTTGCCACCAGTATATTGTGCACTTTTTTGAATACCGGCTCATTTTCGCCCGGGGTGTCGGGTATTTCCCCGCGCAGTCCCTTCGTCAGCCATCTTTTTACAGGAGGAGTAAGCTTTTCCTGTAATTGATATCGCTCAACCACTTTCCATGCATCGGTAAAGCTGCTGTTATCCGGCACCGTTAGTCCGCTGGCTATTACAGAAAGATCATCGCCTGGTACATCGCTCAAAATGAAAGCAACCACCGTGGCTTGCGTATATCGCATGAGTTGTCCGCCTTTGATGAGAGAAAGGTGCTTCCGGATGGTATTGATCTCATTGATCGCCGCTCCGCAATCGAGCAGGAGCTTTGAAGTATGCTGCAGATCATGTAAAGAGCAGCCTGGTGGCAGATCCGACAATAAAGCGGAAGCGCCCCCGCTCACCAACAGGACAATGATATCTTCTGCGTTTGTTTCTGTAAACAATTGAATAACCGCCTTTCCTCCTTCCACGCTTTTTTCATCAGGTATGGGATGCCCGGCTTCGATGGTTTTGCATATTGCCAGGGGAAGCGCATGTTGATATTTGGTAACTACTATACCGGCTGTAACGAGGTTCCCCAATATTTTTTCGGTTTCCTGCGCCATGGCCGCCGCGGCTTTTCCAACTGATACTATATATACTTTTCCCCGGGCGATGTTGAATTTTTTTGTTCCGGCACTAATGCTGCCATTATTGTACGCCAGGTTCAATGGAATAAATACTGCTGGTTTCACCGCATTTACGCCTGCTGAAAAAATATCTTTTAAATGCTGTAGGGTCATGAACGAAATTAAAGAAAGTAGGTGGGTTTTAGCTACCGGCTGTCAGCTCTCAACAGTCAGCAAATTTTTGGTTTTTAGTTTTTTGTTTATGGTTGGCTTTCAGCTATGAGCTATCAGTTCAAACTATAAACCCGAAACCAAAAACCTGCAACATTTCAAATCCATCATCCTTTAACAATAAACCACAAACCAGAAACAATAAACTTTTTTATATTACCTTCGATAGATAAATTAGTTGTTTAGCTAACTAATTTTATGAAACAGGATTTTTGGCCATTGAAAAGACAAATCCAACCAATAAAAAACAAAAAGATATACGGATGAAAAGGATCATCAAAAAAGTAGCTGTATTAGGTTCTGGTGTTATGGGATCGCGTATCGCGTGTCATTTTGCAGGCGTAGGTATCCCGGTATTGCTGCTTGATATTGCACCTAAAGAACTGAACGATGCGGAAAAAGCAAAAGGGTTATCGCTGGACAATCCCGCGGTAAAAAACCGTATTGTAAATGAAGCGCTGGCAACGGCAGTTAAATCCAATCCATCGCCGGTGTATACCAAAGAGGCAGTGAATAAGATCAAAACAGGCAACTTCACCGATAACATGAAGGACATTGCCGGCTATGACTGGATAATAGAAGTGGTGGTAGAAAGACTGGATATAAAACAATCTGTGTTGGGCGAGGTAGATAAATACCGTAAGCCCGGCACGTTGATTACTTCCAACACATCCGGTATTCCCATTCATTTCATGGCAGAAGGAAGGAGTGATGATTTTAAGAAACATTTTTGCGGAACACACTTTTTTAACCCGCCCCGTTATCTCCGCCTGCTGGAAATTATCCCCACACCGTTTACAGATAAAGAAGTAATAGATTTCCTGTTGTATTTCGGTGACCTGTATCTCGGTAAAACAACGGTGTTGTGTAAAGATACTCCGGCGTTTATCGCCAACAGGATAGGAGTATACAGCATTGCGGCTATTTTTAAGCTGGTTGAAAAACTCTCTTTAACAATAGATGAAGTAGAAGCGCTGACCGGTCCCGTTATCGGCAGGCCTAAATCCGCTACTTTCCGAACGGCCGATGTGGTAGGCATTGATACACTGGTAAAAGTAGCGAAAGGAGTGTATGAAAATTGTCCTGATGATGAAGCCCGAGACACGTTTATTATGCCGGTATGGGTGGAAAAATTAGTAGAGAACAAATGGCTCGGTGATAAAACCGGCCAGGGTTTTTTTAAGAAAACAAAATCTAAAGAAGGCGCTTCGGAAATACTGGTGCTTAATCTTTCCACGATGGAGTACGAAGCACGAAAGAAGCCTAAGTTCGCTACTATTGAGGCCGCTAAACCAATAGACGATCTGAAGCAGCGTATCAAAATGCTGGTAACCGGCCAGGATAAAGCAGGTGAGTTCTATCGCCTGTTCCATTACTCATTGTTTTCTTATGTATCACATCGTATTCCCGAAATATCGGATGAGGTATATAGAATAGATGATGCCATGAAGGCCGGCTTTGGCTGGGAGATAGGAGCTTTTGAAACCTGGGATGTATTGGGTGTTGAAAGAACCGTAAAAGCAATGAAAGAAGCCGGTTTTACGGTAGCCGCATGGGTTGATACAATGCTTGCTGACGGAAATACTGCTTTTTATAAAGTAGAGAACGGGAAGAAGTTGTGTTATTCTCCCCTAACGGGCAAATACGTTTCTGTAGTAGCCGAAGAAACAGCCAACGCGTTCATTGTGATGAAGAACTTCGCCGGGCAAACTGTTTGGAAGAACAGCGCTGCCAATGTATATCATTTGGGAGATGACGTGCTGGGACTGGAGTGGAATACCAAAATGGGAACCATTGGAGGTGAAGTGCTGGAGGGCATACAAAAGGGTATAGCGTTGGCTGAAGAAAAATACAAAGGCATTGTAATAGCCAACGACTCACAAAATTTTTCTGCCGGCGCTAATGTGGGCATGATCTTCATGTTTGCGGTAGAGCAGGAATACGATGAGCTGGATATGGCGGTTCGCGCTTTTCAGAATACCATGATGCGCGCCAGGTACTCGAGCGTACCCGTGGTAGTAGCGCCACATGCGCTTACGTTGGGCGGCGCCTGCGAACTGAGCCTGCATAGTGACAAAGTGGTCCCGGCGGCAGAGTCGTATATAGGATTGGTAGAGCTGGGTGTGGGGTTGATCCCCGGAGGAGGTGGCACCAAAGAGTTTGTATTGCGCGCGGCCGACGAGCTGCATGAAGGAGAGCCGGATAACAATACTTTAAAGAACCGTTTCCTCACCATCGCTACCGCCAAAGTGTCTACCAGTGCTTTTGAAGCATTTGATCTGGGCATATTAAGGAAAGGGCATGATGAGGTGATCATCAACCCCGACCGGAGGATAGCGGCAGGCAAAGCAAGCGTTATTGAAATGTACGATAATGGATATGTAACGCCTGTGCAGCGTACCGATATAAAAGTGCTGGGGCGCTCGGAACTGGGCGCGTTATACGCTGGCATCAACGGTATGTGGCGTGCCAATTACGCTACCGATCACGATGTGGTAGTAGCGAAAAAACTCGCGTATGTGATGTGCGGGGGTGATTTGAGTGAGCCTTCGCTTGTGAGCGAACAATACCTGCTCGATCTGGAGCGGGAAGCTTTTTTAAGCTTGTGCGGGGAAAAGAAAACGCTTGAGCGCATACAAAGTGTGCTGAAAGGCGGTAAGCCGGTAAGGAATTAGCTGTGTCTTTGGGTATTTGTATCCCATCGCCGGAAGCCATAACAAAAGCTTGCACTATTATACTGCTTTAAAAATTGGCGGATATGATTTTCTTTCCTATGTGCCGGGCGGGCTTCTTCATGCTTTTGTAATCGTCTGGTGTCTTCACGCGATAACGTTATACCAACGAAAGAAATTGTCAATTTAAGTCCTCCAGTGTATAATTTTCATCCGCCACTTTTCTCAGGTTATTACCGTCAGTATTACAGGAGTACACACCCGTGTATCCCCGTGTTTTATGAATGGAACCGAACATGATTGTCTTGCCATTGTTAGACAAGCGTGCATTCAACCATATAAACTCCTGGTCTGGCAAACTGACATTCAGCTTATTTAGGCCGTTTTCGTTTACGATATACAGTTCCAGAGTTGTAAACTCAGTCTGGTTGTATTTCGGATTTCCCAACGAGTCTACCCCATTCTGTACTGTGTTAACAGTAATTACCGGTTTAGATAAGAGTGCAACGGAAGGAGAGGGTTGTTCACTGCCATCGGCTAAAACCGTTTTTTGGCAACTGATCTGAAACAATATGACAGAGAGCGAAAAGATCGTGAGTAGGATTGATCCCAGGAGTAGCTTTTTCATACAATCAGTGATTTGAAATTAGAGAGGCTTTTGGTAATATATTACGCAGGCGGCTGCTGTTAGGTTGGGTTTTTATATTTTTTTGACTGGCTATGTGGAAAGCACCGAAATTGTTCACTGAGAGTAAATACAGGATTAGCGCTGCGTAATGGCAATGGTATTACCCGGAAGTTTCCGTTTCATCCTTATTCAAAGCCGGTATCGTTCTGCCTTTTACCAGCCAGGCGATAGCGAAGAAGATCAGCATTACTGTTTCCATCAGGTACACAAAATAGTAAGGCATACAGGCGGTGGTGTGAAGTGAGGAGAAACTGTAAACAGCCAGTATGATGAGGCTGGCGATCATTCCCCAGCCGCATACCAGGTAAAGCTTGCCTTCACGGTCTGTTTTCAGTTTCTTCTTTTCGTCGGGGTGCCGGCGGAAGTTGATAATACAGAAAACAGCCATTGCCAGAAAGAATAGTGCCGCAAAGGTCAAATGGATGCGACCGGCCCCCGCGGAGGCAGTGTAAATATGTATATTGTCTGTTATTTTTTCTTCAGAACCGGTGGGCAGGGCTACAATACCCAATGCACAAATAGCCGCAAACGTAGCCACCCGGTTATCCGTCAGCCAGTACCAGACATCTTTGTTTTTTTGTACCGGGTATCCTTTGTAGCAAAACAGAAAAACAGATACAGTTGTCAGGATGCCGGTAAAAATGGGCCCCGATGCTGTATAATAAAAATGGCTGATAGAGGATTTCAGACCGGATCCGGGAACATAGGCAGCGCTTTGCGACAGGTCAACGAAACGCCCGTCATTCAGGATGTCAAGCGCATTGACGATGCTGTTTACTCCCCAGCATAAAAACGGCAGTAACAAGCCAAGCACCCCGATCAGTTTCCGGATGGCATGGTAAGAAATAACATAACTGGAAGCTGCTGCCATAAGGATCGTATTGTTATATGTTAAAGATCGGATATATTTTTATGGATTTAATGGACAATAGACGGTTGACGATGGAGAATTGACGACGGACGGTGTGTGGGATGTTTATCATTTGTGGTTTGTAGTTTATAGTCATCTCAAATCAGACTCCGAATGTTCGGATCAATAAATCAGAAATCACAAATTGGTATTCACAAACTATAAACCACAAACCCTTTATCCCGGCTTCCTGTAAAAATCAACTTTTTCAGGTTGAAGCGGTTCCTTTCCAAGTATGATATCAGCCGCTTTTTCTGCGATCATCATGATCGGCGCATACAGGTTGCCGTTGGTTATATATGGCATTACACTTCCGTCTACTACCCGTAAACCATCCATCCCATGCACGCGCAACGTAAGTGGATCTACGACAGACATGCTATCGGTACCCATGCGACAGGTGCATGACGGATGCAGCGCAGTTTCAGCATCCCGGCGAACCCAATCCAGTATTTGCTCATCCGTTTCAACCGCAGGTCCGGGTGAGAGCTCACCGCTATTGAATTCAGCCATCGCCGGCTGATTTAAAATTTTCCGGGCACAACGGATGGCTTCGATCCACTCCCTGCGATCCTGATCTGTAGAAAGATAATTGAACCGGATTGCCGGCTTCTCCTTTGGATCGGATGACTTTATCAGCACAGACCCCCTGGCGTCAGAATTCATTGGACCCACATGCACCTGGTAGCCATGCCCACCGGATGGCGAACTACCATCATATCGTATAGCCACCGGTAGAAAATGAAACTGGAGGTTAGGGTAAGCAACCGTTTCATTGCTCCTGATAAACCCGCCTCCCTCAAAGTGATTGGTTGATGCAGGCCCTTTATGGAATAGCATCCACTGCAAACCAACCCAGGGTTTGTTATACCATTTCAGGGCCGGCCACACGCTCACCGGTTTTTTGCAGGCATATTGAATATATACTTCGAGATGATCCTGTAAGTTCTGACCAACGCCGGGCAGATCCTGCAACACTTCAACGCCTGCAGATTTCAGCGCTGTGGCATCTCCAATGCCGGATAGCTGGAGCACCTGGGGAGAATTAATGGCGCCGCCACAGCAGATCACTTCCCCTGCCGTAACCTTCTGCAAGCTGTTTCCTTTTAAAAACTCCACACCCACGGCACGCTTTCCCGAGAAAAGGATTTTGGTTGTAAGGGCGCCGCAGATTACCTCCAGGTTCTTTCGTTTTCCTAAAACAGGGTGCAGATAGGCATCTGAGGCAGACCAACGCCTTCCGTTTTTAATATTGCGGTCGAACATACCAAAACCTTCCTGTTGAAATCCATTCACATCGTCTGTCATCGGATAGCCTGCCTGTTTGGCGGAATTAAAAAATGCTTTGAACAAAGGGTTTGTCGCAGGACCTGTTTCAAGATGTAGCGGACCATCTTCTCCCCGAAAGAAGTTTGCTCCGGCGGCTCTGTTTTCAGACTTTTTAAAATAAGGGAGACAATGTGCATAATCCCATGTTTCCATTCCCGGATCTTTCGCCCATTTTTCATAATCCAACGGATTACCCCGAATGAAGATCATGCCGTTGATGGAACTGGAACCACCTAATACTTTTCCACGGGCATGGTACACGCGCCGGTTATTCATGAACGGCTCAGGCTCCGATTGGTACTGCCAGTCATAATATTTACTACCAATGGGATAGGTGAGTGCAGCGGGCATATGAATAAAAATATCCCACCACGCATCTGTTCTTCCCGCTTCAAGCACCAACACTTTATGTCCCGGATTTTCACTTAGCCGGTTTGCCAGCACACAGCCGGCCGACCCTCCTCCGATAATGATCGTATCAAAAATTTTTTCCATTTTAATAAGGGGATTCTACATTTCCTAATTCTACGTATACTGTTTTTAGCTGGGTATACTGTTGAATAGCTGCAAGGCTATTTTCCCGGCCCAGGCCGGATTGTTTATAACCGCCAAACGGAATTTCAATGGGAGTTATATTGTAATTATTGATCCAGCAGGTGCCTGCCTGTAATTGATGAATGACCCGGTGACCTCTTTTGATATTATTGGTAAATACACCTGCCGCCAAACCATAGGCGGAATTATTCGCTCTTTCGATCACTTCTTCCTCTGTGCCAAAGCTGAGTATGGACAGCACCGGGCCAAAGATCTCTTCTTTACAAATTTCCATAGCGTCATCGCAATCCGTAAAAATGGCCGGCGTAATGAAATTGCCGGTGCGGATGTCCCGCCCTTTAAAATCTTTTTCCGGCTGAAAACCGCCGGTCACCAATGTGGCGCCCGCAGCTTTCCCGGAATTGATAAAGCCGATCACTTTTTCCATGTGCGCTTTACTGATCAATGCACCCAACTGCGTATCGGTGTCTGCCGGATCTCCTATCCTGATCTTTTCCGTCCTTTCTTTCAACTGGTTTAAAAATACATCATAAATTTTTCGATGCACAAATACCCTTGTACCATTTGAGCAAACTTCGCCCTGCGTATAAAAATTTGCCAGCAACGCTGCTGATACTGCGTTGTTCAGGTCTGCATCTTCAAAAATGATGAGCGGGGATTTTCCACCGAGTTCAAGTGTGACCTTTTTAAGTTGGTTCGCGGCGCCTGCCAATATTTTTTTACCGGTTGGCACTGAACCTGTCAAAGAAATTTTTGTTATACCCGGATGATCAACCAACAATTTTCCAACCCTGCCGTCGCCCTGTACTACATTAAACAACCCTGCCGGGGCTCCCGCTTCCATAAAAACCTGTGCAAGCCCGAGTGCCGTTGCAGGAGTAAGTTCCGATGGTTTAAAGATCATGGCATTGCCGCAGGCCAGTGCGGGAGCAGCCTTCCATGCAGCGATCTGGATCGGGTAGTTCCATGCGCCGATTCCGGCACAAACGCCTAAAGGTTCCGGACGCGTATAACCAAAGGCATTTTTCAAATCAAAATACTCCCCATGTATACCAGCGGCCATTCCGCCAAAATATTCCAGGGCATCCGCAGCCGAAGTAATATCTACCGCCAGCGATTCTGCAATGGGCTTTCCAACATCCTGCGTTTCTGTCAGCGCCATTTGTTCCAGCCTGGCTCTTAAGATATCAGCTGCTTTTGCCAAAACCCGGCCCCGTTCTGCCCCGGTTTTGGCGCGCCATATCCGGAAAGCCTTTTCTGATGACGCTACGGCTGCTTCAATATCCTCACCGGTAGCCTGAAAAACTTCTCCCAACGGCTCATTATTGGCCGGGTTATAGTTGATCCATGATTCTCTGTTTGAGCCTGTAGTTAAAAAGCCATCTATAAATTGAGTGTAGACCATATACCTGTTAAGAAATGTTTTGTTTTTTAACTGACTTAAAATAGTAAATCAACACACCAACAAAAATCAAACCCGCCGTATATATCCAGGCTGCATACTGGTTATACCACCCTTCACCATAGGTTGAGGTACGCGGCCACGATACATTGATCACCATAAAACTGCTCCACAGCAGGGCTAAAATATTGACCGGGAATCCCCATTTGCCCAAATTAAATTTTGACTCCTTATCTCCTCCTTTCCGCACCAGTATAAACCTGTTTTTCAGTTGAACCGCCACCACTATCCAGTAGGCCAGGTTTGCCCACAGTATAGCGATAGAGGTCACCAGTTCAAACACTTTTGGAAACTGAAGATTCACTGCCAGGATAATGATGGCTGCCAATCCGCTAAGCAGGGTAGCTAAAACAGGAACCTGGGTTTTGTGAGAAACTTCCGATAAGGATTTACTAAAAGGCAGATGTCCGTCGCGCCCCATAGCGTACATTAACCGAACTGCCCCGGAATGCACGGCAAAGGTGCATACAATGATGGCAAAGATCACAACACAAAGAAAAAGAATACCCGTGGTTTCACCCAGCACCGATTTCACCAGCATAGGCAATCCTCCGCTGATATTCCCTAAACCGGGGTTGCCCAGGTCCGGCGCTGCCATAAGGGCAAAAAGCAGTACCAGTAATCCGCCCAGCCCGGCGGCAATGAGTGCCTGCAATATCGCACGGGGAGCCTTTCTGCGGGGATCATGCGTTTCTTCAGCCAGTGTTCCTGCAGTATCAAATCCATACAACACATAGGAAGCAGTAAGAGCGGCCGCCGCCATTAAAATGGTCATATCAGGAAAAGATCCGGTAGTATTGCTGACATGAACAACGGCTTCAGCCGGAGATCTTACGCTTTTTAAAAACAGCAGGATGATCAGCAGTATAATTCCAATCAATTCTGCAAAAACGCCAATATTATTGATCACAGCCAGCAGCTTTATACCCTTAACATTGATTATAGTACTTATAATGATCAGGATAGAACCTAGTAAAATGGCGTTTACAGCAATTGATTTCGGGTCGCCCAAAGTCCCAATGATCTGGAAGATACCTGAAATCTGGGGAAGACTCACCTGGAGCGCCATCGCTACGGCAGCAAGGGTAACAACAAGACAAGCCAGGTAGATCCAGCCTGTCATCCATCCAAAAAAAGGATTTCCGGTAAACTTTGCCCATTGATATACGCCACCGCTCAGGGGAAACCTGGAAGCCAGTTCCGCAAAGCAAAGTGCCACCAGCAACTGACCTGCGAGCACACAGGGCCAGGTCCAGAAAAATGCGGGCCCCGCTACTCCATACCCCAGGTGGAACATTTGAAAAAGACCGGTAAGAATTGAAATATATGAAAAGCCTGCAGCAAAACTGGAGAAGCTACCTATCGAGCGCTTTAATTCCTGGCGATAGCCAAAACTGGCCAGATCATTATTGTCAGTAACCGGAGAATCTTTCATATTGGAGCGGCAGGTTTTGGTCTTTTAAATGAATATAGAATATATCTGTAGAAAAGAGCGCTTTTGTTTTACATTTTTCCCGGCCTGCACTGATTTTTTAGTCTTTCCTCCGGCGGAATATTAAATAACAGCCTATATTTATGTAGTTTAGTTTTTTGTATCTGTGTCCAAATTACAAAAAAAATCACCATGCCCCTTACCGGAATTGATCCAGACTTCACACTACCTGCACGCTTTTATACAAGTAACGAGATTTTTGAGGAGGAGTTGGAAAAGATCTTTTACAGTAAATGGATTTATGTGGCTTGTGAGGCGGACCTTCCGAATGCGGGGGATTACATTACTTTAAAAATCGGGACACGATCGTTTTTTCTGCAACGCGGGCAGGGCGGAGAAGTGCGGGGATTTTACAATGTATGCCGGCACCGCGGCCATGAACTGCTCCAGGGCGAGAGGGGTAATCGCAAGGGTATTTCCTGCCCTTACCACAACTGGACCTATGACCTTAGCGGAAAGCTGCTGCGTGCCCGCGGTATGGACGCGGACTTCTCCAAAGAAAATTTCGGACTCAATTCTATAGAAGTGACTGTAATAGGCGGGCTCATTTATGTTTGCCTCAGTACACCTGCACCTGATGATATCGGGATCGTGCGTAACATGCTTACGCCCTATCTCGCGCCATACCAGGCGTCTAAAACTAAAATAGCCTGTCAGAAAGATATTATAGAAGCCTGCAACTGGAAACTGGTGATAGAGAATAACAGGGAGTGCCTGCATTGCGACACCAATCATCCTGAACTACTGGTACCGCTTTACAGTTCGGGTTTTGGAAAAGGGCTTGATAAAGATAATGTCCAGCAGCCTTCGGAGCAGCGCTTTCAGGAGACCTTGCAGGAAAAAGAAAGAGAATGGGAAAGCCTCGGTCTTCCCTACGACCTGCTGGAATTCCCGGACGGACTGTGGTTTCGCACCGTTCGACTACCGCTGGCCAACGGGTGTCTTTCTCATACCCTCAAGCCTGAACACGCCAGCAAAAAACTGCTCGGCAATTTCCAGCGGCCGGAAGGAAGCGGTCTTTCTTTGTGGACCCATCCCAATTCATGGAATCACTTTTTGAGCGATCATATCGTCACCTTCGCGGTCTTCCCCCTATCGGTTGACCGGACCCTTGTTCGTACCAAATGGCTGGTAGCGGCGGATGCGGTAGAAGGTGTTGACTATGATCTCGATGACCTGACAAGGGTTTGGACACAAACCAATGCACAGGATCAAAGCCTTGCAGAGGGCACTTACCGCGGTATTTGCTCCGGCGGCTATCTGCCGGGTCCTATTGCCGGCGAAGAATATCTCGTAAAGCAGTTTCTTTCCTGGTATAGCGATCAACTCACCACAAACCCCGGACACTGATGCCAAAAATTGTAATCATAGGAGCCGGCATCGTCGGCTGCTCACTCGCCGATGAATTGACCGAACGCGGGTATACTGATATAGTCGTTATTGAAAAAGGCCCGTTGTGGGCGCCGGGTGGTTCTACCTCTCACGCACCGGGCGTAGTGTTCCAGACCAACGGGTCGCGCACCATGGCGCAGTTCGCCCGCCAAACGGTTGAAAAGTTATACAGTCTTCAATATGACGGCGAGCCATGCTTCCTGAAAGTAGGCAGCCTGGAGCTCGCCACAACGCCTGAGCGCCTGGCCGATCTTCACCGCAGGGCCGGTCTGGCGCTGTCTGCAGGCATTAACGCGCAGGTAATTTCTCCTGAAGAAGCACTGGCTAAGCATCCGATGCTTGCGCATGATAAAATACTGGGTGCATTGTATGTTCCCGACGATGGGATCGCAAGGGCAAAACAGGCAGACCAGTTGATGGGGGAGCGGGCGACCAGTCGCGGCGCGCAATTCGTTCAGCACTGCGAAGTGATCGCTGTTGATCAGCAGGATGGTCGCGTAACCGGAGTTCAAACCACACAGGGATCATTCCCTGCAGATATCATTGTTTCCTGCGCCGGCATATGGGGGCCAAAGATCGGGGCGATGGTGGGGATGCCCAAGGCGATGCAGCCGCTGGCGCACCAGCTTTGCTATACCGCGCCGCTGGCCGAACTCGCCGGTTACAAAACGGAAGCAGAACTGCCGGTGCTTCGTCACCAGGGAGCTGACCTGTATTTCAAACAAAGAGGACAAAGCCTCGCGGTGGGCTGGTATGGACACCGCCCGCTTCCTGTGAGAGCCGAGGACATACTTCCGAACGAACGCGCGGAAATAATGCCCAGCCAAATGCCCTTTACGCCCGAAGAGTGGAAGGGCGCTATGGAAGGCGCTGTTGAAGTGATCCCTGCGCTGAAGGGCGCGGAGATCGCTGAGGCGATGAACGGCCTTTTTTCCTTCACCGTGGATAACTTCCCGCTGATGGGTGAATGGTCGGGATTGAAGGGCTTCTGGGTTGCCGAGGCAGTATGGATCACCCATGGATGCGGCGTGGCGCGTGCTATGGCAGAATGGATCGTCAACGGTCATCCCTCATTGGCTGTGCACGAATGCGATGTGAACCGGTTTGAGCCCCACCACCTGGGTTTACAGCATATTGAAGAACGCGGTGCACAGAACTATATAGAAGTATACGACCTGCTGCATCCCCTGCAACCCATGGAGTCTCCACGCCCGCTGCGCACTACTGGTTTTTACCCGCGACAACAGGAACTGGGTGGCTTTTTCCTGGAAGCTTCCGGTTATGAACGGCCGCAATGGTACGAAGCCAACGCCAGCCTGGCGGAACGCTACTCCTCACCGCCGCGTGATGCGTGGAGCGCACAATTCTGGTCGCCGGTCATTGGCGCGGAAGCCAAAGCGGTAAGAGAAGGGGTAGGGCTGTTTGATATAACAACGCTGAAACGAATTGAAGTTACCGGTAAGGGCGCTTTGGAGTTTCTTGAAAAACTAACTACCGGTAACCTGCGCAAAAAGCCCGGTTCCATTACGTATTGTCTCTTGTTGAACGAAAACGCCGGCATTATGAGCGATATTACGGTTATGCGTCGTGGTGAGCAGGTTTTTTTTATTGGTGTGAACAGCAATATAGATATCAATTACCTGAAGCGATCAGCACCGGACACCGTACATGTGCAGGATATCACCGCCGGCACCGTTGCGCTGGGGCTTTTCGGACCTAAATCGCGGGAACTCGCACAATCTTTAACCAGGGACGACCTGAGCAACGAAGCGCTCGGCTACTTCAAGCTGAAACATACTTATCTTGGACATGTACCGGTAATGCTCGCCAGGCTGTCTTACGTTGGCGAGCTGGGGTATGAGATCTATACTACCGCTGACCTGGCATTGAAGCTTTGGGATACCCTGTGGCAGTCCGGGGCGTCCTACGGACTGATCGCTGCGGGTCGCGGGGCTTTCAATTCCATGCGCCTGGAAAAAGGATACCGCAGTTATGGTACAGACATGAACAGTGAACACAATCCCCATGAAGCGGGGCTTTCTTTCGCGGTGCGTAAGGGTGGGGGCTATACAGGCGCTGAGGCTTTGAGCAAAGCGGATCCGGCTGCATTGAGCAAGCGGTTGACATGCCTGATATTGAACGACCCTCAGCATGTGGTGTTAGGGAAAGAGCCTGTGTTGCACGAGGGCAAAGTGGTAGGGTATGTAACCAGTTCTTACTTTGGACATACCATAGGCAAACAGCTCGCTTATGCATGGGTGCCCGCAGCATTGAGCGCTTTGGGTACAGCTCTTTCGATACGATATTTCGATAAGGATTATCCCGCTACTGTAGGACAGGATCCACAATATGATCCACAAATGACACGATTAAGATCATGACGAATACAAAAGATACTTTACCTCCAGGAACTATAGGGCGACGGAGGGCGGTTCCGCTGCCTGAGCAGCCCCCGCATTTGTGGAAAACCGTGAAGCCAAAGAAAGCATATGATGCCATTATTGTAGGTGGTGGTGGTCATGGACTTTCTACTGCCTATTACCTGGCGAAAAATCATGGACTTACCAACGTGGCGGTTTTGGAGAAAGGATGGCTTGCGGGGGGCAATATAGCGCGGAATACTACAATTATCCGGTCCAATTATTTATGGGATGAATCGGCGGCGATATATGAACATTCACTGAAATTATGGGAGACGCTGGAGGAAGACCTGGGCTATGAAATGTTTTTCAGCCAGCGTGGCGTGCTCACGCTTGCCCACTCTGTAAGTGATGTGCGATCGAAACGCCGGAACTTCTATGCCAATGCCCTCAACGCTGTAGACAGTGAATGGCTCACACCGGCTGAAGTTAAAAAGCTGGTACCTATCATCAATATCAGCGAGGATGTGCGTTATCCGGTGCATGGCGCTACCTATCAGCCACGTGGCGGTATCGCCAAGCACGACTGGGTGGCCTGGGGCTATGCCAAAGCAGCCAGCGACCTTGGCGTGGATATCATCCAGGGAACCGAAGTAACGGGCTTTGATATCGGCAACGGTAAAGTGTATGGCGTAAAGACCTCGCAGGGCGATATCGCAGCAGGTAAGGTAGGCATGGTCGGGGCTGGTCATTCCTCACTGCTGGCCAATCTCGCCGGATTTTCTATTCCTATTCAAAGCCGGCCGTTGCAGGCGCTGGTCAGTCCCTTACTGGAGCAGGTACTCAACACCGTGGTGATGAGTGGCGCAGTGCATGTATATGTAAGCCAGGCCCACAAGGGAGAACTGGTAATGGGTGCGGGCACAGACGCCTTCAACTCCTATGCGCAACGCGGCGGTTTCCACGTGATCGAGCACCAGTTGGCGGCGGCACTTGAGTTATTTCCCATATTCTCCCGTGCGCAGGTATTGAGAACATGGGGAGGTATTGTTGATATCGCTCCTGACGCTTCCCCTATTATTGGTCTTACGCCGGTGGAGAACCTGTTCATTAACTGCGGCTGGGGAACAGGTGGTTTTAAAGCTACCCCCGGTTCCGGCTGGGTGATGGCGCACACGATGGCGAACGGAGCACCCCATGAGTTGAACCTCCCCTTCGCACTCGATCGCTTTGTAACAGGGCATCTTATTGATGAACATGGAGCAGCAGGTGTTGCTCATTAAAAGTTATTTGAAATTCAGAAGGCTGCAATTAGGTTTTGCGCAGCCTCAGAAAAAGGCCCGTCCCAACTGTCCGGGCAGAGGTTATGATCGCTAAGTTATTGAATGCCTCAAGCCGGCAGGCTTCGTATCAGAAACGCCCCTGCTTTTTGCTTTGAGGAGTTCTATCAGCTATATATCACTATTGAGCCATTCCTTTAATCAGCGATAGTACAAAACTCACGCAAAAAAAGGTGGCTTATTCGGATACTGGTAACAGTGCGATGATAAATCTCTGTGTTGCTGACAAATGGAATGTTATGATGATTCTTAAGCTTAGTAAACCAGATTGATAGAACAACGATTATTTAAAGGCAGACAATGTGAGTTAACATGTTTGCACACTAAAAGTTATTTGAAGATTATTTGAATATCAGGCAAGACCGAAATTAGTTTTGGTCGGCCTCAGAAAAAAGGCGTTAAGAAATTTTCATGATGCAGCGTTAAGCAGCGAAAGCTGCCTGGCGTTTTGTAAAAGCATTTAATAAGTCAACGATGAGTAAAGATTTGTTATTTGGCTTTAGACTCTTTCGCTGTAGCGGAAACATGAAAATTTTAGCCTTTTTTGTGCAGCCTTGATTTTTTGGTTCTTTTTTATCAAGAAAAAAGAACGTAAGGCAAAGAGTATTTGAAGGCAGCCAATCCAATGTAAAAAGATAAAAAATTATTATATGCTCTACATTCCTTGCCCCCATTGCGGGCTACGCAACGAAACCGAGTTCCACTACGGAGCAGAAGCTGGTGTAGCTTATCCTGACCCAAATACGTTGTCTGACAGCGAGTGGGCGGAATATCTTTATGTCCGCGCCAATCCAAAGGGGTGGTTATCGGAGCGTTGGGTACATTTTGCCGGGTGCGGCAGGTGGTTCAACCTGTGGCGCAATACCATCACGCACGAGATCGGGCCGGCATATCTTCCTTTCACCAAACAACCAAAAGCGCCCGGAAGTATTACAGGGCAGGAGGGTTCAGGAAAATGAGCAGCATACGTTTCAGTTTTGATGATAAAACATACCAGGGAAATCATGGGGAACCTATGGCGGCTGCCCTGCTGCGCAATGGATTATTGCATATAACCAATAGTACCTACCAGGGGCGTCCGCGGGGCGTGATGGGATTAGGGGTTGAAGAGCCCAATGCGCTCGTACAACTGGTAACCGGTACAAAGGAATCAATGCGTCCCGCTACGGTGATTGAGCTGGCGGAAGGAATGGCTGCACGCAGCCTTACGGGCGTTGGTTCATTGCCTGAAGACCCTGATGAGGCTCGCTACGACAAGACCAACCGGTATGTTGATATGCTGGTCATAGGAGCGGGACTGGCCGGACTAAAAGCAGCGGATGAAGCGCTTCGCGCAGGACGTGAAGTACTGCTGATAGACGACCAGCCGGGACCCGGTGGTCATCTCCGGCACCTTGGACAGGATCTGCCATCTCCCCTTCAGGATTTGTTCAAACATACAAACCTTACTTATCTCCGCAGGTGTACCGCCACGGGATTATACGACCAGAATTATGTTGTAGCTATCGAACGGCGAAACGAACACCTCGGCAATGCCGCGCCGGCAAACCGCGCACGGATCCGGGTATGGCATATCCGCGCCGGCCAGGTAGTGCTGGCAACAGGTGCGTTTCAGCGACCGCTTCTCTTTGCTAATAACGACCGGCCGGGCATCATGCTCTCCCACGCGGCAGCCACCTACGTTGCACTTTACGGTGTAAAGATCTTCCGCACAGCCGTAGTGGTTACTGTCGACAACCAGGGATATCGCGATGCCCTGAGACTTCACCAGTCCGGCGTAAAAGTGGAGAGTGTTTATGATGCACGACCGGCCGCCAATGGCCCGGGTGTGGATGCGGCAAAGGCGGCAGGGATCCCTGTTCGCTTCCGTTCAACGGTGTTAGATACCGCTTCAAACGCTGAAGGCCTTTTACAGCGTGTCACCATACAGTATCTTGATACGAAAGAAACATTTCAAACAGACGCTGATCTGCTGGCAGTATCCGGCGGCTGGACTCCGGTTGCAGACCTGGCGACCCATATCGGTATCAAACCAAAATGGAGCGCTGAGCATGCCGCTTTCCTTGTAAACCACGCTACCGAAACACTCCGCACCGTGGGCATGCTGGCAGGCGACTTCGGCGGCGATGATGATCCTGCCGTTTTCTTTGGCCCTACACTTGATGCCGAGCAAGCCCGCAGCGCTTTCATTGACCTGCAACGCGACAGCACCCTGCACGATCTGCGCCGCGCCGTGGGAGCAGGGCTGTCGAGTATAGAGCATATTAAACGATATACCACCATTGGCACTGCACACGACCAGGGTAAGACCAGCGGTATGCTTACCATTGGGGCACTCTGTCAACTGAATGCAGCCAAGGAGGATGGGAAGCCGGGTCTTTCACCGGCAGATGTGGGTACGCTTTCCTTCCGGCCACCGTATGTGCCTATCCCCTTTGCAGCCCTTGCCGGGAGGGAGCGCGGACCGTTGTCTGATCCCATCCGAGTTACCGCGCTTCATCAATGGCATGTTGAGCAGGGGGCAGTATTCGAGGACGTGGGGCAGTGGAAGCGACCCTGGTACTTCCCTCGTCCCGGCGAAAAGATGGAAGACGCCGTTATACGGGAGTGCCTGGCAGCCCGGGAGGGTGTGGCAGTAATGGACGCATCCACGCTCGGAAAGATCGATATCCAGGGACCGGACGCTGCCGTTTTCCTCGACCGTATCTATACCAATATGTTCTCTACGCTGCCGGAAGGGCAGTGCAGGTACGGACTGATGTGCAAGGCTGACGGGATCGTTTTCGATGATGGCGTTACAACACGGCTGGGTAAAAATCATTTCCTGATGACCACCACCACAGGTGGCGCCGCGCGGGTACTTGCCTGGCTGGAAGAGTGGCTGCAAACGGAATGGCCTGAGTTAAAAGTATATTGCACCTCCGTTACAGAACATATTGCTACCATTGCGCTGGTCGGTCCCAAAAGCAGGCAGCTCCTGCAGGAACTGGTAACAGGTATTGACCTCTCAAAAGAAGCATTCCCGTTCATGCATAGCCGTGAGACAACGGTCGACGGTCTCCCCGTACGCATTGCACGCATCTCTTTTTCCGGGGAGCTGGCATTCGAGATCAATGTTACCTGGGGCTATGCCCATTATATCTGGGAACGATTGTGGACGATCGGGCGCGCTTATGACCTTACGGCTTATGGCACCGAGACCATGCACGTGCTGCGTGCAGAAAAAGGATATGTTATTATCGGGCAGGACACCGATGGAACGCAAACGCCGCATGATCTGAATATGTCGTGGATCGTTTCCAAGAAGAAAGAGTTCATCGGAAAGCGCTCTTTCCAATTACCATGGTTGCAGGCAGCAGGAAGGCAGCAACTGGTGGGTCTGCTGCCGGATAATGGTAACGACATTATCCCGGAAGGCGCGTACATCACTTCGCTTAACGCAGTGCCAGATGAGTCCGGCAAAACCCCGCACATCGGTTTCGTAACGAGCGCGTACTATTCGCCCGTCCTAAAGCGTTCGTTCGCGCTGGCGCTTGTAGCCGGTGGCTTAAGCCGGATGGGTGAAACAGTGAACCTGCCGATTGTAAGAAAAGTGTTATCAGCCACCATTTGCGATGCCGTATTCATTGACAAAGAAAATCTCCGGAGAGACTAACTGAAACGTATATATGATCACAATTGAAAGTCCGCTGAAAGGAATAAGTACAGGAACCACGGCTACAGTGTCGCTCCGCGAATTGCCGGGATTGCATACCATTGATCTTCGTGTGACGCCGGGGAGCCCGGCCGCAACGGCAGTTACGCAAGCGTTGGGTATGGGTCTACCCGGAAAGGCAGGTCAGATGCAGCACAGTATAAATGACGCTTATGCGCTTTGTCTTGCCCCGGACTGGTGGCTTATCGTCGGATTTCTGGAAGAAGAACAGCGACTTGCCACGTTGAAAGATCAATATCATTACAGCGTGGTGGATGTCAGCGGGCAGCGGACTACTATAGAACTGGAGGGTCCCAATGCCCGGGAAGTGCTCGCCCATCTTTGGGAGCAGGATCTCCGCGAAAAAAGTTTTCCTGTTGGTAGTGTTTCGCAGGGTCTCATGGCCAAGGCGCCGGTGATCGTTTGCCACATGGCTCCGTTTCGCTACCGTGTAATGGTGAGAAGCTCCTTCGCTTTGCATGTATGGCAGGCACTGGCGGATGCGGCGGAGGAGTGGATATAGTACACCCCAAGCCTTAGGCTGAAAGCTGATGGCTTCATCTTTACCAATTTATTGAAATAGAGTAATGAAAATTGCTGTCTTATTATTGTATATCTCTACATTGTCTTTTCAGCCGGTTTCATTGCGGAAAAGCTCAGGTGGTATTAGGGGAGTTACAAACCCGGATTCTGTACACTTTAATGAATCAAGGGATACAATCGCCGGTGATATAACTCCGAATGATTTTAATGGCAGCGATACAGAGCGTATACAGGCGGCTGTTAATGCTGCCAAAAAAACGACTCATAAGATCGTAATCCCGCAAATCAATTCAAATGGCACAAATGTTTGGAAGATAGACAGTGCGATCCTGTTGCCGGGCAATATGACAATCATACTTGACAATTGTATTATTCAACTGTCTGATTCGTGCAGGGATAACATGTTCAGGAGCGATAACGTGGGTATTGGCATTACCAGCCCTGTATGGAATTATAATATCAGCATAGTGGGTGTGGGACAGGTATTGCTTAAAGGTGCTGATAATCCCCGGTCAACGGGTGATGCTTACAGAACCCTGACCCGGATCCCTGTTACAGGAAGAGTAAGCTATGGGAGTGATGCAGGAAAGAAAGGAATCAAGCAAAAAGGTGACTGGAGGAATAATTTAATTCAGATCGCTTATGTGGATGGATTCAATCTAAAGAATGTAAAGATAGAGCATTCTCATGCCTGGGCGATCAGCTTTGAGAGAACCAGAAATGCAGTGTTGTCTGATCTCGGGTTCAACAATCCTGAATCCATCCTGGTAAATGGTATTGAAAAAAAAGTATTCAATAAGGATGGGATTAATTTGAGGCATGGTTGCAAATACTTTCGGATAAATAATATTACGGGTATCAATGGAGATGATCTGATCGCCCTTTCCAGCCTTGATGCAGCGCCTTATTATCATACAAACGGCGACATCAATTCTTACCAGGTTACCTCTACCAAATGGGCTGGGCCCGAAGACGATACGGAGCAGGTATTCATCACTAACTGCCAGACAAATTATACAGGGGTAGCTATCCGTACAAGCGACAGTGCAGGCATCCATCATGTATATGTCAATGGGGTGGTAACAAAAGCAAGACCTGACACGCCTCCACCTTATGGGGGAAGTCCTTATACATTGCTGGTTGGTGGTAGAGGCTATGGGCAGGCCTCCGTTCCCGGGAGGATCAACAACATCTATGCTATGAATCTGGTGGGAGATGGCAAAACGCTGGTCTTAATAGAATCTCCTATAGCTGATTGCGTGTTTATGAATGGAATTTATACAGGCGTCAGCCCTACAGCCATTACTTATACCATTCATAAAAATGAAACCACAAATGTAGAGGAAATCAATCTGGTGAAAGTACCTGCAAACTGAGCAAACCCCGAATTTGAAGTGTATTGTTTATATAAAAAATAATTATTACTTTTGGCAGCAGTTAAAAAACGATTGATCCGATATTCCAACCCGGTTTTATTTCTCTGAAAACCCTAATACTACAACGTTAGTCTAAATAATTAATATCCGCATGGTTCTCCAAAAGAGCCAGTATGTGTTTTGTGTATGGTATTCCATATCCTTATCGAAGATCAAGCAACGTTTTGCTATTGCAAAATGCCTGCCCGTAGCCCATTATTCACTCATCAACCAGCCATCATGAAAAGATTTTCACTCTCTGTACTTCTTGCCATCCTGCTGCTTGCACAAACCAACGCACAGGTAAATTCACAGGACAGTCTCGCGCTCATTAACATTTACAACACTACCAACGGTACCGCATGGACGCAAAAATGGGTACCAACACAACCGGTGAATACCTGGTTTGGCGTAACCCTCACTGCCGGCAGGGTAACAGGGCTTAATCTGCCGGGTAATAACCTTTCGGGGACATTGCTCTCCGGCAATATCCTGAAGCTTACCCAATTAAAGACGCTGCAACTGCAAAACAACCACCTCACGGGTAGTGTGCCCGCCGGAATAGGAAGTCTCACCGAACTGGAACAGCTTGATCTTTCTTCAAACAGCTTTTCAGGAACACTTCCTGCCGTTTTTTTTAACAGTCTTTCAAAACTTACACATTTCAATGTTGCTGGCAACGGTATCAGCGGATGGATACCCTCTTCCATCGGCAATGCTGCTGCGATGGTAGAAATAAATGTTAGTAATAATGCCTTCACAAACAAAATACCCTCAGGCATCAACAGTCTCAACAACCTCACCAGATTTTTAGCCGCCAATAACCAGCTCATCGGGCCGATGCCGGTCGGTAAACTCTGTTCTGCAGACATACAGGTAAATATCAGTGGTAATAAATTTACTTTTTCAGGATTGGAATGCCTGGGAGCCAATCCTAACGCTATTTATAATAATCAGCACGATCTCAACATCACCCAAAACAATCTTACATTAAGTATAGCTGCGGGCGGAACGCTTACCAATAATACGTATACCTGGTATAGGAATGATCCTGTTTATGGTACAGGTATTTACCAGGTAAACAATGGGCCGGCCATTAGCCTGAATGTAATAGAAACAGGTACTTACCGGGTAGTAATAACCAACAGCCAACTGCCGGAATTGGAATTAAAATCAAATAACATTACAATAGCTGACGTTGCTGCACTAAGGCAACAAGACAGTCTGGTATTGGTGGATATATATAACGGCACGAAAGGGGCACAATGGCTTAACAAAACGAACTGGCTCACCAATGCTCCGCTTCAGGACTGGTACGGTATTGAAGTCATAAACGGAAGAGTGGGTAACCTGTTTTTGAATGAAAACAATTTGGACGGCGCGTTGCCCGGCAGCATAAAGCATCTTACAGGGTTGAAAAATATTGAGATGGTAAAAAACAAACTGGGCGGGCTTTTACCTGACCTTTCCAGAGCGCTGCGATTAAACACGATCAGGTTGTCGGGAAATAACTACAGGGGGAACCTGCCTGCTAACTGGGGAAATTTAGTTCACCTTACCGGCCTGGAGTTAAGCAACAACCAGCTCAAAGGGCCTATCCCCGAACATTATGGCAATCTCAGGCGCTTGCTTACGGTTATACTTTCCAACAACCAGCTCAGTGGGCGAATTCCAGAAAGCTTTTCAACCATTGGTTTTTTCGAAGCGTCATTGGATCATAACCTTTTTACCGGGCCGCTTCCGCAAGGCTTTTGTACAAATGAATATATATCGGGCACCATTCAGTACAACAGGTTTAATTTTTCAGGCATGGACTGCCTGGGCAGTCCTGAAATGGCAGGAAGAATTGCATACGATCACCAGGCAGTCATTCCGCTGATCAATGAAAACCCGGTACTGAAGGCAGCTGCCGGTGGTACCCTGTCCAACAATATTTACAAATGGTATAAAGACAACGTGTTGATTGCCACCAAAACAGGCGACTCAACCTTTACCATGCTGACCTCGGGAACCTATCACGCCATTATTACCAACAGCGTGGCGACAGAACTTACATTGTCTTCAGATACAACATTCTTTAAGGTTGTACCCGGGGTAATACAGGACAGCCTGGCGCTGGTTGACATTTACAACCATATTAGTTCCGGTTTAAACTGGGTGTTGACAGACCCTATAAGTACATGGTCTGGCGTTACGATCGGCGACTATAACGACAGGGTTGTAGAATTACATATTGAAGGCGATGACCTGGCGGGCACTTTATCCCCTATGCTCCCTACCCTTACGGAACTTAGAGAACTTTACCTGGACGGACATTTTACCGGCCAGATCCCGGATGATTTGGGCAGGCATCAACCCGAGCTTCGCAGGGTTTATATTGATGGTAAGCAGCTAACAGGAAGCATTCCGGGCGGGCTGCAAAATGCTACCAATCTGCATACCTTAGTTCTCTTCAACAACCAGTTAACCGGCAAAATACCGGCGTTCTTTAAAAACTTACCTTTAGAGGACTTAAATCTGGCGTGGAATAACCTTACAGGCACTATTCCTGGCACACTTTCTTCATCAGACGAATTCTATTATCTTTCGCTGAACAACAATCAACTCACCGGGCCGGTTCCTCCATCGCTTCTCGAAATGGAGGGAATGTTTGTACTTGATTTGTCGCACAATAAACTATCAGGCCCGCTTCCTGCCAATTTACATAATGCTCCACCATGGTGCAGGCTTAACAACAACAAATTCACTGGTGCAATACCTTCGCTACTGGCCGCCAAGGCTGAATTTGATCTTAGCAATAACCTGCTTGAGTATGTTGATCCTGTTAATTGCGGGTTGACCTTGTGTCTTAACTATCAGGACCAGCTGAATGTAAGCAACAATAAATTGAATTTTACAGGACTTGAATGCCTGGCGTCCATCTCTTATGTTTGTGAATTTAATGAGGATGAAGAATACAAAATCAACTTCAACCCGCAGCAACGCATCCCCATCATTAATGAAAACCCTGTACTGAAGGCAGCCGCTGGCGGTACCCTGGCCAACAATACATACAAATGGTTTAAAAATACAGGCCCGTTCGTAACCAAAACGGGAGATTCCACCCTCACTATTACCACACCGGGCGTGTATCATTGTATTGTTACCAACAGCGTGGTTCCGGGTGTTGAACTGCGTACACACAACGCAAACGTAAGCACTGTAAGCGGCAGGAAAGCAGGGCCGGCATCAGCTGATAACCTGGCTGGAAATATAACCGGCAGGCTCGCCGTATATCCCAATCCAACAGGTAGTGGTTTCGTTTACATTAAGGGGCTACGGCAAGCGGAATCGGTACTGTTGTACAATGCAGCAGGACAACTGGTGAAACAATGGCAGAATGTGAATGGCAACCAGCAGTTTAATTTCGGTAGTATAACGAGTGGCGTATATACGATTAAGGTGGTTGAGAGAGACAAACAAACTATGCTGAAGTTTATTAAACATTAACAATAAGTAGTAATCTATACAATGCCGGAGAATTGTCTCCGGCATTTTCTTGACAACAACCGGAGTTGTTGCGCTGTTGTTGGGTGTTCGTGAGAAAGCAAAGTGAGCAGGTATCACCATCAACAAGGGGTTAAACAGGTGTCGAATTAATATAACGTGTGCAGCAATCGTTGTTGATGAAGCCGGAACACAAATCCGCGCACAACACCAACAACGGCATACACCTACGCCCAAAAGCTGATAGCTGACAGCTAATTGCTGAACGCTCACTCCTTCTCCAGTATTTCAAATGCCCTGGTGATCCGCTCGCCCGTTTCATCTACCAGTGTAATAAAATGTTTTCCCGGTGCGGGATTGAGGGCCATCTGGTGGAACCGTTCTGTGCTGCCGATAAATTCATCATCTAAATGCCAGAATATTTTGGCTTCGGGTCTTTGATGTGTAGCGGTAAAAATGGTTTTCCCTTTTTCACCTGTTAGTTCAACCGGCACATAAATTTTCGCGTTGGCTTCGGGATAGACCATATCCATCACCTTTCGCCCTTCTGCAAAACAACCCGGTTTAAAAGGAGGCGGTATTTTGTAGTCAAGATGTTTTTTTGCATAATACCATTCCATGGTAGGTGGAAGGATAAACCAGCTTTTATGGATCATATTGGATGGGTTAACGCAGTTTTCGGTTACCCTGTACTGTTGTGCAGCATCCAGGTGAATGATATGATGGTAATTACACAATGGCGCATTCATGCCATTGGGTGGAGCGGCTATAGAATCAACATCAGGACAATCAATGTTAGCCCTGAAATGGCTTTGCCTGCATACCGCCACCGTAATATCATCCCCCGGTTTTTCAAACCATCCCGTAGCGGGAAGCGCTTTCACAATGTCGAACAGGATAGGGGCCGCAGTTTGCACGCCTATCAGCCCGGGCCGTCCTTCACCGGTTCCGTTGCCCGCCCAGGTTACGATCACATGGCGGGGCGTTACACCTACCGCCCACGCGTCGCGGAATCCGAAGCTGGTCCCTGTTTTCCAGGCTACGCGCTGCGAAGAGCTGAATTGTTTCCACAAGCCTTCTTCGCCCGGCCGCATTACATCTTCCATGACATTGAACATATACCAGATGGAAATGGCATCCAGGAAATTAAGATGATTAGTTGCCGTGGAGGAAGCTTGTGCATTTTGCAGATACCTGGGCGCATGAAATTCTTTCGCGGGTATTTTACCTTTATTTTTCTTTGCGTGCAGCAACGCACGGGCCATACCTGCATACATACCTGCAAGATCCCAGGGTGTCACTTCACATCCTCCCAGTATGAGTGATAAACCATAATGATCTGCAGGCCGGTTCAGGGTGGCAATGCCGGTTTTTTTCAGGTTTTCATAAAATCGCGGATACTTATAATCGCGGAGCATTCTTACCGCGGGTACATTTAATGACCTCGATATAGCTGAAGAGGCAGTAACGGCGCCATCGTAATCCCTGTCAAAGTTCTGCGGCGTATATCCTCCTATTTGTGTAGGAATATCAGGTACCAGCGAATGGGGCAGCAACATACCATCGCTTAGCATGCAGGCATATAGCAGGGGCTTTAAAGTGCTGCCCGGGCTGCGTGGTGCAGTGACGATGTCTACATGGCTTTGCAGGTCGGGATCTCCCGGATGATATGCATTGCCAATGTATGCCAAGGCATTTCCGGTTTCCACATCCAGCACCAATGCACAGGCATTGTTGATGCCATTTCCTTTCAGGAAGCGGTGATGCTGCTCAACAATTTGCGCTACTGTTTTTTGGAGGCTCAGCTGAATGGTCGTTTGTGCACGATGGCTTGCTGCGGAACGGGCTTCTTTTTTGAATCGCTGCAACAAATGCGGCGCCCATTGGGGCAGTGATCTGGGCTCATCAGGTATCGGTTCCAGTTTGGAAAGCAGGCAGGTAGCAGTATCGATCTCTTTTTGGGTGAGTAGTTTGTCCAGCAGCAGGTTTCTTTTTCTTAACAGGTCCTGCCTGTTTTTTCCCGGGTGTACCAATGCCGGCGCATTGGGCAACACTGCCAGCGTAGCCGTTTCCCCCCAACTGAGTTTGTCGGCGCTTCTTCCATAATAACGCCAGGCGGCGGCATCCAGTCCTACTACATTGCTACCGAACGGGGCATGTGATGCATAGAGCGCCAGGATGCTTTTTTTTGAATAAGACAGCTCAAGTCTTACGGCAATAATACTTTCTATGAGCTTGTAAAAAACATTTCTTTTTCGTTTTCCCGAAAGCCGTATTACCTGCATAGTGATGGTGCTGCCCCCGCTTACCGTTCTGGAAGATCGGATATTCTGTCGTATAGCCCTGGCCATGGCAAGCAGATCCACACCGGGATGATATAAAAACCGCTGGTCTTCAAAAGCAATAATGCATGCTTTGAATTTATCCGGAACATCCGGGTTGTATGGAAAACGCCACTGCCCGTCTGCCGCGATGGTAGCCCCCAGCAAATCGCCATTAGATGCTTCTATCACATACGATGCGGGTGAATTGAACAGGGGATCCGGAAGGCAAAGCCAGAACCATAGCAGGAATACAAGCAGCGTCAATAAAAAGATCCTGGTTCTTCCTCTTAATCTTCGTATCCTGTTATATATGAAAGACAATTTTCTTTTCATTGGAATATTTGCCAGCCTGTAACGCTTACAGCTAACAAATATTCAAAAGAATTCAATAGGCCTGTGAAGGAAGGCTGAAAAATTTTGTCAAAGTAGCCCACCTGCATGCTGCATCGCAAGCCTTATGCGTTCATTTACTATTTGAACTGGTCGATGTCCTGCCAGGGTATGCTGTTGTCTGTAGCCAGGAAGTTAATGATATTAATAAAGCTATACAGGCCATTTTCCGGGTTGGGTTGTTTCCTGCCGTTTGCAGCCGCTGCAATGCATATGCCGTTCCCGTTCCGGTACAGCACAGCAAATGTTCCCGGAAGACTTCCCCACCAAAACCACTCATCACCTTCCATTGCCCAGCCGCTGCCAAAGCTGAAGCCGAAGCCGTTGCTGGCGGGCGTTGATGTGGTCATGATGTTGATGGTGGCAGCATTGATAATATCCGGGCGCGAAGGAGAGCCATCGGCTCCGTTGGCGAACAGGAGCATATCAGTGGGGGTGCTCAGCCAGCCTAGTGCTCCGGCTGCCCTGTTGAACCGGGTGAAGTCGTACACCAGATCTTTGTCGCCGCCCTGTCCATAATATTTTACTTCTTTGCTCTTCCGGTCGGTGAGTAAAGGACCGGCAATTTCTGTTTGGCTGGCTCCTACCTTATCGAGTATTTCATTTTTCACGTATTGCACATAGGGCTTACCGCTGGTTTTTTCAATTATTTTAGACAGCAGCATGTAACCGAAATTGCTGTATGCGAATGATGTGCCGGGGGCTTTGGTTAAGGTGAGATTATCCAGGGTATAGTTGATAACCGATTCTTCATTCATTGATTTTTCAAAAAAAGCAGGGTCATTATCCTGCCCCCAACCGCCAATAGTATGCCGCAGCAGGTCGCTTAATTTGATGTTTTCCACATGTTGCTTATAAGGTTGTTTGCCGTACTGCGTGCCCAGTATTCCGCCTGTTCCAAAAACTTTTTGGTTCATGTCCAGTTTGCCATTTTGTATCAACGTCATAATAGCAACGGAAGTGTACAGCTTGCTCACACTGGCTATCCTGAAACGCGAATCTGCGGTTACCTGTTCCCCGGATTCCTTGTCTGCCAGCCCGTAACCTTTTCGGTACACCAGCTTGCCATTTTTGCTGACTGCCAGGGAGGCGCCGGGAAAACCATTGTCGGTTAGAAACTTTTCCATTCGCTGATCAATCACCCCGATATCCTGCTGGGTAGGTACCGGTTGCCGTTCTTCTCCTGTATCTTTTTTACAGGAAGAGAACAATACAATAACCAAATAAAACAGCATTCGGGGAGAGACTTTCATGGTTTGTTACAATTTAGATGACAGGAAAATTTGTTTAAGGCTGATCCTCCGGCAAATGGGTGTATTCAAATTGTCGCTGCATATTTAATTGCCCTCACTGCCGACAAGCAGGCTTTTATTCCCTCTCCGCTCAGCGGCGAGGGAAAAGTGGTGCGACAATAGGAATACACCCCAGCAAATGGCGCCGGCAGCATATTATACCTGATGGATATGCAACAGGGATGATTTGCCGTACTGGATATATATCGTTGCGATATACATAGGGTGAACAACTGCTGAAGGATTTTATAAATCTTGTAAGGAGAAGAGGAGCGGAACTATTTCCGGAATTTTTTTTTCCGGGCGAAAAAAAGAATAGCCAGCAGTGCCATACCAGCCGGTATCCAGGTATAGCGGAACCAGGACGTATATACCGGCTCTTCATTGCCAACCAGGGTCATCCCCGCCCAAAAATAAGGGTGGGCAGATGACATCTCCGTTTCTTTTATATGTTGCAGCTTGGCAAGCCGAAGCGCTTCGCTTTTGGTTTTGCCTTCAGAGAGGTGTTTATAAAAGGAGGCGATAATATCAGCGCTGGCTTTTTCATCAATCTTCCATAAACTCATTATTACCGACGGGCAGCCGGCATACATAAAACTATGCGCCAGCGACATGACTCCTTCGCCCTGTGTTATATTCCCGGCGCCGGTTTCGCAGGCGGTCAATACTGCCAGTTCCGCCTGAAGATCCATCCCGTAAATTTCATAAGCGTGCAGGTAGCCATCTTCATTGTGTATGGAGTCTGCAGATAATGGTTTTGCAAGAAAAAAACGCGATTGCAGGGGCGCCGTGCTATTGATCTCTGCATGTGTGCCCAGGTGAAGGATATTGTAGATTCCGGCTGTTTGCTTGAACACGGCTTCTTCTGCCGCCTGCTCGGCATACAGGTCATTTTCGATATACTTCCCTATTCTTTGTGCGGCCTTTACTGTAAAGGGCTGGCGGAGTAAATTAAAATATTGCTTATCTGCAAATGAAGAGTCGCCGATAAAATCTAAATAGGCTTTCTTCATATTGTCTGTAAAAACGGGGGTCAGCAACATGGCTTTCTGTTCTTTCGCTCTTCCGCCGGGAGCCTGTACCGCACTCGTGGCAGATAACTGGTATGAAATTTCATAGCGATGAATGAGGTAGTTCATTTTCGCAAAATCTTTTTGCTTATCGTCCGGCAACAACAGCTCAAAGTTCAGGTAGAATAAATCTCCGTCGGGAACAATGACCAGCTTAGCGGATGTAAAATGCATTTGCGCCGGCTTAATCAATTCGTTGTATAAAAGATGTGCAGCGCTGCTGAAACGTTCGGGAGTGATATTGTAAAGTTGTTTCAGATCTGCGATCCTTCCTAAAATATCCGAGGGAAGGCGGTAAACGAAAAAATCTTTGCCGTTCAGTACAAAAAGAAAAACAGCGTTGCCGGTTACAGCATACTCCAGGAGTGTTTGTTCCCGGCTCAGCAATCTTGCCTGTATTTCGGGTATGCTTATGGGTTGAAGGGCATATTTGGATTTTATCCTGCTGTTATCCGGAGAGTGAAGAACACTGTCCTGGAACCTGTAGTATGCCTCTATTGCATTCGTTAACAGTGTAAGAAGGGAATCATTTTTTCCTCCTTCATTTATGTATAGGGCATTCAGCGTACTGATCTTTTTCCTCCAGTCCAGGTCTCTTTTTTCTATACCGGTATGCGATTCCCGGTTGATATCGATCAATATGTTATTGGAAGCCAGGCGCAGCATCAGGGCTTTGCTTCTTTCCGCAAACGAAAAAGCTTTCTCAGAAAAACGTTTGTCGTTTTCTTTTTTAAATAACTCCCAGCATGCTTCTATTGCCATATTGTATATGGACCTGTGCTCCTTTACCAGTTGCATAAGCGTTGCCTGTGTGCGCAAAGCGGGCAGGCTGTGTTCCAGGTAGCTGCTGTATTCCTCGGCTATTGCTATCAGGCTTTTCAACGAACCAAGCCGGCCATTGCTTTCATAAAGCGCCGACTCCACAACAGACCGGTTCTGCAGGTACTTTATGATATGATAATTGTAGGGCAGGCTCCTGATCCAGTTGCTGTCCGGCAACTCGGATACCTGCAGCAATTCCATAAATGTACTGTCGGAATATAGCAATGCTTTTTGAGGCTGATGGTCCAGCAGCCAGGTTTCACTTATTTTATGATACTGCCCCGCGATTGCGATGTCTCCCTTTTTATGAATGGCTTTATATCTTTTAAGCACATCGTTCAGTATGGGTATCGCCAGTGTAATACGCCCCGAACGGGCATAGGTTTGGGCAAGCGTATTACGGGTTTCCTGGACAATGATAGTTTGGGAGATACCTGCTTTTTTATGATTCTCCAGCGCTTTTTTGTAATAATTTTCAGCCTGTGCATACTCTTTTTGGGCATAAAAAAGATCACCGTACTGGGTTTCCACATAAGCCATGTTGATCCGGTCTTTAGCGTCAATTTTTTCCTGCAATTGATAGGCGCGGGCATATAGTTTTTCAGCCTCGGTATATTTGCCCAATTCTCTTTTCACATTCGCCAGGTGAACGAGGGGGCGTACAATGCCTGCCCCTTCTGTACCGAAATTAATTTCATGCAGGGCTTTGGCTTTTTCGAAATATTCCTCCGCCAGTTGAACTTCTCCCATAGCCTGGTAAAGATTGCCCATGTTATTGTAGGCGATCGCAAGCAACTGGGGATTGTGATGCCTGGCATAATCTTTCTGAATGATCTTTACCATTTCCTGCCTGTGAAGCAGGGCCTCATCGTACTGGTGCATGGCCTCATACAATGACCCCAGATCATTGTGTACCAGTCCGTTTTTGGGATGATCGGGAGCGAGGTTCAGGTTGGCAAGCCGGTACATTTCCTGTCCATATTGCTCAGCCTGGGCGTATTGCCCGGCATCTTGCGTAATGTACATCAGTGATTGATAAACGCTTATTAACTGACTGGCGTCTTTGCCATACAGTTCCCCGCTGATTTTTTTTGCTTGTTCTGCATATTGCAGGGCGGGTGCAAAATCCTGTAACGTGAGGTATAACCATGAAATGTTGTTATATAAGCTGCTGTATATGCTATTTGCTTTTGCATTGGCAGGTACCTGTTTCAACGCCTCTAAAAAATACTTTTTCGCGGTGGCTGTTTCAGCGTTGTGAACATGTATTTGCGCTTTTTTGTTAAGAAAAGCTACCAGCGCGATATTACCTGCCGGCAGTCTGCGGGCTGTATTGAGTATTTCATTAAGGATTTTTAACGCGGCCTGGTTGCCTGTTTGTTCCCAAACCATGTCAGCCTTGTGTACATACGACAATACCAGGCTGTCTGTCTTTTGCTCTTTCCTGAAAAGATCAATTGCCTTGCTGATATACAAAAATGCGCTGTCTGTTTTTTGATTGCGGTTGGCTTCTACCGATTGAATATACCAGTTGTCCTGGGTATAGCCTGCAGTATTAACAGTTAAAAAGTAAATGATGATCAGCCAACGCATCGGAATAAGTTAGGGAAGGGTCTTTTGTATGTCCCGCATAAGCAGCTTTGCCTGTTCATTATCCGGAAGTTTATTCAGCCACTCAAGTGCTTTGTCCTTATTGTTCATTTTTACATAGGCCAATGCCAGGTACCATATTGCTTTTTGCTGCCAGGCACTTTTATCATTCAGCGCCACTGTTGCCAGGTGCGCTATGGATGCTTCTGCATTTTTATTGTTGAGATAAGCGACTCCTGTAAAATAGGATATTGTATCAGAGGGCTGTGCGATCCCGCGCCAGATTTCAATTGCTTTATCGTATTCTCCTTCTTTGTAACTTACCATTCCATTATAAAAATCGTACCTGTCATTTTCCCCGCTCATCATTACCGGTAACCCGGCATCGGGAGTAAAGTAGTTGGCATATACCTGTTCACCGGTAGCAGTCTTGTATTGATAAAACCAGGTAACTGCGATAAGCGCTGTTACGGCAGCGGCGGCATACATCCATACATGTCTCATCTTTTTCACCGGGGCTTTGACGTCTGATGACGCTTTAAAAGAATCTTCTTTATGGTGAGTGAAAACCTGGACTGAGGCTATGAGCTGTCGCTGCAACGCTACTTCATTCCTGAGCGTTTCATCGGCCTGTATTTCTTTTTCGAAAGCTGTGCGGTCACCAGCGTTCATCCTGTTCTGGATGTATGCTTCTATTTTTTCAAATAGTTCTTTATCGATATTGTCTTTATATTCCATCATTGTTTTTCATTCGTTTATTTGTTTGCAATGCGTCACATCCTTTTCATCTCCTCCAGGAACAGTTTCCTCAATTGCATCATGCAGCGATATTTGATCGTTTTAATGCTGTCTTCGGTATTCTGTGTGTCATGGGCTATTTCTGCCAGCGATTTCTTTTTGTAATAGAACATGCCTACCACCTTTTGACATTTCTCTCCAAGCTGCAGGAAGCATTTTTTTAAAGCCGTACTCTGTTCCAGGCTGTCACTGGTAGTATTGCTTTCTGTGTCGTCTTTTTCAGGGATCGTTTCGGTATAAGAAATTTTTTTCCTGTTGCCGGACCTGAGCTCATCAATCCATTTATACTTGCATATCTGCCTTACATAGGCATTAAAGCGGTCCGGGGTACCCGAAAACTTTCCTGATTTCAGGTTCAGCCAGGCTGCAGCGATGCCTTCCTGGAAAATATCCCGGGCATCATCGCTGTTCCCGGAGTTTTGCAGCACATACTGTTCAAACCAGCTAAAATTTTCCGAGTAAATACGGCTTAAAGCTCTTTCAGGGTCTTCCTGGAGCCAATTTGTCAGGGTTTTCAAACTAAAACTATCTTTTTTTGAAAGATACGTTTTTTGAAAAAAAACCGGTTGACTTTTCGATAATTAAGCGGTTTTTCACGCCTAAGCGCTTTATTCATGCAATACCCGGAATGTGCTTATGCTCATAATTTTATAATATATCGGACAAAGGCGAAAAGGTCAACAAAAAAATAAGTTTTATACAGCTTCCCGTTGAAAGATGTATGAAACTTACCCGTTCAATGCAATTGAGTGAAGCGTTTTTACTCAGGGTAACCGCTACGCGGCATAATAAAGAAGGCAGTTATTTTTACAAACAGGTTACCGCTATGCGGCATATTTTAGATTTGAATGGGCTCCGCTAGCGTACCACTTCCACCCATTTGCCGCTTATGCCTGCGCTGATGGTATTGTCGTACATGGCTTCGCAGTATACGCCCGGGAGGAAATACCTGCCGGGATAAGCAGCGTTCAGCATTACATAATAAGTATGCGTTTCTCCTTCCCTGATGTCGAAATGCGTGTATACCCTGTCGTCACGGATATCCTGGTAAGTAAAAGCCGAAGGCTTAAAGCTGCCTTCGTTGTCCAGCAGCCGGGTATTTAATATTTCCCATCCGCCCGGGAATATCTGCGATAAGGTCATATTGTTGTAACGTCCGCGTATGCCAGGGTTTTTGATGGTTACTTTCGCTACAAAATCAGTACCCTGTGCCAGGCTTTCCACATTGCTTACCGGCTTTCCATCCAGCGTCAAATAGCTTACGCTCAGCGATAGTACATCGGGATTATTGGTATACTGTACGTTTTCACCTGTTATCGGGCGCCCCTGCGTTACGAGGCGTACATACAAAGTATTGTTGCCTTTGTTCCGGATACTGACATTTTTGTCCGGTTCCGTTACACTTACAGGTGTAAGCGATATATATGATTTTGAATTGATCGCTGCTTTTTTCCCGTTAATGGTTACATCCGCTACAATTTTTTCGCCACCCGGGTTCGCGCCACAATACGCGGCAACGGCAATCAGGCTATAGGCAGTGGTTTGTGTGCTGTACCAGCTTTCGCCTGCAAGGTCTGCTGAAATGGATTGAAGCAGCTCACCTGCTTCTTTTCGCTTACCCATGAGCGTAAGTGTTTCCAATACCATTGCCTGGTCGCGCAGGCCGGAGCCGTATGTTATACCGGGCGATTTTCTTTTTTCAAAACTAACCGGCAGTCCGGCTATCAGGCTTTCTGCGGTTTTATTCTGACCCGCTAACTGATAAGCTGCTGCCAATCGCCATTTGGCTTCGGGTGAAAGGAATTTAAATTCCTTCAGCCGGTTCATTGCTCCTATTTCAGGCGATTTGGCCAGGGCCAGCAAATACAGCCTGTACGACTGGGTAAGATCGCCTCCGTAAAAGTTAGTGGTGGAAGGAGCCCAGTTGTTGGATTTGCCGCGTTGGTAAGTGATCCATTGCTGTATCATATCAGCCGGAACAATGTATCCTTTTTCCTGCGCCTTTAAAAGGAAATGCCCTGCATAGTTGCTGCCCCATTCATCGCTTTCGGCTGATCCCGGCCAATAGCTGAACCCGCCATCTGAGCGCTGAAAGTTTTTATAACGCTCAATGCCCGAACGCACATTTTTTTCTGTTTCGGCTTTTCTCCGCTCGCTCAAATCTGTAAGCTGGCCCAGCACCAACTGGGGAAATACAGCCGAAGTCGTTTGTTCAATGCAGCCATGTGGATACTGGATCAGGTAGTCGAGCCGCTTTTCAAGATTAATGGGAGGGATGCTGGATATTTCCAGCGTGGCTTTACTGTTTGCCGGTATGCCAATGGGTGTTGCTATTTGATTCCACGATTGCCCGGCATTTACCACTTCTGCCATTACATTGGTGATAACGGGGTTGGGGTTTCTTATGTCCAGCTCTACTTCGAAGTCGGCTTTTTCATTTCCGCTGCCTGCAACGAGCTTTACTTTTCCAATACCGGTAGTTTCTTTCACCCTTACATCAAAATAAACCATTTGTTCGCCGGGAGCAGTAAAGCTTACCTGCTGCGAAGCGCTTCCTGTTGTTTCGAGATAGGTGTTGTTTTGTAATGTAACCGTTACATTTTTGATGTTGTTGTCCATTGCAAAAACGGTTACCGGCAGTTTAATGGTTTCAGCAGGTCCTAGAACCCTGGGCAGCGTACCTAATAACATCAATGGCTTTTTTACGGTGACCGCTTTTTCGGCAAACCCGTAAGCGCCTTCACTGGCAGCTACCACCATTGTTCTTACAGAGCCTATGTAAGGAGGCAATTGAAATTTGTGTGTTTGTTTGTCTCCTTTTTTCAGGTGGAAAGGCCCGAGGTATTTTACTACCGGCTTAAACCGGTTGGCTCTTTTTTCTTTGGCGCCCCCACTTGCCGCTTCATCACCGCCAATGGTTAAAATCCTTTCCAGTCCACCGCCCCATGCACCAATCACGTTGTCAAATAAATCCCAGCTTTTTACACCCAGTGCTTCACGGGCATAAAAAGCAGCATGCGGATCGGGTGTTTTAAAACGGGTAAGATCCAGCAGACCCTCATCTACGATCGCCACACAATAGGTCATGGCTTTGCCGGAGGTTTCTGATACGGTTACCGATGATGCCTGTTCCGGCCGTATTACATCGGGCATGCTGATCACAGGCTTCAGCAGTGTATTCTTGTCTTCAATCAAAATAGGAATAACACCATACATACGAATAGGCAGGTCGTTTGCTGTTTGCGCGTGTGGCTGCAATAAACTAACGTTGGCGTATACATTAGGAGCCATGCCCGGCTCGGCCCTGAACCGGTAAATGGTTTGCCCCTGCTCTGTTTCAATCCAATCGGTTTTAATAATGTGGCTGCCCGACTCGATGCTGATCAATGCCCTGCCGCCTTTGCTGCTGGGTATGTTTAAAGCAATTTCTTCGCCTACATTGTATTTTTCCTTGCCTGCCGTAAACGACAGCATCGCTGCAGCAGAAGGGTCATTTCCATTGCCGCGCGTTTGCCACCAGGGATCGTCAAAATATACAACCTGGCCTGTGGTATGCCTGCTGATGCGGTCGCGTACCAGCACAAGATACCGCCCCCATTCGCCTCCTGGCGCCGAAAACTGCCATTTGCCAACACCGTTGGTTAAACGAAGCGTATCTTTCTTCAGCAGCCTGTTATAGGTATCCTGTGTAAAATTGCTGAACCCGTCGCCGGTATTATCCCACCACCAGCGCCAGCTAACCCGGTATAGTTCTACTTCCACCTGCTGATTACCCTGCAGGGCATTTCCTGCCGCGTCTACATTCACTATCGGGAGGTCATATGTTTTTCCGGTTTCCAGGAATTTCCAGGGTTTGGCCCCTTCGGGCATGTTCATGCCTGCATAGGTTTTATACGGACTATAGGGCAATACCACATTATCAACACTAAAAGCGCCGCCGGGTTCAAATACTTTTACCAGCAGACTGGCATTCAACATGCCGGGTGCATTGTGTTCAAGATTAAATTTCGTGTTGACCGTAGCGATTCCTTCAGCGCTTAATGTCCCGTCAAATAAAGTTTTTGTTTCAGGCGAATACCCCGCGGTCGGATCGTCAAAATGATAGCCGGGATATTTTTTAAAGCTTGTTTTACGTGCATATAACGATGCATCTATCTTAGCTTTAAGGTTTTTGGCAGGGGCGCCGAATAACCATTTTGAGCTGAGTGTTCCTGAGCTGACTCCGTCTTTGCCCAGTACCGGATCTTTACCAAAATCGAGATCAATTTTCAGCCTGTTGGGCATTACCGTTTCTACCTTCAGCCTTTTTTCAAAAACGGCGCCTCCTATTTTAATGCGTGCCAGCCAGTTGCCCGTAGGCGAAGAGGCATCGGTGGAAGTCGTGAACAGGTAAAAGCCATTGTCGTTTTTCGTTTCTATGGCTTTTTTATATAGCTGCCCCTGTGGAGTAAGCAGGGTAAATTCAACAGGATGGTCTTTTGGGAGCTTACCGGATTTGTCTTCCACTATAAAGTTCAGGTACATGGTATCGCCGGGACGCCAAACGCCCCGCTCTCCGAAAATAAATCCTTTTAACCCGTTCTTTACTTCCTCGCCCGACACATCAAAGCGGCTGAGCATTAAAGAATTGCCGTCGTCGAGTTTCAGGTATCCGCGTTCATTTCCCTTTTTAGCCACCAGCAGGTAAGGTTTTTTCTTCAGGTCAAAAACGGCAAATCCATTCTGGTCGCTTTTAACCGTATGCAGCAACTGTTGCTGGTAGTCGAGCAATTTCAATTCCACATCGGGCATGGGAGCCGCGGTAAGGATATCGGTAACTGCGATGAGCATGTTATTGTTGCCGGCTCGTTTGGCGGTTAAACCCATATTGGAGGCGAGTATATTCCTGCTTGCCCACCGTTCTTTGTTATAATAGGAAGGATGGCAGGGATTATCGCGCTGGTTCCAGCGGTATCCGTACGGGTAATAAGTATTGTATACCTTCCAGAAGCCGTCGTTGTCATCAGGGCCGCTGTTTTCTTCGGTATCGTTGTCATACCAGTCATTATAGTAGTCATCGTAATCGTCTTCCTCATTTTCCCTGCTTGTTTTGTCTGATATATGACAGGTGTACAGTGAATATTCGGGCCGGAAGCCGATGGTTACGTGGTAGATAGCGCCTGGTTCCGCTTTGAGGTATTTATCGATGTCAAGAGAGAATTTTTGCTTTTTGTGCAGGTCGAGCGTTTTGTCGTTGTCGAGCCGCAAAGTGTGCTGCACTACCGGGGTGGCTACCCTGCGCAGATCTGATTCTCCGTCAAAATTATTTGCCTGGAAAAACTGGGGAATATTATTCTCGTAAACCTTAATAATGCTGATGTCTACAGCATTGAGATTGATGCTTTCAAAAGGCAATACAAGTTTCCCGGCATTGGGTAGAATTACCCCGCGCCCCTGTATATTCACTCCGGGTAAACGGTTCTCAAAAAAAATATTTGCACTGAAAGCCTTTTCGAGCCTGGTGCTCCAAACATTCAGGATGCCTTCATTTACCGATACGGTATAATTTCCGTCGAGCTGATCGGAAACAAATATTTTCACCTCACTGCCATCTATACTATAGCTGATATCGGCTTTATTGCTCACGGTCATTAAACCGCTCAGTTGCTGGTTGGTTGCCAGCGCGTCAGAAAACTGTACCAGTACATAATTATCGGCTTCCTGCACAGCACGAACTGCCATCACTTTAAAATCGCCTACCGCCGGTATGTCCAGTTGTTTATCATTTTTTTCTTTGATGTTCAACGGGGCGCCATCCCAACTGAGCTGTAATACTGCGGTATTGGAGCCTCTTTTAATGCCTTCAACAGTAAATTTGTGAATGCGCGCCGCTTCATTGTGTTCCCATTTTACAGGCAATGCCTTCGACTGGAAAGATGCCGACAATACCTTTTCAATAGCCGCGGATGCTTCAATGTCCGCCGTTTCAACAGCGCCCTGTAAGATCATCATTTCTTTTGAGTTACCTACCGCTTTCAATCCATATTCCTGTACCAAAAACGCGGGTTTTATCGCCTGCACGTTAAACGTAAACGTCTTGTATTCATCGGGAACAGAAGTGGCTTTATTAAGCCTGAAGTCAATGGTATACAGTTGATCAGGTGTAAGATTCTGATCCGGCTTGAACTCGATGGTTCTCGCATCTACCCAATAGGACTTTCCTTTTACCGAGGGTGAAAACGAAAACAGGTCTTCCTTTACGGGTTCATTGATGGTGTGGGAAGTAGGCGCTTCTGCCGCCAGCCGTACCCGTATAGCCGAAGTTTTGGAAACGACCCCTGATGTATAGGATTCCACGTATTTACCGAATGCAGGATTGACCGCTTTGATTTTTTCTTTCTCATTGCAGGCAGTATAGATAAAAACGAGCGGTAAAACCAGGAAAAGCCAATACGTTTTGATTGTAAAACCGGTAAAAGTAGGATTCATATAGAAAGGCATTTATGCTGGTGTAAAGCAATAGAAATTTTATCAATCACACTATAGCAGGCATCGGAGGTTTGGTTAAATGTTTTATAAATCAATATAAACGAAACGAGAGGCATTTATTGTTATAAGACTTGTGCAGGAAGAAAAATAGAAATCCACTGCTCCAGGTTAAAAATATTTCTTTTGAAGGTAAGCACAAAAAGCGGTAGTTGGAAGTCGGGGCATATTTGGGCGCATTTCAAATTTTCGCAGGCGGGTGGTGACACCCGTCTGTAGGACTCACTACCGGTCGGTGTCTGACCATAGGCGTGAACTTAAGAAAAAAGCAAATCCCTGCGGTTGCCCTCAGGGACAATTTTATTCCTCATATATTTGTTT
>JAHBTL010000045.1 GCA_019638615.1 Chitinophagaceae bacterium | reverse complement strand
TTCGCCTTTCTTACTTAGGTTTTTTAAAAAGTGAATAACAAAAATTAAATACAAATAGTAACTGTGTGATAATTAAGAGAAACGTCAAAACGGAAATAAATGTGATTTGATTGCTAAATGCGTCAAAATTAGAAGAGTCGCTGTAATCATAATAACGACGAGGCATTCCCGCAAGCCCAGCATATTGAATTGGAAGCACAAGAAAACTTATGCCTAAAAATGAAACCCAAAAGTGAATATAGCCTAATGTGTAATTCATTTGTTTCTTAAATATTTTGTCAAACCAATGATAGGTTGCTGCAAAAATCGCAAATACAAAAGCAACAAGGAAAAGTGGATAAGAATTTGGCATTACAAAATATGTGTCATGCAAATGAATGTCTAAAGCAGAATTTCCATAAAAGATTTGTAGTACAAAAATTAAAATAAGGCAGCTAAATAATCCAATTATAAAAAGCACATCAGGTGTCAAGTTGATATACTTCCTAAAAATCCTTAAAAGCAAACGGTAGATAAGAATCCCTATCAATAACATCAATGGCGTCATGACAATAGCTAAAAATGGATTTAAACCAGTAACGAAGTAATGGTGTGTCCACATAATCGTTATTGGAATAAATGCAAATAGCGCTGATAAGAGTATGATTTTGAAAATTTGCCTCACTAAAAGTAGTTGTATGATTAAATAGTCGCTCTAAGGTGACGCACAACGTGCAGGGCTTGCTGCAGGTGTGGCATAAGTATTCCGTCTGCCCGGTGCCGCTGTTGATTGAAAAACAAATGTACATTGATAACCTACAAAAGCCCAAAAGCATTACGTCCAGCCCGGACTGAAGCACAGTAAAGAGATGCAACCGAAGCTAACAACGTCCAGCCACACTTGCAGAAAACCCCATGTTAGCGGCAGTTGGCACACATATAAGCCTATAAAACATAAAGCATTTATTTTGCATCGTAATGTAGTTTTTCTCCGATTTTCCCTGAAATAATTTTGAAATGTTTAAGCTCTGGATTTTTAGTTGTCTTTAGCATAGCTTGGTTTAGATCATCCTGATTTTCAAAAATCATGAAAAGAGATGGACCTTCTGAGCTCATCCCCGCATAAATTGCATTGAGTTTTTCTGAAAAAATTTCAAACTTTTTTAAAAACCTTTCTCCATAAATAGACTTCATAAAATGGTTGCACCAAATAGAATTGAACTCCCTGCAAACTTCAAATACCTTCTTTGGATTCTTAGATTGAAACGCTTTCCAAAAAGTATTTGGAATAAATTCTTTTAGCTTGCCTTTGCTTATCTCATCAATTTTACTAATGTCTAAGTTTTCATTATTTGGATGACTTTTCTTTCTCTGCTTATTAGGGATTGCAAGTAAGCAATAATGTTCCAATAATGGCAAATTACCACAAAATTCACCATCCTCATTTACCCATGTCAAACCTCCCAATAAAATGCTTGGACTACCTAAACCCGAATCCATTCCTAGTGCGACCATAGATTTATTATAACCTTCAATATAGTTGTGCATATTAATTTTGCAAAGTTCGTCAATTGAAAATGGCTCGTCGAAAAGCTTGTTTAGGGCAAATAAAACTCCTATATTCAATGATATATTTGAGCCTAAGCCACTATGTTTATGAGTAATTTGCTCAACGATTTTTATGTCGATACGCCTCCAATCATAATTGACTAAAGTTGAAAACAACTTTAACAAATGCTCTACTTGAGGTATAAGTTTTATTGGTGACTTCCTTTGTTTTGTAATCTGAACTGTTATAATGTTCTTAGCTGCAGAAGTACTTACACCGATTCCACCTCCACCAGGCACGCCAACTCTTATTTTTTCAAAATTAAATACACCAAAATGTAACCTGCCTGGAGAAATTACTTTAACCTTTCCATATCTGGGCATAGCTTCCTTCCGCCATTCTTTTTTGATAATATAATTAATACTTGGGAAAATAAATTCAGGTAAACTTTTGCTCCATGGTGATTGAAAATCCTTTGAATTAGCCTTATCTGAACTTACTTGTAATTTATTTAAAATCACTTTGGATGTTCTGAACTCATTGCTATTAATTGAGTTAGTCGACAAAATGTAATGAATTTTATTTTTTCTCTTTTCCTCTACATTATCTTGGAATCGTTTTAAAAAACAATCTTGAATTTTTAAAGCATCGTTTAAATATTTTCGGTCAAACTCAATTTCAAGAATAGAATCATAATTCTCTGAAATTGGGATAAACTCGTCAACCATTATTCTCAATCCATGTGATTCAAAAATATTAAATTCAATCTGATTATTGAAAAATTGAAGATTAATCGGCAAGCTTTCATTTGCCTTTGGTCTAAGATTTTTGTATTTTGAAGGTTTTACCGAGAAGGAAGTTCGCTTTTTTAACAGTGTGCATTTTTCAATAAAACCTAAGGTCTTATAGTATTCCAAAATATAGTTAAATGTTGAAAAATCTGATTTATTAATAGAGCATACTACCACTGAATCAATTCTTTGTTCTTTTATAGCGTTTGGAAACCCCCATCCTAGCCAAATAATATCAATTTGATTGGAATTAAACTCAGGATAACTTCTAATCCTTAATGAACTTGAGTTTTTGAACATCAGACCATCGCTTCTATCCAAATAAATGTCTTGAACCAAGGTGGTACTGGGCTGTATCTTACAATAATCTTTAAAAAAATCTATTACTTTGTTTGGTCCTACCCGAAGAAAATAAGCAATTTCAATCGGTTGTAAAAAAGAAATTCTGCTTCCCTCATTGATAAAAGGGAAAATCTCATTTTGCTTGCCCATTCTTTTATCAAACTCATCCAGAAAATTTGCAAAAGAAAACATCTAGTTAGGCTTGAAATTTGACAAGAACTTTTTAAAATTTTCAGATACCGTACGAGATGGAGTATAATATTCTGAAAAACCTAGATGCGATTGGAGACGAAAAACTGAAAATGCGGTAAATATAGAAGTCAATTTTGTTGCAAAGACATTCTTTTGCTCTCCTAACTTTTTTAATTTATCAATAGATATTTCAAATATAACAGACTGCGGAAGAGCAATTACCCTCGCCATAGGACGCATTCCACTTAAATAGCTTAATTCTCCCGCAATACACCCACTATTGATTCCGGTAGTAAATCCATTTTCAGTAAGTACTATAGCAGAACCTTCAATCATTAAATAAACACTGGTTGCGTCAATATCTGGAGAAAGAAGAATTTCTTCTTTTTTGTAAAATCTAGTTTTGCCATTTTTTGTCAGCCATTGAACATCCTCTTGGTTTAGAGATAACCATAATTCTTTAATCTTGGAATCAGGATTTAAGTTTTGCTTCTCGGCAAATGCTTTCCAAGGCACGAGACGTAAAGAACTTGATGAAGTTGTTGTCTGTTTCATATTTTTAGTTTTAAAGTTACTAAATTGCCGCTAACGAACAGGGCCTTGTGCAGGTGGGGAAATAGTATTCCGTCTGCCCAGAACCGATGTTGATTGAAAATATTTTGTTGAAGATAAGCACAAAAGCCCAGCGATGCTTGTCCAGCCCGAACTGAAGTTGGGATTTGTAAAAATGCTGATTGCACTTCCGTCCGCCCCACTTGCACAAAACCCCATGTTGGGCGCTGGCTTGTTTACCAAAAAACTTTTACCTTATTGAAGTCAAAGTTATTGTCCTTTCTATTAGTGAGGCTTTGTACTACTTCATCAACTTTGTTCATTTTAGTTCCTCTACGAAAAGGTCAAGAACTGCTCGCCATGCACGTTCAGTGTGTTTTGGATGATAGCCGATACCTGGCACGGTCGCTTGAACATGCGTGAGCCCTTCAACCGGAGATCCGTCCGAGTTTGTTGGGCGAGCCCAAAAAGCGTGTTTGGCACCGCCATAGATGTTTACGCTCCAGTCAACCCCCGCATCCTGTAATGCGTGACCAAATTCGAGCAGTTGGTTGGGAGTACATATAGGGTCTTCGGAGCCAGTGCATAAAAGGATGGTGCTGTTCACATTGCGCCAGGCATTGGCATCAGGTTTTGGCAGGCTTGGATGAACGACCGCAATGGCTTTGAAGGGTGTGCCTGTTTTCGCAAGTTCAAGTACGATATGACTACCAGCACCATAGCCGAGAGCAAAGAGTCGGTTGATGTCAACATTAGGTGTCGCAAGGAGAATGTCCAATGCTATGCGACCAATAGTCAGCATCCGTCCTTCATCTGACAACAAGGGCAAGGTACGAGCCAGCATTGCTTCAGGTCTGCCAAAAAAGGTCTGTCCACCGTGAAAGTCCATCGCCAGAGCAATATAGCCATGCGTGGCGAGATTATCAGCACGGCTCCTCTGGTAGTCGTCAAGACCAACGCCATCGTGTCCAATGAGAACTGCGGGCCAAGTACCCTCGCCAAGTGGACGTGCTAAATGAGCTACCATGTTTAGCCCGTCTGCGTCATAGAAGACTTGGGTAGTTGTAATTTCCTGCATGTTTTATATTATATTATAAATTTAATAATCTTGTTTAAGGTGAAAAGTTGCTTCATCCTTGACGTTCGAGTAGCTTGCGCCCAACGGACAGGTATTGCCGATGGTTGGGAATTTGAAATCCGTCCGCCGGAACCGCTGCATAGCTTTTTGATAAAGTTAAATAATAAATACTAAAGCTGGGCTTTATTCGTCCAGCCCGAACCACAGTACAATAGAATTACCGCTGCCGATTGCTCCGATGTCCAGCCCAACTATTGGCAATACCAATGTTGCACGCCGTTTGGTGAGAGCATTTTAAAAATTCATCAATTTCTTTTATTCTCAGCTTTAGGATACTTCTGGACAAGATCAATATAGTTGAGCCTTCTGCCGTTATCATACAATGGGGCAAAAATACTTCGTAAAGTTTTGTCGAAAAATTCCCGGGTGTACTGACAAGTCACCTGTAATACCCGGGTGGCCGCCGCAGCTTCGACATCGTTTTTTGCCTGTAGTAAAGGCAAATCACTAAAACTCATATGACTCGAGCTGTCAAAATGAAGCAGAACATGATAGCTGCCCCCTGTAGAAGCCAATGCAGTTTTCTTACTCTGGCGAAGGTGGTTCACCAGTTCGTTAAGCTCCGAAAGCGTCATGCCCAAACTGGTCGCATCAGCCTCGCTTGGCGCAACACCCCGAACACGTTCAAAGAGCAAAAATGGTTGTTTCATTCCCATGCCATCTGCCTTTACATAAAATGGTTGCATCATGGCGACACCATCCTGGTCAGCACAACTTTTTATGCGTGTGTCTAACTGGCAGGCACGTGCGGCTGCACGTCCTCCGGCCGAATGACCCATAGCACCAACCTTAGTAAGGTCTAAATGCCTGGCAAAAGGGATCTTCGGATTTTTCATTCTGCTAATGATAACTAATTGGTCCAAGGCAAAGCGAATATCTTCTGCCCACCATTCAATTCGTTGGTTCTCATAAGCGATATGCTGTTCTTCGGTGCTGCCGGCAGAACTTCGCTGTTTTGTTTCAAAGGGAATTTCTCTTCCGTCAGTAAAGGAAACAAGCCATGCGTCGTAGGAATGTGAAAGGGCCACTACAATGTATCCGTGACTTACCAAATCTTCTATCTGTGTAGTATATACCTGAGGGATCATACCCATGCCATGCGAAAAGAAAATCACCGGGGCTTTGCGCAAATGTTTATCAAAGGTCGCATCTTCATGCGAATGTGTATGTACATTACCGGTCCTGATCAAGGCTGCACCCTCTGAACCGAGAATGGATTGTAATCCTTTACTGCCAAAAGCACGGTTAATATCGACCGTGTCAAGATATGGAACTTTTCGGAGGCTGGAACTTTCGGCTGGGTACCATACATCAGCAACAATTCTCCGCATCGAAGTATCTGCTGCTAAAATCTCCGGTCGGGAACTATCCATCCATTCAAATCGGTGATAGCCGATGCCTGATTTACCTGAGGGCTGAGGTAAGCGTTGTGACCAAGATTGTCGTGGCCAACATGCGGATACAAGTAGCAAAAAAATAATGAAATGCCCTAATTCTATTTTTTTCATATGACTGTTGTTGGAGGAAATGGCGTGCAACGAACAGGGCTTTGTGCAGGTTGGGAATTAGTATTCCGTCTGCCCAGAACCGCTGCCGATTGAAAATATTTTGTTGAAGTTAAATACAAAAGCTGATAGTTATTCGTCGAACCCGAACCGAAACCGGGATTTGCAATTAGCTGATGTTACAACGTCCAGCCCAACTTGCATAAAACCCAATGTTACATGCCGTTTTGCGTCTGCTCCACGACATTATTATTATCGTCATAAAACTCAAACTTGTAACTGGAATCCAAATTTTCAAACAACTTTTTGATAATTTTTACATTGTCTGGATGATAAGCAATAAGACCGTGAAGCAGCAAGCTGTCGCTGTCATTATCTAACGCTAAGTCTGTCCAACTATTCTCAAATTGATAATTGCTCATTGAAGATTTTCGAATCGTCCACCCATACTCTTCAAATATGTTGCTAACTTCTTCTTTCGTCTTGTCTTTAATGACTGAATAAAAATTAGACTTTACCGGCATCTTTCTGTCAATACGTTCATAAATTGTTGTCAAATCATATTCAAATGGAGATTTTAAGACCGATGCTTCCCAATCAGCATTAATTTTTGTAAGTGTTGATTTTATTCTTTCAATAAATTGATACCAGCCAGGTGTTTCTTCTGTTATCATTATCCATCGGTTATTAAATGTTATGTCCATGCAAATTTCATCGGTCGTCATCAAGCCAACTTTATACGCTTGAAGTCTTTCAATATCTGTCCATTGAATTGAATATAATTCATTGTCAAGCGTGATGACAAAACCTAAATCGTTGTAATTAAATATGCCTAAGTCATTGTACTTGATTTCCCAATTCTTCTTTTTTATTTCTTCGTCGGTATGCAATAAGTTACTTGTTGAAGTGTTGGCTTTAAACAAGTCTAATATAAATTTTAGAGGCTTCATTAAAATGGCATGTAACGTTCAACAGCTTTGCGTTCGGCAGGGAATTTGAAAAACGTCCAGCCCGGTACTGCTGCCGATGTAAGATACAAAAGTTGAGAATATATTTTATAGCTTATTAGTGTTCGGTCAGCCGGATATGTAGCTGAATAGTAGTACTAAGCTGAGAGTTTATTCATCGCCCCCTGCTGACGCAAAACTGAATGTTAGCTGTAGTCGAGGTCTTATTCCAGATTAACTAAGTATTAAATAAATCGTGATCGGAAACAATTCTTTTATTATACAAGTCAAGCCAGTTTTTAAAAATTTCAGTTTTTGGATAATTAGGGTCATTTTCTATTTTCGATTTCCATGTCAAATGGACAACTGCATATTTATTCTTACTGTCTATTAATTCAAATAAAACGTCGTCATTATCTTGTCGCCGGGCAATAGCATTTACTTTTTCACCATAAAGAATATGATCTTTTGAAATCTCCAGATACAATTCTTCTCCAAATCTCGGATCAATGTCTGGTAATGAATACCAGGGTTCAAGTAGTTGCAATTCGTCGCCAGGTATAAGTTCAACAATTGAATTGGGGATTAATTTAATTGCATCGTTTGGGTTTTTCAAATGAAAAGCAACTATATCTCTTTGTTCTCCATTCTCATCAATTGATCTTGGGATATCCAAATATTCTGTAAGTTCGACACCACCTAAAAAGGATTTTTTGGTCACATAAAAATTTTGTTTTGGATCAAGTCGCTTAGCAATTACGTATTGTCCGCGATTTGTGACCTTAAATATTGATTCGATTTTAAGCTTGACTGACATAGTCGAATGGATTACAGATAACGGTTCAGGGATTGGCGTAGTGGCGACATTACAGCACTACCGTTGATACGAAGCACCAAAGTTCAAATTTAGCATAAGTTTCATACGAAGCACTTCGCCCGCCATTACGCCAAACCCTTGTTAGCGGTTCGTTGTTTTTCTGTGTCGTCTAAATTGATTTTATGTCGTTAGCAACCAAAGTCAAATCATTGTTGAATTGATGTCCGCCATTTTCTATTTCACGAAAAGTCGCCCAAGTAATATGTTGCTTATAGGTTGTGAAATGCGAATACGGAACAATGTCATCGTCTTTGCATTGATAGAAAAAAGTCCGTATATCTTTCGGCAATTTATCGGTAAAACCGTCTTTCAGTTTAAGCGGTTGTACCCAATCTTCGTTACCGTTCCAAAAAGGTGGTGCAATCAGAAAAATCGCTTTAATGTTATTTGGTGTTTTATTTTCTGAAAGATATTTCAGCGACATTGAAGCACCGAGCGAATGTCCAACCAAAATAATTCCATCTTTCGCAGATGCAATTTCTTTATCTATTTGTTTTAACCAAATCGGGGCAAAATCTTCAATGGTTTCATCAGGTAGCATTTGCGGATAGTGTACTTTGTAATCGTTGCCCAATTCTTTTTGCAATGAAGTTACCAATTCTGCATCAGCTTCGTAACCACCATTGCCACCGGCTTGAATGAATAAAACTTGCTTTATTTTCATTTCTTTTAGTCTAAAATTACGTTTACACCTTGCTCTGTAAGTTTTTTCAGCCCATCCTTAATGGCTTGGATTTGTTCAGTTGTACGTCCTTGCCAAATGGTTACTTCACCCACAACTTTAAACGGGTGTTCCGAACGATAGGACATAGTCGGATTGCCGGGGAATTTTTTGTCTGTTACGTTGGGGTCGTCTTCTATATCGCCTGTTGCTTCTACCAAATAAATCCGTTCCCGTCCGTTGCCCGAAGCAAGCTCCGCTCCCAAAATAGCCGTATTCAGTGTAGCCGAAACATAAACGTGTTTTAGTTTTCTGTTTTCTTCATAGTTGGTGTTAAAACCAACCCGAATAAAATCGCCAATTTTCAGATCTGCCTTTGTTCCGTGAAAATAGGTTTGGGCAAAAGGTGATGCGATGTTGTTTTGTGTTCCGTTACTTTTCTCTGTTGTCATTTATAGTTTTCCGTTTGGTTTCTTTGTTGTCGGGTCGTCCGTTACAATGACCGCTAACGGTAAAGCATTTGCGATGGCATGGCAATAGCGAATTGTCTGCCCGGAACAAATGCTCAATTGAAAAACTACAGTTGAAAATAAGCACAAATGTTGAAAAATGTACTGTCTGCCCGAACAAAAGCTGAACAATGATTTGCAGCCGAAGTTTATTCCGTCAGCCATGCTATTGCAAATGCACCTGTTAGCGGCTGTTAATATTGGTTTCCGCTGTACATTCCCCCGTCAAAATGGGTTGAGTTTTCATTCATAATAAATAAAACTAATTCTGAATTTCCGGTCGCTTGTATTTTCAAGTCTTCATCTCTAAATACGATTGATTCACCTTTTGTCAAGCTTAAATTCGCATTCAGCAACACCTCGCCTTGAAAAACGTACAGTAATCCAGTCATTTTACTTTTGTCAAAATCTGGAATATCTATTTCTTTTGATTGTTTTAAAGAGATGTCATAAATCCAGGTTTCGCTAGTAAATTTTAATTGACTATCACTGTCTGGTGATGCTAATAATCTCCATTCATTAATACTGTCCGTTTCTTCTAAATCACGAAAGCTAACTTCTGGAATATCATCTTTAATTTTTGGGCGAATAAAAATCTGTAACCCTTCCAAAGGTTCGGGCATGTACTCTTCGTGATGAAATATTTTTCCAGCTTTCATCAACATGAGTTTGTTTCGGGAAACCTTTGCCTGATAGCCTTCTGAATCCATATGCATAGCGTAACCTGTGCGGAAATAGGAAAGAATATCATCATTAATGTGTGGGTGCATTTTGATAGTTACGTTGCCTCCAATGTTAGCGTGGTCAATTCGTCCGATGGTTCCCAATCCGGTGTCAGTTACACTTTTCAGAGCTTTTCCGGGGTACAGTATCTTTATATGTGCATTCCCAACTTTTTGCTCATTTGTTATTTTGTGTATCATAGATAAAAGCTAATATCTATCTGACTATTTTGCTTACTTGGCACTATAAGATTTAGTGCCGTTAACGTATAGTGAAGAATCCTTTGTGTCAAATTTGTACTCTCCATTCTCATAGGTTTCTTTATTGGTGGTTTTTAAAATGGTATTGCTTTTTGTGTTTGGCAAAAATAATTCAGCTTCCGATTTATCGTCATTAAACAAAACAAATGCACTGATTACGGCTTCGCCTTCTTTGGTCTCAATTGGATTCAAACGCTGTCCTACATTGAATATCTGAATACAACTTTGTTTGAGTTGACTCCATGTCTCTCCAGCAGAAGTAATACATCCGTGTTCGTCCTTTTCGCTACCAACTGCGGTTGCTTCTTCTGTTTTAGCCTGTTCGTTGTCTCCTTTGGAAGTGTCGCTTTTTGAGTTGTTACAAGCTGTCAAGGCAAATACGCTCATTAAAATAAATACTGTTCTTTTCATTTTTCTATTGTTTAATTTTTGAAGGTTGTGTCTTTTTTAATAGCCACCAACGGTTAAGGGCTTTCTGCTGTGCTGGTATTCGTGATCCGTCCAGCCCGGTACATATGCCCAATATTGTTAATGATGTTGAAGATATATTATTTTGTTCATCTGTGATTGTTCTGCCGGAACTAAGGCCGATTAGTGATTTGAAGTTGATGTTTTATTCTTCAACCGGCATAGTAGAAAACCCATGTTGCCTGTATGTGCCTTGTTAAAATTCTGGTTCCGATATTTTCACATTAAGCATTTTCTCCAAGTCTCTAATGAAGCTAGTAAAAGTCGCAGCCTGCTTAGCTTTATTAGCAAAGTGTTTTGCGTAGACTTCTGGATTGTCAAACTCTTTATAAGTAAAATTGTTGTCAACTTTTACCTCAATTTCATACATATTTCCGTCATTAACCCTTGGCAAATCATTACGACTAATGAAATCATAGTTTAAGCTTGCAATATTCAAAATGTCATACTTTTTAAAAAGTTCTTTTATTTTACCATTTTCGTTACTGTCATTGTATGTCTTATGGTAGACAAGACTGTCTTTGTAAGCGGTTAAACTATATACATCAACTTTTAGCTTATATTTCTCAAAAGTAGAGACTCGTATTAATTTTCTGTCACCGAAAGCCATGAAACGATATAATCTAAAGTCAAGGTCTTTCTTCGAATTAATTATGGTATCACCAACACAAAACTTAGATACAGTCAACCTGAAAGAGTCTTCCCAATTTGTCGTTGATATACTAATTGGATTATTAATTTTCAATTGTCCAGTTACACACAATGACAACAAAAAAAATGTTATGATTAGGAGTGTATGTCTCGTCATGGCATTACAGGCAACTCAAAAATATACGAACCTCTCCATTTCCCCTAAAAATATTGTATTCTGTATTCTTATCTTTTTCAAATAGTTATACTTAATCACCCCTTCGGTTTTAACATACTGTTGTGACGCAAATACACTTTTCCCTCCCTGGGGTTTTATAATTGCAAATCGTCCAGGGGCTTACCAGCTTTAATATATCCCTGTTGGTTACATGCAGGTAACGCAGCGTTGTTTTAATATCATTATGTCCCAGCAATTTCATGATCATATAAATATCTGTTCCTTTATCCAATAAGTGAGTGGCAAAGCTGTGCCTCAGCGTGTGTACTACCGGGCTTTATTACTCCTGCTCTTTCTTTGGCCTGCTGCAATACCTTTTGAAAGCTCCTGGCGCTATATGGCTCATTTTTATGATCGCCTTCAAACAAATAACCCTTTTTGCCGGGTTTGTAAGCAGTGTAATATTCTCTTAACATAACTAACAGAACGGAGCTTAGCGGTACCACCCTGTCTTTTTTGCCTTTGGCTTGCTGTATGGTCAGTTGCATTCGCCTGCTGTCTATCTGCCATACTTTCAGGCTTACTACTTCGCTCACGCGCAATCCGGAAGAATAAGACAGCATGAGCATTGTTTTATGTTTCAGGTTGGTGGTGCCTTTAATTATCCCGGTTATTTCATCCTGGTTGAAAAAGCACGGGGTCTGCAATGGTTTTTTCGGTCTCGGTATCTCCCAAAAAAACTTTTCTTTCTTCAACACCTGTTCATAATAAAACTTCAGCGCGTTTATCCTGCTGTGTAAAGTAGTTTTCGCTGAGCTTCAACTGCTCAAAACAATATTGCAGGTAAGCTTTGATGCGGTTGACGGAAATGTCTGCAGCTTCAGTCTTCAGCGCCTGTAAAAACCGGCTCATTTCGTTCAGGTATGTCCTGATGGTTGACGGGCTGTATGCTTTTAATATAAGCGTTTGATGCATTGCCGGCAATACATGACGGTTAACAGCATGAATAAATGCAGCAGCTTTTACATAATTGGCTGCTTTGGGTTGCGGTAATGGCGGGCTGCTTAATGCCTGCCCGGAAGGTTTATTGGTTGTTGCAGGTTTATATTGCTTTAGAGCGCGGCTGTCAATATCAGCTAATGATCCGGCATTTTTCAGCAGCTCATCATAACAGGCTCTCGTAAAAGGTAAATACCAGCATTTATTGGATTGGCTCCATTTGATATTCCTCGTTTTTCTTACCGCCCGCTGTAAAACAGGTAAACGCGGAAATTGTATACCGATCCATGTATCACCCTTATGTATTAAGGGAGCAAGTACAATTTTTCCTTTGGTGTCTGGCATGGCTTCGCCTCCTCACTCACAGGGAGTATTTCAGGTGTTCAATGAAAATGGATGAGTTTCGGATATGGCGGGTTGTTGACAGGAAGGGATTCAATGGCTTAAATATAAATAAAATTTTGAAATGGCGGTAAGCTGGGGACTGTCAGCGATCAGCTATCAGCCGTCAGCTGGGGGCTGTCAGCAATTTATTGTTTATGGTTTTTTGTTTATAGTTGGTACCAGGAAATCACAAACTATACCCGGAACCTGCAACCGGTAACTTGAAACCTGTAACCATACACTACAAACAACAAACTATAAACCCGAAACTATAAACTACAAACATCAGAAATCTCCCAATCAGAAATCATAAATCCCTTCCGGCTTCTTCCGAATAACGTTGCAGCTCGTTATCTTTTTCCAGCGGGTTCATAACAAATACAATAATAATAACCGCCAGTAAGGCCAGCGCTCCGTAGCCGGCAAATACCGTATTGTAAGCCATGTTGTAGTTGTAGCTGCGGGAAAGCTGTTCAATGCTGTAGCCTGATAGCGCCTGGAAGATGGCGCCGCCCAGGCCGGCGCCCACACTGGCAACGCCCCATACCGAGGCGGTGGCGCTCATGGGTACCACATCTGCCGGAAAGGCCATGGTGTTGGCTGTGTAAGCCGCATAGCCGAAGCCGGCAATGCTTAGTACAATTAAGGCGGTGGTTGGACTGACGATGATGAAGGGACCTGTAAGCAATGTAACCGCCAGCAAAGAGCCGAATATACCGGTAGACAGCTTCCGGGCTTTGGGTATAGGCGTTCCCCGCTTAATGATCCATTGCGTAAACAATCCTCCAAGTATATTGCCAATGTCCGCCACAATAAAAGGGAACATGGCGAACCAGCCTATCTTTTCCATTCCCCAGCCATGCACATCTACCAGGTAACGTCCTATCCAGAAGGTGATAAAATACCAAACGGGATCCATAAATACCTTCGACAGCGTGAACCAGCCCACAAATTTATTTTTGATCAGCCGCAGGGGAGGGATGGGTTTGGCTTTGGATGCTTTGAGCGCGGCGGCAGGTGTATAATAAGTAAACCAGAATGCAGCCAACCACAAGTAGCCGATAGAACCAATGATAATAAATGTAGCCTGCCAGCCATATCGGCTGCCCAGCCAGGCTATAAGCGGGGGCGCTGCTACGGCGCCTATGGCTGCCCCGCTGTTGAAGATACCGGTAGCGGTAGACCGTTCTTCCGGTGTAAACCATTCGCTGGTGAGCTTGATGGCAGCCGGCCAGTTGCCTGCTTCACCCAGTCCCAGCAAGAACCGGAAGATGCCGAAATGAAAGGGCAGGCGCGCCACCGCGTGCAACAGCGATGCCGTTGTCCAGAATGCCATACATAAGGCGTAACCCAGCCGCGTGCCCAGCTTATCAATAATAAAGCCTGATACGAGGTTGGAGCTCATATAGGCGATAAAGAAAGCGGTAGCTATATAGCCGAAGGCTTCGTTGGGGATCAGCTCGCGCAACGGGCCGTTGGCGCTGAGGTAGTTGAATGCCAGCCTGTCTATATAGTTCAATACCGTTGCTGTGAAGGCAAAGGCCAGCATCAGCCAGCGGGCGCGGAGCTTACCGGCAACTGCGGGTATATCTGCTAATAAATCGCGGTTCATTACAGGGCGGGTAAGATATAGGGGGCGCGATAATTTCCTTTGAGCAATTGATTGGCAGCCTCGTTATTGGTGAACCTTTCTGTTTGGGGATCAAACTCAAGCTGTTTATTCCCCACCCTGTAAGCGATATCCGCCAGGTGCACCAGCGAAGCGCTGAGATGCCCCTGGGTTACATCGCCGTTGGGTTGTTTGTTCTGCCGTATGCTGTCAATAAAATCCTTCTGGTGAAATTTGTCGGGAAAAATATCTTTGTGAGCATCTGCTACTTTTCCGTTCTTTTCCATTACCTGCCAGCCACCGCCGTGCCGCCCCAGGTACATCATTCTTTCTGTTCCATATATTTCTATGCGGGTAGAAGTTTGCGGCCAAACCGGGAACTCGGTTTTTGAAAAACGAATTTCCCCGGGTATTTTCTGGAGATACGGGGTAACATTCCCGCTTTCGCAGGTCATATCAAACCCATCAAACTGGTAAGTAATGTTTAAAAATTCCGGTGTTTCTTTTTTGGAATGAAAACCTACATTGCCGCCGGTGCAGTATACCGATTGGGGATGACCCGGATCGCCCATGGCCAGGCGCGCCAGGTCCATTACATGACTCGCATCGTCAGACAATGCGCCGCCGCCATAAGCCCAGAAGTCGAGCCACCCGCCCCTGCCTGTCATGCTGTGGCGGTTAGGGTTGTAAGGCACGGCTTTCGCGGGTCCCTGCCAGGCGTCCCAGTTGAGCTCTTTGGGAACGGCCGTATCAGGCACTGCCGTCCATTTGCTTCCGGGCAGCATGTTGTAACATTTAACATGCACAATATTGCCGAGTTTTCCCGATTGAATATAATCTCTTGCTGTAAAAGCATAGGGAGCGCTCCGGTTCTGGAAACCGATCTGCAATACCTTCCCGTATTTTTTGGTGGCGCGTACCAGTTGCTGTCCTTCCCATACAGACAGGGTGGGATTTTTTTCAACATATACATGTTTGCCGGCCTGCAATGCCCAAACAGAAGCCAGTACATGCCAGTGTTCCGGCGTGGCGATCACTACCGCGTCCACATTCTTATCGTCAAAGGCTTTGCGCATGTCTGTTATAAATACAGGCGCATACCCTTGTTTGTTTTTATAGGTTTCAATTGCTTTCGGAACCTGTGCCAGGGTTTCGTTCACATCACACAAATATTTTACTTCCACGTTCTCATTTTCTCTTACTATGCCCGAAAGCACATCAACGCCGCGGCCGCCGCAGCCAATGAGGGCGAGCACAATTTTATCGGCAGCAGATTTTCTTTGCTGGTTGATGGAAGAAGGGCTCAGGGCAATGCCTGCTGCGCCTAACGACATATGGTGGATGAAACTGCGTCTGTGCATAATAGTTATTTTGAGTGATGAGAATAATTTGATGTATGGGATATCAGTATGGTTAATTTACTTCTTTAAATGTTTATCAAGAAATTCGAATGTGCCTTTGCCGTTGATGGTATGCGGGCCGGTAAAATGGTCTATCTCCGTTAACCCGTCAAGACCCGACACATTATAATAACGCCGCACTTTTCCATATTCGTAATTTACCCACTCATCGGTTCCCACCCCATCAAAATGTCCCCGCTCAACCATAAAGGGCCGTGGGGCTATTAAGGCTGCCATTTCCGCGTAATTGAAAGTATGTCCAAGATCCCATTCCGGCATATCGTATTCGCCGGTATATACATATCCAAAGCCGTGTTCTGTTGTAGCCACTTTGCGAACCCATTCATTAAAATCGGCGGAGCAGATAGAAAGCGCATAGCTTTTTATAACGGCAGGCACGCGCATGGCTGTTTTACCTCCGTAAGAAAGTCCATAGAATGCAATTTTTCCAGCATCCACAAACGACAGTTGCTGCAGCCATTCAACAATACGCTGATGCTGGCTGATGATGACGGAGAAAAGCGTAAGCCCGATGGGATTCGCCTTGCGTTGAATGACCCTGAACTTATCCCCGCCGCGGTAGGGGTTGTGCGGTGCAAATGTTATATATCCTTTTTCCGCGAGCCGGGTGGCAAATCCTTTATAGTAATGATAATTCTGAGCAGTGGTATCGGTGGTAACTGCATCTGATGGCAATCCTTCCAGCCCGTGCTGACAAACTACCACGGGTCTTTTTTTACCAGGATTAATACTTTTAGGCACTGTTAATATTCCCCATGCGTATACTTCCGCTCCAAAAACATCCAGGGTTACTTCATAGCTTGTCCATTGTGCGGTTTCCTGGTATATGCGCGCTTTGGTATTGAAGGAACCCGAAGGAGTGGGCAATTTACCCAGCACATTCCAGAAACGTTCTCTTTGTTGTTCTTTGATTACCGACTGTTGTTCGGGTGTGCCTTTGAGTGCCTGCCAGAAATCGCGGTTGCGGGTTCTTTCACATATCCGGAGCTCCTGCTGTACACATTGTGTCATTTCCCGCACCTGCCTTTCCTGCCTTTGTGCAGCATTCACCCAATCTGCCGGTATTGCCGGCATCGGATCAGGGTGCGGCTTCGGGTCAAACGGTATGTTCATGGCCTTTGCAAACGCAGCAAATGTTTTGGAGGAAAAGGCGGACTTACCTGCCTCTGTAAACTGTAATTTGTTTTGAGAAGGAAGAAGGGTAACCGCACGTTGGTATTCAGCCCGGGCCGTTGATAGCTGCGGCGTTGTAAGTATGCCCGGCGTTGCTCCCTGGTTTTTATGGATGATACGGGGAAATTCCGCGTGCTCAATAATCAGCGTGCGGGGCCAGCTCATCACGGCCAGTTCCGCGTCGCCAAAGGTAGAGAGCAAACCAAATATATTCCGGTAAATGGGCTCCTCCCACATTTTTTCACGTGCGTTAAAATAACCGCTTACTACCGTAGCCGTGATCCGGGTATCCAGCGCGGCGGCATACAACGCCAGCATTCCGCCTTCTCCATAACCGGCAACGCCTATCGCATGAATACCATCCTGTTCGTTTCGCTTCTGCAGCCAGTCAATACCGGAAAAAATTTTTTGCAGCTCGTAACCGGTTACATGCCGCCCTATTTCATACGCCTGCCGGTATATCCATTCGCGGTGGGGTTGCCGGGTTTGCAGTTGTAATGCCGGGTTGCCGGAATAGCTGTGGTCCCTGCTTATCAATACAGGCACCAGTATTTCCACCCCGCTTTGTGCCAGTGCCAGCACGGACGCCGCGCCGGTAAACGGCTCCCGCGTTATTCCTGCCATTGATTCCGGTTCAGTATCCGCATCGGGAATGACGATGGCCCTCGCTTTGATCTTTTTAGCGGGCGTGATCAAAATGCCTTCTGCCGATAGATGATCCGACACCCGCCATTGTACTGCCGATATGGTATATCCCTTTTCAACAATGGTTGCAGACGTAAGATTATAGCGGGTAGCGATCTGCATGGCGGGCTGTACTCTTTCTCCCGCTATTCCAAGGCGCCGGCTCAGCAGTTCCCTTTGCCCGGATATGGACTGATCAAAAGCGCTGACGGAGCTAAAATCGCGTTGCCACCTGCCGGCTCTTTGCGTCGTTTTTTTTTGTGTTTCCTGTTGTAAAAAGCGGTGAATGCCTTCTACCATTTTTGCCGACAGATCGTCGTTACCTGTTAACGGAGAGCTGGTAAAAGGAATGACCTGCTGGGCCATTGCATGCGCCAGGGTAACGAATGCGACAGCGATACAAACGAGGCGTTGAAAAAATTTTATCTGGACAGCAGGTTGCAGCATTTTTTGAAATAGCCCGATCAGGCTTGCTTACGTATTTTATTTTTTAATGAAAATCATTTTTGTTGGGCAGCGGCGTCATCCAGCAAATAATGAATGCTGTTAACAAGCAACTGCGGGAAAGCCGGGATCTTCCAGTCGTCCCAATGCCCCAGCGATGTATATACTACCTTGTTTTTCCCATTACGATTGGTCCATAACACCGGTTCAGGCTTCTCGTTGGGTATACTACCGGTAAGCAATACCTGCACATGGGGTGAAGACAGCGGCGCGTTTTTATACAACCAGTTTTTGCTGCCAAAACCTTCGGCGGGCATATCTTTTACAATGGGATGCGCTTCCATGCCCGGAACCACCTGTATGCGGGTAAGCGCTTCAAGATGCCCGTAGTGCCCCTGGTAATTACCGCCCAGTATCTCTTTATCGAAGGCGGGCCACTGTTCAAGAAAGCCCGATACTTTTTCTGAAGATGCGGTAATGCCGCCACCCTCGCGCGGTACATTGCCTTTGGCGTCGAAGGCGTGACTGGCAGTGCGTACACCCAATACCGGTTTACCCCTGTTTACAAAATTTTTCAACAGGCTCATTTTTTCCGGCTCCAGCGCAATGCGCCTGATGAAGATCACCGCCAGGTCGGCATCGTTGAGTACCTGCATATTCTCCAGGTTGTACCTGCCGGGGCCTTCCATGGCAGGCAGGCCGGTCGCGTACTCGCAGTTCATTCCTTCTTTCAGCAGGAGCTGGTGACCGAATTCAGGCAAACGCTGGTTGGCTTTGTATTCGCCTTCCGCGGTTAAAAAAGCGATGACGGGTCTTTTATCTTCGCTGAAGCGAAATTGCTTGCGGCCGGTAAAATCGGTGGACACAATGGTTGGGCATACATATTTTTCGATGTATTCCACTATAAGGCTTGTGCCCGTGAAATGCGAAACAAAAGGACGCATTTTGGAATTGTACATTACATCGGTCAGGTCGCGAAGCAGCACTACATTGTACCCCGCGCGTACCATATTTCTTAATCCGAATGTTCTGCCGATCACGCACATATTGGTATGTACGCCGGTAAGAATTACATTTTTTATTCCTTTGGCGGCAAACAATCCCGTAATTTCTTCTCCGGAATCGCTGATGGCGTCGCCGTCCTTTATCTCGATCGCGTCGTGTTGTTTGGTCCAAACGCCTGCCGGACTTTCGCCGGGCTCTTCGCAGCCTTCATCAGATTGATCAATGGGCCATTCCGCTCCTTTTTCGCTTTCCAGTATACCGCCATCCTCCAGCTTTTTGGAAGCTTTCTTACGGTATTTCATTGCCAGCTTTCTTCCCGGCGTATTTTCGTAATACTTCATGCAATCGCTCGGCGCGTGTACGATCTGCATGCCCTTCTGTCTGCCTGTGCTGATCACTTCATTGATATAGGGCGCCATTTCAGTCACACGTTTGGTAGCGCCGCTGCACCAGTGTTTGTCCCACATGTCGCAGATGATGATAGCGGTTTGCGATGGCGCCCATTGCTGCGCCTGGTGCGAAATAATGAACAACCCTTTTTCTTCGGCAGAGGGCGGGCGCTTTTGTAAAGACACCGTAAAGGGGGGCGTACTGTTTTTTACCTGGGCTTTTACTGCCGGAAGGCAAACGCCTGCTACCGCAAAAAGCAAAATAAGAGAACTGATTCTTTTCATATCTATGCTATAGGATGGTACTGAAAGTATGATTATACCACACGCATCGTCATGCCGCCATCTATCACAACATTTTCACCGGTTATAAATGAATTGGTGATCAGTGTGATGATCACTTCTGCCACATCTTCCGGTTTTCCTTCCCTGTGCAGCGGTATCCTGTTTTCGACATTGTTCTTTACCTGTTCTGCCGTTAAAAAATCCTGGAAGCGGGTTCTGATCACTCCCGGTGAAACACAATTCACAGTAATATTGTCATCGGACAGTTCGAAAGCAAGCGCCCTGCAAAACTGAGGCAATGCGCCTTTTACTACCGCATAAGTTAATGCATTTTTTACACCCCGCAGTCCTGCCGCGGAAGCAACCAGCACAATGGCTCCTTCTTTTTTGGCTTTCATATAGGGTACCGCCGCCCGGCATAAATGAAAAACCGCGTGCACATGAATGTCGAAGGCATGGTACCAGACTTCGCGGGCGCCGTTGAGCAGGCTGCCGGGTGCCGCGGAACCGGCGCTGTGTACCAGTATATCAACAGCGCCCAGCTTACGGTATACTGTTTCTACCGCGCGCAGGCATTCTTCTTCTTTGGAAAGATCGGCGGCAACGGTAATACAAGGCACGCCCAGGGCTTCAATTTTTTTCTGCAACACACCATCTCCTTCATGGCGGGCTACCAGCGCAATGCCCACGCCCCGCTCTGCCAGTTGAATGGCTGTTGCCGCCCCTATGCCATGCGTTCCGCCGGTTACGATCGCTGTTTTATTGCGTAATTGCATTGTTTATATTTTGTGCGACTGCCGGTTGCAGCAGTCCTTTTGCTGCAAAACAATGTATCCTTTGCAAATCAAAAGTCCTGTATATTATCCAAAAAAATGTGTGATATTAACATGCAGTGAATGATTTGCAGCATGACTGCAGCGCATTCCCTGCCTGGGGGCATTGCCCGGTGCTATATGTATTTAATTCAATGCAGCACACGGGCGGTATGCCAATGACATATCATCCAGTTTGCTATTTATCAACTGGTTATGAACTTCAATTTGTTGTTCCACAAACCCGGTTTTCCTTTCAACTACAATCCCTCCGCTTTTTTCTGTTACTTTTTTGCGGAAAAAAGTAACCAAAAAGCCGCCGGGAAATTATTACCGCAATTTCCCGCAACGCTCTGATGAAGCTTTAGTACTACTGTGAATTCAGCAACAGAGCCCTGATACGTTTGCTGATAACTTAGCCGACTTAGGATACTTACAAATCAGAAAGCTGTGACAAACAAATGCAACTTGTCACGGCGCAATGATGGCGGCGCCGCCTAATTAGTAACTCGTAGTGACGAAAAAAAATCCCAGTCATTGCGATCCGCCAGATCAATTCAAAACCATTACCAATGATGTGAGGAGAAGCAATCTCAAATTTTGAATTTAGGTTGAGACTGCTTCACCCGCGTCAACATACTTTTAATTTAATACAGCCCTATCGCGGTATCGCAGTGACGAAAAAAATTAATCAGCACAATCAATCCCTATTTCTTCTTCGTTTTTTTTGTTTCCTTTACCATCTTGTCAAAATCAGAGCTATAATCCCGGTCTTGTATAACCCGGAATTTTTCATATTCCGTTTCTGCTGTTTTTTTAGCAACGGCAGCCGAAATTTTTCCGGCATCCTTTAAAATCAAGATTATAAAAACCTATTTCCCTGCTAACATTTCTGCATCCTTCGTTTTGAACTGTTCGGATTTTCCGAACAGTTGATGCTCTTTCTAATGCTTTGTTTTCGAATAAGAGAAGTCATACAGCATTTATTTGAAAAATAATTTTCTTGTATTCGATATAGCAGGTTTATTCATTAAGCGTTTCTTCTATCGCTGCCCTTAGTTCCTCTTTGTTGGGCAGGTACAGTTGATATTTGCTTACAAATAATTGCGAAGAAACATTGTGCATAGCATATTGTATCAGCAGGTCATCTTTCTCTCTTGCCAGCACAATACCGATAGGCGGGTTATCTCCTTCCGTTTTTTCTTCGTTCTCAAAATACCCCAGATACATATTCATTTGTCCCACATCTTCGTATCCGGCCTCGCTTTTCTTGAGGTCTATTAAAATAAAGCACTTGAGGATCCTGTGGTAAAAAACCAGATCAACATAATGATGCCTGTTGCCCAGCGTAACCCGGTATTGCCTGCCAATAAAAGCAAAACCCTTACCCAGCTCAAGCAAAAAATGCTGAAGGTGCTCAATGATCCGGCCTTCCAGCTCGGTTTCGCTATAATGGTACAGCTCCGGTATTTTCAGGAAATCCAGTATATAAGGGTCGCGGATAACATCTTCGGGCCTGGAAACAAACTGCCCCTGCTTTGCCAGGTGTAAAATGCCCTCTTTGTCTTTAGAAGCAGCCAGGCGGAGGAATAGAGATGCTTTTTTCTGCCGTTTTAGCTCTGTTGTGCTCCAGTTTTCTATAACAGCCTGTTTCGCATAAAAAGAGCGTTCTAAAGAGTCGTCTATTTTAACCAGTTCGCATAAATGTGTCCAGCTCAATTTGTGAGGAACCTCCTCACAAATTGGATAATATCTGTATACCAGCCTCATATAGTTGAGGTTAGACCTGCTAAAGCCCTTTCCATGCATCATTGACAAATCTGCTGCAAGCTGCTCTAATAGCGCCTTTCCATATGCTGCTCTGCCTTCTCCTTTTTGTTCAAATTCAACAATATAGTGGCCTATTTCCCAGTAAGTAGTTACTAACTGTATGTTTACGGCCTGAACGGCTTGTTGCCTTCCCTGGTTGTAAGTGGCAGAGATCTGGCTGACAAGCTCGTTATAATCCTTTTGGTTGGTCAGGTTGTTCATAAGTAGCAAAATTTTTTATAAGCGAAATATTGATCAAACGTACATGAAATTTTTCATTCATAAAACCTGCCCGTTGCGGCAGGCGGGTACACAAAGGATGAATGAATCCCGAATGATTTCGGGATATGGGAGTTCCTCTTTTCTACTGGTATGTGTATTCATATACCAGTATAAAAGAGTGAGTATTTCGGCATGTGAAGACACATACCGATAGGGAAATAGATTGCATTACACAGCATTTTGTAAATTAAGTGAGTTATGAATCACCAGGAAGAACACCGGGAGCTGTATATCCGCATTGGTGAAATATATTTTTGGATGGCGAATACGGATGCGGTTTCCGTCATTTCGACCGAGCCAACACGAACACTGTAGTTTAATCACTCTTATGCGAGGGAGAAATCTACTCGGCTTTTTGTACTTATGTTCAGCATTCGCACTACTGCCTAACAGACCTGCCTGCCGGCAGGCAGGTTTACCTTCGGTGAGAAAAGTTCTCACCAACCGTAATAGTCGTTTAGTGTATTACAACCTGAGGGCGGGTTCGAAATGACGGATGCGGTTTGTACTTTTACTTTATGCAAAAAGGCGGCTGTATTTACATAATGACCAATAAAAACAAAACGACATTATACATCGGCGTTACCAGCGATCTTATTGCACGTGTACAACAACACAAACAACATATTTTCAAAAACAGCTTCACCGATCGTTACAATCTTGAATATCTTGTTTACTACGAAAACTTCCCCTCAATAGAAGAAGCCATCACTCGCGAAAAAGAAATTAAAAAATGGAGAAGAGAGAAAAAAGAAAAACTGATTCATTCTCAAAACCCCCATTGGAGAGATTTATGGGAAGAAATAAAAGAATGGTAGTATAGTTTTTTAAGATTTGTTGCAAATTAAACTCAACAGATTTCTCTCCCGCCGTAATAGTCGTTTAGTGTATTACAACCTGAGGGCGGGTTCGAAATGACGGATGCGGTTTCCGTCATTTCGACTGAGCCAACACGAACACTGTAGTTGAATCATTCTTATGCGAGGGAGAAATCTGCCAAGCATTTGTACTAATGCTCAACATCTGCACTACTGCCCAACAGATTTACCTTCGGTGAGAAAAGTTCTCTCCCGCCGCAAGATGCTTTTAATTTAATTTTCAGAATGGCGGGATCGAAATGACGGCGAGCGTGTTTGTATTTTGCCGTCAGCACTAAGGCAAAGTTTGTAATTTTTGAACCACACGGTCATTATGCTACCGCACCTATAGGAAACGGAATCTCAATTCCCTCATCAACTTTCTTTTATTGTAATACCTTTTAAGTAGCTGATACTGACCTGCCATTCTTTACACATTCACCTACATGCGTTACTTCCCTTACATCAACCAGGTGCGCGGCTTCTACCAGATTTACCAAATAGATTGCATTACACAGCATTTTGTAAATTAAGTGAGTTATGAATCACCAGGAAAAACACCGGAAGTCGTATATCCGCATTGGTGAAATATATTTTTGGATGGCGAATACGGATGCGGTTTCCGTCATTTCGACCGAGCCAACACAAACACTGTAGTTTAATCACTCTTATGCGAGGGAGAAATCTGCTCGGTTTTCTGTACTGATGTTCAGCATTCGCACTACTGTCCAACGGATTTCTCACCCGCCGCAACATGCATTTAATTCAATACACCCTGCGGGCGGGTTCGAAATGACGATGTGTGGTAACGTCCTTTCGACCGAGCCAACACGAACACTATAGTTTAATGCAACTTTTGCGAGGGAGAAATCTGCCGGGCATTTGTACTAATGCTCAACATCTGTACTACTGCCTAACAGATTTACCTTCGGTGAGAAAAGTTCTCTCCCGCCGCAAGATGCTTTTAATTTAATTTTCAGAATGGCGGGATCGAAATGACGGCGAGCGTGTTTGTATTTTGCCGTCAGCACTAAGGCAAAGTTTGTAATTTTTGAACCACACGGTCATTATGCTACCGCACCTATAGGAAACGGAATCTCAATTCCCTCATCAACTTTCTTTTATTGTAATACCTTTTAAGTAGCTGATAACGCCCTGCCATTCTTTACACATTCACCCACATGCGTTACCTCCCTTACATCCACCAGGTGCGCGGCTTCTACCAGCTTTGTCAAATGAATGCATACTGTTAGCGGGGCTGCTATAGCAGTAGTATCACTGTTCAGTGCATTTTCCACTACCTGCTCCCAGCACTGCAGCCAGTTGCTGAGCGACCGGTAACTGAAAAACTGCTGAAATACCCGGTAGGGATCACTGTATTCTTTTTCAGACAGGCAGCGCGGAAACTCCTTCCACGCATCAGCGCTGACGTAATGGCTGCAATAGTATTTTTTATGAAAGAGCTCTTCTTTTTTAATAGTAACCGCGCTGTGCTTTGTATGCTTCAAAGCATGAGCGGCTTTTATAAGCGAGTGGATGAGCTTGCTGTATAACAGTATATCGCCGAGCGGATATCCTTTGTACACACCTGCCCCGCTGGCATGGCACACCAGCTTTTTGATGAGCCTGCGAAAATGGTGCACATGCGCTTCGGCAAAGAAGTGGGCAATTACCTGGTAAGGGTCGGTAATGCATTCGCAGAACCAGCATTGGGTTGTAAACGGGTCTTTATGGTGTTTGGTTTTCATCTTTTTATTTTTTTGGTGAGGCTTAGACAGCCCTGTAAGGTTTTAAAAACCTTACAGGGCTTGCTGCGGCGGTATTACGCCGGGGAAGGCGGTGATGATCTCCCCGCCGGTGCTGGTAATGACCGTAATGGTGGTTACGGTATTGCCCGAAGTATCGTGGCCGAGCGGTGTGCCGGTATCCAGTACCCGCTGCAGGTGAGGACTGCACGGCAGGGGTTGAGGCGGTTGCTGGCAGGCATCTCTTATGCAGGCTACAATTTGCGGTATGGGTATGGTAAACTTGCCGGTAAGCGGAGCCTGTCCGCCCGTCGGCGGATGGCGCAGCACTTTGTAATAATGGCGCTCCAGTATATGTGCCAGGGCTTTGCTGCTTAGGTACGAGCCTTTGCGCAGCAGCTTTTTACGGTGCTTTACGAGCAGTTGCCAGATAAGCCCCTCTTGCATTTGCTGCAGCCAGCTTTGGGTATCTGCCAGCAGGAACAGCCATTGGGTTTCGTTAAAATGGATGTTGGTATTTTGTGCAGGTGTGGCAACGGCGTTGTTCATAACAAAAAAGTTTTAGGCTGGCACCCGCACAAAAAAGGCGTGGCGCCCAACTTACCGAAGAGTGGTACTGGTATACCCGGAACAGATAAGAGAACCCACACCATAACATGGGCATTTCACTTATCATACCATTCCTTTGAAAATCACCAGTTGTCTATTCGATATTTTAAGCGAATTGCTTCTTTTTCTTTAAAGAAGAAATTCAAAAATATGACAACTCAAATATAAAAAATTAAAATGACAAACATGTCATTGTTTAAAACTTTTTTTCATCTTCCCTTTGTAGTACATGAGTCAGTATCGGAATGACGAACTATTAACAGGCATCGCTATCGTAGCAAAGCAACTTCGGGAGAAGCTGGGACTTAGCCAGGAAGAAGTTGTCAACGATATAAAAATTAAAACAGATATCTCCATTCATATAGGCCGGATAGAAACCGCTGTCGGAAATATTTCTGTCAGTAACCTGAGCCTTCTTTGTGAATATTATAACATCCCTCTTTCAAAATTTATGGCAAAAGTTGAAGATGCTATAAAAAAAATAAAAAGGCAGCAGAAATAATAAATTATCCCATCTTGAAAACGAATTGTTTATTCGTTTTCTATTGTCCAACCTGTTTTAGTGTCAAACTCAACCTGAACTAAATTTTCTTTGCCTTCAAAAAATGTTAAGGAACTACCGTAAAGAAACCCTATGCTAAATGTATCTGTTATTGTTGTCAAATCGTATGTCGTAGTTGTGTCGTTTGTTGATGCAAAAAGACTCTTTCCTTTGAAATGAAACCAACCAACCACTATAACAAGGCTCATACAATGCCCAATGTCGTAATTAAAGCATTGTTTTTTTACCAACGGGCCATAAGAACTTTAAGGCTTCCAATAAAAAGGCACGCGTTTATATCCAGAATTGAATTGTTTGTCCTGTTAATGGGGTCACTTTATATAGGGAATGTACAGGGTCTGGAAGAGAGACCCTGTGGAGGGCAAAGTGATCTTTTGCCGACCTGTAATACTCTTCTTAATGCAGAGGCTTTCTAAAAGCCGTTTGCATCGGCAAGGAGTTGTTTTTCTTTGCAGGGTTGCAAAAGCTGATCCCTTCTCCCTTTTCATATACTGTAATGCCTGCTCTGCGGATCTCCGAATATATCTCTTGTGTGGAAGCCCGGTAGCAGATGGAAGTGCTGATGTCTCCGGTTTTCAACTATTATTAGTACATTAGGAAGAATCTCCTGATCAAATTAATGACACCAAAACTGCATATCGTATTTCACAGCTCAACCTTATGGAAAAATGAGCTTCCGGTTGATTTTGCCGGAAGCAGGTTGCCAGGTGGCAGGGTGTTTACAACAACGGCAGATATCGGCTCCATATGCATACAACTATACAACGGCAGGAATTTCTCCTTTGGCTATACGGTAATTAATAGCAAACAACCCTTCACGGTACAAATAAGGTCATATAATGGTGGGCTTTGGCTTGTCTGTGCTTTATTGGGAGATGGTGTATTTATGAACAAGGGCGGCAACCTGCAATTGCCTCAAGGCCAATGGACTTTATTCCGGGGTATTCCGGAAGTGAATATTGATTTTAAGGAGGATGCATATTACCAACTTTTCTCGGTATGGTTCAGCAGCGAATTTTATACAGAATTGTTGTCCTATTTTCCAATGCTCAATAAGGAGCTGCTCAATACGCATGCAGGTAATCTTGTGCCCGATGGTAATATTAACATGGATCATGCCGTAAGAGAACTTATTGCGCAAGTACTGCGCTGTAAGTATCCTCCACAATGGCGATCTCCTTTTTACAGATACCGGGCAGAAGATATTTTATTCAAATATTTGGTAGATAAAAGCGTTCTTGATCCTCACAATGTGGTATATACCAAAGCGGAACAAGATAAAATTTATGCTGCCGAGCGGATCATCACAGAAGATATATCCGCACACTTTATCATTCCCGAATTGGCAAAAAAAGCAGGCATGAATGAATACCGTTTTAAAGCAGTGTTTAAAATGGTATTTGGCATGGGCGCTTATGAGTATTTACGGGAAAAAAGACTGCAAAAAGCCATTGAGCTGCTCGACAGGGGAGAGTCAGTAAAATATGCCGCCATAGAAACCGGCTGGCGGCCGGAAGACCTGATCAACGCCTATAAGGCCAAGTTTGGCGTTACGCCCAGGAAGCACAGGAAACATAAATAAGCGCTTATCAACGGTATCCCAAGCCCGTTTTCCGTATAGATGCTCCCGGAAACCGCATCAATTTATTTGTACAGGGTAATTATCCAACGGAACTTAGCTGTGTCATTTCACCTATTCATTATTGCAATAAAGAAATATATCCTTCCCTAAGTTACAGCAGGGAGAAAGCCGAAAACCTGTAAAAGAGTAGGTATAATTTATTTTATTATTTTATCAAAAAAATTATGAAAAAATATTTGTTAGGCATGTTTGCCATGGTAATTGCAATATTCAGCATTGCAAATACTTTCTCCACCAGGATTGAAAAAGAAAAAAAATTTCTTACCAAGTTCAAATATACCGGGCCAACATCTCCAGTAAATTATACTTCATCATCTAATTGGCAAATAAGTAGTGATGAATCTGATTGTGGCCCTATGGGAGTGGTCAATTGTACCGTTACTCCTCAATCTGGCACAATTAACACTACTTCAAAACTGGCATCAGAAATAGCAACTAACGGTTTTGCTAATATTACAATCAATACTAAAAAAACGCCATAAGCAGGAAGGGAAAGTAATATTTTGATACATTTATTTAAAACCTTTATCGCTTTTTTATAAAAAAAGCTGATAAAGGTTTTTTAACGAGGATTTTGCTGCATACCAGATAATTGAATAACTGTTTCAGGTATCGGAAGGGCATAGCGCAAATCATTAGATAAAAGAGTATACACCTTACCGTTAATATTCCTCATTAATACAATGTTCTTCCCTTCTTTATTCATCCTTTTGACATCAAGCCAGCGGCGACCTCTGAATACCAACTCTTTTCTTCTCTCTGCTAATATTATTGATAATGCCTCTTCGATACTGTTAGCCGTTAAGGGTGTAAAAGTACCTGATACCCACCTTTTGATCAGTAGTGTATTCAAATCTGATAATGCAGCATCAATGTCGCCTTCACGGATACTGCATTCACTTCTAATTAAATATAGCTCATCAGTTGCTAATCCATCAAAAGGGTTATATTGACTATAATAGCCCCTAAAGCCAAAACTACCATCGCCATTGTCTCTGAAAAAAAGGCTTTTTCTTAAATCATTTTCTGCATAAGAGCTATATAAAATGGAATCAATTTTTGCATAGCTCGTATAGATTAAATAGTTAAATGACATAGCTTCTTCATAAATAACTTCCGGATTAAATTTTGAGAACGGGGCCTGAGATGCTGTATTTACTCCTACATCGCCGTTGTAATCCATCAAAGTATTTTTTATTCGCAAGGCAGAGTCAGCATATAACCTTGCTTGCGGATATTGTCGCATAGACAAATAAACTCTAGACAGTAACGCAAAGGCTGCAGCTTTCGATGATCTGAGCACATGTAAGGGATGATCGGGCAATAGTTCGGCACTTAACTTTAAATCTTCTATGATCTGATTATAGCTCTGCCGAACGCTCAACCGGAATGATTTCTTATTGAAGTCTCCATCAAGCCTTAATGGAATACCTAAGTCGGTATCGGCTGAAGATGAATCATAAGCCAATGACCACACAGAAACGGCTTGAAAAAAACTCCTACCTCTTAAGAAAAGCGCCTGCCCTTTTATATTGTTCCACTCATTAATATTAACTGTAGACTTATTTATTTTATCAATATGTTCAAGAACAGAATTTGCCCTATAAACGTTGTCATAGCACTGTGACCATTCATTACCGGAATACTCAAATTCTGGGAACAGATTACTTTTCTCCCACAAATACATATTTCTGTCAACGTCACTATACAACCCCCAATTATTTTCTGTGACATAATAATCATCCGCACTTGCTTCCAGAGCTGCAGAGCTCTGATAATTAACATATAAATAGATATCCAGTATGCTTTGCATATCTTCCAGCGTAGAAATGATTGCAAGGGATTTATCCGGCTTTATGTCAAGATATTTCTTACAACTGATCAAAATTCCTGTGATCATCAGTACAATGGATACCCGCATTATTTTTTTTGTATACATAAATTATTTGCTTTAGCATGGAATTATTAATTAAAAAATGGTGCGTATTCCTACAACAATGCTTGGAGAAGGGCGTAGATAAGGATAGTCAGGATCAATTCCTACTTTGTTTGCTTTCCATATAATACCTAAATTATCAATGCTTGTGTAAGTTTCAAATCCCGTAAAAGGAAGCTTTACTTTTTGAGATAGCGAAAGCAAATAGGAAAGCCTGATATACTGTAACCTGATATTATCACTTTTGTATACTAATACCTCAGATTTATTATAGAACATATCACTTGTACCAGAAGCTGGAAAAGTCATTGCCGGGATATTGGTAATTTTTTCGTCTCCTGTTTTCTGCCATCGGTTTACATAATCTGAATTTCCCTGCCCATTAGAAAAAAGTGCCGAATAGGCAATTGATTCTTTTCTAAAATAATATCCCAAACGATGTGCAATTAAAAAAGAAAAAGAAAATTGCTTTAAGGAAAATGTATTTAAAAGGGAACCATAAATTACCGGCACATCAGGTCCATGATAAACCAGATCGTTGACCGAAGTTCCGTTTCCTAAAATAGCGGCATAATCATTACTTACATGATCATCAACATAACCCTGTGGGCTCCCTGTTTGAGGGTTCAGACCTCCCCATTTATATGAATAAAGACCATACAGCGGTTTATTGAGTATCCCCGCCACTCCTATCCCATTCACAATATTATATGGGGTAGTAGTATAATAATATGAACGTAGTTTGTCTTTAGTAAAGTTCAGAATTAAGCTCGAAGTCCATTTGAATGGAGATTTTATGTTTAAACTATTGATCTGGATATCCCAACCATATGTAGAAAGCTTGCCAACATTCTTAATAATAGAGACCCTATTTAAACCGGCTGTTAAATCTATAGGAACCGGGGCCAGGAGATCTGAAGCATCTTTTCTATAATAATCAATATTACCCCAAATGCTATTCTCTTTTATGCTAAAATCTATTCCTACGTTGAATTGTTTTACTTTTTCCCATCTTAGGCTGGGATTTTCAAATCTGGTAAAATCCGAGTAGGGTGTTCCTGTAAATTGAGAAGTTTGAACATACAATATGGTGGTGAACCCTGATTGAGTTTGATCAATATTCCCGCTAATACCATATGAGGTGCGGAGCTTAAGATTTGTTAACCATGTTATTTTATAAAACTTTTCTTTTTTTACATCCCAAGCTATCCCTACAGACCATAATGGCTTCCATTTATTATTAGTTGCCACTCCATATAGATTTGAAGCATCCTTTCTGCCACTTATTGACACAGTATATTTTTTATTTAAAGAATAAGCACTATTCGCATAGATAGACACAAACCGATTTAAAACATCTCTAAAACTTTGATTATTCGGAATAAAGGAATCATACTCGGTAATAAATGTGGGATAAGTATTTGCATAATCTACAGGTAAAAAAGTTAATACATCAGGGCTATAGCCATAGGTGCGATATATATTCTCTGTATTGTGTATTTGCCTGAGCTCACCTCCTGCAATAGTTGTTACTTCATGACGACCCCATCTTTTTTGAAAATTCAACTGACCTCTTATTGTATGATTTTCCAGGACAGCGTTTGATAAATCAAGTATTGCTCCCGAAGGAATTTTGTAAATAATATTACCAGTCTGAGGATCAACCTGGCTGTACAGATTAATGAGGTTTCTGGCGAAATAGCTCTGTTGCGCATATAGCATTTCTACTGAATTTTGCTCTCTCCCATACTGATATCTGATATCAGCTTGTAATGAATTAGTAATTTTAGAATGTACCGCAAAATTCAAAATGATGTTTTGAGTATTTTGGGTTGTTGTTGCGTATTTATAGTCATTTAATGGATAGTAATTCCAGTCTAATAAATTGCCGGCTCCTGCTGTATCCAGGTAGGGCTGCCTGTAATCCTTGGTAACAGGCATGGGATTACCCTCTGGATCGCCAAAACGGGTATAAGGGGGTAATGAAGACAAAGAATTCAACACGTCATTATATCCGGGCTTTCCGCTATGGTTTTTTGCATACGCATAATAAGCTTCGGCCGTTAACTGTATATTTTTTGTGGGAGAAAAAATATTCTTCAGGTGTAAGGTCAGCCTGTCGTTTCTTAAAGCTAATTCAGAAATATTTCTATCATACCCCATAGAAAAGAGCCATGCCATATTATCATTCCCGGATTGTATATTAGCGGCATACTGTTGGTGTATTGCCCTTTGATACATATATTTCTTAAATTCATCTCGCACATCCTGTCCGCGCAATGCATGTATGAGATTGGCAGAATCTGTGGAAGTAATACTTCCATTTTGCCGTTGTAACAAAATCTCATATATGGGCGAAAAAATAGGGCGTTCAATGTTGCTGGTATCTTCCAGGCGATAACCTTGTTTAAATAAGTAAAGCTCAACATCAATATAATCTGAAGACGACATCTGGCGTAGCGCAGACAAATCAGGTTCGGCAAAAATTCTTACACTTGAGTTTACCTCAACCTTTAAAGGCTGATTATAAGATGTTTTTTTTGTAGTGATCACGATTACTCCGTTTCCCGCCTTGGCACCCCAAATAGATGCAGCCGAAGCATCTTTTAATATTGTTATGCTTTCTATGTCATTTGGATTAATATTGTTAATATTCCCTTCGTAAATAAAATTATTTAAAACGATTAATGGATCTTTAGGCCCATTGATGGTGCTTAATCCTCTAACTGTAAGACCTAATTTCTTATTACCGGCATCTGAAATGCGTTTAGAATCAAAGAGTACTCCATTTGCTATGCCATTTAGACGATCTAAAATATTTATGCCACTCTGTTGGTTTAATGAATAATTATCAATAAAAGTAAATGATCCGGTTGCCCTCTCCTTAGGGATTCCCTGGAAACCTGTATTTACTTCAATATGCACATTGCGCAGCTCATTAACATTTGCCTTCAGGTGCAGCAAAATGTCTCCTTCCCGTTTTACTTCGTATTCTCGTGAAAAATACCCCATACTGCTCACCAGAAGCACCGCGCCTGTATGTATCGAATCTATAAAAAATTCTCCTTTTTCACTGGTGAGCGCAACCCGCCCGGTTCCCTTTACCGTAACCGTTGCCCCTGCCAGCGGTTCGCCACTCTCTTCCGTAATTTTCCCTTTTATATTAATCAAGGTGTCTGGCTTAGTAGTATGAAGGAGATGAATTTTTCTTTTTACAATAATATACCTTCCGTTAATAGTATACCCGAGTAGCTGATCTCTAAAACAGGCGTCGAGCACGGTTGTTATCTTTGCATCTTTCATATCAAGCGTTACCGGGTGGGCGTTGGCCAGTTCTTCCCTTGTATATACAAAACGGTAACCGGTTTGTTTTTTTACCTGTGTAAAGATGGTTTCGAGAGATGCTTCTTTTACCGCGATGGTCAATGTTTGCCCGAAGGTATTGCTCCAGGCTTTAAGTGTTGTTAGTACCGTAAGCAGTATTATCAGTTTCATAACCTGCAATGTTTTACCGTGAAAAACCGGTTTAAGCGCCTTACCGGAAGGCAATACCATTTTTACACAGGTACGGGCTATGCAGCGAATGCTGAATTCCATATCTTTGATCTGTTTTGGTTAATAAATACATTATTTCCCCAGGGAAACAATCCGCATGATTGTTTGTGTTTATGACCTTAATTTCACACCGTTTCGCCCGCAATGCGAAGCGGTTTTTTATGGGTCAACGCATATCTGTTATATTATCATCGGCAAAAAATTTAAGGTTTCACAATTATGGTTTTGTCCTGAATGTTAAAATGTACCCTGCCGGTAGCTTGCAGCAGTTCCAGCAGCTTTGATACAGAAACGTTTCTTTCAATATCCGCATTAAAATGGTAATTGATCTTTCCCTCATAGCGTACATCCACATTATACCATCTTGATGCCTGTTGCATAATATCCTCTATCGGCGCTTCTTTAAAATAAAACCACCCGTTTTTCCATGCCAGCATTTCTTCCATATTTACCTCTTCATGTATAGTAAATGCTTCGTTTTTCCATATTGCCTGTGTTCCCGGCTTTAACAGGATGTTACTATTATTGGTAGTATCTTTCACCTTTACACTACCTTCCTCCAACGTAACATATATTACACTTCCTTCATCATAAGCGTTTATATTAAAATGTGTTCCAAATACTTCTGTTGCTGTTCTGCCTGCAATAACTGTAAATTTTTTTGAAGCGTCTTTCGCTACTTCCAGGTATACTTCTCCTGTAACTTTTATACGCCTTTCCCCCGCATCGAACAGGCTTGGAAAAGTGATGCTGCTTTCCGCATTCAGCCATACCAGCGTACCATCCGGCAACTGCAGCTTGTATTGCCCCCCGCGTGGCGTTGTGAGCGTATGCCACTCCTTTGTGGCTGCTTTACCACTGTATTGCAGCATGGCGCCGGAGCCGGAAACCTGCAAGCCATCCTGCGTAAACACATTTCCTTTAACCGAACTATCAAGCGCAATCTGTTTGCCCCCGGCAATGGTTAATACCGCTTTATCTGTTCCCGGCTGTACATCCTGCGCGGCAGCTATCATTTTTGCAGGCTCACCTGCATGGTTATACCTGTAAGCAAAAAAAAGTACAAGCAGAATGCTTACTGCCGCCGCCACCGCATACATCAGTCTTATCGTTCTGCGGCGGGCAGTTGGTTTTTCAAGAATGATCTTTTCTTTCAGCCTTGCTATGGCGGCTTCGCTGTTATAGCTGCCGCGTTCTTCCAAGGCGACTTCCATATTATTTTCATCCGTCAACTCTGCAAACAGTTCCATATTGGCATCGCTTTGAGTTATCCAGTCGTCCAACTCATCTTTTTCAGCATCGGTCAATATGCCCCTGATATACCCCGCCACGAGGTATGCTATACGGGATGTCTTATCGGGCTCCATATTACTGCTGTTATTATTTGTCATACCAGTAAGTTAAAAAGAATTTGGCGCAAAGCAGAGCCTTTGAGATATAAGGATACACAAATCGGTAAAAAGGATGAATGAGCCAGGGAAAAAGATCAGATTATTTGAAAGATAATGGCAAGCATTACAAATACAAGCCGGGTTATCATGCTGCGCAGCAAAGCCAGCCCGTTCCTTTTGTGGGATTTTACGGTAGATACAGTCAGTTTAAGCTCCTTTGCAGCTTCTGCAACGGTTTTACCTTCTACATACAATTTGGTAAATACCGTACTGCTTTTAGGCGGCAGGCTCTGTATAGCCATGTGCAGCTCCTCTGTGGTTTCTGCGCGGATGATATTTTGCAAAGCGGTTTCTTCGGTATACAGCTCCGCAGGCAGTTGCTGCGCATGGCGTTGTTGATTCTCCAACCAGCGCAGGCAGGCATGGCGCACGGAAGTATAGCAGTAATTCTTAAAAGCCAGGGGTGCTTCAATCGTATTCTTTTTCTGCCAAACCTTCATCAAAGCCTCACTTACAATATCTTCTGCCATTTCTTTATCTTTTACAAAACGGTTGGCAAAAAAGCACAAGGAGGGGTAATATTTTTTAAAGAAGAAAGTAAATCCTTCTTCAAGTCCTTGTTGAAAAGACTGCCAGTATTGGGTTATATCGTCGTCAGCTATGTTCAATGTGTAATTAGACGCAGAATTAAAGTTACAAAAATTACACATCCCTATAGGTATTCGTACAAAATTTATAAATGCAGCTTGTTTGCATAATGGCAGATGAGGGCAGAATTATAACAAAAATAATTGCGGAGATAGACTGGGAGATTATTCAAACAATAAGAGTCCTGAGGAAACCTAAATTCTCTCAAGTCGCTTTATCATTGGAAATAGGTTTTTCGGAAGGTTTTATAGGAAAAGTTGAAAACCCTAAGTTAAATGCTATTTACAGTTTTCGGCATATAAATCTAATTGCCAAGGCTCTTGGTCTTATGATAAGTGATATTTTACCTAAGAAACCGTTATCTAATGATCTAATAAAAGTTTTCATTAAGCTCAAACCGCCAACAAAAGTTAAGAAGGGAGAAATTAATTACGAGGTGATAAGAACAATACCTTTAACTTCTGAAGAAGTGAAAGAATATAATAACAAAACACTAAACCGACCATCAAAATCCGGCAAACCTGTTAAGCTAAATAAAAGAAAGCCGCTTCGTAAGAAGAAATAAAGATTACAATGAACCTTTCTTTTAAATTGGCATTGTATAGGGAATACAAAAAGTTAGAGCCAGAAAATGTTGCAGCAGGTCTTAACATATCTCTTGATTTATATACTGCAATTGAAAAGGGCAGATCAAAGATAGACGGTATTCTTGCACAAAAGCTTTCAGATTTTTATCAAGCACCTGTTGAGTTCTTCCTCACCGATCATACTCCATACTATTTACAAGCAGAAGTTATTTATACTAACTGTACAATAATCAGCGGCGATGGTGGTGTAAGCGGTTATATCAATCATCAGTATAACGATAGAGGAATAGACGAAGTAATACAAACTAAAAATGAAGAAATCAAACTGCTAAAAATCCATATCGAAAAACTTATTCAACAAAATGAGAGGCTTATTGCAATATTGGGATATGACAGGAAGAAATAATTTTAAAAATTTATCTCAAGAAGCGGCTAATTTTTTTCCGATAGATCTTACCAGTTCCATTAATTCTTCGTTCTGCTTTGCTAATAACTCATTTTGAGCTTGCAATGCTTTTACCAGTTCACTGTCTACGGACTGATTGACATTGCTATGAAAATATCCTCCATTAGCACTATTCGTATTGTTGCTATTGGTTATTTGTTGGAAAGTTATTATTGGAGCTACTTCAGATAGCAAGTCTCCTATACTTACATTATAAAATTCAGAAAGCTTTTGTGCCTGTTCAGCATTTAAGCTTTTAGGGTCACGTTCCAGCCTGCTATAAGTATTTTGGCTAATGCCAAGCACTTCTGCTATAGATTCCTGTGTGTAGCCGTTTACTTCTCTGAGTATTTTTAATGTTGTTGTTGCCATATTATGTTGTTATCAGCCGGATAAAGATATTAAAAAATGGATACTCTATCCACGAGAAAAATATATCAACGGCAGATATTTTACCTGCTAAGATACCGCAGTATACTAAAAAGAATGCCCGGATAAGACTACCCGGGCGTTGCTAACCTATGAAAAACACCAAACTAAAGTTAGAAAAATTTTGAACGAGAAAGAAAGATATTTTAAATATTAACCATATAAAAGCTCAAGATCATCGCTTGAAGAATATACAGCCAACAATATTTTGACAATTTAACCGATATACTCTTATGAAAATGACAGTTATTATAGCCTTCTTGATATTATGCATATCATCTCCTGATTGTTATTCCCAGGCATATTCATCTAAGGTATTATTTTCAGGTACAAATACGGTTGTTCTTGTGACAACTAAAATGGAAGCGCAAGGAAAGCTTACAACAGGCGAAATGGTAAAGTCGGGCTGTGACCATGGTGCCTGTTATTTTCAGGTAATTTACAACGGACGTAAAGCAACAGAAATATTGGGCGAGAGTTTTAATGGCTTAAAAATTTATGAATTTGATTTCGGGAGCGATGGTGACCGGGAGCTGATAGTAATAGTTGATCAAACTAAATTTAACAAGCGCGGTAATTTAGAAGGACCAACAACATTTCTGTACGTATACCGATATTCGAAGGGGTTGATACAAAAAATTTTTGAAAAGGAAATAATGTACTACAAGACTATTATTAAACGGAATTACATTGAATATTATATGCCATCTGGCTTAGATACTATTTGGCATTATTATTCAGGCGCTTTTTACGAAATGGTACCGATAGAAATAAAAAAATGAATTGTAAATAAATTGGAGCAATCTCACTTGCTATTTGGATTTCCAGTAGAGAAAACCTCAATCTACATTTAAATTGGGAAAGTTTTCCTGAACGTAACTAAATCTTCACAGTGACAACTATAGAAATGGAAGGTGGATACTTTCTGCCGATTACAAAACTTTTTCCACTGCGAATCTGTCAGTGCCTTATAAAATGGATTTCCGACCTCCTCCCTAAAAAAATCATACCCATTTTCTAACCAGGCGCCTCTGCGAAAATCTCTCAGATTAAATCTGTCAGTAATATAGTCAAACGATCTAATCTCTGCACCAATTTCTTCTGTAATTTGATTTCTCTTTTCTATTTCAAATGGATTAGAAAGTCTCCTGCCGATAACAATCTTGAATTTTAAATGACTATTAAATACAACTCTTGTAGATATGGTAGGCAAATATTTTCGAAGCCATGATGGATTATCTATTAACCATCGTTTCCAATCTCTTATTTGTTGAACAGCCCGATTAAAATCAGCCGTCATCAACCCCTTAGATGTAAACAGCTTCGCACCTGGTTGTTTAATTTCTATTAGTTCAAATTGATTGCCATTACTAAAATCATCAGTTAATGTAACAAAATCCGTCTCAAGCTCGCTTCCCATCTTGAGCTTAGATATAACCAGATGACAGTTTTCTTTACCTAAAAACAGCCCCGCATTTTTAGATAAATATTTATGGTAATGACTTTCATTCAGATTTTGGTCTAAAAGTTTAGTCCATTCTAAAACCACCTTCTTTTTGAAGTTATTATCAATTTTATCATACCAACACATATTTGTAAGTATTAGGTTAGAGGTGAGCTTCAACGCTAGTAAAATCAAGTTTCCGTTAATAAAATCTCATTTGTAATTGCTGTTGCTTCATCTTTCGAGAATTCAATTCCTTTCAATCTCAACTCTTCTTTCAGAGCAGATTTATCAAACTCTAATTTATCAAGAAGGAATTTGTGCCTTAAATCAAAAGTTGTGAAAATATCATCCCAGGTCAAAGCGTAAATTTCGTAGTTAGTGATAGCTTTTACCAAATACCTTTTGCCATTATTCTTAAATGCTTCATATTGATTTTTAGTAAAGTCATCAATTCTATTACTGACCACAATAAATTTCCAGAACCTTTTTTGGGAATTAAATTGGTCTTCCTTTTTTATTACCTCTAAGTAATCTTCTATTTGACGAAGCTGCATCTTGCCGATATCAACATCTGGCCTTTTTAGTTCAACAATGATATTCTCTTCCATCTCCACCTGGTCGTCCAGTATATCTGGAACGCTATGCTTACGACAAATAAATATATCAGGTCTTCTATTTTTCTCTTCCGATACAACTTTTTTCCTTTTTCCTGCTGGCTCGTTAAGAAGATTATTATAATGGAAAAATAATTTTTCAAAGCCTTCATTTGCAGATACCAAGTGATATTGCTCTCCAAAGAGCCAGTAGTTTTCTTCAATTATTTTTTGAATATGATCTCTTTCATTTGTAAAAAGCTTTAGATCAAATACCAGGGTTTTCAAAAGTTCTACTATTTTGTATCTGCTTTCTACTAATGATATTGTTCTGGAAATTTTTGTTATGGTTGTCTTCTTTAATAGTGTCGTCAGTTCTTCTCTCTCCTCATGAGTCATATTAACGATTTGACCTATAAGCTCTATAACATTATTCCTTTCTTCCGTATCCAGCAAAAGATTAATTAATCCCAGGTTAATTTTTTGTTGTTCTTTATTAAGTCCTTGAAAAATCTTTGGTTCAATACAGTAGATTGACTTTACAACATCAATTAAATCTTTCCGTCTCTCTTGCTCATATTTGTTATTTCTAAATTTAGGCAACACTCCGTCTTGCTCATACTTGTATATCAGTTTGTCAGCCGCATCACCGCGTAAAAATACTTTTTGCTTTTCTTTGATTAGGCTTTGAAGTTTATTCATCAGGGTCTTATAGACAGGATTCCCTTTGGTGTTTTCAAACAGGTTACCTGATTGCTCTGAATTATTAGGATTGAATGAGTTAAAAAAGCTGGATTCTACATAGATGCTATGATAAAATCCAATTGCATTGTTATTAAAAGAAGTCAGCTCCTTCGCTATTTCACGCTTTTCCGAGTTAAGAAAATAAAAATAAAATTTGTCACCTATTTTTTCAGCCCATCTAATATAAGTTACTTTAAATTGATAATTGCCATTATCCGAATCCTTTATTTGAAGGTTTTTGATTTCACTATCAGAAATTAGATGATCGAACTGGGCTAAATATTCGTTAACATTTAAGGTATAGTTCAAATCCTTATTCAGAAACAGAAACCAACCAAACTCTTTAGCAATAAAATCCTTAAATTCATCACATAAAAAACTATACGCAGTTAAGTGGAAAATATCTCCGAAAGTTACAGTAGTTCCAGTGGTTAAGTTCGCAGAAATTTTCTTGTTTTCGTCTTTGAAGATATGCTTGTTGTTTCTTGTTATAACAATATCGTATTCGAGCAATTTTTGCGAATCAGCATCCTTATATATGGTATGCCATTCAGCCTTTTCGGCAAATGCGGTAAAGGAGAATCTACCTTTACCTTTGTTACCATGTATATATGAAGATCTTTGAAAAGTTCCACTTTTAACTGAATCCAAGAAATTTCCAAAAGTCGAGTTAAGCGTTTCAAAGTTGATTCCTTCTCCGTTATCTGATACACTGATGTAGTTTAATGTATCAATAGCATTAGTGTTAAAATGCACTGACACATTTGTTGCTTTAGCGTCAAATGCATTCCAGATATATTCAGCAATGGCTTCTTTGTAATCTTTTGTTAACCCGGCTGACTCAACTCCTTTATTATTAATTGAGACTTTATTTTCCATTTTGCTTATTGTTATTTGAGCAATTTAAACAAAATGCTCAATAATTTAGCATTTAAAATATGCTGAAAAGTAAATGGAGAAAACCCGCCAAGTATCGGAGATCCCTTATATGGCACAGTCACTCCGTTAGCATTATCTTTCGTCCTGTAGCAACACCTAACTACTCCCTCTCTCTTATTACAAAAACCTCCATATTCCGTTCCGCTTTTTCCAAAACCAGCCCGTATTGCTTTAACCTTAGCGTTATCTTTTCCAAATCTGAAAAGCCTTCGGGAAAATCCATATCTACAGGAAAATCAATGCCTGTTTCATCTACTATGGGTATAGCAATTGCAGGACAGTTATTAAGTCTTGCGATTAGATATTGCAAGGGTGCATTTTTCAGGTAGGGACGGTCTACATAAAACATACGAATGTCTGTTTCTCCACCACGAGATTTTAATTGATCTTTTTTGCTTGTGCTCATCAGCACAAAACAGTTTATGTTTCTGTTCTCCATCTTCGCTGTATACCCTGAATGCCGGTTAAGTTCTTGCAGCATTTCCTTATATAGGGTTGATACCTTATCTATAGGCACGATCACTTCCAGGCTGTACATGTTTTCCTTATACCAAGCGTTCTGCTCCCCTTCTATAGCAGGTATTGTCCATTTAAAAGGCTTTTTCATTTCCAGGATGAGATGGTTTTCTGTGAAACCGGGATAAAGCTTCTGTAAAATTGTAAGATACATATCCTTCAGGGGAGTATTGGTAATACCATGGCCGTAAACTGTATCACCCGACTGGTGCAGTCGGTTGCCTGAAGGAAGCCCGTCAAACTTGCCTTTCAAAAAAATACTATAACTCCGCAATTGTGATTGTGGCAAATCCGAGTTGGTAAAAAGGGGGCTTGATGCATCCTGGTCTTTTTTCATAGCAATCTGCACCCGCTCTTTTTCCAGCACTGCTTTAATATTGGCAGCCGTTAGCTGCTCTACACTGGTAAACGCAGCGATCTTTCCGCCGGCGTCTATCCACACATAATGTGGAATAAGCTGGTGCGGAAAAAGCGCATCAAGCAGGGTGTCTTGTTCAACGGATGCAAGGTTAAGGTTAGCTCCATACCGCTCCTTCCATTTTGAAAAAAAGTTCCTGATCTTTATCGGGTTATCTCCTGAATTTTTAGTGTTCACTAAAATAAACTGCACGCGGTCTCCCATTTCTTTTTGAAGGGCTTCCACTTTGGGCAGGGCTTTTATGCAGGAACTGCACCAGGTGGCCCAAAAATCGAGAATGGTTAGCTTGCCGTTTTTATCCGGCAGGCTGCCGGTATATTTTTGATCGTTCAACGAGTATATAAAATCTGTGTTTGTAAGCGTATCTCCGATGCGGAGGAATTTTACAGGTTGGCTGTATACATGAATGAATAGTCCGCACAGCACGATGGCCGGTATCAGTTTTGTGTACATGAAGAGTATTTTTAAATAAAATGAATGGTAAGACAGTTGCGGATGCTGCCTCATAAAAAGGTTCTTGCGGAGGTAACCCTGGGAGTGTAAAGATGAAATGTTCAGCCTGGATAGAAAAACCAAATTAGGGATGAATTATCCAGTCGGGAAGGTGAGCTTGGCCCTTCTCCATCCGGAGATGGGTAATCCAAATAAAAAATCCCGGACAGGAATGCCCGGGATGTTGCTAACCTATGAAAAACACCAAAGAGGTGATATAATTACGACTTTATGCTTACTAAGATAAAAAGGTTTGGGGAGATTTCAAATTGAGGAGTAATAAATTGTCAATAGATTGAGGTCGAGTTAGAACCACTGCTGATAAAAGCATATAGTTATGTTTCGTTGTTAACTCCCTACCATGCTGTACACCCTCTCTTTTCTTAAATAAGCTGGCTTGCAGAATTATCTAGTTAGCCAAGCTATTAGAAAAGATATGGCTGCATTAATAAGTACAAAAATCCACCAGCCTTTAATTTGCCAAATTGATTTTTGTAGTTGTTGTTCTGTCAACTTTTTAATGTTTTGTTCTCGTGTTTCGCTCTCGTATATTTTTAAGTAACCGCCCTGGTCGTAAAAGTATTGTGTTGAAAAGTTTGAACTAATGGTTAAATTGTCTCTCTGAACGGTTATCCATTCTCTTTTGTACTTTTCATTATAATAAATGAGAAGGGTTGCCAAATGGTAGCAGTATGCCTCCGAAAAGTCAGGCCTGACTTTGCGATACCAGATGATGTCAAAACCGGCAGAATGATTTTGATTTTTCTCTAAAGACTTTGCGACAATTTCGTTTAAGTCTTTTGCAATTTTTTCAGTTAATTCAAACATAAGTAGAAGGGTTTACAAGAATTGTGGATTGCAAGTCTGTCTATTATAGAAGAAGGTGACTTGCATCAATTCTCTAACAGGCTGAAATGGTTTGTATATTAAAATGGACAAAGAATTTTGTATTTACGTAGATAAAATAACACGGAATAAATACCATACTTAGAATGCAAATAACACCCTACCAATCAAATGCGTTGTTATACCGGGGATAGTTATGCACGTTCCAGACGCTGATTATTCACAACTTGTTAATTTCTTTTGGTCTGGCATGAAAAATATCTTCATTACTTTGCATATGTGCTTTAAAAGAGAGGAAGTCACCCTCTCTTTTAAAGCACAGCGGATAATCGAAAATATAAAGGTACTGGGAAGCACCCCAGAAATGCAGGAGTATCACCTGCTCCGTTAAACAAATTGTGCTTTTGCTCTCACTCCTAATTCCCCGGCTTTATGTCGGGGAATTTTGTAATTTTTTGTATTGTAAATGCGTTACAAAACAATTAAAAATTCTTTATACAATTGTTAACCAAATGCTTACACGAAACTTTGCTCATCAATTGTTAAACAAATGTATTACGAAATGTACATACGAAACATACATACGTACTATATAATTATACACAAATGTGCATTTTGAGGCCAAAAAGGAGTAAAAAAGAGTAAAAAGGAGTAAAAAAGTACAATACTATTCCATAGGTAAATAGCCTAACATTCTAAGAGAGTATATATACTTATGGGTTACAATTTCTCTGTAATAGGATTTTGTAAGTGGAGGGATATGTTTCTAACAACTCAAAACACCTCCTGCATTTAAATGTATAATCTCTGTGTGGAAGCAAATATTCATCCAACAGCTTCATTTATCCTGATTTTTTTATTGCATTTTTATAAAGGCAAAATATAGTATTAGCGTTCATTAAATAAGGAACGTCCGAAAATTCTTCTAATATCCTTATTAAGCCCTTGTGCTTCGGTTCGGCAAGCAATTATATCTTTTAAGAAAAGCAAATGCTCCTTTCTTTTGAAAAAATCAAGATTGAATGATTTTGAAAATGTATCAAATTGAAGAAGACGAAAATACTTGGAACGATTCGGTGCGTGAAGGGCAAATACTGTATAAGCTGCACAAATACCGGGAACGCAATGCCAAAATAGTAGCTGAAAAAAAGAAGACGGTATTGAAGTCCACAGGTAAACTTGCCTGCGAAGCCTGCACTTTTAACTTCTTAAAACCTACGTTGATTTAGATTTCGGTTTCGGTGAATGTCATCATACCGAACCATTGGCAAATTATGCTGTTGCTGCTTATAGAAAGCATATATTAAATAAAAACAACAACTATTACTAAAAAAATATTATTTTAGTGAGACCTTATTTCGTTTAATTATGACCCTAAAAGAATATCAAAATCATGCAACAAAAACTCTTCAAAGTTATAACTCAAAAGATCAAGAGAATTTTTTCCTAGGTTATTTAGGATTAGCCGGTGAAGCTGGATCTGTACTCACTACTTTAAAAAAGAAAATTCGAGATGGTAATGGCTTTGGGAGTTTTAAAGAACGCTTGGAAGAAGAACTAGGCGATGTGCTATGGTATATTAGTTCAATCGCATCACATAATGGCTTGAACTTAGAAGACATTGCAAGGAAAAATCTATCAAAAACTCAAGATAGATTTGAAGAGAAAGACCTGCATAAGATCGCAAGATTCGATGAGCATTATCCCGAAAAATTTCCTGATTCTTTTATCGTTGATTTTATTGAGGAAAAAAAAATGAATGATTTTTTGGAAGTTAAAATGATTTGGGAAAAAGAGAATGGGGAAAGAATAGAACTTGGCGATCCTCTTACAGATAATTCTCGAATGCCGAACGACTATAGGTATCACGATGTATTCCATCTTGGTCATATAGCATTTTTAGGTTGGTCTCCGGTTGTTAGGCATCTTATGAAACTGAAACGAAAGAGTGATGTAATCACTCTTGATGCTGAAGACCGTGGAAGGCCCCAAGTGGCTGAAGAAGCTGTGACGTTAATTATTTATAATTACGCCAAAGCAAATGGAATGCTTAAAGAAAGTGAGAGAATTGATACAGATATACTTAATATGATTAAACAACTTGTTATAGACCTAGAAGTTGCTAAAGTAAGTTCTTTTCAATGGGAAATAGCAATTCTTAAATCATATAAAGTATTTCATAAGGTTGTAGAAAATAAAGGGGGCAGAGTTTTAGTGTCACCAAGAGACAGAAAACTGGAATATATAGAAAGACATAACTTGAATAAATAAGATTTACAGAATGACCCCCATGCACTTTACTAAATTAGTCAAACCGAAACGTTCTTCTGTTTATGACAGCTATTGGAAATTTGCGTCCAAACGTTTTGATGTATTTATAAAGCGCCTTACAGATACAAGCGGCCCTTGGACGAATGATCCTGTAATTGCAAAAAATAGATTTACAAATGTCTTTCGCGCTTCAGATAGAGTAAGTCAGTATTTGATTAAACTTCAGTATGAGGAGAGGATACCAAATGCCAAAGAAATATTTTTCCGTACAATTCTTTTTAAGCTGTTTAATAAAATTGAAACATACGAATGCTTGCTAAGGAAGTTTGGACAAATTTCTTATGATAACTTTTCCTTTGATGAGTATGATAAAATATTAACCCATGAGTTAGTTGAAAATAATAGAATTTATTCAGCGGCCTATATAATGCCTTCGGCAGGAAGTGTATTTGGATATAAGTTTAAGCACAGCAACCATTTAGCCTTGTTATCCAAAATGATGAAAGACAAACTCTATTATAAAATAGCAGAGAGTAATAGTCTTGAAAAAATATATCAACTATTACTGAGTTATCCATCTTTAGGTAATTTTTTAGCTTTTCAATATACAATTGATTTGAATTATAGCACTCTCAGCAATTTTTCAGAGATGGACTTTGTGATCGCTGGCCCCGGAGCAAAAAATGGAATTACAAAATGCTTCCAATCATTGGGAGACTATTCCTTTGAGGATATAATAAAAATGATGACCGATGATCAGGAGATGGAATTTAAGAGATTAGGAATTGATCAACTAACACTTTGGGGCAGGCCATTACAACTAATAGATTGTCAAAACTTATTTTGTGAAGTCGATAAATATTTAAGAGTTACAAATCCTGAAGTCAGTGATAGTACCGGCCGTACACGAATCAAGCAGAAGTTCACTACCGGCAAAGGCCCAATATCTTTGTTTTTTCCACCTAAGTGGCAAATCAACCAAAAAATCACTGCATTATGTTAACAGACAATAAGAGAAGGCACCTTTTTATAAGCCACCATCATCAAGATGATGCCGAAGTTACAAACCTAACCAACCTGCTCACTTCAAAAGGCTACGATATTCGAAATAGTTCCGTTAGGATGAAGCCTGAAAATCAAAGACGGATGGAAGAGAAAAGAATTAGTGATAAAGCCATTGAACGTATTTTGCGCATGAAAATTTCGTGGGCAAGTACGGTTGTTGTACTGATTGGGAAAGATACACATACCCGACCATGGGTAAATTGGGAAATCGACAAAGCAAATGAGCAAGGAAAGCGCATAGTGGGAATCTATGTTAGAGGTGGTACAGAGGCAGATATTCCATCTAGTTTAGAAAAGTATGCATCTGCTATTGTTGGCTGGAATACTGATAGTATAGTATCTGCTATTGATGGTGAAAATAATTTTCAAAATCCTGATGGAGGAAACCGCCTTCCCCCAAATTCACAAGCCCCAGTTAATTGCTAACTATGCCTTACGTGTATATATATGTGGTAGACCGGGATTTCGGTTTCGCCCCTAATCCTTTCCATGGCATTTGTACTCTTGCTACATGTAAGCCTCAAATAAGAAATACAGCACAGATTGGCGACTGGATATTGGGGGTAGGGGGTGGTAGACTAAAGGCAACCGGTCAATGCATTTTTGCTATGCAGGTTACTCAAAAAATTACGTTTAATGAATATTGGGAAAACTCTGAGTTTAAAGATAAAAGGCCGGTGAGAAATGGTAGTAAAAAAATGTTGCTTGGAGATAATATATACCACTATAATGATGAAACTAAATTATGGAGCCAGGCTCATTCCCATCATAGCCTGGCAGATGGCAGTATGAACGAGTACAATAAAAACAGAGACACGCAATCAAAAAATGTATTATTATCTAAGCACTTCTATTATTTCGGCAGTGAAGCACCTAAGATACCTGAGAATATTTTAAATCAACTCAGTTACAAAAATGGAGTAGGACATCGCAAGTATACCTATGAGCAGGCAGAGCAATTAATAGTTTGGCTGGAAAAGAAATACAGTAAATACCTAAACCTTGTTGTTGCTGATCCTTTTGATTTCGATCAAAGTGATGCTCATTATTCTGTACAGACAAACAAAGTCATTTTAGCATCAAAGTAATATTTTATTAATCATTTACTACTACCTTCAATAAATGTATTAATACTTGGTATAAATTGGCTATCTGCTTGAAATAGCATCCTCAATCCAGCTTTCTAAATTATTTGCAATATCGCCATATGCATTAAGTGGATTAGGATTATATACATTTACAAGGCTGGAAAGTTTGGTTCCATATTGAGAATATACATAGTCAAATGGGTTTAGTCCTTGTGAGCAAGTGCCGTTTTTCATACAATTTATGTTATGAATATAAATTCCTAATATCCCCTTTCCATCATTCCAAGCCTTTTCAATTTCATACTTTATCCACTTTCTATTAGCTGTTTCACTTCCAATTAAAACCACCAAACAGCTTTTGTATTTTAAATTTTCGTCGATCCACTTTTTGATAGAAGTTTCACCACCTCTTTTTACAGTTTCCCAATCATTTACAGAGACAGGTTTATTTTCCTCCAATGCACCAATGTTCCGAATTTGTTGAACTCTGAATACATCATTATCATAGTGAAAGCTATAAAATATTTGTCTCTTTGCCATTGTTATGCTTTTTGTAATATATTAATCGCTTTTATAGTATTTGTTATTATTTCTTCTTTAGAGATATTTTCCTTTCCCAATTCTTTGATTGCATTATGCAGGTCTGCATTATCAGGGTAATAAGTATTTAGGTTACTCATTACTTTATCCCATAAAGTTTTAGAAACAGAACCTGTTGCACCAATTGGAATAGGAATAACATAATGCTTTAAGCAAATATCAAATTCTTCTTCCATACCATTAGAATTGATAATCTTACCCTCAACTAACTTATTTCCGAAAACAAAAATTGCAATTCCTGCTTTCGTGATCATATCGTTTCGATAATCTGTCCTTGTTTCGGGGATGCTTTTAGTACCTGATTGTGTTTGGGGAAATGGTCTAAGAATAAGTAAATCATCTAAATTTCTGTAGTTAGAATTAAGTTTGTAGTCCAAAGCCCCATTTATAACAATACTTCCAATTCCTAAACCATATCCTGAAACAATTTTATACTCTTTCTCTGCTAGTTTGTAACTTAACGAATGTATGAGGTCTTTAGCATCCTCTTCTTTGTAAGGAGAATAATCAGCGGCAGCACCTGAAATAAAAATATTTCTTCTTTTCACTCGTTTTTCTATTTCTGAAAGAATAAATGTTATTTCAGAATAATCTTTAATCATTACTGCATTTATTCCATATCTTATTAAATCATCAATTTTTAGCTCTTGCTTAACTTTTGCATATAAATAATCTTCTTTGTTTTCATCTGCAGATTTGGTTGTATTGTTAAAGTCGCTTTCTGCAATTTCTTTAAAAAAGCAAAAGTGGGTTGGTGTGTTATCTTTTAACAAGATTTTTATTCTGCCTAAAATATAATCTAAATTGGGGTCGTCAAAACTAAATCCAATGAACAAGAATGTTTTTGATAGCAAGTCACCTCTAAGTGCAGTAGAAAATAGCTCTTTCTTATCGTTGTAAGTCTCATAATCATCTTTTGTCAGTACTGCTTCATCGGGCGAATCTTTATCACCATGCATTTTGTAAACAATCGCATCCTTCTTCTTTATGTTACTTGCAAAATCTTCATTTCTAAGCTTACGCTCAACAGTTTTTCCGTCCGTTTCTAAAGTCCTTTCGATGAGTTGATCATAATTTGTCGTCCAATATGTGTCTATTCCAATTCGGGATAAAATTTTATGATTTTCACTACCCTCTTTCAATGTGGTAAATTCATTTTTGATTTTGTTATTTATTTTTCCCCTTTTGAATTTATTAAAATGGTATTGTGCAATTGAAACTAAATCGTGTTCTTTTTCAATATTTAGTTTGAGTTCATCGGCTAAATCTTTCAATAAACCTTTCCAGTTTAGAAATCCCACAGATGTCGATAGTCCTGCACCTGCAAAAATTGCAGCATCTCCGTTGTTAATTTCAGTAACAAAAGCGTTTATAAATGTTCTCTGTTGTTGTGTAAATTCCATAGTTATTTTTTTGCTAATCATCTAACCCAAATACCTTTTCATCAGAATAAATTACTCTGAATATGTTATCGTATAGTGCATAGTTATTTTTGTTCACAGGCTCCACTCCTTGCATTTCCAAGTAGAACTGTTGTCTACCAAAAGAAGAGTACAAACTCCACATAGACCGAAACCATGCGTTCATAAAGCCACTAAAAAAATTGAAATGTGGGTTCGGGTAGTGGCAGGCAATCAAAAGATTTAAGGACTAAAAAAGCGTATTTCAAGGTAAGATGTTTTTTGATAATATCAAATATTTTATTGGTATGTGGGTAGCATTAGTAGAGGATTTCTGTTGGTGGAGTGAGACATCCAAGTAAGGAAAATTAAAATATCAGCTCGCTTCTGTGCCGGCTTAGATAGTCGTGATTTTGTAGTGATAGGTTTTTGATCATTTCCCTTCCACTAATGCCTATCCTATGATAGTCACTTGCTTTGAGGGGGTCTGATAAAATAATTTTACCGTTGTTTTCAAAACTGATCAGATGCTGATCGAACAATGCATCGTAAGCAGGTGAGAGCAATATACCATTGTGCACATCTAATCTTTCATTATTGTTGGCATGGCGCCATGGTACAATATGAGAGGCAATTAAAATTTCATGCTTTGTATAACCGGTTACAGCACAAGCAAACTTCCAACGGTGTAATACACTTTTGCGGTAGGCTCCCTGCTCTATCCGGGAAGCATGCGGCAAATAAAAATCTTAAAAGCCCAATATTGTCTTTATTTGCAAGAAAATCACAAATGCCAAGACTGACTTTTATACTTTTTATAATAGTAAATATCTTTTTCTTTGCCTCTTGTCAGCTTAAAGAAGACGGTAGCAAAAAGGCCAGGCAGCTACTATCAAGGATAGACAGCGTAAATAGCAACATTGATAAATATGGCAATCCATTCGATGAATATAACCAGAAGCTAACAAAGGAATTTGCTGAAAATAATCGTATGCCTCTCCAAATGCAGCAAATTGATTCTTTTACACTGCTGTATCGCGGCTATATGAAATCTATTGATCATGGAATTCAGAAGCTCATAATATTTCAGGAGCTTGATACAACTTTCAAAGTAGTTAAAGCAAATCTTGCTTATTTACAACATTCAAGGAAACTTTGGGATAAAATGGGTAATCACTTCCTGAAAATGTATAAAACCGGCTGGTATGCCCTCACCACGGAGGAACAGGATGCTTTCGTTACATTCATTAATGAATTAAAAGAGGATCAATTGTTATCGCATCAATTGGGAGATAGTGTTAATGATGTAAGCCGCGGGTTTTCAAAAAAATATGGTTTTGAATATGTATTAGATTCAAAAAATTGAGGAACAGGTTTTTTTTTACATATGTGGGAGAGGTAAACCTGATGTCTTGTTTTGTTCACGTCTCACGATTGTTTACGGCAAAATAGTCTTAACTCAACATTACTTTATAACGCATAGCTACGGCACCGAAACAGGTATCTGTACCATGGTTAAAAGAAATCATGTTATTTCCTCCATGACCGGGACGGCGGCATGAAAATGATTGACAGCTATTGCAAATGGAGAAAAAGGCAGCACCGCATCTTTCAACTCCATCGGCAGGTAAAATGTTACGGTGAAAAAGCCCTCCAGGCCAAAAGCCGGCTCAGGCAGGGTTACTTGTATCATCAGCTTAATGGCTCTTGCTGAATGAGCAAAAAAGAGTGTATTTTTGAAATAGTAAATTCATAAAAAATAACATAATATGAACACTGCAAAATCTGTTGACCTGGAAATTGCTCAATATTTATCTCATTTAAATGCGAAGCAAAAAAAAACGGTGCTTACTGTTGTTAAAACATTTGCCGAAGAGCAAAAAGATTGGTGGGACGAAATCAGTACTGAACAACAGGAGGCTATTGACAGGGCATTAGATGAAGTGAAAGCAGGTAAATTAACCCCTCATGACGAGGTGATGAAAACATACGCTAAATGGCTGAAGAAATAGTGGTACAAATTTTTTGGTCGGATAGTGCCAAAAAGAGTTTTCAGAAAATTATTGCGTATTTGGAAAAGGAATGGTCAGAAAAAGAAGCGGCGACCTTTGTGAAGCGTGTATCTGCGATGTTATTGACTTTACAAAAATACCCAGACATGTGCCGTCCTTCGACTAAAAGAAAAAATGTACGTATTGGGATTTTGGACAAGCATACTCAACTTATCTATCATTATAAACCTCGAAAAAAACAAATAGAAGTTCTTTTGTTTTGGGGCATGAAGCAAAATCCATCGAGGCTCAAATATTAGCTAAAAATTAGTTCTGAAACTTTCAATGACATATTTCAGTTTTGTGTTTATCAATTGGTTATAAACTTCAATTTGTTGATGTATAAGTGCTGTCTTCCTTTCAATTACAAGCCTTATACTTTTTTTCTGTTACTTTTTTGCGGAAAAAAGTAACGCAAAAAGCCGCCCGAAATCCCCGCCTGCCGGACGGCTACCCTGTATACACATCTTTATTTGAACAATAAGATGATTAAAAAGTAATGTTTATCGCCATAAAAAGAGACAAAAAAGTAGCGTTTTTATTACCTTTTTTTGTTTCATATTACGAAACGAATACTTGTGTGTACAGGGTAGCTGCCGGACCGGCAGGGATTACGACCCGATTTCGTCCCGCAAATGATGCGGGATTGATTGAGCTTTAGTACTACTGTGACTTCAACTGTAGGAATGCTACTGTGGGCGTAGATGCAAAATGCTGAGTAAATTCAGTCAGAGCCTCCTTAGCATTTCGTGTGATAGCACCCTATTTTTGCGGCAATTATATAAATAATGATAAAAATATAGCTTTATTCACCGCAAAATATACGGTAAATAATAAATTATGCGATAAATAAGCACTATATTTACCGCAATGCAAAAATCAGCAACCTATATTTACCAGTTAAAAGAATGGCCGCATTTCAGGTGGGATACCTCTGCTATAGCTCCTTTGCTGACGGAGCTGAGGGTTAAGCAGGCCTGGCTGCTCGGTCGCATGTCGGCGCCGGGTTTTGCTTTGCAGGAAGAAGCGAACCTGCAAACGGTAACCCTTGATATTGTAAAGTCGAGTGAAATTGAAGGCGAAATGCTTGATGCAGCGCAGGTACGCTCATCCGTGGCGAGAAGGCTTGGGTTGGAAGCCGGCGGTATTGCTCCTGCAGACCGGCATGTGGAAGGGATCGTGGATATGATGCTCGATGCTACAACTCATTACAGACAGCCGCTCACAGCAGAGCGGTTATTCAACTGGCATGCGGCACTTTTCCCTACCGGCAGGAGCGGCATTACCCCTATTGTAACCGGCAACTGGCGCAACAACCCTCCGCAGCACCCTATGCAGGTAATATCAGGCATGATGGGAAGGGAGAAAGTACATTTCCAGGCCCCGGATGCAGCTTTGGTTCCCGATGAAATGTTCGGTTTTTTGCAATGGTTCAATAACAGTAATGATATGGACATGCTGCTTAAGGCTGCCATCGCTCATCTTTGGTTTGTAACCATACATCCTTTCGATGACGGTAACGGGCGTATTGCCCGCGCCATCACCGGCCTGCAGCTTGCCAGGTCAGACGGATCGGGGTTGCGGTTCTACAGCATGTCTGCGCAGATCCGTAAAGAACGTAACCGGTACTACCATACGCTTGAAACCACACAAAAAGGCTCAACAGATATTACCGCATGGCTGGAATGGTTCCTGCAATGCCTGGCCAGGGCAATGGATGCCAGTAAGGATGAGCTCGCGATGGTGATGCGGAAAGCGGCATTATGGAAAAAGCATATGGGGCTTTCCCTGAATACCCGGCAGCAAACCATGCTGAATAAAATACTCGATGGCTACCAGGGGCATATTACTTCTTCCAACTGGGCAAAGATCACCGGCAGCTCTACGGATACTGCTGTACGTGATATTAATGACCTCGTTGCCAAAGGCATACTTATGAGAGGCCCGGAAGGCGGGAGGAGCACAAGGTATTTGATGGTGGAGGATACGGACGGGTAAAAGGCTGGTGCAATGCCAAACGTGAGATGTGAGGCGTGAAAGCTTGTTTCACATCTCATATTCACGACAATACACCGACATAGTTTGATTGACATAATATAGTTAATATCCGCCTGTCGTCGGACAGGTTTGAGATACCCGGGAAAGCCCGAAGGGCTTGAATGTGCATAGCCCCCAACAACGTTGGGGGTAAACAGGCAGATGAATGGCACAACCCTGAAAGGGTTGAATTGAACATTTCAGAGCAGGTATTTTTCATTAAATTCCACACCATTTTCTATAAGCAGTCTTTTGAATTCGTCATAGAATGTTTCTTTTTTGTGATGCTCTTTTTGGTTTTTAACATAATTGATAATGACATCTTTTTCTCTTACCGAATAGGTGAAAGCGCCATAGCTATCCTGCCATCCTTCAAAATCCGGAAATAACCCACTATTCTTCATCCAGCCATTGCTGGCTATCTTTATGTCCTTAATATAATCAGCAAGTGATGTGGAGGGATGGAGGTCTGAAAAAATATGAATATGATCTTCTGCTCCATTAATACGATAAAGCTTACACTTTTTATTCTCTATAATCCCCCAAATGTACTTGTATAGCTGTTCACAATTTTCTTCAGCAATAGTCATCTTGCGGTGCTTCGTACCAAAAACGATCTGGTAAAAAATCTGACGGTAGCTCATAGTGTTTAATTCAATGGTTATAAAATGTGGTGTTATGCATCTGTAATTTACATCAAGTTTCCAACATTCAACCCCTTGCGGGGTTGTTTTGACTTGTCTGTTATCCCCCAACTTTGTTGGGGGCTATTCATGTATAAGCCCTTCGGGCTACAATACAATACCCGATACCGCAAAATACTAATTAGTCATAAATCCTACCGCACCTGTTATAACATCTACCTTTATCTGAACCTGGTTAAAAGTACTTTTGCTGCAAAAGAAATAACAGGTGAATGCACAAAACAATATCTCCCGTAAAAATTTCATCAAAAATTCAGCTTTGGCCATGGCAGGATTAACCATAACACCGGGCATGCCGGGTTTAAAAGCTGCTACGGGTAATACACCCGCAGCAGGTAAAAATAAATTAAGCCTCAAAAATGTTCGCCTGGAAACCGGCTTTGTATACGAGGACGGCGAAGTAACGGCAACCACCACCGGGTTGTTTTATATTGAGATAGAGAACGGCAACATTGCAGCCATATCTCCCAACCAGCCCAACGCCAATGCCATTGATGCAAAAGGTTACCTGATGCTGCCTTCTTTTAAGGACATGCATATTCACATGGATAAAACCTTTTACGGCGATAGCTGGCGGGCAGCGCGGAAAAGAACAGGCGGGGTAAAAGGAATGATCGCGCTGGAACAGAAGATACTTCCTGAAATGCTGAAAAATTCCACGTTCAAAGCGGAAAAAATGATGGAGCTGCTGCAATCAAAAGGCACGGGCTTTGCACGCAGTCATGTGAATATAGAGCCTGTCTCTAAGCTGGAATCATTAGCGCATCTTCAGCAAGCCCTGGAAAACAGGAAAGACAGCTTTGGCGCTGAGCTGGTGGCTTTTCCGCAACATGGTGTATTCTATACCAACTCCGTTCCTTACATGAAGGAAGCGGCTAAAATGAATATTGATTTTATAGGAGGGCTGGATCCTTACACTATTGACGGCGCTATTGAAAGAACGATTGACTTTACCGTTCAACTGGCGCTGGATCACAACAAGGGTATAGATATTCACCTGCACGAAACAGGCGAATCAGGATTGAAAACGGTGGAATATTTAATAGACAAGGTAAATGAAAACCGTGTGCTGAAAGGAAAGACCTATATCAGCCATTGCTTTGTGTTGGGAAAGATTGACAACGCCAGGCAGGAAGAGATCGCTGAAAAGCTGGGCGCTGCACAAATAGGCATCAACTCCACCATTCCGTTTGGCGGACTGATCATGCCTATTCCCACATTGTTTAAGCATAACGTAAAAGTGATGACCGGTAACGACAGCATTGTGGATCACTGGAATACTTTCGGCACAGGCAGTGTGCTGCACAAAGCCAACCTGGCGGCGCAACTATATGGCTATTCCACCGAGTTCGGCTTGTCGAGAAGCCTGGGGCTGGCCACCGCCGGTGTGCTTCCGTTGGATGATAAAGGCAACCGGCAATGGCCTAAAGCAGGTGACAAAGCCAACCTGGTGCTTTTGAATGCCAGTTGCTCTGCCGAAGCAGTATCGAGGGTTTCGCAGGTGGAGTCGCTGATCTATGAGGGGAAGGTGGTATTTTAAATTAAATATTCCGGCTATGCAGCTATTGCTATTGTTATTTTCATTCGTCGTTTTTAATGCATGTAAACCGACTATTATTGAACCTTCAACTTATACAATGCATCAGCAACAAACTATTATTGAGTCTGTAAAGAAGAATGACATGGGAGCCGTGAAGAAGCTGTTGAGCAGTGGTGCAGATGTGAATACAAGCGATAAAAGCGGGCGGTCACTATTGCTGATCGCTACGATACAGCAGCAGACGGAGATGGCAAAACTATTGGTAGCACACGGAGCTGATGTGAACCTGCAGGCTGATAACCTCGACAGCCCGTTTCTTTATGCAGGCGCCAGCGGGCAAACCGCTTTGGTGAAGCTGTTTTTAGCGAACGGCGCACGCTTTGACCTGTTCAACCGATACAACGGTACGGCATTGATCCCTGCCTGCGAGCGGGGTCATGTGGAAACTGTCAAAATACTGGCCTATACCAAGGGCTTCCCTGTTGATCATGTGAACCGCCTGGGCTGGACGGCATTACTGGAGGCTGTTATTTTAGGCAACGGGAGTGAAAGCTACCTGCGGATCGTCGGGATACTGAAAGATGCCGGCGCTGATCTCACTATTGCGGATAAGGATGGCGTCACTCCATTGCAACATGCGCGGTCGAGGGGCTTTAAAGAGATCGTTAAAATACTGGAACCATAAAAGCGCAGGATAAGATGACCGGCTATGGGTGCATTTGTCGCAGGCGGGTGGTGACACCCGCCTGTAGAGCGCCCTACCGGTCGGTGTCTCACT
>JAHBTL010000044.1 GCA_019638615.1 Chitinophagaceae bacterium | reverse complement strand
ACAAATGCAACCTGTCACGGCGCAATGATGGAGGCGCCGCCTAATTAGTAACTCGCAGTGACCGATTTCAGTACAGATCACAACCTTACTCCTTACGCTCAAAGCCCATAGCCGGCAACCCCACACCTTATACCTTACGTTACCTGAATATAACCGTACCATTATTGCGAATGAGCTCTATTTCCAGCTGTTTAAGATGCTGGTGCGTTTGTAACAAAGTAAGCTGCTCTTCAGGCGAATGGATCTTCTCAAGATCGCGTTGGTTCTCATCGATCAAACGCTTAATTTTCCTGAGCTTGAGGTAATTTAAGGTGGAGGCTACTTCTTCTTTGTACAACTCTTCGCGGGTAGGCATCGGTCCGTCATAATGTTCCTTCCAGTTATGGCTCAGTTCATATTGGGTATCCATCAAGCCCACTGCCAGCGTGCTCAGCTCAATGTCTTCGTGGTATAAAAAATTCTTGGGCGAAGGGTCTATACCGTTCTGAACCCATGTTTTGTAGGTTTCAATGATCCGCAGCATCTGTTTGTTATCAATCAGTTCATCCAGTCCGTTTTCTTCAAGCTCTCCAAAAATAAAGTCATATACTTTTTGCTGCTCGTTCCATTCGTAAGCGCCAAATTCAAGCAGGGCTCTTGTAATGTTCCGTTCTACCAGCTCATCTTTATTCAATAAGCTGAACGTTTCATCATCCGCAAGGTCAGGGATCACTTTTTCATTTTCTGACTGTGCATTTGCCTCTGCTGCCTGTGCCTTGTTCTCCTGTTTCGTTACGCGCTCGCGTATGAACTTGTTCACCAATGCATTTAAACCGGCTTCATCAATATGGAGCAACCCGGCGCATTGCCTTATATAGTCCTGCTGTTTGGTAAAATCTTCTGTTTTATTAAGCTTTGATATTGTTTCAGCAATACGGTTTACAACAGCCGATTTTTTGTTGGAATCGCTGCCAGCGTCTTTCAGTGATACTTCCAGTTGAAACAATACAAAGTCTTTTTTGTTTTGGGCTATGAAGTCCCTGAAAACCTCTTTGCCTACTTTGTTCACATAGCTGTCGGGGTCTTCATTGTCCGGTATCAATACCAATTGAACATTCAATCCTTCTTCTAATGCCAGGTCCAGTCCACGCAGGGCAGCTTTAATGCCGGCGGAGTCGCCATCATAGATAATCGTGAGATTATTGGTATATTTTTTTACGAGGCGTAACTGGTCAGACGTTAAAGAAGTGCCCCCGCTGGCAACTACATTTTCTATACCGGCCTGGTGCAGCGATATAACGTCTGTATAACCCTCTACTAAAAGACACTCGTCCGCCCTGTCTATTGCCTGTCTTGCAAAATAGGAGCCATACAGTATTTTGCTTTTAATGTAAATTTCATTTTCGGGTGTGTTGATGTATTTGGGCGCACGGTCATTTTTGCCTATAATACGGGCGCCAAAGCCGATAATTTTACCTGTTTGATTGTGAACCGGGAAAATGATCCTGCCCCGGTAATTGTCCACCAGTTGTTCATCCCTGTTGACAACCAGTCCCGATTTCAGTAAAAATTCCGTATTGTATTGTGCGGCTACCGCAGCTTTGGCAAAAGCCTCCCGTTGCTGGCTGCAATAGCCCAGTTGAAATTTTTCTATGATGGTGTCGTTAAAGCCACGTTCCTTTAAATAGCTAAGCGCTATGTCCCTGCCTTCTTCACTGTTAAGCAGCAGATCCGAAAAATATTTCTGAGCAAAACTGTTGATGATATAGAGACTATCGGCTTTCTGTTGCGCTTCTTTATAGGCCGGGCTGGTTTCTGTTTCTTCCACCTCTACATTGTACCTGTTGGCCAGCCAGCGCAGCGCTTCCGCATAACTGTATTTTTCATGCTCCATTAAAAAGCTGATGCTGTTGCCGCTGCGGCCGCAGCCAAAACACTTATAAATTTCTTTTACGGGAGAAACGGTAAAGGAAGGTGTTTTTTCGTTGTGAAAAGGACAAAGCCCCAGGTAGTTGGTTCCTCTTTTCTTCAATTTTACAAAGCTGCCAACAATATCTACCACGTCTATCCTCGACAAAATCTGCTGTATCGTGTGCTGTGAAATCAAATCTGAAACAGGTTAATTTAAGCGCTACAAGTTAGTGTGTATCAAAGTATCCATGAATTTTTTTTTAATAGCGTGGTTTGCAACAATTTAAAAATCTGTTATACGTTATACACCCTGTTGTCTATATCCTCGAATAACTATAATAACTCCTATGAAGAGAATTATACTGTTTCTGACCGTGAGTTTGTTGATGTATATCAATTCATTTGCGGATGGTAAAGAAAAAAATGCGCTTGCGGCGGTTGCAGGTTTCACCGCCTCTGTTACCACAGGCTGTGCGCCTTTGGCCGTGCAATTTACCAGCACTTCCACAAGCGATGGGGGAGACCCTATCGTGAGTTATACATGGAACTTTGGCGATGGCACTGTTATTACCAATACAAATCCCACTCCCCAGCATACTTATTACTCGCAAGACTCTTTTACTGTAGTGCTTACTATTCTCACGCAGGGAGGCGCTACGAGTACGAAAATCGAATCCAAGTATATAAAAACATTTGAAAAATTTACTCCCGATTTAGGACCGGATACCACACTTTGCGCAGGAGCCCTGGGCTTAGGCTATTTGCTTCAGGCCAATGTGCCCGGAGGAGTAACTTATACATGGGATGATCCCTCCAGCAATGGGGATCCTTCCCGGTACGTAAACACTACCGGCACCTATTGGGTAGAAGTAGGCAATGGAACCTGTACGGCAAGAGATGAAGTAAATATTATTGTGACCGCCGCGCTGGCTGTAAATTTTACGTATACGGTATTAAATAACTGCGGTAACATGGAGGTACAGTTTAACAACCTGTCCAAACATTGTAACGGCAATCCGCTTGATTATTCATGGAGTATATATGGTCCGTCGAGTTATGATTGGTACGATGTTGAAAATCCCGTTCATACTTTTACGGAAGAAGGTGATTATGACGTTGAATTAAATGTTTCAGATCCCAATACAGGGGATGGTGGTGGTATTACGATACCCATTACCATAACCTTTGCTTCCGGTCCTGCTGCACCCGATCTTGGTGAAGACAGAACCATTTGCGCCGGCAACAGTGTTCAGTTAGACGCGGGATACGAAGCAGGAGTTACTTATAGCTGGTCGCCTGCAGCCGGGCTGAGCAATCCCAATATTTACAACCCGGTAGCTACCCCAACCTCTACCACTACCTATACCGTAACCAAAACCAGGTGTGGCATTGATGCGGTTGCAAGTATAAATATTACAGTAAACCCCGCGTTCACTGTAGACCTGGGACCAGACCGGGAAACCTGTGGCGGCATAGTAACATTTAATACCGGTGTAACCGGGGCCACCAGCATTACCTGGGGAGGCACAGTGGATGGCTTCGGCGGTCCTACCAATAACCCCACAGCTTCTACTCCCTACTCTGGCACTTATTGGGTTTCAGTGGTTAAAAACGGGTGTGAGGCAAGAGATACCATTGTTGTGCATCCCAAACCTGCTGTTCATGCAGAATTTAGTTATGCACAAACAACTTCGTGTGGACCATATTCAGTAAAATTCACCGATATGTCTGCCATTAATTGCGGAAGCCTGGATAAATATATATGGGATTTCGGCGATGGAACGGTTGTAACATATGATCCACCCACGAATGCTCAAAAAAATCCTACGCATGATTATGCAGCAACAGGCAGCTATACAGCGAAGTTGATTGTGACAACCAATTCTGCCAAATCAGATACTTTTTCGGTTGTAATAAATGTAACAGGCGGCGGGCCATCGGTTGACCTGGGACCCGACAGGACGATCTGCAGCGGCGGCACTACTACCCTTGATGCGGGTAACACGGGTGCAACTTACCTGTGGAGTACCGGAGAAATTACTCAAACGATCGATGTAACTACATCAGGTGTGTATCATGTTACAGTAACCAATGGCGCATGCAGTGACAGGGATACCATTGCAGTAACTGTGAATGCAGGGCCGGTAGTAGTAAACCTGGGTCCCGACAGGAATATATGCACAGGTACCGGCACTGTATTGGATGCAGGTAATGAAGGTTCAACCTATTTGTGGAGTACCGGTGAAACCACCCGGACCATTTCGGTGAGCACCGGCGGTAATTATTCTGTAATAGTAGGTGATGGTTCCTGTTCAGGCAGCGATGACATTAATATAACCGTAAGCGGTACCCCGCCGGTAGTAAATCTTGGCGCCGACAGATCCATCTGTACAGGTGGCTCCGCCACACTGGATGCCGGCAATACGGGATCAACGTATTTGTGGAACACGGGTGCAACTACACAAACGATCAATGTAACAACCGCCGGTACCTATTCGGTTACAGTAACCAACGGGGCATGTACTGCCGATGATGAGATCAATATCACGGTGAATACTTCCACACTTTCAGTGAACCTTGGAAATGATACAACCGTATGTTCGGGCGGATCGCTCACGCTGGACGCGGGCAATGCAGGAGCAACCTATTTGTGGAGCACAGGTGAAACTGCTCAAACCATTGTTGCATCCTCCACCAACAGCTATTGGGTGGAAGTAAGCAATGGAAGCTGCTTTGACAGGGATACTATTAATGTAACGATCAATACAACTCCGCTTGTGGTAGACCTGGGTCCAGACGACGAGATCGCTTGCGGGGTATATACATTAAATACAGGCATATCAGGAGCCAGCAGTATTATATGGGAAAGCAACCCTGTTATTGCTGAGCTGGAAGGATATAATACAGCTATCCCTCCCAGATCTTCTATTTTAATAAAAGATCCTGCTACCTATTGGGTAACGGTTGTAAAAGACGGCTGTACGGCAAGAGATACGATTGTGATCAGTGCCAGGCAGCAGGTAAACGCGAATTTTGTATACTCACAAACAACCAACTGCCCGCCCTATTCGGTTAAATTCACTTCAGACGGGTATACGACTTTTGCCTGCGGCACACGCAGAAACTTTACCTGGGATTTTGGCGATGGCACTGTAGTTACCTACGCATACCCTCCTGCGGCAGGGGCGCTGCAAAGAAATCCTGTACACGATTATGCTGCTGCAGGTACCTATAATGTTACATTGATAGTTACCAACAGCAATAATAAAGCTGATACCGTAACAATACCGGTAACTGTAACAGGATCGGGCATTGACATAAACCTGGGCAACGATACAACGCTTTGTAATGGCACGAGTATGATACTGGATGCGGGAGCGCACCCGGGTGCCACCTATTCATGGAGCACCGGCGAAACTTCGCAAACCATTGAAGTGACTGCTCCCGGTTCTTACAGTGTAACGGTATCAAACGGCATTTGTACAGATGTTGACAATATTGTAATAAGTTATTCATCTGATCTTACGGTACACCTGGGTAATGATACCACGGTATGTACAGGTGGTAATTTAATACTGGATGCAGGCCACCCCGGCGCTTCTTACCTGTGGAGCACGGGCGAAACCTCCCGTACGATACAGCCGGATTTAAGCGAAGGGCAAACAACTTATACAGTAGCCGTTACGCAAGGCGGTTGCAGCGGCAATGGTGAAATTGATGTAAATGTTATATCAACCATCCCTGTTTCACTGGGCAACGATACCACTATTTGTTCGGGCAGTAGCCTGGTATTGGATGCCGGTTATCCGGGTGCTACCTATACATGGACTACCGGCGCGGTTTCACAAACCATCAATGCGCTTACAGCGGGCACTTATGGTGTAACCGTTAACCATAACGGATGTACAGGCAGCGATGAACTGGAATTAACAGTGATGGAAGTGCCCACAACTGTTAATCTGGGCAATGATACTACTGTTTGCTCTTCTTCGGCACTGGTGCTGGATGCAGGCAACCCCGGTGCCGGCTATTTGTGGAGCACCGGCGCCACCACGCAAACAATCGCTGTGTCTGCTTCAGGCACTTATCATGTAACAGTAAGCGGTTGCGGTGCAGATATATACGATGAAATTGTGGTAATCATGGGCTCAGCTCCCACGCCATCCATTACCCAGCAGGGCAATGAGCTGGTATCTGCCAATGCAGATACTTACCAGTGGTACAAAGGAGGAGTGCTGATATCCGGTGCTACCAATAAAAAATACAAGCCCCGCGGATACGGAACTTACACAGTAAGAGTAACATCAGGAAGTTCAGGATGTATAGGCGAAGCCTCCTACTTCTTTGTTCCGGCAGGCGATATTTATATAGGTGATATCAGGGTGAAAGTAACCCCCAACCCCGGTAACGGCCTGGCTAAGCTCATTCTGTCCAAATTGCCTTCAAAACCCATTAAAGTAACGGTATACGACAGGATTGGAAGAAGGGTGCTGGTCAACACCATTGTGAATACGGTGAACGATCTGAACCTGATGCCGTTTGCCAAAGGAGAATATTTTGTAGAGCTTGCAGCAGATGATAAGAGAGTAATCATTCCGGTAATAACCCAGTAGTTTTTCGAAAGCTGATAGACAATAGCCCATCCGCCGGCTGAGGCCGCGTGATGGGTTATTTTTTTTACACATTCGTTCATTTGTATAAAATTTTCGCTATTTTTAGTTAGCTGTTACAGTACAGCATCCGCCCCATGGCCTTGTGACAATTCTACATTTCTTCACTTAAAATTGTATGCCCATGGTTACTACAGAAATCTCACAGTTTTCGAAAGAATGTAATACCTGGAGGGAGGCATTGCGTTCACAACGGGAAGAATTTACCCGTATGAAAAAAGAGCTGCAGGAGATCTCAGCTCATATTACCGACAAAGATGCGCTGATAGAAGTTGAACATTACGAAAATCAGTTCGACATCCAGCTTATCAACATCCACGACCTTAAAAAGGCCATTAAAGTACACTCCGGCTTTTCGCTTTATCAGCCCTTTACTTCCGAAGGTTCGCCACCACCTGACGTGGCAGATGATCATGAAAAGCTTGCTGAAGAATATAGAGACCTGCGGGGCAGGTTGGGTGAACTGAAAGGGGATTTTCAGCACTTCATTACCAGTTTCGTTTGATTTTCTGAATATAAATACACAGCGGATAACGCCTTTGACCTGTTTCAGAGGTGAAGGCTGCTGATTTGCATATACTCATCTTTTTCAACTTTAAAATTGTTTGCCATGGCTGCCGAATTTGATACTTCCCATGTGAAGAACATAGTTCTTCTCGGACATGCAGGCTCCGGTAAAACGGCGCTTGCCGAATGTTTGCTTTACGAAGCCGGCTTAATTTCCAGGCGTGGAACTGTAACGGAAAAAAATACTACGAGCGACTATCACGAGTTAGAGCAGGAACGCGGTAATTCTATTTTTTCTACATTGATGCATACCAAATGGCGGGGATATAAGATCAATATTATTGATACACCCGGGTACGATGATTTTGTCGGGGAAGTTTTATCGGCTTTGCGGGTAGCCGATACGGGTATCATGCTATTGAATGCTGCAATGGGGGTGGAAGTGGGGACAGACATCATCTGGCAATATACAGAGCAGTTTAAAACGCCGATGATATTTGTTGTAAATCATCTCGACAATGAAAAAGCAGATTTTGACCATACCGTCCGGCAGGCTAAGGACCATTTCGGAAATAAGCTCACCGTTGTACAATATCCTTTACAGCAGGGAGAAGGATTTCATTGCATTGTTGATGTGCTGCGTATGACGATGTATAAGTTTAAAGATGCGGGCGGAAAGCCGGAAAAGCTGGATATACCCGACAGCGAGCGGGAAAAAGCGGACAGGCTTCATAAGGAGCTGATAGAAGCGGTAGCCGGCAATGACGAAACATTAATGGAAAAATATTTTGATAAGGGAGAGCTGGACGAAGATGAAATTAAGAACGGGATGAAAAAGGCGATGATCAACCATGATCTGTTCCCCTTATTTTGCTTGTCTGCAGAACGTAATATGGGCGCCGGCAGGCTGATGGGATTTATTGACAATGTTTGTCCGAGCGCCAACGAAATGCCACCACAGGAACCGGTAAAGAAACAGCTGGTTCACTGCGACGCCAAAGCCCCGGTTTGCGCTTTTATATACAAAGCCGTTTCCGAGCCACATGTTGGCGAATTGTCTTTCATGAAAGTTTTTTCCGGTTCACTGAAAACCGGTATGGAGCTGGTGAATGAAAATACGGGTGTGTCGGAACGGATCAACCAGTTGTTTGTAATGGAGGGAAACAAACGTATTGGGGTGAATGAGCTGACTGCAGGCGATATAGGAGCGACCCTGAAATTAAAGAATACACACGTAAATAACACTTTACATGAAAGAAGCGCGGAATGCGAATTAATGCCCATTGTATTTCCTGCTCCCAACATGAGCATAGCTATTGCCAGTCAAAAAAAGGGAGAAGAAGAAAAGCTTGCATCGGCGCTGCACCAGTTGAAGGAAGAAGATCCTACTATTGTTGTGGAAGTATCGCAGGAACTGAAACAAACCCTGCTGCATTGCCAGGGCGATATGCATTTGGCCGTAATTAAATGGAAGCTCCAGCATCAGCATAAAGTAGATGTAACGTTTTCTACTCCCAAGATTCCTTACCGTGAAACCATCAGGTCTGTTGCTGAAGCAGTATACCGGCATAAAAAACAATCGGGAGGGGCAGGACAGTTTGGAGAAGTGCACATGCGTATAGAGCCCTGGTACGAAGGCATGCCTGACCCTGCCGGTTTAAACGTGCGTAACAGGGATGTGCACGACCTGCCCTGGGGCGGCAAGCTTGTTTTTTACAATTGCATTGTAGGGGGGGCCATTGATTTGCGCTTTTTGCCTTCGATACTGAAAGGCGTTATGGAAAAAATGCAGAATGGTCCTTTGACCGGCTCGTATGTACGTGACGTAAGGGTAAGTGTATTTGACGGGCGGATGCATCCTGTAGACAGCAATGATATTTCCTTTAAGATAGCAGGATTAATGGCATTTAAAAATGCATTTCAGTTAGCCGCACCGCAATTACTTGAACCCATTCAGCGGGTAGAGGTATTATGTCCTGATGACATTACGGGTTCCGTAATGGGCGACCTGCAAACACGGCGCGCATTGGTGGAAGGCATTGACGCGGAAGGAAATTTTACCAGGATTATTGCTAAAGTTCCCCTGGCTGAAATGGATGATTATTCCTCCTCCCTCCGGTCGCTTACGCAGGGCAGGGCAAAATTTAAAATGCATTTCCAGGAATATGCAGTAGTGCCGTTTGAGCTACAGAAAAAGCTTACAGAAGCTTATAGCAAAACAGGTAAGGAAGAACTGGTGGGATAGGAAAGAAAGGGATAAGGTGTGAGGAACAGGGAATAAGATGGAAGGTTGGTAGCCCTGGTGTAAATTGGTTTGTTATTGGCTGATATAAGCCAGGGTTCGTGTTTCGCTAAATCTACATTTGTTGTCCGTCCGGATGAATGCAGGTGGTCGTCAATTGGCACCGGCAATACCGGCGAATAACGAAAAACATGCGGCAGGATGAATGTTTCGTATCCCGGGCTTTCCATTTACTAATGCTCATTACTAATGCTCAGTAGAAAAAGTAAAGCTTACCGGTTGAGAGTGGTACGCTTTTACTACTTTGCCATTTTGTACCGCAGGGTTCCATTTTGGTCCGTTTTCAACTGCTGCAACAGCTGATTTTGCCAGTTGGGTTCCTTTCATAGTTAATGCCTCAACATCCGAAACGGTTCCATCGGTGCTTACAACAAATCGCACTATGCAGGTTCCCTGCTTATTCTCTTCTGTTAATTTCGATAGGTCCTTGTTAATTGCCCTTGATATATGCCTTGCCCATGCAAGATCGCCGCCAGGGAAGGTCGGTGCCTGTTCCGCCTTAGTGAATATCTTGTTACCGTAAGCAACTACCGATACCTCTGGCAAAAATTTACCTTCTAAATTTTTTGTTCGAATGTCAATAGCTCCATTCCTCGCCTTTAAACCGTATTTTTCAATAGCGTTCAGGTCTTTCCATACACTTATTTCTTCAATGTCGCGGGGATTCAGTTGATCAACCTCTGCCTTGGTGGCTTCTTTGCCATCTATGAAATAAACGGGTTCATTTCCCGGAGATATACCTCTTAATCGTATACCTTCCTGAGCCGTTGGCGGGGATGGTTCGTTATTGAGCAGCTTTCTTTTTACAGCTTCCTGCCTGCTGATCTTTTCTGCCTTATCGTTTTTATAAATAATAATTACATTGCCATCGTTCGTTACATCTATCGATTTTATTTTGGGAGAAACGCTGTCTGTTACCGGAGGGGTGGCATCGCTTTTGTCTTTTGCATCAAACAGGATGGCTCTGTTACCAGTTTCTAATTTGGGGGTTACACTCCCCCCGGTTTTCCCGGCGGTTGGTTCTTTAGCTATTTCTTCAATTATCAAAGCTCCAAACCTGGCGGCTTCGCCATATTTTGCCAGCGCTTTTGCATTGTTTTTTGGATAGATGGTTCCTTTGAATGTGGCTTTGGGTGAGCTTGCCAGCAGTATGCCTCCTTGCGGAAGTTGTTTGGTTTCCTTGCCATTCACTACCAGTAACGGGGTTGTACCATCAGACTGATTTTTAATAAAGCTTGAGATGTCAAGCCCTGACGCTTCAATTTCCACAACGTGTTCCTGGTTGGGTTGTTCGATAAAAGCCCCGGTATTTTCTTCTACTGCTTTCGCATATCTTTCAATGGCCTTCAGGATGTCTCCCGCCACGGTTTCCTGGTTTTTTTCGTTCAGCAGGAATCCCAAATCTTTGCTATCCGTAATATACCCGCATTCTATCAGTAACGCAGGGTAGTTGATCTGGTCGGCATCCAGCACCCATATTCCCTGTGGTATCCGCCGTTTAATTTCCGTTGCAATGGTATATGTCTTTGCGATCTCTTCGGTTATTATACTTGCCAGCAGGCGGGCTTTTTGAGCATGTGTGGAAAGGGTATCCATTTTCCTTGACAGGTAGATCTCAAAGCCTTTCCCGGTATTGGACGGACGTGGCGTGGCCGCCACATGAATGGAAATAAAAGCATCGGCTTTTTGCTTTACTGAAAAATCTACTTTTTCTTTAACCGGCTGAAAAACGTCTTCTGACCTGGTAAGAATAATATTAACGCGGCTGTTGCTATTGAGCGCCTGTATTTTTTTTGCAAGCGAGAGCGTAATATCTTTTTCGGCAATCCCGTTTTTGCCTTTAGCGCCAGGATCTGTTCCTCCATGTCCCGCGTCAATTATTATATTGATCTTCTTCTCTAATGCAAGAGGCAGGTTTTCAGCAGCGGCCAGTTGTTTCGTGCGTATGGTAAATGCCACAAAAACAATGGCCAGTAAGGGCAATACAAGTACCCTGCTGATATAGCTGGTGCGGGGTGTCTGCATTTTCTTTAACATCAGGATCCGGCGTTTAATAGATGACGAGAAAAAATTACTGGTAAGTCCAAAACTGCGCTGGGGGTAAGCTACCTGCAGGATCATGGCTGCAAATCCCGCCGTATCGTTGTTGTCTACCGATTCGCTGTCGGCAATAAATTCGTGGATCATATTCATTTCACGTCTTATAAGCCAGAAGAAAGGATTGCTCCAAAAAAAGACCATCGTAATATTCATGAACAGCCTGTCGGCGCTGTGTTTTTCTTTTACATGCGCTAATTCATGCAAAAAAACCTTACGCCCGGTTTCGGAGTCGATGCTGATATTCCTGTTCCAGAAAATGTAGCTGAAAAATGAGAAAGGCGTTCCTTTTGCATCGGTGTCAACAAAATAAATTCCCTCAACTTTTTGAGTAGGATGGTGCTTTACAATATTTCTCAAACGCACAAGTGTTTGAAGCAATACGAGCAGAAAGACCAGGGAAACTGCGATGTAAGCAAAAGAGACAAGCGCTTCGTCTGTCAATTTAAATGGAGCGCTGCTGTTGGCATCCTGTATGTATGCATCGCCGGTAGTAACCACGTTCAGCAAACGTATTACCTGCCCATCGTCTGCTGCCGGCGTATGAAATATGCTGATCGTAATTAACGGGAAGCTGAGGCTCATTATCACTGCTCCCAGCAGGTAAAACCTGTTCCACCGGTGAAATATTTTGTTATGAAGCGCCAGGCGGTAGTAGCCGTACAGGATGCCTGAACAAATAATGACCTTCAGTAAATAATATGCAACTGCAAGCATGCGGGGGATTTTTTGTCTGGTTTCAAATAGGGATAAACAGAGGCGGATGCTTCTATTTTCCTTGCTTTTTCAGTTCTTTTAGCAAAAGCTCAAGGTCTTCAATGCTCAGGCTGTTTTCTTTTACCATGAAAGAAACGGCATTGCTGAACGAGCCTTCAAAATAGCTTTTTACAATGCTTTTCATGGTCGATTTTGAATACGCTTCTTTACTGATTAGCGGGTAATACCGGTGCATTCTGCCAAATACTTCTATTCCCACAAACTCCTTTTCAACCAATATTTTTAAAATGGTCGCTACTGTATTTTGATGCGGTTTGGGAACAGGCAGGGCCTCTACCAATTCCCTCAAAAAAGCTTTTTCCAGCTTCCATAAAGCCTGCATGATCTGTTCTTCGGCTTTGGTAAGATTTTTTCCTGGGGTCATATCAACATATTTATTCAACAAATATAAACTAATTAATTAGTTTTACAACTATTTGCTTAGTTTTAATAAAAAAAGTCATTTGTCTCAATACTAAACTAAAGAATGCGTTATTTGCTGGGATGTAAATCTTACCTTTGAATTTTTTGAATAATCTAGTGTGTACAAATGGCTGAAGTTATTCTTGAATTAGAGCATGCCAATATATACCAGGGCAATTCGCTTATACTGGAAGACGTAAATATTAAAGTGAACAAAGGGGAGTTTGTTTACCTGGTGGGTAAAACAGGTGCCGGTAAATCAAGCCTGCTGAAAACGCTGTACGGCGAACTGAAACTGAGGGAAGGAGAAGGTACGGTGGTAGGCTACAAACTCAGGGATATGGACTGGAAGAAAATCCCCTTTTTAAGGAGGAACCTGGGTATTGTGTTCCAGGATTTTCAATTGCTTACAGACCGGAATGTACATGATAATTTAAAATTTGTGCTGCGCGCTACCGGCTGGAAGGATGAAAAGCTGATTGAAGATAAGATCAATGACGTGCTGGAAAAAGTAGGATTAAAAACAAAAGGGTTCAAATTCCCATTTGAACTGTCGGGCGGCGAGCAGCAGCGCGTAGATGTAGGCCGTGCTTTACTCAATTCACCCAAACTTATTTTGGCAGATGAACCTACCGGCAACCTCGATCCGGAAACTTCAGATGAGATCATGCAGTTGCTTTTTCAGATATGCAAAAACTTTGGCACAGCAATAGTAATGGCTACACACGATTACCGTGTTATCAGTAAATTCCCTGCAAGAACCATCCGGACAGAACGCGGACAGGTAATAGATAACGCTGCTATTACTTTATAAGCACGGATTGACGCTTCTGCAATCGTTTGCCTTATAAAACCATAGAAAAAAGAGTGTTTTACAGGGGATAGCTTCTTGTTTAATGAAAAATAGAAATTATCTTAGCACACACTATACTAAACTAACTTCAAACAATTACCACATGAACATGGTTGATTCTTTTGAAAAAATTCCCTGTAATATTTTTCCCGATTTTAAAGCAGGTTCGAAATTCGCAGCACAGGAAATAGCAAAATTGATCAGGCAAAAACAAGCCGCAGGGCAGCATTGTGTACTGGGGCTTGCGACCGGGTCAACTCCCAAAACACTTTATGCCGAATTAGCAAGAATGCATAAAGAAGAGGGGTTGAGCTTTAAAAATGTAATTGCTTTTAATCTTGACGAGTATTACCCGATCGATAAAAATGCCATCCAAAGCTATCACCGTTTTATGAAGGTGAACCTGTTTGATAAAATTGACATCGACCAGGCGAACTGCCATATACCAAGCGGGGAGTGGAAAAAAGAAGAAGTAAAAGCACATGCTGCCCGTTATGAGCAAATGATAGATGAAGCGGGCGGCATTGATCTCCAGGTATTGGGTATTGGTACTAACGGGCATATTGGTTTTAATGAACCCGGCTCAAGTATTTATTCAAAAACAAGGCTTGTAACACTTGAAAATTCTACACGCCTTGCCAACTCATACGAGTTTGCGAATATAGCCCAGGTACCCAGGCTTGCTATAACGGCAGGAATTGGTACTATAATGAAAGCTAAAAAAATTGTTTTACTTGCATGGGGACAAATTAAGGCTCCTGTTGTTAAAGCTTCGGTGGAAGATAATATTACAGAATCCATTCCTGCATCCGTGCTGCAAAATCACGATGATTGCGTTTTTATCCTGGATGAACTGGCGGCTTCAGAGCTTACCCGTTTTAAATCACCCTGGCTTACAGGCGAAGCGGAATGGACACCCCAAATGATACGCCGGGCTGTAATTAATACTGCATTGAAATTGAACAAACCGGTATTAAGTCTTACCAACAGCGATTACATGGATAACGGCATTGGCGACTTGCTGGTTGAACATGGCGACTCTTATGAAATAAACCTGCGTGTATATTACATGCTTCGCGATAGCATAACAGGATGGCCGGGCGGTAAACCAGGCCCCGTTCCTGTGCCGAATCATCCTGAAAGGTCAACGCCATTTCCGAAACGTGTGATCATTTTCTCTCCACATCCTGATGATGATATTATATCAATGGGTGGAACTTTTCAACGTCTGCACGATCAGGGGCATGAAGTGCATGTGGCTTATCAAACATCCGGCAATATTGCCGTTACCGATGAATTTGTAACCCGCTTTTTGGATTTCGCTGTTGGCTTTGATGAGATGTTTGGTGTGGATGATTCCACATCGAAAAAGATATCCAAAGAGGCGCGCGGGTATTTCGCACAGAAAAAATCGCGGCAATCGGATACCGCTGAAATAAGAAACATTAAAGGATTGATTCGGAGATGCGAAGCCAAAGCCACCTGTCGCTATGTGGGGCTTACAGATGATCGCGCCCATTTTCAGAACCTGCCATTCTACGAAACCGGGACCATTGAGAAAAAGCCGATGGGAGAGGAGGATGTGAAGCTGACCATGCAATTGCTTCGCGAAATTAAGCCGCAGCAGGTGTATTGCGCCGGCGACCTCGCCGATCCGCATGGCACCCACAAGGTTTGTCTTGAAATTGTATTTGAATCTTTAAAAAGAATAAAAGCAGAAGGCGATGAATGGATAAAAGATTGCTGGGTGTGGTTATACAAAGGTGCCTGGCAGGAGTGGGACATTACGGAAATAGAAATGGCAATACCCATGAGCCCTGAGCAGGTATTGAAAAAACGCTTTGGTATATTCATTCACCAGTCGCAAAAAGATTCTGTACCTTTCCAGGGAACCGACTCACGTGAGTTTTGGCAAAGGGCAGAAGAGCGCAATGCCAATACAGCAGATTTATATGCAAAACTTGGTTTAACCCGCTATGCAGCCATGGAAGCGTTTGTAAGATGGCATTATTGAAGGGGGAGGTAAAAGGTGAAGGGTAAGTGGTAGAAGGTGAAAGATGAATACCAGGTAAGAGATGATAAGCGGCTAACTTTTATTGTTTCGCCTCTCACATTTCGCGATAAAATATACTACAATGCCGAAGGTATTCTTCGGCATTTTCTTTTGGCATTATTGGCTTCCTGCCTTATCTTTGCCGCCCTAACTAAAAGCATCTGACTATAGATCAGAAAGCTTATAGTTTGGAATAAAAGTTTTTGAATAGAACAACGGCCCCGTAGCTCAATTGAATAGAGCATCTGACTACGGATCAGAAGGTTTCAGGTTTGAATCCTGACGGGGTCACTAAAAGGGCTTTCAATCGAAAGTCTTTTGTTTTTTATGCGCTATGTATAAATTTTGTTGAAATAGACCTCTTTACCAGCAAAGGTTCCCGGGCAGCATCTATTTTTCAAAATACATGCGCTCTTTTGTAAAGTCCAGATAAGGGTATTCGGTCTGCAGCTCTTTTACTTTTTTAAGGTTTGCCTGCAAAAATTTTTGATGCGCCTGCGAGGAGTGATTGAAAGGGCGATGCCTGAGCGCCAGGTTGATCTTTTCCATTTCTTTGATCAGCGGCAGCGATGAAGGATCAATACATGCCGACCGGAACTGTTCCCATACATAATCTGTTGCAAGATAATTAGGATGCACCATGTCTTCAGCGTAAAATCTGTAATCGCGCAGGTCGTCTATTACCAGCTCATACGCGGGAAAATAAAAAAGCTGCTCAAATTTTTCCACCAGGCGATGTACCGCCTGTATCAGTACGGCTTTGCTTTTGTTGTTCTCTACAAAGCCATCCCGCAAATGCCGCACGGGACTGATCGTAAATATAATCCTGATAGACGGGTTAAAAATAAAAAGCCGGTACAGCATGTTGCCGAGCCCCGACAATACATCCTCGGTGCTCATCAAACGCTTGAGAAAGCGACCGGCAGGTACTTTATGACAATTGGCAACGATCGTGTGTTCAGCTCCGTCAGGATCATCCTTTTTAAGCTCATATATCCATGCCGAACCAAGCGTTATGATAAGCCAGCCGGCTTTCTGCAAAAAAAGATGCGCCGCACGTTGCGATTGATTGATCGTATGCAAAGCTTCTTCAGGGTCAGGATGAGAGAAACGGCTGTGATGCTCCCAGCTATGCCAGCTTTCGTTGTAGTGAAACAGATCATTTCGGGTGTAGGTTTTATTTTCAATGTAAGCCAACAATGAAGAGGCAATGCTGTGCGGGTTAAATAAAATACCATGCAGGTTTTCCAGCACAGAAAATTTTGCTTCCGCAAGGTAATTGCTCATGTGTTCCGTAAAACAGGAGCCGGTTAAAAATATGGAATGTTTGTGCGAGATGGTTTTGCTGAAAGGAGCTACTTTAAATGGCAGTCTGAAATCCATTTTAAATAAAAATTGAATGAGCAATGTCTGCACACTTTTTCAGGGCAGCTTCATCAATACCCGTTGTCAGATTTTTGCTGTTGAAATAACGGATCATTTCAACGGTGTCCATATTACCGACCAGCTCATCGTTGGCCATCGGACATCCGCCTATACCGTTCAGCGCCCCGTCAAACCTTCTGCAACCTGCCTGCAGAGCGGCTTCTGTTTTGGCCTCCCGGTTAAAAGGAGTTGAATGAAGATGAACGCCTGTTTCAATACCGGGCAAATGTTGTATCACCTGTTGGGTCATATCCAATACCTGTTGGGGAGTGGCCACGCCTACCGTATCTGCCAGGGATACAATTGTAATGCCCAGCTCACTCATTTTTTTTATCCACGAATAAACGACTTCTTTATTGTATGCGTCGCCATAAGGATTGCCAAATGCCATCGAAATATAAATAACCAGGCTTTTGTTCTTGCGAATACAAAGCTGCTGTATGGTTTCCACCCGGGCTAACGATTCTTCTATCGTGCTGTTGGTATTGCGCTGCTGGAATGTCGGCGATACTGAAAAAGGAAAACCCAGGTAGGTGATTTCGTCATATTGTACGGCTTCTTCCGCACCTCTTACATTTGCAATGATCGCCAGGAGCTTTGTTTGGGTTTTTGAAAGATCCAGCTGCGGTATCACAGCGGCAGTATCTGCCATTTGAGGAATGGCTTTGGCTGAAACGAAGCTGCCGAAATCCAGCGTATCAAAACCAACGGTCAGCAGCGCGTTCAGGTACTGTACTTTTTGTTCAGTAGGAATCAAACGCGTCCATCCCTGCATAGCATCACGCGGGCATTCGATCAGTTTTACAGTTGTATCATCGGTCATGCAGTGCAAGTTACTAAAGTTGCAAGGAAGATTTCTGATTTCTGATTGGGGGAATTTTTGATTTGAGATTTGAAATTTGAGATGTTTGTAGTCCATAGTTTATGGTTTATAGTTGTCCCATTCAAACTATAAACAAGAAACTTCAAACAAAAAACCTCAAACCTGACACCTGATACCTCAAAGCAGATTCTTCGCTCACGAAAATGCTTCTATTGTCCAACAGTTATTTGTTCGCTCTGAATGACAAGAAAAAAGCAGTTGACAATGGACGATTGATAATTGATAGTGATTTTCCTTGTCCACTCTCCACTGCCCATTGTCCATTGTTCTGATACCTCATACCTGACACCTTATTCCTGCTTACTGCTCAGATACCAGCGCAGCAGCCTGGTACTCAGGAAAACATTTACGGCAATGCCGATGCTGAAGATCAATGAAAAAATGCCGGCGGCTTTTACAGCGGTCACAAAATCAATACCTTCCGGCTTTAACGGCATATTCAGCAAAGCCTGGCGGGCCACTTCCGGCGCGTTTTGTATGATCACTACGGCATTGCCAATATTAAGGATGGCAAAGAATAAAGCGATGAATCCCACCATGCGTATACCCACCGGCGTTTGGTTGCCCAGGGGAACATCAGGGTTGACAATGCTTCTGCGTAATTGCAAAGTAGCGTAGCTGTGCAACACAATGGAGCCGGTTAATACTACAGATATCAGCATCATCAATGCTCCTCCGGTCATTGCTACACCCAGCAGTCCGGCCAATACTAAAAAGCCACCAATTACAATATTGATCCACGATAAAATCGTTGCGGTTTTTAAAACATGCTTCATAAGCCGGTCTTTAAATAAAATTGATTTAAATCTTCCTCAATGCAATGGAAAGCTCTTCCAGTTGCTTTTCATCTATTGCTGACGGTGCGTCCAGCATGGTATCCCTGCCGCTGTTGTTTTTAGGGAAAGCGATAAAATCGCGGATGCTTTCACTGCCGCCCAGTATAGCGCACAGCCTGTCGAAACCGAAAGCGATGCCGCCGTGCGGAGGCGCGCCGTACTCAAAAGCACCCAGCAAAAAACCGAATTTGTGTAAGGCTTCTTCATGAGTCATACCCAGCGCTGCAAACATTTTTTCCTGGAGCTTGCGCTGGAATATTCTTATAGATCCCCCGCCTATTTCATTTCCGTTTAGCACCATATCGTAAGCATTGGCTTTTATACGTGCATACGGATGTTCGAGGTATTTAGAAGCATCGGTGATGACCGGCGAATGCGAGATCATGGTGTCTATATCTTCGGGTTTGGGTGATGTGAAAGGATGGTGCCTTGCTACCCAACGGCCTGCCTGTCCGGCAGGGAGGTTCTCTTCCTCCGCGTATTCAAACAAAGGAAAGTCAAGTACCCACAGAAGTTTGAATTCATCCTCTTTCCTGAGCCCCAGCCGTTTTCCCATCTCCAGCCTTAATTCGCTGATGGCTTTGCGGGTTCTTTCTTCGGTGCCGGCAAGGATCAGTACCAGGTCGCCCGCCTGCGCGTTGGCAGCACCCGCGAGTTCCTTTAACTGTTGTTCGTTGTAAAATTTATCGAAGCTGCTTTTAATGCTGCCGTCATTATTGCACTTGATAAAGGCAAGTCCCTTCATGCCGATCTGAGGGCGTTTAACCCATTCCGTTAGTTCATCCGTTTGTTTCCTGCTGTATTCGCTGTAACCCGGTACGGCAATGGCCAGCACGGTTTCCGCTTCGTCAAACACTTTAAACCCGGTAGGTAATCCTCCTGCCAGCACGGTATTTTTTCCGGGAAAAGCATACGCAGGAAATTTCAGGTTGGCAATATGCATCCCAAAACGTGTATCCGGTTTGTCGTTGCCGTACCGCCACATGGCATCTTCCCAGGTCATGCGTTCTACAGCCCCGGTATAATCAATATTCTTTACGTCTTTAAAAATTCTTTTTATCAGCCCTTCAAACATTTCCAGGATATCCTCCTGTTCCACGAAGCTCATTTCACAGTCTATCTGTGTAAATTCCGGCTGGCGGTCTGCGCGCAGATCTTCATCCCGGAAACATTTCACTACCTGGTAATAGCAGTCGTAACCACTTACCATCAGCAACTGTTTAAAAGTCTGCGGACTTTGAGGCAGGGCGTAAAACTGACCGGCATTCATGCGCGAGGGCACTACAAAATCGCGGGCGCCTTCGGGGGTCGATTTGATCAGGAAAGGTGTTTCTATATCCATGAACCCATGCTCGTGCAGGTAGTTCCTGGCTGAACGGTTTACGGCATAACGCAGCTCAAGGTTGCGCTTTACCGCATTTCTACGCAGGTCGAGATACCTGAATTTCATACGCAGATCATCTCCGCCATCGGTATCATCCTGTATGGTAAAAGGGGGGGTAACGGATTTATTGAGAATGCTGAAACCGGTTACGTGTATTTCAATGTCTCCTGTAGCTATATTGGGGTTTTTATTGCTGCGTTCAGCCACGGTACCTTTTACCTGCAGCACATACTCACGCCCCAAGGGATTGTCTTCCAGCTCGCGGTTCAATGCTTCATCAAAAAACAATTGAGTAATGCCATACCTGTCGCGCAGGTCTATAAACGTAATGGATCCGAATTTCCGAATGGTCTGCACCCACCCGGCCAACGTAACTTCCCTGCCTGCATCCTGTAATCTCAATGCTCCGCATGTATGTGTCCTGTACATTCTTGTATTTTTAAAGGACTGCAAAGGTAAATAAATGCGGGAACAAAGGCCCCCGATTTCGCAGTATAAGATTTTAAAAGAGCCTGAGATATCCCAGGTAGTGGATTTCAGGCTCTTGTTAATTTCACCCCAATAGGTAAACCTGGATGTCTCTTACCGCATCCGCTATACAAATACAACAAAAGACTACACATATCCAATCATTCGGGGGGTAAATTTTATAAATGATTATTTGAAAAGGCATTCGTTTGCTGATACTGTAGCCGCCCACCTAAAGGTTATAAATGCCTTCAGGGCTGATGCCCTTTTCTCGATACGGTAGTTTGCGAAATTTGGGATTTATGCAATTCTTAAACTTCTTTTTTATTTTTAATGAACTGATCGGCAAATGCCAATAAAAAGGACAAATATCATTTGCTTCATAATTAATTTTTTACAGTTATTGATCGGGGCAGTTAACTTTCAAAAGCAAATGGCTACCGTGGCAGATATTTGCCCTTTTACCATACTAACAGGTAGATGAACAGCCGGCCTTTGATATTTCAAATACAATTTTGCCTTGTGTGCATGACTTCCCGAAACTATGTAAAAAGGAATACTTACTGCTACCAAAGCCAGTCCTCCATATCCCAATATATCAGGAAGATTTCCGTAACCTTTATACCCCGGCTCAAATAAATGGCCGAGGCTTACTAATGTAAGCCCTGCGCCTACTACCGCCGCTATTACACCGGCACTGCTTAAAACTATGCCCATTGTTCTCTCTGTTCTTGCTTTTTTTCTATACATTAGGCCAACAGCAGCAGAATCTGATAAGGGTAAGGTATCTGCCCTGTTCATGCCCGAAATATCAGTAAATTGGAGGGGGGCTTTAACGCTGGGGGAAATACTCCGGGCTGCTGCCGAATAGCTGGTTAATACCGAGAAAGTAAGTGCCAGCCAAATTCTGGCATTCAGGGTGAAACTAAGCACTTTCATGATTTAATAGTTTTGATAATAGACAGGAATCTTAGTCTTTATACAAATTAGTTTCCCATATACCTAATGGCAATAGGAAGTTTGCAGCCTGATGCTTTGGGTTAACAATTTTATAGTTTAACTTAATATGTGGAAATTGGCAGCACTTCAGTTCATAAATAACCGGCAACCACAACCCTGGTAAATTTCAGTTGTGGGAAAGATTGGAAATTGAATGTTTTTTAGATGTTGATGTTCCTGCCGCCGTGCCGTTGTTGAGTGTTTTCACCAACAACCGAAGCGTAGGAAAGGAAAGCTGCGTAGTATTGTTATAGTACCGCCGACAAATCGGGGTGCCACGAATATAATGCTGAATATTGTGGCGTGGCATAAGAGTGCGATCCTCCCCGGCGGACAGGCGCAACGGAAGCCGATACTTGCCTGCCGGCAGGCTGGGCAGCACAACAGCCAGGTACAAAAAACAATCCTACACCTTATTATAGTTTCCTGCTTTTTGCTCCTGCCTGAGCATTGCATCGGTTTGTTCCTGCATTTTTTGCCGGAAGCGTTTACCGGGTGCCAGGAAAATATAAAAATAAGCCAGTATGAGCAACCCTGTGCTAAAGGGGATCAATGCGAGGTGCCGGGCGCCCCACTTTCCCTCATCCCAGCCGTAAAATTCACCTGTCATCCACAGGCAATTGGCAATGATCCAGCAAACTACTGCCAGGTTATGCAGCAGTTCCGCCGTCAGCCTGCGGGTTTGCCAGGTAATCACAACCGCCACGGTTACAGTGGGAATGATCATGATCATGCCCATGATGTGAAAATTAAGGGCCCAGCAAACATCTTTTAACAGCCAGAGGAGGATATGCAGATTTTCAATTCGTCTGAAACGCGTGGGAATGCTGTAGATTTGATTGTTGTTCATTGTTAAAAATGGAAAGGTAAGTGCATGTGGAAAGATAACTTCACCGTTCAAAAATAATTTTTATTTCTTAGCTTAGGCAAATGACCTTTGAAATGGGCGTATTTACCTCCGGTGAGGCTGCGAAAATCTGAAATGCACTCTTTGAAATATGGATTGTCCCTCTAAACTTTATTGCATGAAAAAGATTTTTTTATTGTGGCTAGGGTTGGCTATACTGTCAGCAAGCGGTATGGCTCAGAAAAAAGAAGCTTCGCCTGCCGCTGCGTCGCCAATGCCGGTGAATGCACCTGCCGGAGAACCATTGCGTGTGCTGAAGCCCGACTATGCCGTTACTACAACCCATATTGTAACCATCAAAGGGCAGCGGGTTCCCTACAAAGCCACAGCCGGTACCATACCGGTTTGGGATGAAGAAGGAAAACCAATCGCGGGCGTTTTCTATACTTATTTTGAAAGATCAGATATCAATGACCGTTCTTCCCGCCCGCTGGTGATTTCGTTCAATGGCGGCCCGGGCACTTCATCGGTGTGGATGCAGATCGGGTACACCGGTCCGCGTATCCTTGAAATAGATGACGAGGGGTATCCCGTACAGCCCTACGGGTTAAAAGACAATCCGCATTCTATACTGGATGTGGCGGATATCGTATATGTTGATCCTGTAAATACGGGATTTTCCAGGCCGCTGAATAAGGAGGTACCTGGGTCAAAATTTTTTGGAGTTGCTGCCGATATCAAGTACCTGGCAGAATGGATAAGTACTTTTGTAAGCAGGTATAAACGGTGGTCGTCTCCTAAATACCTGATCGGCGAAAGCTATGGAACCACCCGTGTATCGGGACTTGCGCTGGAACTGCAAAACGCGCAATGGATGTACCTGAACGGGGTGATCCTTGTTTCGCCTACTGACCTGGGAATTGAAAGAGGTACGGTAATGGACGCGGCTTTGCTGCTGCCCTATTATTCGGCTACCGCGTGGTATCATAAAATGCTGCCGCCCGACCTGCAACAAAAAGATCTCACTGCCATGCTGCCCGAAGTAGAAGCTTTTACCGTTAATGAGTATTTGCCGGCATTAACCAAAGGCGGCTCGCTGGAAGCATCTGCAAGAAAAGATATTGCGGATAAGGTTGCCCGTTATTCAGGACTTCCTGAAAAAGTAGTGCTAAATAACAATCTTGATATCAATACCAACCTGTTCTGGAAAGAGCTGCTCCGCGACAAGGGATTCACGGTAGGCAGGCTGGATTCGAGGTACAGGGGAATAGATAAAAAAGACGCAGGTGAGCGCCCAGACTACAATGCTGAGCTTACTTCGTGGTTGCATTCGTTTACACCTGCCATTAATATGTATGTGCGGGATGAGCTGAATTATAAAACCGATCTGCAATACCTGATGTTCGGCAATGTATTTCCGTGGGACAATAAGAACAATAACACCGGTGAAAACCTCCGCCAGGCAATGGCTCAAAACCCCAACCTGCATTTACTGGTGCAAAGCGGCTATTATGATGGCGCCTGCGATTATTTCAATGCAAAATATAATTTGTGGCAAATAGACCCTGCCGGGAAAATGAAAAACCGTATCAGTTGGGAAGGCTATCGCAGCGGGCATATGATGTACCTCCGCAAAGAAGACCTGGCCACCAGCAATCAGCATTTGCGTGAGTTTATTTTAAAAAGCATTCCCCAGCCGGGAGCCGGCGCCATGTATTAACCTGCCATTCCTATCTTTATAAAAAATACGATATGCCGGCAATTACTTCCGAAGTGCTTTCTTTGGCACAACAGCTATGGGATTATCATCACCTCAATCATACAATAGAGCATGCCGACTGCATTTTTGCTCTGGGCAGCCATGATTTAAGGGTGGCCTACCGCGCCGCCGAGCTGTACCTGCAGGGATGGGCGCCACTGGTAATTTTTTCGGGAGGATTGGGGAACCTGACAAAAGAAGTGTGGAGCATACCCGAGGCTGATCAGTTTGCAGCGATCGCAGTAAAGATGGGCGTGCCGGAAGACGCTATACTGGTTGAAAATCAATCAACCAATACGGGAGAAAATATTTTGTTTACACAAAAGCTCCTTGAAGAAAGGAATTTGTCTCCCCAACGGTTTATCGTGGTTCAAAAACCGTATATGGAGCGCAGGAGTTATGCTACTTTTAAAAAGCATTGGCATGAAAAGGAGCTGATTGTAACCTCCCCGCAAATAAGTTTTGCAGATTATCCCACCCCGGAAATTCCGCTTGAAAAGGTGATTCATATTATGACCGGCGATCTGCAACGTATCAAACTGTACCCTGAAAAGGGCTTCCAGGTTTACCAGGAAATTCCCGGTGAAATATGGAATGCCTATGAAAAGCTGGTAGCGCTGGGGTTCGATCGGCATCTTATCAAACAATAAAGCAACGTTCCGGCATTATTGCCGCAGTCATCAGGCAATTTTTTGCATTTGGGTCAGCCTGTAATAAATTCCTTCCTCTGCTTCAACCAGGTCATAATGCGTTCCCCGTTCAACGATCTGCCCGTTTTGCATAACAATTATTTCATCTGCTTCTTTAATGGTGCTGAGCCTATGCGCAATTACAAGCGTGGTTCTGCCGGCCATGAGGTTGTTCAATGCTTCCTGCACTGCTTTTTCAGATTCTGTGTCCAAAGCAGAAGTGGCTTCGTCCAGGATCAGTATAGCCGGGTTTTTAAAAACTGCACGGGCAATGCTCAACCGCTGGCGTTGACCGCCTGACAATCTTATGCCCCTGTCGCCTATAACGGTATCATATCCTTTTTCAGTCTCCATAATAAAATCATGCGCGTTGGCTACCCTCGCGGCAGCTATCACATCTTCCATACTTGCATTTGGATTGCCTAATGCTATATTATTAAATATGGTATCATTGAATAAAATAATTTCCTGGGTCACGAAGCTCATCTGGCTACGCAGCGATTCCATTTTGTAATCGCATACATCAACACCGTCTATTAATATCCGCCCGCCGGTAGCTTCGTAAAAGCGGGGAATGAGATCCGCAATGGTGGATTTACCAACGCCCGAGGGACCTACCAACGCAATGGTCTTTCCTTTTTTAATTACAAGGTTGATATTGTTGAGCACCTGGCGTTCATGGTATGCAAATGAAACATCCTGCAGCTCAATGGAATGGCTGAATTTTTCCAGCTCAACCGCATTGGGGCGATCAGCAATTTCAACAGGCTTATCCAGTATCTCCAGTATTCTTTCGCCGGCAGCCTGTCCCAGTTGAATGTTAGACATTGCAGTAACAATGGCCTTGGCAGGGCGTATCACTTGTGAAAATATGGCTATGAATGCAATGAATGAGCTGGCTTCCAAGCCGCTGTTGGCAGATAAAACCAACCCTCCTCCATATACCAGTATACAAGCCACAACTATTACTCCTGCGGCTTCTGAAAATGAAGGGGCTAATTCCCTTTTCTTAAAGCTTGCCAGGCTGGCCTTCCGGTAAAAATCATTTTCCTGGCTGAACCTTTTTAGCATAAACCTGGTAGCATTAAAGGAGCGTATAATGCGCATCCCCATTAATGTTTCATCAATAATGGTAAGCAGCCTGCCCGCGGACGCCTGGACGTCTTTGGCTTCTTTCTTTAATTTTTTAGTGATAGCAGCGATAGCAAAAGCTGAGATGGGTATGATGATTAAAGTAAATAATGTAAGCTTTGCTGAAATGGCAAACAACCCTATAAAGTAAAGGATGAGCGATACCGGTTCTTTAAATATGACCTCAAGAGAACTTGAAGCGGCGCTTTCAACTCCATATACATCTGTATTAAGCCGGGATATTAAATCACCTTTATGTTCTCTTGTAAAATATCCCAGTTGCAGGCGGTTGATTTTGTCGAATAATGCTTCCCGCAGTCGTTTTACCAGAAGTGTGCGGGTATTTACCAGGAAACGTTGTGCTATATAGCGGCATATATTGGTTAATATTACTGATAATACTATAGTAGCAGCCAAAAAGTAGAGTGCATAAACAGGATTTGCCTGTTTAAAATTCGAAACCAGGTAATAAAAATAATCTTTAAAAAAACCGGTAGAAAAGCTGAATGCAGGTGGCGAGGCATATCGCATAGCATCGGCTGTACTGACCGGGTCAAACAGGAACTTCAGCAGTGGAATGATTAATGCGAATTGAAAAAGGCTGAATAAAGACGCAGCAAACGTAAAAAAGGAAAATGGTATAATGAACTTCCCCAATGGCTTAACATAACTGAATAACCTTCTGTATGTATTCATAAATATTTTAAATCTGGTTAAAGCTAATAGAGAGACCGGTAAACAGCTAAATATTGCTCAACTGCTTTATCCCAATTAAAGTTTTCGCTGTGTTTTACTATGGCCTGCTCCATTTTATTGTCGCGGTAAGTTTGCATTCCTTTTGTGAATACTCTTTGCATATGCGTTTCAGAAAAATCCTGGAAATAAAATGCCATATTGCTTCCCACCTCGGGGAGTGCGGTACGGTTGGAAAGAAATACAGGCTTGCCTACCGACATGGCTTCGGCTACCGGCAATCCAAATCCCTCGGCAACAGACGGCAATGCAAATGCATAGCAATTACGGTAATACCACGATTTTTCTCCTTCTGATATACATCCCAGCATTCTCAGGTTTTCATCTACTCTTAGTTTCCGGGCTGCCGAATAAATGAACTTCAGGTATTCCCGGTCGTTTGTTCTGCCGGCAATTAATAATTCCAGGTGCCTGTTTAATTTTAACAACGGAAGCAATACATGAAAATTTTTTTTTGGACAGATAACACCAAGCGAAAACAAAAACGGCCTTTTGGGTTTGTATGAGCTGGACATTAAATCCGGCGCAGACAGGTTATTGGCGCCATTCAATATTACATGCACCGGCTTGTTTCCTGTTTTACAAAACTGCAGCACGTCTTTTCTGCAAAAGTCAGAAATGCAAACGATGGCATCGCTTCTGTTAATATTATGCTGCAGGTGCTCTAAATATCTATTTTTCCTGGACTCCGTTTTATCCTCGTACAAAAAATTTAAATCGTGTATGGTTAATACTACTTTTATTTTCCTGTTCCTTTTAGGAACATAATAAGAGTTTTGATACGTACAGTGCCATATATCGTATTCCCTGAGCGAGGGCATAAAAAATTTCTGCAGCGAATGCTGTGCAATATACGGTGCATCATCGCCAAATGCCTGTCGTGTTTCCGACGGAGAAAAAAAAGTAATTTGTTCTTCCTGCGAATTCCCTAATTTTTGTTGAATGTGCTGCCCCAGGTTTAAACAATAATGATACAAACCTGTATTGGAATATTTCATCCGCTCACAATCAAAAACAATACGCCTCATACATTTCAATTGCTATATTTAAAAATCAATTCCTGGTGTTACTGAGTAAAGTTGTTTTATAGCAGAAGCAATGTTCGATATGGAATAATGTGTTTAGGTACAAATTTCATACCCGAATACTGTTTTCATATACATTGTGAATGATGCAATCCCTCATTTTTTATAGCCACAATAATTAAACATCGCAGCTGACATGGTTGCTGAAGCGAACGTTGCAAATAAAATGTTAAAGGGTAGAATAAATAATTTATGACGGAGTCCACATTCCCCTGATTATGTTTTGTGGATAAATGTGGTGATTATTAAATAATATATCCTGCTTCTTTCATAAAAGGTTTCCAGAATCCGGGGAACAGATTCCACGCATGACAGCCAAAGGGTAGACGGTGGTGATTGATATGAAATGCATATTCAGGATAGAGCTCAACTGAAAACTGAAGCGCTTTTTTATAATGTGGGATGCGCAATTGTTTCTTTTTCCTGTTCACTTCCAGCGACCAGAATACATCTTCGTTGTATAAATGATGATGTTGACCGTTGTAATACTTTATTTCCTCCTTCATTTTTTTACTGAGACAATAAAATTTTTTTACTCTGCGTAATGAAAACCCTCCGTTCCCAACTTTGTTGTGAAACTGCTGTTCTACAGGAAGATTAGAGCCTGGTTGTTGTGTATTATTCCTGTATGCTGTTCTTCTGGCGATAAACCGTTTGATTTTCTCTTTCCAGGATATTTTAACATTCTCTTTGAATAACCAGGGCGCACCGATATAGTCGTATTTTTGACGGCACCAATACAGTAGCTGATCACTGAACACAAAAGCATCCAGTTGATAAATAAGTATAAACTCGTATTTCAGGAATCTTTCATAAAATTCTGGGGAAAGCATTAATTTATTATAACCTTCAATGCCCTCAAAATAATGCTGAGGGAAATTTTCCACGTGCACATCGCAAAAATAGGATAGAAGACCATCGATCTCAAGATGGGCAGGCTTGATGATCGTAATGGTATATTTCCCTAATACTTTAGCACACTGGCGCAGGGAAATATCCTCTGTGTGTGAGATAGTGGATTTATATATAGGTATGACCACTGTAACCATTCCTGCAATTTAACGCTATCTTTTACAGTTGTCATATCTCATCCTGATTAATTTTTCAAACTGTGGCTGAAAGGAAAAGTCGAACCCGTTTTCCCCGTATACTGTTACATTGGGGCACTCAAAGTATACTTCCAGCATCCTGTTTACTTTCAGTGCTTCGGCCAGGGAGAAAGGGAATGACTGGTTGCCTATAAAAAGTTTTGCCCCGGCTATAACTGATGCCATTTCCAGGAAATCTTTCACCGGTCGGTAAATAAGATGGGGGATATTTTTTTTCATGGTCCTGAATTCTTCTTCAATGCCGATAAAATAAATTTTCGGGTACCTTTTCAGGACACGATAATCTATATTGGGTGCCTGGTATCGTAAGCTCCTGGCCATCACAATGGAATCCTGCATGCTGTTATCCGGCTCCACGCGCAGCCACGCTTTATTTAAATCGTAATTGCAGGGAAAGATCAGGAAATACCACCTGGCAATATTTCCCCTGTCGAGCAGCAGCGGGTAGTCGCGCATGATATCAAGATCAACATCTATTTTTTGTTCCTGCAGTATAGAGCATTCCTTAAACTGCGGCTGGGAAAGTATAAGCGGTTGCAGCATCTCAAACATTTTTTGATTAAGCGTTACATTGCCTAAAGGGTGTTTGAAATGTTTGGCATAGTCTGCCGGGCGGTTCAGGTACAGATGCAGGTGGATATCCTGCTCCCCAGCAATAGCTTTCATAACGGGTATGGCATATATAATGTCGCCGCAATTGCCACTGTGCTTGAAATGTATCCCCCGGCCTCCCGGAAAATCAAGATCCGGAGGACTGATTTTTTTTAACTTCTCCAGATATTTTTCCGTATATTTTAAAAACTTATACTCTGCCGGGGTCTCGGCTTTCGCCTTAAACCATAGTTTTTTAAATACATTCATCCTGCTTATCTACTTGTTTAAAACAGTAAAGTAAATGACGCGCTCATCCATCTGAACATGGGCTAAAAACACTCCTGACACGAACAGTTATCATTTCGTTGCTTGAATAGGATTAAATGATTTGCAAACTTCACCAAATGCCTGCTTTTGGCTTTTAATTTGATCTTAAAGCTTATACAATAAATTTTCATGCCAGCTTTATGCAAAAGAGAATAAAAAACATCCTGGTTGCCAATCATCATTTGGAAAAAGTCGGCGGAACAGAGTCATATACCTATGCTTTAACCGGAGAACTTGTTAAAAAAGGCTATAATGTGGAATACTTCACTTTTTTTAAGGGAGAGGTTGCCGACAGGCTGGAAAATGATTTTTTCGTACCATATATGTCCCGGTCAAAATATGATTTGATACTGGCGAATCATAATACCTGTGTCAATTATCTTTTTGGAAAAGGATTTACCATACAAACCTGTCATGGTATATTTCCCGAACTGGAACAGCCTTCGCCCCATGCTGACGCCTATGTTGCCATATCGGAAGAAGTTAAAGATCATTTAAAAACACTGGGATACGATAGCCGCATCATTTTAAATGGTATCAATCTCAAGCGGTATTGTGTAATACACCCCGTTCAACCGCAACTCAGGTGCGTGCTAAGCCTGTGTCATTCCGGGATGGCGAATGCACTGCTGGAAGAAGCATGTGACGGACTGGGTGTCAGGTTGATGGTGCAGGATAAATACAACAATCCCATATGGAAGGTGGAGGAAAAAATTAACCAGGCCGACCTGGTAGTAGGGGTGGGTCGCTCGGCTTATGAAGCAATGGCTTGCGGAAGACCTGTGGTTGTATTTGATCACAGGGGATATTATCCTTCTTGCGGCGATGGCTATGTGAAAGAAATAATTGAAAAAAGCATACTGAACAATTGCTCCGGAAGATACAGCAACCGTACTTATGACGGAGGACAATTGCGGGAAGAACTGAAAAAGTACAATGCTGATGACGGAAAATTTTTCAGAGCGTTTGCGGAAAAACGACTTGATATTCAAAAAAGCGTGAATGAATACCTGGAGTATTTCCGGCAGTTATACCGGAACGTTCATTATATAAGTGTTGCATATTTTAAACGGATACGGCAAAGTGGGAAATGGAGAAAATCGCTGCAAGAACTATATTTCAATAATTGATCAATGATCGGTATTTACTGCAAAATGAATTTTTCATGGACAGGAAAAAAATGAATTTTCGTACAATTGCCTGTACTCAAGCGGGCTGAGGGTTGTTATTTTTTTAAACTGATGATAAAAGTTTGAAAGGCTGTCAAAGCCACAGGTATAGCCGATCTCTTTAATGGTTTTATTATTGTTTCCTATCATGCTGCAGGCTTTGCTGATGCGGTATTCTGTTAAGAATGCTACATATGTTTTACGTGCTTTACTTTTAAAATAACGGCAGAAGGATTCTTTCGTAAGATGGGCAACTTTTGATATCACATCAAGGCTGATAGGGCGATCGAAATTCCGGTAAGTATATTCGAGCACACTGTTAAATCTTTCTTCCGGAACATCGTCAGTCTCCCAATTCAAGTTGCTGGTTATCAGTAAGCGATGTGCGTCTTCCCTGGTTAATATTTTTAATATCTCCAGCAACAGCAATATCCTGGCGAAAGGATCTGCAGTTAAAAATTTATTCATCAGCGGAATTACTTTCATTTTTCCTGCATCGGTAATACACAATCCCTGGCGCGCTTTATAAAATAGCTGATGGATGTCGTTGAGTTCCGGCAGGTTAAAAAACTCTCTTCCCAGGAAATTGTCCCGGAATAAGATCGTTATTGCTTCCGGGCATGCTTGGGATGAATGCATTGATTGTTTTTCATGTAAAAATGCATGGGGAGTGTTTTTTCCAATAAGGACAAGGTCATTGTGGCTGAAAGGTTCTATACTACTGCCTACGATCCGTGTGCCTTGTGTATGCTGCAGCCAGGTTAATTCCAGTTCGGAATGATAATGCCAGGCATTGGAAAGGGTAATTCCTTTATCGCTCCTGACGCTTAGACAACCATTCCTGCTTTTTGCAGGTATTGGCCCCGGTATTTGTGCGTGCAACATATCAGTATGCTATTTTGGAAATCGATTTCCAAAATAACTAAAAAAACTTCTATTTTCCTATTGTCGGGCACTTTAAATATGCGGGAGCAGGCGTGCCGGCCTATCGCCGCAGATCCGCAGATTTGACCTGTGAATTCCCGCTGCCGGTTGGTGCCCTGGGGGAAATTTTCATTATGTGCCATCGGCGCTACCCTGATTATATAAAGAATGACGAACCCGAAGGAGTCTTTGAATAAAACAATCAAAGTCACAGACCCGCTTAACATGTATATTCCTTAACTAAATGGTATTGCCCTTTCGGCACATTTTATTACGCTTATTTCTTAAGTTGACAGCTATGGCGTCTCACCGACCGGGAAATTGAATAAAAAATCGATTTTCAATTGCTATATTTGAGCCGCTTTTGTTACGGGAAATTTTTAAGGATGAACGTATAAAACAGTATTTGCAGGATGTTATTACAAAAACCAGATAAGCGGGTCACCATTCACGATATAGCCAGGGCAACCGGGCTGGCTCCTTCTTCTGTATCAAAAGCATTGAATGATTTGCCCTCCGTGAGCAAACGAATCAAAGCGCTGGTGAAGGCAAAGGCTGAAGAAATGAACTACAGGCATAATTCCAGTGCCGCTAACCTGAGGCGGGGTAGTTCCCGGACCATAGGAGTTATAGTACCTAAAATTAATGTAGCCTTTTTTGCTGATGTAATTGCCGGGATGGAAGAAGTCTGTTTCGAAAATGATTACCGGCTTATCATCTGCCAGTCGCATGAAGAGCTTGATAAAGAAATACAGGCTGTGGAAACATTCATTGAGCAAAATGTAGATTGCATACTGATCTCTCTTTCACAGCAAACAAGGTCTGCTGAACATCTTAAACAAGCGCTGGCCCATCATATACAGGTTGTTCAGTTTGACAGGGTAGATCATCATTTTGGCGGTCATGTGATCGTTAACGACAATAAAGCGGCTGCTTACGAGGCCGTTAAGCACCTGGCAGACCAGGGATACCGGCGAATTGCTTTTTTAGGTGGGGCTATGCATTTACAGATCTACAGAGACCGGAAAGAAGGTTACCTGCAGGCTGTAAACGAAGCCGACCTGGATATACCGTATCAGTATATAGTGGACGATTCACGCAATGCGGAAATTGCTATGGAAAAAGCAACAACGCTTCTGAAATACAGAAATCCGCCTGATGCTTTTTTTACAGTAACCGATCATGCAGCGCTGGGAGTGCTGAAAGCAACCTCGGCATTGAAAATAAAAGTACCTCAGCAGGTAGGTATCGTGGGTTTTGCCAATGAAACTTTTACAGCCGTCACTTCGCCAACATTGTCTACTATTGACCAGCAGAGTAAAATGCTGGGCAGGCATGCAGCGGACCTGTATTTTAATCATATTCTTAAAAAGAAACCTGCCGGCAATCCTGCGCAGCCGGTTTGTGAAGTAATCCAAAGCAGGCTGGTTGTACGTGAATCATCGTTGAGGAACCTATAGAGACTGCTGTGCTGCAAATCCTATAGGTTGTTGTATCAATCAATTGCCAGTCTTTAGCACTAAAGCTCAACATTTGCACTACTGCCCGACAGATTTACCTTTGGTGAGAAAAGTTCTCTCCCGCGACCATATGCGTTTAAATCCATACGTTGGGGGGATTCGTCCTTTCGACTGAGCCAATGCGAGGACTATATTTTGATTGTTCTTACGCGAGGGAGAAATCTGCTAAGCATCCGTACTAAAGCTCAACATTTGCAACGCAATACATACTCCCCGCTTTTAGTGACCCTGTATACAACTTTCGGCGATTGATAGAATTTTTATGCTGCAACAATTTTGTACCAGCAAAAAACAACAGTTATGAAAAAGAATTATCTCAAAACAACATTACTCATTTCATCCATTGCAATGATGGTCAGTTGCAAAAAAAATCATGATGACCCCGATTACAAGCCGCCGGTGAATGAGCCACAGGCAACAGTATTGAGCGCTGCCGGCGACAGCGCTGCTATTATCGGAACCATCAACCAGTTCAGAAGCATACTGGGCGATTCATTAAACGTTGCGCCGGGAAAAACAAGCGGGCGACGCGAGGTAAACTGGGATGGTGTGCCAGCAGCGCTTACCAACAACAACAATTTCCCGGTAGATTTTTTCAACAGCACCAATCCTGCAGATCCTAACGGAAGGAAAAGAGGGTTAGTATATATTGATGCAGGTAACGGTTTTCGTGTTGACAGCTCTTCGTTCTCGCAGGTTGATCCGTCTTATGCCGGCCAGTTCCCGGTATTCAGCAAAAAAAGGCTGTTCACGCAAATGGGCAATTATGTATATGAAGCCGTTTTTAAAGTGCCGGGTACCAGTACAGACGCCTCCATCCATGGCTTTGGCGCTATATTTTCTGACGTAGACATTGCCGGTTCAACCACGCTTGAATTTTTTGACGGTAATAAAAGCCTTGGTGTATTTAAAGTAAAAACCTCCCCGCAAAGCTTTTCCTTTCTTGGAGTGCATTTTGATGATGAAAAAATTACTCGTGTAAAGTTCACTACCGGCAATGGCGTGCTGGGTGAAGGATTGAAGGATATAAGCGATGGCGGATCGAAAGATCTCGTGGTACTGGATGATTTCTTCTATGATGAACCTGTTGCATTATAAAGCAACAATAATAAAAGAGACTGTGTCAAAAGTATGATACAGCCTCTTTTGTGATATCTCCCCGAATCCGGGGATGGAAACCAGGTATTTTGGGTATTTCCTCTCTTCCGCTAAATATTCAATTTTGAGAGCAAATTTTAGAAGATGAAGAATAAGTTATCATGTATGCTGCCTGCGGTAATACTATTTGTAATGACCGGGTGTAAAAAAAATGATACTCCGCCAAAAGATGCTGTGGTTGTTTTTGAAAGCCCGGGTGATATAAGCAGCACTGTAGAAGCTTTCAAAAACACACTTGGCACATTGAATGTATCGCCCGGCGCTGTAAGCGGCCGCCGTGAAATAAACTGGGATGGCGTTCCTGAGAACTTACTCGATAAAGCTTTACCGGGAGATTTTTTTAACCAGACAGGCAGTAATGCTGTTGCTGCTAACCAGCGTGGCTTGCTGTACGATTCCGGCACATTCATGATAAGCAATAATGGTTTTGAAAGTATTAACAGTAAGGCGGCCTCAGCCTTTTCATCATTCAGTGGCGACAAGGCTTTTGCCAATATAGCGGCAAGAGAATGGGGGATTACATTTCAAAAAGCAGGTACAACAAATGCCGCTTCGGTTAATGCGTTTGGAGCTGTATTTATTGATGTGGACAAGAAAAATTCAACATCGCTCGAATTTTTTAACAATGATAAATCTATTGGACGATACTTTGTGCCCCCACATAATGACAACAGTAATTTTTCTTTTCTTGGAGTGAGATTCAATAACGGGGAGCGCATTACAAGGATCGTAGTAGCACATGATGGTTTTTTAGCAGAAGGCAGCAAAGACATTTCCGATGGCGGAACACAGGATCTCATTATACTGGATGATTTTATTTACAGCGAACCGCTTGCACAGCAACCTGTTCTTCCCGGATAATAAAAAAAACTGCAGCTTACTCAATTAAGCAGCATTATTTTCATTTGAACACTGCGATAATGTAACTTACATTCATTATCAGCGCCAGTTGCAATGCGAGTATTTTTTACATTGCTGCTCCTTACGCCTGCAATGGGGGCCTTTGCACAGCAGCCTTATCTCTATTTCAGCAAAATAAATGTTGATAACGGGCTCTCGCACAATAAAGTGAATTGTATTTTGCAGGATAAACGCGGGTTTATATGGATAGGTACAGAGGATGGGCTGAACCGCTACGACGGGCAATATTTTACTGTGTTCAGAAATAAGCCAAATGATACAACAACCATATCGGGGAATATTATTACCGACCTGCTTGAAGATGAAAACGATGTGATTTGGATAACCACTGCCGATGGCGGCTTTACAAAATATGACTATCGCCTGCCGGCTGACAGGCAGTTCAAGCAATTCAAACATATACAGGGCGATTCTTCCACTATACCGGTAAACATCATTAATAAAATAGTTAAAGACAGGCATGGTTATTTATGGCTTGCCACCAGCGGCGCTTTTATATTGCGTTTCGACAGGCATACTGAAACTTTTATCAATCCTGTTCGTTCCGGCCCGCACTCTGTTGCTTCGCTTGCTTTAGACAACAATGATACGCTATGGGTGGGAAGGGTTGGCGGTAGCTTTCTCAAAATCAACATCAACACACTGCAATACCAGACCGACTATAATAGTTTATATGATACCAGGCTCCTGCACCAGACCATTACTTCCATATTGCAGGATGATGAAGATATCTGGTTCGGATCCTGGGACAACGTATTGTATCGTTATAACCGCATAACCCGGAAAGAAGAAGCGTTCAGGCAGGATAAAGCTGCAGTTTCATTTCCCAACGATGAAGTGTCGTCTTTTGCAAAGGATGATAAACAGCGTATATGGATGGGAGGAAAATATTTTGGTTTGACCATTTACGATAAGTACCAGGGAAAATTCTTTAACTACCGCTACGATCGTGCAGTGGAAGGCTCCATTGCGGACAACCGGGTTAATTGCATATTCATTGATAAAACCGGTTCTGTGTGGCTTGGAACGAACAATGGCATCAGCATTTGCAATCCATCCCGGCAATCATTCGTTCAAACCTTTTTGCCAAAGCAGGATAAGGACATCAGCATCTATGATTTTTACCAGTATGGTGATCAATTATGGATCGGCACCAGCGAGGGTATTTTTATTCAGTCTAAAGACGGCAGCTTTCAATTAAAAAAAATACAGTATAAAGGGGAATCGCTGATTGCAAGCAGTTTTTTTAAAGACATAGACGGAACTTTTTACATAGGAACACAATACTCATTATTTGTGTATGATGCTGAAAAAAATACAGTGGCAATGCTTCCGAATACGGAAAAGGATTCGGTTATGAATAAAATAATCAGCTCAAGGGTAGTGTCGGTAGTGCGCGACACCATTGAACAGCATCCTGCATTACTGACAGCGCCCTATGGCCATTATATAGCTTACTATGATCTTGTTGAAAAAAAATGGGTATCGCGTACAGGCTCCACAAAATCTTTTTTTGTGAGATCCAATTTTAGGGATAACCTTATCCGTAAGCTTTACAAAACAAAAAAAGGCGATTTATACCTGGCTACAGCAAAATACGGACTGGGCTACTGGCAAAGGCTTGACGTGCCGAAAGTGAATCACTTATGTAATAATCCAACTGTTAAAACGACCATAAGCAATGATAATGTATATGATATTTCGGAAGATGCAGCAGGCAATTTATGGGTAAGCACATACGGCGGGGGGCTGAACTATTATAACACGAAAACGCAGCAATTCACACATATTACTACTTCAAACAATTTGCTGGAAGGCATTCAAACAGACATTAATGGTAATGTATGGATAGTCAGTAATGGCAACCTTAATGAATACAATCCTGTAACAAAATCTTATACAATATTCAATTTACCCGATGTTGAAAAAACCGGTGGTGTAAAAGGGACTTTATATAAAGACAATGAAGGCAACTTATACGCAGCAGGTGTTAACTACTTTATCAGGTTCAATCCATTGTTTGTAAAGGAAGCAACCACTTCACCCAAAACCTGGTTTACTGATTTTAAAATCTTCAACACGTCTTATCCTGGCCTGATCGGGCAGAAAGCCATTGAATTGCGCTATTATCAAAACTATTTTTCCATTGAGTTTTCAGCGCCTGTATTCACCGGTGAGCGTGTTAAATATGCCTATATGCTGCAGGGTATGGATAAAAACTGGCTTGATGCGGGCAACAGGAATTCCGTGAACTATTCCAATTTGCGGGACGGCAATTATATCTTCAAGGTAAGGGCAAGCAACAGCAAGGGCAGTTGGAGCAGTGAAATTGCTTCAGTCAATATTACCGTTATACCTCCATTCTGGCAAAGAGGATGGTTTTTTGCGCTGTGTGCAGCCGTTATTTCGGCAACAGCATATTTGTTTTATCGGTACAGGATCAATGAGCTGTTGAAGCGGCAGGCCATACGCAATAAAATTGCACAGGATCTTCATGACAATGTGGGTTCAACGCTTGGAAGCATTGCTGTATACAGCGAGGTTGCAAAAATTCACAGCCAGCAAAACAAACAGGAAAAATTAGCGGAAACGCTCGATAAGATCGGCGAAACATCCGGCGAAATGATCAACGAAATGGCAGATATCGTTTGGGCCATCAACCCGAGAAACGATCATGTAGGTACAATTCTTCAGCGTATGGAAACCTATGCCGCTCCCCTGCTGCAATCAAAAAATATTTATTTCAATTTTACATATGATGAATCTATTCCTGCATTGAACCTTGAAATGAATAAAAGAAAAAATTTCTATCTCATCTTTAAAGAAGCGGTGAATAATGCCGTTAAATATGCTGATTGCAAATCATTAAATGTTTCAGTCCGCCAGCACCATCACAGGATTGAGCTGGCAATAGAAGACGATGGAAAGGGATTTGAAACAAGCAATATCGAACTGCGCAACCTGAAGTCGCTTTCGGGCAACGGCCTGAAAAATATGCAGATGCGTGCGGCAGAAATGAAAGCCGTTTTCAATATGAAAAGTAAACCTGGTGAGGGCACACACCTTTTTCTTGCATTTGATATCCCCTGATTTGGTGATAGGAATGTGGCTTATTTGTTTGAACTTTGTAATATGAGCTTACGCATAGCAATATTTGATGACAATAAAAATGTTTGCGACAGCATTACCATGCTGCTGCAAACCGAGCCTTCATTTGATGTTGCAGGCACATTCAGCAATGTATTTGATTGTGTAAATGATGTAATTGACTGTAAGCCTGATATCATTTTAATGGACATTGAAATGCCTGGTATGACGGGCATTGAAGCCGTGCAGCTTATTAAAAAAGCGTTTCCGCAGGTAGTCATTTTAATGCAAACGGTTTTTGAAGATGATGACCGTGTTTTTGATTCTATATGCGCCGGCGCTTCCGGTTATATCTTAAAGAACCATCTCAATACAAAGCTTATTGAAGCCATAAAAGAGCTGCAGTTCGGCGGCTCACCCATGAGCCCTTCTATAGCCAGGAAGGTTTTGAATAAGCTGCAGCAAACACCGTCCATAAGGCCGGCTCCTGTTCCTGATTACCAGCTCACGCCAAGGGAAAAAGAAGTGCTCACCTGCCTGGTAAACGGGTTAAGCTATAAAATGATCGGGGCCGACTTGGATATAAGCTATGAAACCGTAAGAAGCCATGTTAAAAAGATATATGAAAAGCTGCATGTGGCTTCATTAACCGAAATGGTAGCAAAGGCGATCAACCAAAGGATTGTATAATAAAAGAAGAGAAAATAATTCCAGAAAGTAAAGCAAATGATACACTGCCTGCCCTACGACTTGCGACAGCCATCAAATCTCAAATTTCAGATCCCTGCAACCTGTAACCTGTAATCCGAAACCACAAACTATAAACTCCTAACCGCAACCCCTCAGCCTCACTCTATCATCTTCAAATACTTTCCCATCCAGTAAGGCAGGAGCCAGAAAACAGGCTCGCGTTCCGTACTGGTTTGCCCGTTAACGGCTGTCCAGGGATTTTTATCCCAGCGAACAGTTGCCCTGATACTGGCGGGCGGCAGCTCGCTTACCTGCAGGTCATCCATTACAGGGGTGCGAACCATTTGCACATCTTCTCTTTTGGTATGATCTATTCCCCAGTTAACCAGGTCAAGCGGTGCATCCCTCAAAAATTCAATAGATGCAGGTAGTTCTGTTTTTTTGTTGGTAGCGTAGCTGTAAAAGAAATTGATCAGCGGGTTTTTATCGTTCTTTCTTGCCAGCATCCAGTTGTCAAAATGTGATTGATAAAATTGTAACAGCTCCGGATCTTTTTCGCAACGCAGTAAAATGGGGTATACATACATTTGCAACACTACATCAAAATATATGAACCAGGCAGGATTTTGCCGCTGTATTTTTTGCATGTTCTCCAGGTAATGTTCTTCATTGATCAGGTGCAGGTAATGTTGCTGGTATTTATTATCACCGGTCATGTAATGAGCCAGCTTTAAAAAACCGAGTATTTCCATTGAATTCTGGTTCCTGTCGGGCATCCATTCCGGATCCCTGTTCAGCTTATCCGGGCTCCATACGCTCCAGCGCGTATGTGTTCCATCCACATCAATCATGTTAAACTTGTTTCGTATAAGATGATCTACGAGCTTTGCGACATGCCTGGCCACCACCCGCTTTTCTTTTTTATCTGCTACCAGCTCATAATATAGAAAATAGCCAATCATGTGCCCGCACCATTCATCGCTGCTGGTATCGCCTTTCCATAGCCATTTGCCATCTTTTGATAGATGCCAGCGTTTTTCTACCGGTTTAAAACGCGGCTCCTTCACCAGCTCTTCTGCTAATTCTTTCTCCGTATATTTTACATTCCTGTCATGCACATTATCACCCCACGATACCGGCACAATGGTTCGTGCGAAAAAGCCGTCAGTCTCCGTTATCTCCTGCAGTAATTTCAAAAAGTCAAACATCTTTTTGGCTTTTTCCTTCGCATCGGCGTTCCTGGTAACCGCATAGCGGAAGCATTCCATAGCGAGATAATTACCGCCGTATTCCCCGTCATTGTCATCGTCTTCGGGTTCCCACCTGGTTACATCATTGGGGTCGGGCAACCTGCATTGACCCACTATCCAGGGGTCCCGGACATGGCGCTGCATGGTGATGTCATAAAAATATTTTTCTTTACCGGCAAGCGTCATTTGTTGGGTGTGTATAGCGCTTACTCCACCCTGTGTGGCAATCCAGGCGGTTCCGTTTTTGTCAAATACAACCTGGTTTATTTTATCATTCAATAACCATCTTCGGCTGAACCGGAGCGAATGGCTGCCGTCGTTGTGAAAGCGAACAATGCCCATGTCCGTACCCACCCATACCGATCCGTCCGGCGCTGCGGCCATACAATTCACATATTGGGAAGATAGTCCGTCTGCGGTTTGGATTGTTTTCTTTTTAATACCATTGTTCAAAACCGATACGCCGCCTAAACCGCCTGCCCATACATCTCCATTTTTTACCACTACTCCTTTTATATATGCACTGATCAAATGCGAAGTATCAAAAAAATATTTTACCGAATCCGTGGTGTAATGATATAGCCCTACATCGGTGCCGATCCATATACCTGAATTTTCATCGGATATTGCTGAACGCACAGATCTCGCAATACGCATCTCTTTTTTTACCGATCCCGATGGATGGCAAAGCCAGGCATCTTTCGGCCCGAATGCATATACCCCTTCTTTGGCAGCACACAATACAGAAATGGGGCCTTGCGTATCTGCCATTTTTTTGAAAGTGTTATTTATATAACGGAAAACACCTCTCCAGGTTCCTGCCCAAATACCCGATGCAGGATGGTATAATACCGAATAAGCTGGACCGTCTTCCAGGCCGCTTCCCACTTTTTGCCAGTTGTCATCACTGCTGTTCTTTTTGAAAACCCCTTCCGAAGTGGCGATCCATATATTGGATTGATCATCTGCCGCAATACTCCGGATGTTTGCGTCATTCAATCCTTTCGGAAAATGGGGAACATGGTATTCCTGGCTGAAAGGAATATCGGTAATATTTGCGGGTGTATATACCAGTTGCGCGTTGCTGTTTGCAGCAAGCAAACACACAAAACAAATGAATAGTGAAGATCGTAACATGAGGGAATTTGAAATTTGAGATTTAAAATTTGAGATTTGATTGCTGTTGCAGGTTACGGGTTTGTAGTTTCGGGTTTATAGTTTGTGGTTTTTTCAACTATAAACTACAAACCATAAACTATAAATTACTGATAGCTGACGGCTGACGGCTAACCGCTGATAGCCGACAGCTACCTCCACCACGCCTCATCCGGTACCGCTTTCCGTTCCATACCGGGTACAGTGTAATACAACTCAATAAATGCCCTGTTTTGGCGGCTGTTATAATATTCAATCTTTACAGGATGATATCCTTTCTCCAGGTAAATCTCTCCTGAATAATTGATATCCCTGTTTTTCTCGTCAAACAATAGTTTATCGTGTATATGTAACCGTAAGCGATGATCTGCATGACCATCGAAGAGGTAATAGCCTGTAACAGGAGCATATATATAGCCGGTAAAAACAGCGCCCCAGTATTGTTCCTGGTGCGGAATATTCAGGGGATCAATACCAGGCGTTGTTCCGCTTTTTTCGAAACGGATCTTGTTGAAATAAGTGCTGTCCTCATCTGCTATTTTTCCGGTAAAATAACCATACTGCAATCCGCCGGATAATTTTTTTGTTTTAACAGCTCTGAACAATTTTTCTTTCTTAAAGTAATAAGTATTTACACGGCTTTTGCCTGAAGCATTGAATGCGGCGGCTTTTACTGTGGCAGAACGGTTAAGTAAAATATTGCCAGAATATTGCAGGCTGTTCTGAGCAGGCTCGGTATTATCCGTTGTATAATAAATAACATCGTCGCTATTTGCCGCCAGCAGTTTCACCTGCATCGTATCTGTAAACAAACGTCTTGAGGTATTGACAACAGGCGCGGCAGGGGAGAGGTTTTTAATATGCTCCTTCCTGCTTTTATTCAGCACGAACTGGTCAAAGAGGCTGCCGTTCTCATCTATTGCCTGGAATTGTAAAACATTTTCGTTGATGGTTACATAACCGAAATGATGCACTGTCCGCAGGGTATTGGTGAACCACGAGCGCGTTGGAGCGGGGTTTTCCAGGCTTCCGCCTGAACCGCCCATAGTAAGGTATATTACGCCATTTTCGTTTACAGTACGGTTATGTAAAATGGGCCAGGTTCTTTCATAGCTGTGTATATGTCCGTAAAAAACAATGTCCACGCCGTATTTTTCGTATAAAGGCACCAGCGATTGAGCCTCTGTGTCTCCCCGCTCAGATGCTTCGTAGCGTGTATCGCCAAAATCATCATCATCCGAAGAAAAAGGAGGGTGATGATGCACCACGAATTTCCAGTAAGCGGTTGATCTTGCCAACGCCATTTCAACAGCGTTGTACATATCGGTTCCTTCTTCCTGGTACTGATCGGTATCTATCATAAAAAATTCAGCATTGCCGTACTTGAAGCTATAAAAGTAGGGCTGGGGCACGTACATGTATTGATAATAGTATGCGGCATCGTGCTCATGATTTCCCGGTATAGAGAAAACAGGGATGGTTTTCATGAATAGATTGCCCTGCCCCAGAAATTCATTCACCCAGTCGTCTTTCATGTAGCCTAAATCAACCAGGTCGCCGGCATGTACCGCGAAATTGGGTCTTTGCTTATAGGCCTGCGTACTTACTCTTTTCCAGGCCTCCGGGTCTTTCCAGTCGTTCTGGGAGTCGCTGAAAACAGCGAAAGCGAAAGCGGAGCTGTCTTTTACGGAAGTTTGAAAAGTATTGACATCTGAAACCAGTGAATCGCCTCCGGGCAGGATAGAAATGACTCGGTAAAAATAAACTGTTTCCGGGTTTAATTTTTCCAGTAACGCGTGGTGCATGGTTCTTTTACCGGGAATGCTGAACACTTTATCCCAAACGGGTTTTCCTGCATTTAATTTTGCCGCGCCATACTGTACCTGCGTAGTGCAGGAGTCTGAAGTTTCCCAATGAACGCGGATGCTGCTTTGCGTGCTGTGCTGGAGATAGGGATGTACGATAAAGCGGGAACCGGCATCCTGCGCCGAACCTGCCAATGAAAGGCTTACAGTAAACAGGAAGAAGATAACGCGTTGCATATAATACGGTAATTCAAAAAAAGAAACCTGCAAGGTTACTGAATATATTCCAGCAAGCCTTACAGGTTGTATGATAAAATGAAACAATTATTGCAGTATCCACATCTTAACAGAGGCCAGATCTTTACCTCCCATTGCGGATACAGCAGCATCGTACTGTTCTTTATTATTGCTTGATTCATCTAACGGATACAGATACCGCATCGGGTATTCGTATGTGGAAAATGATTTAACTATTGTACCGATGAAGGCAGGCTTGCCTGTTCTCCTATAGTCAGTATAGGCTTCTGTGTGATTGGTCATAAGCATAGACAGCCATTTCTGGATAGCGATTTTATCCAGGTCAGCAGCACTGCCATCCAGCGCTACCTCAGGTTTAGCATAATAAGCAGCAAAATTATCCACTATCTTATCCGAGCCAATATGTGTTACCGGCTTGGTTCCATCTTCGATCTTCCATCTTTCGAACGACAACCTGATGCCATTTTCGTAGTGATCCTTAACAGTCCCGGCCGATATCCATCCTTTCTGACGTGCTTCGGCAAGCAGGAACGCCATTTCGCTTGCCTCCATTATTACGCCTTTAAGACGGGATTCGCTGGCGCCTGTGCCTGCTATCAGCCTTGAAAGCCCTGTAATACGGCGGTTATCATAAAAGCTGTTGGTTCCGGGCAGGCTGGTGGAGCTTGCATACTGTGTTTGAACGTTTATAGGGTTCGGAGTTCCCACCCATTTGGCATCCAGGGGGTAAGGCACCGATATAACAGCGCCATTGAGGTCTCTTCCGGATGCTATTATTTCCGAGGGTTCATACATCGTAGAAGGATAATAGGTGATGTTATAAGTATAGCCATTGATCTTGATGTCTTCGCTGGACTCCGTGGATTTGGCCGAAATGGGGGAAAGCGCCGGTGCGAAGATCACATACATACGCGGATCATCAAGGGCTGTCATCTGGTCTATCAGGTACTTGGAAGGCTTCTGCTCGGTAAAATTATTCCCGGTTCCCCAGTTTGTTTGCAGGTACCACGACTCCCGTTCACTAACGCCCGAAAACTCAAGCCCGGCATTATCGGCAACGCCTGACATATAGTTATTGCCGCTGGCTATCGCCTGCATTTCACTGCTCAGGTCTTTACCGGCTTTTTTGAATGCTTCGTAGGAATGTACCATCAGCCTGAACTTCAGGGAATTGGCAAATTTTATCCATTTGCTCCTGTCTCCCTTGAAAAGTACATCATGATCGGCGGGCAAACCTTTGCTGCCGGAATTCGACAAAATAGAAACCGCTTCATCCAGCAGGGTGAACATCTGCTCGTATACTTCTTTCTGCGTATCGAATTTGGGAAACAGGTCACCGGTTCTTCCCTGCATGGCTTCGCTGAAAGGGATATCTCCGTATTTTTCGGTAAGAGCCGCGCCTACAACACATTTCAGGATATTAGCGGCTGCCACATTCGCCATATTATCTTCCTCGGTTGCCAGCTTTGTAACCGCTGCCAGGGTTCTTAACTGCTGTGTATAAGGATTGGTACCCTGATAGTCCCAGTTCTGAGCGGCATTGGTATAGAGCGTAGCTGCCTGCGAACCACCGTTATAACATTCTAAAAAGTACAGGTTCGCTTCTTCTATGGGCTCATCAATTACTCCTTTGCCATATTGGTATGCAACATCTACAATAGCTGTAGTAAGCTGGTATCGCGAGTAAGTAAAGTAATTAACGTTGAATGACGTTTCCCGTTCGTCCATTCGCAGTTGGCTCTTGCTACAGGATATACCGGCAAGCACCAGCGATCCGAGCAGGATATATTGTATTGTTTTCATCGTTATAATATTCGTTTTACAAATTTTATTTGATTACTCCTAAAAACTAACATTCAATCTTACGCCCATGGTGCGGATGGGGGGTAACCCGAAATCCGCTACACCCATTCCTCTCACACCATCGTAGAAAGCTGTTTCCGGATCTTCATTCATTTTGTTTTTTGCCCAGAACATCACGTTTTTGGCAAAAGCAGTGATGGAAATATCCTGGCAACGCAGCCTCTGTGCGAGAGACCTGTTAAGTGAGTAAGTCAGGTTGATCTCTTTTATCTTGAAGGAAGTAGCATCGTGCGTTCTGAACTGGGCGCCCGACCATAATTCCTGTCCTTCCATGTTATAGGGGTTCATGTAAATGGTTTTGAGAGGGTCATCACCATTCCTGATGTATTTATCGTCCGAAAGCTTTAGCTTTTCTTCCGGTGTCAGATCGGACATGTCAAACGTAGGATCAATATAAACCGCGTTCCAGTACCCAAAATAACGCGGGTCGCCATTGTACATGGTCATGAGCTCCTGCATTTTTTCTTTATAGGTTTCGAAGCCCGGATCGTTGAACATATCATCGGGGTTAGGCATGCTCGGCAAACCACCCGCAAAGCGTCCCCCTGTCCAGTACTGGTTGTATTTATCGCCATAAAGCGCCATGATATCCGCCATACCATCGTCAATCATGATCTTCTGGGTTTCGGAAATAAACACACCACCTACCCTCAGGCTGGCAACCACATTGAGCCGGAAGTTCTTGTACCTGGCATCCGCCACAAACCCGTAGATGGCTTTGGGGTTCATATTGCCTAAGTACCCGTTCTTCCTGATATAGTCTGTAGTGGTAACGGCTTCTTCGATGATACCGTCAATACCGGTCAGCATCATGCCTGCATATTTCCCGGTCTGGATATAACCAATCGGTTGCCGTGCATACATGTCTCCTACACGGGAACCTTTGAACAAAGCCAGGCTGGACGCCCCGTCGTAGTTATAAAATCTCTCTGAAAAGCGGGGATCCAGATCATCAATAACAGATTTGAAAGTGCTGATATTACCGGTGAGGTTTACCTGCCAGTTTTTGGTGCGTACAGGCGTTACCGTTAATGCCGCTTCAATACCGGTCGATTTCACTGCACCCATATTGGTAAGTATCGAGCCGAATCCTGAAGAGGTTACCACCGGCAGGGTCTGGATCTGGTTGATATGATCTTTAGAATAAACGGTAAATTCTCCCGATATGCGACTGTCAAACGCTCTGAAATCTATACCCGCTTCTTTAGTTACGTTCAGCTCGGGCTTGATATTCGCGTCAACAGGGTCACCACCGATGGTTCCCATGGCAACACCGTTCCAGGTATTTCCTGATATACCGTAGCTGTCCTGATTAACAGGCCGTCCTATACCATACCCGGTTTCCGCATACCCACCTCTCAGCTTGAGGAAGTTAAATACATTACCCATATCAAAGGTTTCAGACGCTATCCAGCTTAAGGATGCACCGGGGTAGAAATGGTGATCCTTTTCATGGGGTAATATCCCTACCCAGTCGTTACGACCCGACAGCTCCAGGTAAATCATATTTTCCCATCCGATGCTGGCAGTGGCATAGGCGCCGTAGTTGCGACTGGGATAACCCCTGTTGAAATAGGCAGCCTGTCTTACCGCAGCAGGCAATGAACTAAAGGTAAAGGAGTTAGGAGTTGCCAGTATCTCACCGCCAAATCCGGAACTGTTGCTTTCGCTGTAGTTAAACGAAAATCCTCCCAAAGCGTCGAGTGACAGCTTATTGCTTAAAAAGCGTTTGGTGTAGGCAAGCAACAGGTCATTTCTTACGTTGAGATTATTGCTGTGTTGTTGGTCGTATATCCCCTGCGGTTTACGTTCTGCATCCCACGGGCTTTTCCTTTCAAACGCAAAGTTTTCATGGCTGATGCCTGAGCGAAGGGTGAGCAGGAAAGGCTGACCTATTTTATAATCTAATTGTACTTTTCCAAAAAATACGTCCTTGGTATAGGTCCTGATGATGTTTTCAGCGGCAAAGTAAGGTCCGTTTTTGCCAACTGCATTATACCTGAAGCGATCTTGTCCCGGCCCCTTCAGGTAAGGTGTGTTCTGGTATTGCCCTTCCCAGCCGGCGATCCAGGGGTCGGCCTTTTCCCATTCCGACATTTTAGGCATATTGATCGGCATAGACATGGCGTGGGCCAATGGGTTATCTTCTCTTTTATCCTGAACGTGCGACTGGTTAGGTACAAACGTATGGGAATAGGATGCCTGGGAAGTAACTGAAAGCTTATTGTTTATATTGTATTTACCGTCAAAGGAAACACTGTTCCGGGATGTTTTGTTACTGGGGATTACGGCATTGTGTACCATATTACCGAGGTTGAGCCGGTAGTTACCCTTTTCGTAGTTGCCGGTTACGGCCACGTTATTGTCGGTCATAATGCCGGTTTTCAGGAAGGCAAGCAGCGGATTTTGGTCGCCACGAGCTTCGAGAACAGATTTTTCCCATTCCTGTGTCAGGATATTCCACCTCCACTCCGGCGTGTTGTTATTTACCTTATCGTCTATATGCCAGCCGAGTCCCTTTTTATCTTCTGTCAAAGCACTACCGTCTTCATCGCCCTGGAAAAAGATACGCTGAACAGGCGGAGCACTGTAGGCCTGGTCGAAAGAAGTGGCGCTGCTTACCGAAACGCCGAGCCCTTTTTTGGCGCCTGCGCCTGATTTGGTAGTGATCAGGATCACACCATTGCCTGCGGCGGATCCATAGAGCGCGGCAGCGCTGGCGCCTTTCAGTACAGAGATGCTTTCTATATCGTTAGGGTTAAGGGTGGAAATGAAGTTGCCCGCATCAATACCCGCGGTTGCCCCTACGGTGTTGGAACCCAGTTGTACACCATTCAGCACGATCAGGGGCTGGGTTTCGTTGTTAATATTACTTGCCCCCATTATACCTTTTAATGAGGTAGCGCCACGGATGTTAAACATCACGGAAGAAGTGGGAGAGGAAGTGACACTGTTCATTTGTACGCCGGTAACCTTGCCTTCCACCGATTTTAATACGTTGGAAGCACCCCCGGTTTCCATATCTTTTGCATCAACGGAAGAAATGCTGTACCCCAACGCTCTTTTCTCTCTCTTCATACCGAGCGAGGTTACTACCACCTGCTCTAACTCTTTGCTTACTTCCTTAAGGGTAATGTTTATTGTCTCCCTTCCGGATACGGCAACTTCCATTGCATCGTAGCTTATATGGCTTATTACCAGCACTGCACTGGAATTGTTTACTGTTATTGTGAACTCGCCATTGCTATTGGTTGTAGTAACATTGCCTGTTCCTTTTTCCGTTACTGTTGCACCGGCAACCGCGCCGTTCTCATCCGTTATCCTGCCTCTTACCGTAAAGTCTGCAGCAGTTGCAGCGGTGCTGACCACCGCGGCGGGAATTACATAATTCTCTTCTGCTTTTCTGTTGCCGGAATGTTTGATTACATATACTTCATTTACTTTTTCAAACTGTAATCCCGCAGGTAACAATACGTTTTGAAGTACAATATCAGGATTTGTTTGCTGGCTTGCATTCAGGTCTTCATACCAAACCTTAACGGTTTTTATGGTATTAGACTGATAGCTGTAATAGATGTTCTCATACGTTTTTTTAAATTCTTTCATGAAATTTTCCAGTAAAGCTGATTTTAGTTTGCTTTCCGGAATGGTTTTGTTAAATGAGGATGGAGACAGCGACGCGGCATCCTGCGCCATTGCTCCTGTTGCGACCGTTAAAATCCAAACGGGCAGCAACAAAATCCCTAAGCAGCGTTTTGAAAAAGATCGGCTTCTTTTCATAACTGTTTTGATTGAGGGGTTAATAATTAGAGCGTTAATTGATGAATAATTGGTTGGGCGTTTCACGGGTTTGTATGTTTAATGTTTTTTCGATTACATGAACCAGTGTTGAAAAATCTTTGACGGATACGACTGCCGTGATCTGCAGCTTCTTTGATTTCCTGCTTTCAAATACTACCTCCATTCCATAAAACTGCTCTATCAGCGAGGCAACCGTTTCGAGCGTGGTTTCCTCAAAATGCCATTCGCCTTCTTTCCAGGCGGCAGTATATAGCTGCGTATCTGTTTTTTCGGTAATAAGCTGTTGTTTGATTGTATCGAGCATTAACTTTTCTCCCGGGTTAAGATGTGTTTTGTGCATGCTGTCTTTTGCCAGTGTTACATTTACACTCCCACTGGTAAGTACCACGTCGGTTGCCTGGGTGCGGGCATCTACATTGAACTCGGTACCCGTTACATTAATATTGATTTGATTGGCATGCACAACGAAGGGCTTTAAATCCTCCTTTTTTTGTATTTTGAAATAAGCATTTCCTTTAAGGAAAACTTCTCTTACCGGGGATTCATTAAAATGATTGCTATAAGCAATAGAAGAGTTGCCATTGAGAATGACGATTGAGTTGTCGGGTAATAAAACTTCTTTGATTTGTTTAGCAGCGGTTTTTTGTATGGCAAGCAGGGGCGCTTCACTATTATTGGGTGTTTGAACAAAATAGAATATCATCATCAGTATACCGGTAACGGATGCCGCAATCATCCAAAGCCACTTTGATGAATGAATTTTTTTTGTGCCGGTATCGGTATCTCCGGAAAGATAAAGCCTTTTAAAAATATGCTCCTTCAGCGCCTGTTTTTCTATGTTTGTTAAATTGGGAACATGAAAGCCTGTGTCTGCCAGGTGCTCTACCAGCTTCCGGGCGTTTATGACAGCAATACGCTGCAAGGGGTGATTTTCAAGGTACGTCTGCCAGAATTTTTCGTTTTCGTTATCGGGCATCAGTACCCATTGCTGAAAATATTCATCTGCAGCAAATTCTTCTTCAGTAAAGCCGGCAAACTTGTCCCAATAACTTTTCATTAAAGAAACAGGAGAGGGCCAGGTTATCGGGAATACTCAGGGGCTGTGAAATAATTTTTCGTAAACTGATGGCAAGTTTCAGGTCGCAGGTTTCAGGTTTGATGTTTATGGTTTGTAGTTTATAGAACTCAAAATCAGAAATCTCCAAATCAGCAATCAGAAATCTCCCCCGAACCGGCAACCAGGTGTCAACCATGAGCTTTTTTGAACCACAAAGCCGCTGAGGCACAAAGGTGCACAAAGAGCTTTCCGGCTATGAGCGATCAGCCATCTAATCTCAAATTTCAAATCAGCAATCAAAAAATCTACTCACCTTGTATAGTTCGGCGCTTCCCGGGTGATGTCTATATCGTGGGCATGACTTTCCTTCATGCCCGCATTGGTAATTTTTATGAACTGGGCTTTTTGAAGCGCGGCAATATCGGCAGCTCCGCAGTATCCCATACCTGACCGCAGTCCCCCGGTATATTGATATATAATTTCACTCAGGCTTCCTTTAAAAGCTACCCGGCCTTCGATGCCTTCGGGCACAAACTTTTTAACATCGTCTTCCACATCCTGGAAATAACGATCGCCGCTTCCCTGGCTCATGGCGCCTAATGAGCCCATGCCCCTGTATTGTTTAAATTTCCTGCCTTCATATATAATGGTTTCGCCGGGGCTTTCTTCTGTTCCTGCAAATACGCCCCCCATCATTACCGCATTGGCGCCGGCGGCCAGCGCTTTTACCATATCACCGGTGTAACGAATGCCCCCGTCCGCTATCAGCGGGATTCCCTGTTTATGTAATACCGAGGCCGCTTCCATTACAGCTGTAATCTGAGGAACGCCTGCCCCGGCAACAATGCGCGTAGTACAAATGGAACCCGGGCCAATGCCTACTTTCACCGCATCTGCACCTGCTTCGGCCAATGCTTTGGCGCCTGCCGCAGTTCCTATATTGCCGGCTATTACCTGTAAGCGTTTAAAACTTTTTTTAAGTCGTTTTAAAGACTCGATCACTCCTTTCGTATGGCCATGCGCACTGTCCAGGCATACAATATCCACACCAATTTGTTGTAAGGCCGATGCGCGGTCCATGAGGTCGGCAGTAATTCCCAGCGCAGCGCCGGTGAGCAGTCTTCCGAAAGCATCTTTTACCGCGTTTGGATGACTTTGCAATTGTAAAATGTCGCGATACGTAATCAGCCCCACCAGGTAACCCTGTTTGTCAACAACAGGCAACTTTTCTATTTTATACTGGCTCAGTATTTTTTTTGCTTTTTTAAGATCTGTTCCTTCCGGCGCTGTAATAAGGTTATTTTTGGTCATAACCTCGCTGATCTTTTTTGTAACGGAAGTTTCAAAACGCAGATCGCGGTTGGTAAGAATGCCAACCAGCTTTTTATTGTTGTCTATTACCGGTATCCCACCTATTTTGTTTTCTCTCATCAGTTGCAACGCGTCTCCGATTGTTGCATTTTCATGAAGTGTTACGGGGTCGAGTATCAGGCCGCTTTCGCTTCTTTTTACTTTTCTTACCTGCTCGGCTTGTTTTTCTATGGACATATTCTTGTGCAGGATACCCAACCCTCCTTCACGGGCCAATGCAATGGCCAGGTTGGCTTCTGTTACGGTATCCATTGCCGCAGACAGCATAGGTATATTTAGTGTAATGTTTTTGGTAAGCCTGGTTGTAATATTTACCTCGCGGGGTAATACCTGCGAATAAGCAGGAACCAATAGTACATCGTCGAATGTTAAGCCTTCGCCAAAAAATTTTGATGGGAATTTGCTATTAGGAGGGGTATTGATTGTTGCCATGTGCAAAGATAGGGGAGCGGACAAATAGCTTCCAAATTTTGTTGAGATCAGCTTAGTTTATACATTTTGCCGGGCATGCTTATAACAATGCCCTGTAGCTCAAGATTGAGGATGGCAGCTGCAATTGCGCTGCTGCTGATGTTACAATTGTGATTGATCTCATCAATATGGATTGGCTGTTTTTCTTTTATCATTGTTACAATATAATTTTCATTGGGCGATAAATCGGCGAACAGCTTTTTTTGTAACGCTGCTTTTCGGGTAGAAGGAGGCGTCCAGTTCATGAATTCAAGAACATCCTTTGCAGATGTGATCAATGCGGCTTTGTTAGAACGGATCAGATAATTGCAACCACTGCTTTTTACATCAATGGCTTTGCCGGGAAAGGCAAATACATCCCGGTTATAGCTGTTTGCCAGTTCTGCTGTAATCATGCTGCCCCCGTTGATATCTGTTTCAATCACTATGGTTGCATCGGCAATACCGGCCACAATGCGGTTACGCTTGGGGAAGTTTTGTTTATCGGGCTTGCATCCCGACATAAAATCTGTTAAAAGGCCGCCATTGCCTAACATTTCTTTGGCGAGCGATTTGTTGGATGCCGGGTAAATACGATCCAGCCCGTGAGCCAGCACTCCTATGGTAGGGTTTCCTTTTTTAAGCGCTGTTTTATGCGCAAATGTATCTATCCCATAGGCCAATCCGCTTACTATCAAAACCTGTTCGTTTTCCAGCTCTTCAATCAGTCGGTTGGTCATTTCCCTGCCATACTCGGTATTATTCCGCGTACCTATTACAGACAGGATGCGCGAAGCGTTCAGGTTTGCACTGCCTTTGTAATAAAGAACTACCGGTGCATCGTAGCATCCCAGGAGCTTCCGCGGGTACCGCTCATCCTGCCTGGTCAGTACGGTGATTTTATATTTCTCGATGAATTTTAATTCGGCTTCCGCTTTGGCAAAGTCTTTAAAAGTTTTGATGGATTGTGACCGCACTGTGCCAATGCCCGGCAGCTTGTCCAGTTCAGATCTTCGTGCAGTAAATATTGATTTGGCGGAACCGTAATGACTCAGCAGTTCGCTGGCGTTTACTTCACCAATATTGGGCACAAGTGTTAATGACAGCAGGTATAATAGATCTTCAGGCATGTAATTTCATGGTAGCTTGGTGCTGGTAAAGGTAGAAAAGTTAATATATTATTTTTATATTCTATGCACTGCAATAAAAACCCCGATTGCGCGGGGGCACTAATCTTTTAACCATAAACCTTATCCTATGAAAAGCCGAAAATAAAATCTTTTTTCAACTTCAGTATAATAAAATAAAATTTTTAAAGCCGGGGTGAAGTACAAGTGGAATAGCGGTGTGAATAAGCAATAAAAAAGGGCTGGATAGATATCCTGCCCCGTTTCTAAATCCAATATCCTATGAAAAACCAAATATTAGACTATACACTGGATAGAAACGTTGCATCGGGTAAAATGAATTTTTTTAAGATAAACTTAGGCAGGGCGACGCATATTATAAAAATATTATTTGAGTGGGACTGGTAAGTAAATTCAATAAAAAAGGGCTGGATAGAAATCCTGCCCCGTTTTAAATCCAATATCCTATGAAAAACCGGATATATAACGAGGCCTTTGATTTTCATATTGTAATACTACTGAAATTTATTTCCATTTTGCTGCGAATGCTTTGTAGTAAGCATCAAATGGCGTTTTACCGTAATGTCCTTCTCCAAAATAGGTAAGGATCAGTTCCATATCCGGTGTTTTCAGGTAACCGGGAATTGCCTGTGGGGCAGAACCGTCCGCGGGCAGAATAACAGTAGTAGGAAAGGATAGATTTCCTCCCGTGAGCGCCACGGCATATTCATTCACTTTATAAGCGCTGTTATAGGTGAACTGCCTGCCCCGCCATGTAAGCGTATCCTTCGTTTCGGCATTTAGTTTTACCGGGTAAAAGTGCTCTTCAATATATTGGATCACATTTTTGTTGGAATAAGTGTTCCGGTCCATTACCTTACACCATCCGCACCAGTCGGTATAAAGGTCTATCAGTACAGGCTTTTTCTTTTCGCTTAATTTGGCAGCGGCTTCCTCCAGGGTAAGCCAGTTCATTTTATCAGCGCCTGCAATGGAAGTGTCGGTTGTAATATAAACAGTTTGCTTTGCCGGTGCAGGCAGCGCAAAAGCTGCCAGCCAAAAACAGAGTAAAATGCCGGATCTTTGCATTTGATTTCGTTTATTTACACAAATATAACTCACAATTGAAGCGAAAAATTGTAGTAGCCATTACGGGTGCAAGCGGTTCCATATATGCAAAGCAGGTAATTGAAAAATTACTGCAAATGCCTGATCAATGGGATGAGCTGTGCGTTGTTATTTCAGACAATGCAAGGGAGGTATGGAAAACTGAGCTGGGCGAAACCGGCATCGATCATTATAATGTTAAGATTTACGAAAAAACAGATTTTAACGCTCCTTTTGCATCCGGATCGGGACAGTTTGATACCATGATCATTGTTCCCTGTTCAATGGGTACGCTGGGCAGGATCGCAGGAGGTATTTCAAACGATCTTATAACCCGTGCCGCCGATGTTATTTTAAAGGAGCGCCGTAAGCTGGTTTGTATTATCAGAGATACTCCCTATAACCTGGTTCATATTAAAAACATGGAAACGGTTACGCTTGCCGGTGGCATTATATGCCCGGCCACACCGTCTTTTTACAGCCGTCCCCACACTGTAGAGGAAGTAGCCGCCACGGTTACGGACAGGGTATTGGACCTGTGCAACTTCAATATCCAAACGTATCGCTGGGGCGAATAACCGGTAAATGTTTTATTTGTGTAAAATTGCTCCTGTTGCCGTTTTAAAACGGCATTTTGTTTGTATATTCATTTTCTACCGTACCTGCAGGAAAAGCTGATTTCTTCATCTTTTAAATATACGGGTATGAAATTCATTCTATTTGCACTTCCGGCCGCAGTTTTGCTTACAGCATTTAGCATGGTAAATACAGCGCTTCCCATCGGCGCCGCAATTCCCAATCCTGATCTGTCTCTTAAAGATGTTTCCGGCAAAGAAATAACCCTGAAAAAGGCTATGAAGGAAAACGGATTGCTGGTAATGTTCAGCTGCAATACCTGCCCTGTAGTTAAAGGCTACCAGGCACGCACAAACGAAGTATGCAATTATGCCCTGGGTAAAAAGGTAGGAGTGATCTTGCTAAACGCTAATGAAGGAGGAAGAGAAGGCGGCGATTCATTTGAAGCCATGAAAACATACGGAAGCAATCAAAATTATAAATGGTATTACGCTGTAGATAAGGATAACGTGCTGGCGGATGCCTTTGGAGCAAGCCGCACCCCCGAATGTTACCTGTTTGATAAGAACGGAAAGCTGGTTTATAAAGGAGCAATCGATGACAATCCTGAAGAAGCCGGTGCGGTAAAGACGAAATATCTTAGTGACGCTATTGACGCCGTAGTGGCGGGCAAAGATGTGGCGACCAAAGAAACCCGCAGCGTTGGTTGCGGCATAAAAAGAAAGGGGTAGGGGAGATATACATGCTCCGGGGCTTGAGCCGGTTCCTGCTGAACTGCACCTGTTTTCAATAATGCAACCGGCTTAATCCAGTGCCCGGAGGCTTTTTTCTATCATTGAAATGCTTTCCACGATCTGCTCTTCCGTAATAATCAATGGAGGGGCAAATCGTATTTTGTCGCCATGCGTTGGTTTGGCCAGCAGCCCGTTTTTCTTTAGCTCCAGGCATAATTTCCATGCCGCGTTTTTGTCTGCATGCCGGATCACAATGGCATTTAATAAACCTTTGCCTCTTATAAGAGCGATGTGGGGCGATTGGATTTTTTGTATGCCTTCCCGCAGCAGTACGCCCATTTTTTCAGCGTTCTCCGCCATTTTTTCTTCTTTTAACAGGGTCAGCGCTTCCATAGCAATTTTGCAGGCCAGGGGATTGCCGCCATAGGTAGAACCATGTTCACCAGGTTGTAAAGTGAGCATGATCGCGTTATCTGCCAGTACCGCGCTTACGGGCAGCATGCCTCCGCTTAAGGCTTTGCCCAGTATGAGTATATCCGGGCGAACATTTTCATGATCGCAGCACAACATTTTCCCGGTCCTGCACAAACCCGTCTGTATTTCATCGGCAATCATTAAAACATTGTGTTGTGTGCAAAGCTTCCTGGCGGCCGATAAATAACCTTTGTCAGGAACAACTACTCCGGCTTCGCCCTGTATGGGCTCTGCCAGGAAACCGGCTACATATGGATCCTGTATGGCGACTGCCAATGCTTCGGTATCATTGTAGGGAATGATTTCAAAACCGGGTGTGAAGGGACCAAATCCGGAGGTGGAATCCGGATCGGTGCTGAAAGAAATAACAGCCAATGTTCTGCCGTGAAAATTATGCGCACATACTATTATTTTCGCTTTCCCGGTTGGTATATTTTTTATTTGATATGCCCATTTCCTGCACAGCTTCAAGGCGGTTTCCACGGCTTCTACACCCGTATTCATGGGTAGTACTTTGTCATACCCGAAGTAACCCGTAATAAGCTGCTCGTATTCGCCCAGCAGGCTGCTGTGAAAAGCCCTGGAAGTAAGCGTAAGCTGCTGCGCCTGTTGTATCATTGCCTGTACCAGGCGTGGATGACAATGCCCCTGGTTAATGGCCGAATAGCCACTTAAAAAATCGTAATACCTGTTTCCTTCCACATCCCATACAAATACACCCTTACCCCGTTCCAGCACTACCGGGAGGGGATGATAATTGTGCGCGCCATATTTGTCTTCCAATGATAAATAGTAAGAGGTTTTATCCTCTGCAGGAATAGTTAACGACATGAAAGGAATGTTTATAAAATGATTAAGAAAATGCTGGTATAATACAGCAATTACAAGCAGGCGTGGACGAAAGATCAGCGGATACTGTTGTGATCAAGAAAATCGAGATTGCGATCGAGAAAAGATAATATATGCGCCTTTATTAAGATAATGATCTGAATTTGCCGCAAGATACGGATTCCCCAGGGATTTCGCTTTTAAAGTAATGTTATGCTCCAAAGGTAATGTCGATCGTTCGGGTTCGGAATAAATGGTTGCTTTTCCGTCAT
>JAHBTL010000043.1 GCA_019638615.1 Chitinophagaceae bacterium | reverse complement strand
GACCGCCCATGTGTTGCATTGAATTAAAAGCATATCGTGGCAGATCCGCAGTTTGAAAGATGCATATCCAGGCGGATTGCTTTTCCCGACCTTCGGTTGGGATCGTAATGACTGTGAGAGGTTGAGTAATGGGATATTTTGTTTTGCGCTGGTTGTAAAACCAAATATGTATGTGGCATCCCTCCCACAAGTTGTATTGATTTAAATGCGTAACCGAAGGTAAATACGCGTTTTTGAAACTATTTGCAATTGCGGCATAAACAGTTTCTTTAAATTGTGGAGGTTGTTTAATTTCTTTTTTATGAAAAAATTAAAATGGCTGTTCTGGGTCTTTGCCGTATTATCCTGCAAGAGTAAAATGCAGGTTGATCTGATAGTGCATAACGGTACTGTGTATTCGGTGGACAGCTTATTTACAATCGCTCAGGCTTTTGCGGTAAAAGATGGAAAAATAGAAGATGTTGGATCCAATGATCAGATACTGGATCATTATACTGCAGACAGCGTGTTGAATGCACAACAGCAAACAATATATCCCGGGTTTATTGACGGGCATGCCCACTTTTACGGCTATGCCATGTCGTTACAGGAGGTAAACCTGGTAGGTACTAAAAGCTGGGATGAATGCATAGCCCGTATACAGGCATTTGCAGAAAAACAAAGAGTGCAGGCAGGGGAGTGGATTGTGGGCAATGGGTGGGATCAGAATGATTGGGTAGATAAAGTATTTCCCGGTAAAGAGCTGCTTGACAAAAATTTTCCTCAAAATCCTGTATTGCTCTCCCGCATCGACGGGCATGCGGCAATAGCCAACGAAGCGGCGCTTAATAAAGCGCATATTAAGTCGGGGGATACAGTGCAGGGTGGGTTGATCGAAACAAAAAATAAAAAGCTTACCGGTATTTTGATCGATAATGCAATAGCAAGGGTAAGTGCAATGATTCCCGAGCCTGCGGAGGATTCACTGGAAGATGTTTTTTTGCTTGCGGAAAGGAACTGCTTTGCCGTGGGGCTAACCGGAATTACGGACTGCGGCTTAGTTAAAAAGCAGGTAGATTTCCTGGAGCGTTTGCAAAGAGAGAATAAGCTGAGAATGAGGTTGACCATCATGTTGTCTGACGATCCCGGGAATTATGCGCATTATCTTCGGAAAGGTCCATACACAGCGGAACGGATACATATAGCAGGATTCAAGTTGTTTGCCGACGGTGCGCTTGGATCGCGCGGCGCATGTTTGTTGCAACCCTATAACGATAAGCCGGGCTGGAGCGGATTTTTACTGGATAGTGTAAGTCATTATACAAAGGCATTGCGGCAAATTCTTCAGTTGAACTTTCAGGCATGCACACACGCTATCGGCGATTCGGCCAACCGTATGATACTTGAGCAGTACGCGGCATTGTTGAGCAGGGGAAATGATCGCCGGTGGAGGGTTGAACATGCGCAGGTAGTAGATAGCGGCGATGTACATTTTTTTAAAGAGTACAATATTATTCCCTCTGTGCAACCTACACACGCTACTTCGGATATGTACTGGGCCGGAGATCGCTTAGGCGGGGAAAGAATTAAGAACGCGTACGCTTTCAAACGCCTGCTGCAGCAAAACAACTGGATCGTATTGGGCACTGATTTTCCTGTGGAAGATATCAGTCCCTTTAAAACATTTTACGCGGCAGTTGTAAGAAAAGATGCATCGGGCTATCCGGAGGGTGGTTTTGAACCGCGGAATGCGCTTGGCAGGGAAGAGGCCTTGCGGGGAATGACTATTTGGGCCGCAAAGGGAAATTTTGAAGAACAGGAAAAAGGAAGCATCGAAAAAGGAAAAACAGCAGACTTTGTCATCACTGATACCGACATCATGCAATGCGATCCTTTGCAGATTTTAAGAACACAGGTGACCGCTACTTATGTGAATGGAGAAAAGTTTTTTTCCCGGTAGCCGCGTTTAGAGTTTTTGGTTTATGGTTTCAAGTTTGTTTCAGGTTGCAGGTTTCAAGTTGCAGGTTTCGGGTTTGGAGTTTATAGTGAACCATAGATGATAGCTGACGACTGATAGCTGATAGCTATTTGTGGTTTTCAACTATAAACAAAAAACCATAAACTATAAATCGCTGATGGATGACACTGATCGCTCGCGGCTGATACCTCAAATCAGAAATCTCAAAATCAGAAATCAAAAAACTCTACCCCATAGCCCATGGCTGACAGCCGATCGCCGACAGCTCATCGCTATTTAAACAACAGGCACCCATCGCCATAGCTTAAAAACCTGAAATTATTTTCTAACGCGTATGCATACACTTTTTTCCAGTCGCTGCCAATGAGCGCCGCTACCAGCAGCAGTAAGGTAGATTGTGGCTGGTGGAAATTGGTGATCAGCCCTGATATCACCCTGGTACGGTAACCCGGAGCGATCAATATCTGTGTTTGGGAAACCAGTCTTTGCAGTTGTTTTGTTTTCATCCATTGTAATAAGGCTTTCAGCGCGGTAGTAACGCTTATATCCTGTGGAAGACTATCGTATGCTTCCCATTGCGCGATGGATAATTGATCTGCTTCCAGTTGGGGATACTGTAGTATTTTAACCCCCATCCAGTATATGCTTTCCAGGGCGCGCATGGACGTGGTACCTACGCAAAAAGTATTGCCGGTATGCTCAAGCAATTGTTCAATCAATGCCTGCGATACATCTATGAACTCCGTATGCATCAGGTGATCTTCCATACGCGATGCCTTTACCGGCTTAAAGGTACCCGCGCCTACATGCAGCGTTACAAAACCGGTTGCAATATGTTTGTCATGCAGCGATCTGAAAATATTCTCCGTAAAATGCAAACCCGCAGTAGGAGCCGCTACCGATCCCTCATTTTCAGCATAAATGGTTTGATATCTTTCTTTGTCTGCTTCTTCCGCTTTCCTTTTTATATATGGCGGTAGCGGAATTAAGCCGGCATGATGCAATACCTCCGCGAAGCTGATCGATCCTGGTTGCCAGTTGAATTCGATGGTAAAAGAGTCGGTCTGCCGTTCCACGATACCTGCTTTCAGCATCAGTGCGCCTGCTGGAATGCTGATACTTTTTTCAAGCATATTGCCATGCTTCCATTTGCCTGCACCACCTACCAGGCAATTCCACCAAACCTTTCCTTTTTGCAGCATGGCCGACGTAATATCTTTGTATCGCGAATGCGGCTCCAGGCAAAATATTTCTATCAATCCGCCGGTTGCCTTCCGGAAAATAATGCGCGCTTCCACTACCCGGGTATTATTGAATACCAGTAATGAGTTTCCGGGCAGGTGGCGGCTGATATGCGCATATTTGTCTTCTGTGATGCTCCCTTCCCTGTATATCAACAGCTTTGATTCGTCTCTTTTTTCCAGCGGGCGCCAGGCAATACGGTTTTCCGGAAGGATGTAAGTAAAGTCTTCTATTACAATATCTCTTGGATGCATAACTATTACAGCCAACTGCTGTTACGGTTGCAAGATATTGCGAAAATTTTAAGTTGCACCGGGGAAGCTATTGCGGGCAGCCATGAGACCCCGACGTGACAGGAATTATATCAATGAAGTCCATGCCTTTACAGAAATAGTACCGACCTCACCTATTTTTTGAAGTACAGGAGCCGGATTCTTACATATCCACAGTGTATTCACACATATCCACACCCTGTACAGCCCGTTCCCCTCAAAAACATAGCAAAATCCTTTATAACCCTTTTCCAGCAAGGATTACAAAATTTTTTTTGCTGTGGATAAAATATTTACTTCAAAAGGCTCGTTAAAGGTGGGAAAATGTGTTATTTTGTGTGAATTAATGGGAAAATAGTGTAACTCTTTATAAATGATACGGTTTTTAGGGGAATATGAAGCTACTCTGGACGCAAAAGGTCGGTTTCTCCTTCCAACAGGGATTAAAAGGCAAATCCCGGAAGGGGAAACCGGTAGCTTCTTTATTAACAGGGGATTCGAAAGCTGTCTTACCCTGTACCCGATGAAAAACTGGGAACCCATTTTTGAAGAGATTGGCAGAAAAAGTGATTTTGACCCGAAGGTAAGAGAATTCCGCCGCTACTACCTGAACGGAGCTACCCTGGAGCTGGACAGTGCGGGCAGATTGTTGCTCCCCAAAAATTTAATGGATTATGCCGGGCTGGAGAAGGATATCCTGCTGGTTTCGGCATACGATAAAATTGAAATCTGGGATAAAAGTAAGTACCATCAGTTCTTTGACACTTTTTCACCCGAAGCATTCAGTAAACTGGCTCAGGAGGTTATGGCAAAGGAAAGCAACGCTTAAATGCTGGTGGCTTTGTTGCAAAAGGAAGGTCATTGGCGCTGAAGGTTCATTTGTGCCGGCTTTCGCTATAGCTTCTAAATGGAACAAAAGGCCTATCATATACCGGTTTTGCTCAGGGAAACCATTTCCGCGTTGAACATTCAAAAAAACGGGGTATATGTTGATTGTACGTTTGGCGGTGGCGGACACAGCAGGGCTATACTGGCAGAACTGGGACCCGGCGGCAGATTGTTTGTGTTTGACCAGGATGATGATGCCCGGCGTAACCTGCCCGATGATGCCCGCATCCTGTTTATTCCCCACAACTTCCGGCACCTGCAAAAGTTTTTAAGGCTCCATAAGTCAGGCGAAGTAGACGGCATATTAGCGGATCTGGGCGTCTCCAGTTATCAGTTCGACGAGGCGGAACGTGGTTTTTCCACGAGGTTTGAGGATGCGCCTGTGGATATGCGTATGGACAGGCGCCAGGAACTTACAGCAGCGGACATCCTGCAAAGTTATACTGAGCAGCAACTGCATAAGCTGTTTGAAAAGTATGGCGAAGTAACCAATGCCAGAACGCTCGCTAAAGTAATCGTACAGCAACGGCAAACGGTTTCATGCAATACCATCAGCGGGTTTAAACATGCTGTTGCTTCTGTGGTAAAAGGTAATCCCAACAAATACTTTGCCCAGGTATTCCAGGCGTTGCGCATGGAAGTGAACGACGAAATGGGGGCTTTACAGGAAATGCTGCAACAACTTCCCGCTCTTTTGAAGAAAGGTGGCCGGGTTGCCATTATTACTTTTCATAGCATTGAAGACAGGCTGGTAAAAAAATTTTTCCGCAATGGCAGTTTCACCGAAGCGGAAGCCGATTCGCTGTACGGCACAAAGCCTGAAAGTCCGTTCAATATCATTACCAAAAAACCAATAGTGCCTTCGGGGAAAGAAATACAGGATAACCCGCGCAGCCGGAGCGCCAGGCTTCGTGTAGCGGAAAAAAAATAAAAATGCAACCGGTAGCAGGTTGTGCATTGATCGTAAAAACTGAAAAGATTTTCTTGATATGGAAGATCATCAAAGCATAAAAGATGAAATAAAAAAAGAAGAAACCTCCAGGATGGCAGGTCTAAAACGCCTGCTGAGCTACGGATGGGTGGTAAAGAACATTTACTATTTTCTTTTCTTTGCAGCGCTGGCGGTGGTATATATATATAATGGTCATTACGCTGAAAACACCATCAAGGATATCAACCGGGGAGCCAGGGAGTTAAAAGAATTGCAATATGAATATAAAACGGTGAAAGGCGAGTTGATGATGCGGAGCAAACAAAGCGAGCTGGCTAAAGCGGTAGAACCACTTGGATTAAAAGAATTGAAAGAGCCTCCTTTAAAAATTGAGGCAAAAAAATAAAGAATGGGGCGGCAAATGCAGAAGTAGTGAAAGGATAAAAATGACTGTATTTTATCCTTTCTCTTTTCGCATACAGGTGCCTGCAGTATTAATACAAAAACCTTGGAAGTAAAAAAAGACATATTGTGGCGGGTGTACCTCTGTTTCCTGGGTATTGTAGCGCTAAGCGTGCTTATAATTGGTAAGGCTTTTTATATACAGCAGGTACAGGGAGCTTACTGGAAAAGTGTAAGCGACAGCCTGCACCTTGAATACAGGGCATTAGATGCAGACAGGGGTACCATATACAGTGAAGATGGAAGCATGTTAAGCACTTCCATCCCGTTCTTTGACATTCATATTGATTTTTTAGCGGACGGACTGCGTGAAAAGGAAGGCAGGCGTTTTAAAGAAAATCTTGACTCGTTATCCATCGCACTGGCAGGCTTGTTTAAAGATCAGAATGCCGCGGCATACAAAAAACAGCTCCAGGCAGGATATAAAAAGAAAGATCGTTATTTCCTGCTGAAAAAGAAGGTGAGCTTTCAGCAATACCAGGAATTGCGCCGGTTCCCGTTGGTGAGGTTAGGCAGGAACAAGAGTGGTTTTATTATGGAGGATACCGAAAAAAGGCTCACACCTTTTGGACTGCTGGCGAACAGGACGATCGGCTTATCACGGTCGTATACGGATGGCAACCGGAGAGTAGTTACGCAGAACGTGGGGCTTGAAAAAACTTACGACAGCCTGCTGAGAGGGGTTTCGGGGAAACGGTTGGTACGCCGGATTTCGGGAGGAGCGTTTGTGCCTGTAGAAGGATCGGAAATTGAGCCGGAAAATGGTAAAGACATTGTAACAACGCTGGATGTGAATGTACAGGATATTGCACAAACAGCGCTTATGCGTATGATGATCGCAAATGAAGCGCTGGAAGGGTGTGCCATTGTAATGGAAGTAGCTACAGGTAAGATCAAGGCGATGGCAAACCTGGGCCGCATGCCCGACGGAACTTATTTCGAGCAGGACAATTACGCATTGAAGACTTCGGAGCCGGGATCTACCATTAAGCTGGTTACATTGATGGCTGCCCTGGAAGACCGGTATGTTACCACGTCGGACATGATAGAAATTAACGGAGGCTCGTGGATGCTGAACGGACGGCATATAAGAGACGCGGAAAAATCACCCAAAAGTTTTATGACCATCAAGGAATCGTTTGAGCATAGCAGTAATGTGGCAATGGCAAAGCTGGCATACAATTATTATTCAAAAAAACCGGCTGCGTTTATTAAACATTACGAAACGCTTCATCTCACGGGTCGCACGGGAATTGATTTAAAGGAAGAGTTCAGACCCCTGGTTAAAAACCCCAAACGGAAGGACTGGCACATGCAAACGCTTCCGTCTATGGGTTTTGGATACGAAGTGATGCTGAGCCCTTTACAAATACTCATGGTATATAACGCAGTAGCAAATAACGGCAGATTAATGAAGCCCTATCTGGTTAACCAGGTGGAAAAAGATGGTATGGCGTTACAGGAATATGAGCCACACATCCTCAGCGACAAAATATGTTCTGAGAAAACATTAAAGGACCTGCAGGATTGTATGATGGCTGTTTGTACCGACGGAACTGCTAAAAAAATATTCAGCGATGCCGTATACAGGGCCGCTGGTAAAACCGGTACGGCCAAAGTGAACGATGGCAGGTTTAAATACAACGACGGCGTTTACCAGTCGTCGTTTGCCGGGTATTTTCCGGCTGAGAAACCTAAGTATTCCTGTATAGTGGTAATTAAAAACAAGCCACATGCACGGCAATATTTTGGAGGAGCGGTGGCGGCGCCGGTGTTCAGGGAAATTGCAGATAAACTGTATGCATTGAGTGTGGAAGAACAAAAATTATACATCGTAAGCGCTATGGTGGATAGCAGCAGCTACCGGTGGAGCGGTTATAGCAGCGATGTAAAAAAAGTGCTGGATGAACTTGAATTCAAATACGCTGATTCTTTGTCGTCCGAAAAATGGGGATATATCGCCGACAATCATGCGCAGCCGGTAATGAAAGCAATATCCGTAACCCGGCAAATGGTGCCGGATGTAAAAGGAATGGGGTTGAAAGACGCGTTGTACCTGCTGGAAAATATGAATGTTAAAGTAGAAGTAAAAGGAAAAGGAAAAGTAACAGGTCAATCAATAGCGGCAGGTTCAGCTATCGGTAAAGGACAAACGATGGTGCTGGAGTTGAATTAGGGGGGCGGGTTGCAGGTTGCAAGTTACAGGTTGCAGGGTTTATGAAGGTTGACAGTTGATGGTTGACAATTGACGATGATTCTCTTGTCATTGTCCATTCTCCATCGTCAACTATCCATTGCTGACGGCTGATAGCTGACAGCTTATAGCTAAAAAAACAAATGGCAATATTACAGGACATATTATACAGGGTGAATATCAGGTCGGTATTTGGGAACCTGCGTCTTGATATTACCGGCTTGCAGATAGATTCGCGCAATGTGTCTGCCGGAACCTGTTTTATTGCTGTGAAAGGAAATACCCGGGACGGGCATGCTTATACCGATGCAGCCATTGAAAAAGGAGCAGTGTGCATTGTAGCTGAAACCTTACCCGAAACCAGGCAGGAAAATATAACGTATGTGCAGGTGGAAAACAGTGCGGCGGCAGCGGGGTACATGGCTGATAATTTTTACGGATCGCCCTCCCGGAAAATGAAAGTGGTAGGAGTAACAGGAACCAATGGCAAAACCACCATTGCAACTTTATTGTTTCGCCTGTTTTCAGGGCTCGGTTATAAGTGCGGCTTGTTTTCAACCGTGCAAAACCAGATTGGCGATGAGATCGTATCTGCCACCCATACCACCCCTGATGCCATTAGCATCAATGCGTTGATGAAAACCATGCTGGAACAGGGATGTAGTCATGTGTTTATGGAATGTAGCAGTCATGCCATACACCAGCACAGGATTACCGGCTTGTATTTTACCGGGGCGATCTTCAGCAATATAACGCACGACCACCTGGATTATCATAAGACCTTTGATGAATACATCCGTGTAAAAAAATCATTCTTTGATAATCTTCCTTCTGAGGCCTTTGCTGTCAGCAATGCCGATGATAAAAGGGGAATTGTGATGTTGCAGAATACCCATGCCGGCAAACACTTGTATAGTTTAAAAACACTGGCCGAGTTCAAGGGTAAAATACTGGAAAGCGGGTTGACCGGTTTGCAGATGAACATCAATGACCAGGAAGTACACTTCAGGCTGATCGGTGAATTTAATGCGTACAACCTGCTGGCCGTATATGGCGCAGCGGTATGCATGGGCGAAGACAGGCAAAAAATATTGCAGGTGCTGAGCAACCTTACGGGAGCGGAAGGGCGGTTTGATTACACTGTTTCTGAAAATGAAAAGATCATCGGTATAGTGGATTATGCGCATACACCTGATGCGCTGTTAAATGTATTGGCAACCGTAAAAAAATTAAAGCAGGGCAACGAACGCATTATTACAGTGGTGGGTTGCGGTGGAGACAGAGATAAAACCAAGCGCCCGGTAATGGCCGAAGTGGCTTGCGAATACAGCGACAGGGTTGTTTTTACATCCGATAACCCGCGTACGGAAGATCCGGGCGCCATATTAAATGATATGGAAGCAGGACTGCAACCTTCTATGCGCAGAAAATATATAACGATCGCAGACCGGAAGGAAGCGATAAAGACTGCGGTAAGCCTGGCCGGTAAGGAAGATATATTGCTGATAGCGGGGAAGGGACATGAAAAATACCAGGAGGTCAAAGGAGTAAAATATCCTTTCGACGATAAGCAGGTATTGCGGGATATGTTTGCGTTATTGGATAAATAATGATTGTTTCTTTAAATACAAATAAAAAGCGGAATGCTGTACTATTTTTTTGAATGGCTAAAATCTGAAGGAGTAAAATTTCCCGGCAGCGGGTTATTCCAGTTCATCACCTTCAGGGTATTACTGGCTGTGCTGCTGTCGCTTTTTATTTCAACTGTATACGGAAAGAGATTGATCAATTTATTGAAGAAAAAACAGATCGGGGAAAGTGTGCGTGATCTTGGACTGGCAGGCGAGCAACAAAAAAAGGGAACACCCACCATGGGCGGTATTATTATACTGCTGGCTATTTTGATTCCCACCTTGCTTTTTGCAGATCTGAATAAAGTGTACATCCGTCTGATGTTATTGTGTACGGTATGGCTGGGGCTGATCGGTTTTATGGATGATTACCTGAAGCTCAAGGCCCGCAAAGCAGCGCAGGCAAAAGGTGAAAAATATAAAAAGAAAGACAGTGATGGGTTGGCCGGTGTATTAAAGATCATTGGACAGGTTGGCCTGGGTATTATAATAGGCGCCACCCTGTACTTTAACGATAAAGTAGTGGTATGGAGAGAATATTATGAGCCGCAGAGTGTGCAAACAGACGGCTTTTTAAAGCGCGGTGAAAAAAAGTTAGGCGATACCATTGTGACGATGGAAGGCAAGGAACACCGGTATGCCATTGTAAAAACGCCTATTACCACTATTCCGTTCGTAAAAAGCCACGAGTTCAATTACAGCCGGTTGATTAGCTGGATAGGGGAAGGTGCTGAAAAATTCAGTTGGGTGATCTACATCATTGCGGTAACCCTTATCATTACCGCTGTTTCTAACGGGGCAAATCTTACCGACGGATTAGACGGACTGGCTGCGGGAGTAAGCGCTTTAATTGGTGCGTGTTTGGGAGTGTTCATATATGTGAGCGGAAGCACGCGCTTTGCAGACTATCTTAATATCATGTATATACCTAACCTGGGAGAGTTGTCGGTTTTTGTAGGAGCGTTTGTAGGAGGGTGTATTGGCTTTTTGTGGTACAACGCCTATCCCGCGCAGGTTTTTATGGGCGATACGGGAAGCCTGGCATTAGGCGGCATCATTGCCTCGCTGGCAATTATTGTTAGAAAAGAATTGCTGATACCGATATTCTGTGGGGTGTTCCTGGTAGAGAACCTGAGCGTGATATTGCAGGTAAGCTATTTTAAGTATACGAAGCGAAAGTATGGCGAGGGGCGAAGGATATTTTTAATGAGCCCTCTCCATCACCATTATCAAAAGCTGGGTTATCACGAAAGCAAGATAGCAGTAAGGTTTTGGATCGTAACGATTTTGTGTGTGCTGTTTGCTATTGCAACCTTAAAAATGAGATAAAGCGTGTGGATGAATAAAACGTCTGTTGAAAAAACACGATAAACCCTGGTGAAGAAGTTTAAGCGAGTTTTCGTAGAACGAAAATCAGTCCCGTTGAAAAACCTTTTTTAACAAAAAGGAGAATGGCAAAAAGAATGGTCATATTAGGTGCAGCCGAAAGTGGTGTAGGGGCGGCTATCCTTGCCCGTAAGGAGGGGTATGATGTATTTGTTTCTGATAGTGGCAATATACTCGACAGGTATAAGAACGATTTGCTGCAGTTTGATATTGCATTCGAGGAAGGAAAACATTCAGAAGAAAAGATCCTGAATGCCGATGAAGTGGTGAAGAGCCCCGGTATTCCCGGAAAAAATGAGCTTGTTAAAAAAATAAGAGCGAAGGGTATAAAAGTGATCAGCGAAATAGAACTGGCATACAGGTATAAAGGTAATAGTAAGATCATAGCAATAACCGGAAGCAATGGAAAAAGCACTACCACTTCTCTTACATGGTTCATTTGTAAAACAGGAGGAATGGATTGTGCAATGGTGGGCAATATTGGTTTTTCATTTGCCAGGCAGGTGGCGTTGGATCCCAGGCCATTGTATATAGCCGAGATCAGCAGCTTCCAGCTAGACGATATTGAAACATTCAGGCCGGATATAGCCATATTGTTAAACATTACGGAAGATCACCTGGACCGGTATGATTACAAGTTTGAGAATTATATCCAATCCAAATTCAATATTATAAAAAACCAAACACAGGATGACGTTTTCATTTATTGCGAAGACGATCCTGTAATAAAGCAGTACCTGGAAAAAATAACATTACTTCCTAACTCATTGCCTTTTACTATGCAGTACGAACTACCAAAAGGAGCTTATATAAGAGATAATATGATGACCATTAAGGTTGATTCAGAAAAAACGACCATGAGCGTATTTGATTTCGCCGTAAAGGGAAAGCACAACCAGTATAATACAATGGCTGCGGGACTGGCAGGTGCTACAATGGGCATACGCAAAGGGAAGATCAGGAAAGCAGTGGAAACTTTTGAAGGCCTTGAGCACAGGATGGAGAAAGTACTTACGGTTAAAGGTGTTGATTTCATTAACGACAGTAAAGCAACCAATGTAAACAGTACCTGGTATGCGCTGGAAACCATGAAGCAGCCTGTCATACTGATCCTGGGAGGGGTTGATAAAGGCAATGATTATTCTACCATGCTGAACGCGGTGAAAGAGAAAGTAAAAGCAATTGTATGCATGGGCACAGATAACCGGAAAATACATGAAGCGTTTGGTAAGCATGTGGAAGTAATGATCAATACCGGTAGCGCGAAAGAAGCAGTGCAGGCAGCGTTTCATTTGGCCAATAAAGGAGATGTGGTGTTGTTGAGCCCTGCCTGTTCAAGCTTTGATCTGTTCAAAAATTATGAAGACAGGGGAAGGCAATTTAAGGAGGCGGTGAGGGAGTTGTAGGTTGCAGGTTTCAGGGAGCAAGTGGCAGGTTGCTGGGAGTGAGGAAGAAGGTGGAAGGTAAAGGGCGGAGAGTGGAAGTTAGAAACAGATCGCATAAAATAATTAACGATTGTGATTAGATAATCTCAAATCAGAAATCTCAAATCAATTTCGTGCAGGCATTATTAAATAAAACAAAAGGCGACAAAGTGATATGGGCGGCAGTAATACTGCTGACGCTCGTAAGCATGCTGGTGGTATACAGCAGTACCGGTACGCTTGCGTACAGGTTGTCGAAGAGTGCGGAGTCGTACCTGTTTAAACAGTTTGCATTTACCGCGGTCGGGCTTATGATCATTTACTTTGCTCACCGTATTAACTACACGTTATATTCCCGGCTGGCATTGATCCTTTTCCTGGTCTCTATACCTTTATTAATATATACCATATTTTTTGGAGCGGAAATCAATGAGGGTACCCGATGGATCAAGCTGCCCATCGTTAACCTTACATTTCAAACATCTGATCTTGCAAAGTTGGCCTTATTCATGTACCTGTCAAGACAATTGAGCCGTTCGCAGGATGAGATCAAAGATTTCAAAAAAGGATTTTTGCCGCTCATCGTTCCTGTAGGCATCACCTGCGCGCTCATCGCTCCCGCTAACTTATCCACTGCATTGTTGATCGGCGCAACAAGCCTTTTGTTGATGTTTATCGGAAGGGTGAGCTTAAAACACATCGGTCTGGTAATAGGCATTGCTTTGATTCCTTTAATAATGCTGGTGGGCATTGCACTGGGTTATTATAATAAGGAAGAACGCCAAAGCAGGGAATTACCGGCGGTTTTGCAAATGGGGCGTATTCCTACCTGGATAAAACGAATACAGGATTTTGCCTATGCTGATAAAGAGGAGGCGGCGTACCAGGTACAACAAATGAAGATAGCCATCGCAAAAGGCGGCTGGTTGGGATTGGGCCCGGGCAATAGTGAGCAGCGCAACTTCGTGCCCCATCCTTACAGCGATTCCATTTATTCAATAATAATTGAAGAGTATGGATTGATTGGTGGGATTCTGATCGTATTTATATACCTGTTGTTCCTTTTTCGAAGTATAAGGATATTCAAAAAATGTCCCTTTGCCTTCGGCGCATTTTTGGCACTGGCATTGAGCTTTACCCTGGTCATACAGGCACTGGTAAATATGGCGGTAAACGTGAACCTGTTCCCGGTTACGGGAGTTACACTGCCATTGGTAAGTATGGGCGGAAGCAGTTTTCTGTTTACCTGTCTTACCATAGGTATTTTACTGAGTGTGGCCCGGAATGTAGAAAAAATGGAAGGTAAAATTCCGGGACCGGCAACAACCAACGAATAAAAATGGCAAAAAGGATCATCATCGCGGGCGGAGGAACAGGCGGACATATTTTCCCGGCTATTGCCATTGCCAATGCTTTAAAAAAGCAGGATGCAGGCATTGATATTTTGTTTGTAGGCGCCAAAGGAAAAATGGAAATGGAAAAAGTGCCACAGGCAGGATACAAAATTGAAGGATTGGATATTGCAGGCTTTAACAGGAGTTCTTTGATAAAAAATATCGGATTGCCCTTTAAGATCATCAAAAGCTTTTTGCAGGTGCGGAAAGTGATCCGGGAGTTTAAGCCGGATGCTGTGATCGGTGTTGGCGGGTATTCAAGTTTTCCGGCGCTCCGTTATGCACAGCAAAAAAACATTACCACATTTATTCACGAGGCCAATTCTTTTGGAGGAAAAGCCAATATTCAATTGAGCAAAAGAGCGAACAGGGTGTTTACAGGCGGTGATGGAATGGAAAAGTTTTTCCCGGCGGAAAAAATAATGGTTACGGGCAACCCGGTACGGGAGGTGATCGTAAAAAGCAATATCACTAAAAAAGATGGTATTGGCTTTTTCCAGTTGAACCCAGCGAAAAAAACGATACTGGTTACCGGCGGAAGTTTAGGAGCAAAAAGTATTAATGAAGCGATAGCAGCACATATAGATGCGTTTGAAAAAAATGACCTGCAGTTGATTTGGCAAACCGGTAAGCTTTTTGTTGACCGGGCGAGCAGGGGAAAGACAAATATCTGGACGAATGATTTTATTACGAATATGGAGTATGCTTATGCGGCGGCGGATGTGGTGATATCAAGATCCGGCGCCATGTCGGTAGCCGAATTGTGTGTAGTGCAAAAGCCCGTGATTTTTGTGCCCTACCCGTTTGCAGCAGAGGATCATCAAACAGTAAATGCAAAACGATTGGTTGATAAAAATGCTGCTTGGATGATAAAAGACAGTGAAGCGAATGAGTTATTGGTAAAAACGGCTGTTGCATTGGCGTTGGATGATGCTGAGCAACAGGAGCTGAAAAATAACATTGCCAGGCTGGCAATTACCAATGCGGACGAAGTAATAGCAAAGGAAGTATTAAAGTTGATATAAAATGATCAGGTTGAAAATACAATAAGGACTGATTGATGAAAGATATACTGGATATAAAGGAAGTTTATTTTATTGGTATTGGAGGAATAGGCATGAGTGCATTGGCCAGGTATTTCAGATCGCTTGGCAAAAAAGTAAGCGGGTACGATAAAACGGAGACGGAGCTAACCAGGCAATTAGTGGCTGAAGGGATTGAGATACACTATGAAGACAATGCAGCGCTGGCGCCAAAGCATCCCGATATAGTGGTATATACACCTGCTATACCTAAAGATCATGAGGAGCTGGCCTATTATACAGCTCACTCGTTTGAAATTTTGAAGCGGAGCGATGTGCTGGGCGCGATTACACGAAGCTCTTTTAATATATGCGTGGCAGGAACACATGGCAAAACCACCATTACTACTATGGTGGCGCATGTGCTGCGGCATACAGGATATGGTTGCAATGCTTTTTTGGGTGGTATAGCGGCTAACTATAACAGTAATTTCTGGAGCAGCGAAAGAAATGTGTGCGTGGTGGAAGCGGATGAATACGACAGAAGCTTTTTAAAGCTCAGCCCTGATATAGCTGTGATCAGTGCGATGGATGCAGACCATCTTGACATATATGGGACGCCTGAGCAGATGCAGGAAGCGTTTGTTGAGTTTTCGGGTAAGGTGAAAGAGGGCGGTGCGTTATTCAGTAAGTGGGGACTGGAAAAAACAAAAGCCCTGAAAGCCAGTCAGCATTTTACGTATAGCCGTTCCGGTAGTGAAGCAGATGTGTATGCATATAATATTCGTAATAAGGAGGGCGGTTATATATACAATGTAAAATGGGGTAACTGGGAACTGAAGGATGTGCTGTTGAATATGGGGGGATTGCACAATGTGGAAAATTCGGTTGCGGCCATCGCTATTGCTCATTTCCTGGAGATAGATGATGATAAGGTAAAAGAGGCAGTTGCTGATTTTAAGGGAGTAAAAAGGCGGTTTGAATACATTGTTCCGGTTGCTGATGGTAAAGGAGTGGTTTATATAGATGATTATGCACACCACCCGGCAGAACTCGAAGCTTTGATAACAGGTGCGAAAAATTTATTCCCCGGCAAAAAATGCACGGTAATATTTCAACCGCATTTGTTCAGCAGAACCCATGATTTCGCCAGGGAGTTTGCAGAAAGCCTCAGTTTGGCAGATGAAGTGCTTTTGTTGCCCATTTACCCGGCAAGAGAGTTGCCTGTGCCGGGCGTAACAAGCGAAATAATAGCCCGGCAGGTGAGTGGCAATAAGGCTTCGGTTGTTTCAAAAGAAGAGTTGATGAAGATAATAGACGACAGGCTGTCATACGGAAATGATTTGGAAGTGTTGATAACAGCCGGCGCCGGCGATATAGACAAGCTGGTAGAACCGGTAAAGCAGATGATTGTTAATTTGAAAATTTGAGAATGTGGGAATGTGGGAATGTGTAAGAGTGGGAATTAATCTCAAATCTCAAATCTCAAATATCGAATCTCAAATCAGAAATCAGAAATAAAAAGATCAGAAATTATTAGATGCGTGTAAGCAGGAAAAAAATACTCAGGTTCATTTCAGCCACTTTGTGGATGGGAGCTGGTATTGCCCTGATTGTTTTCCTGATTGCCGCAATGCGTAAAAGGGACGATAAAATCTGCAATGGGATAAGCATTGAGATAATGGATGTTAAAAACAACCTTTTTGCCGATAAAAATGACATACGTGGTATGCTTACGCATATCATGCCTGAAATAAAAGGAAAGCCGCTTTCGGTATTTAACCTTCAGCAAATGGAAAAAACGCTGGAAGGAAATATATGGGTGAAAGATGCAGAGTTGTTTTTCGATAACAATGAAATACTGCGTGTAAAAGTATGGGAGCGTGAACCGATGGCAAGGATTTTTACGACAGGTGGCAAAAGCTATTATACTGATAAAGATTTTGTCCGGCTGGCGCTTAGCACTAAGTTCTCGGCGCGCGTGCCGGTATTTACAGGTTGTCCACTCGATAAAACCAAATGGAGCGGCGCCGACAGTGTATTATTGCGACAGGTGAAAGCGATCAGTGAATTTGTTTCCTCCAGTGAATTCTGGATGGCACAGGTGGCACAGGTTCATTATTACAATGAGAAAAAACAGTTTGAGTTTATACCTACCATTGGCGATCATGTAATAGTGCTGGGAGATGACAGCAACCTGGAAGCCAAGTTCAGGAAATTACAGCTTTTTTATAAAGAGGTATTGACCAAGGCCGGGTGGAATTTGTATTCCGTTATTGATGTGCAATACAAGGGACAGATAGTTGCTACCCGGAAAGACAATACGAAAAAAAATATTTTATACAACAATATTCAAAATGCCAACGACACAACGCAATAAATCAACCAACATGAACACTGAACAACCCATCATTGTAGGTCTTGATATTGGAACCACCAAGATAGCAGCCATAGCAGGACGTAAAAACGAATATGGTAAATTAGAAATACTTGGTTTTGGCCGCGCCAACAGCAACGGCGTTCAGCATGGCATGGTGCTGAACATTGACCAAACCATTAAAGCCATACAATCCGCCCTTGAAAATTGTTACGCATCCAATCCTAACCTGGAGATCAGCGAAGTGTATGTTGGCATAGCGGGACATCATATAAAAAGCTTACAAACGAGAGGCGATATTGTCCGTCATAATAATGAAGATGAAATTGCGCAGGCGGAAATTGACCAGTTGGTTGCCAATCAATACAAAACCTATATCCCTGCCGGCGATCAGATCATCGATGTAATACCCCAGGAGTTTACGGTAGACAATTTTCAGAATATTACCAACCCCATCGGGTACAGCGGTGTTAAAGTGGGCGCTAATTTCCATATTATTACCGGCGACAGGAATGCGATCCGTAATATCAACAGGAGCGTTGAAAAGTCGAACCTGAAAGTGAGGGATCTTGTATTGCAACCATTGGCATCCGCTGCTGCGGTAATGTGTGAGCAGGATCTTGAAGCCGGCGTGGTAATTGTAGATATAGGGGGTGGAACGACCGACATGGCGGTGTTTTATGAAGGCATTCTTAAGCATACTGCCGTCATTCCGTTTGGTGGTGAAAATATTACCAACGATATCAAAACCGGGCTGGGTGTGTTAAAAACCCAGGCGGAACAAATGAAAGTGCAGTTTGGAAGCGCCCTGGCGGAAGAAGCGAAAAGCAATGCCTATATCACTATTCCCGGTTTAAGAGGAATGACGCCCAAGGAGATCAGCGTTAAGAACCTTGCGGGTATCATACAGGCGCGGATGAGTGAGATACTTGATTTTGTTACCTATCACTTAAAGCAGGTAGGTCTCGAAAACAAGATGCTGAATGGCGGAATTATCCTTACCGGGGGAGGCTCACAATTAAAGCATCTTATTCAACTGACCGAATATGTTACGGGGTTGGATGCGCGTATAGGATTGCCCAATGAGCACCTGGCATCGGGACATATAGAGGAGCTTACCAAGCCAATGTATGCCACTTGTATAGGCTTGATCTTAAAAGGGTATAACGTGTATGAAAATTCACTGGAAAAATTTAAATACCGCCCTTATGCAGCAAAGGAAGAAAAAGAGGAACAGCCTGAAGAGGTGAAAGGCAAATCAAAGCAAAGAGGCATTGGCGCAGAGAAAACCAAAAAAAGGAGCAAAAGCCTGAAAGAATTTATGGACTCTATAAAAGGAGGATTGATAGAATTATTCAAAGAAGAAGGAGACGAGCAGTTCAAATAAACGGAAGTAGCAGTGAACGTGCGTTAAAAATTTATATCATTATTTAAAATACTTACTAACCATTTATTCAACAATCTTATTCAGTGCATGGTTACTGATGAGACAAAATTAACCAGAAGATTATGATACACTTTGATTTGCCCAAAGAAAAATCCTCCATCATTAAAGTAATAGGCGTTGGTGGCGGAGGCAGTAATGCGGTTAATTATATGTTCGGTCAGAACATAGAAGGCGTGAACTTTATTATTTGTAATACAGACGCGCAGGCACTCGCATTGAGTAATATACCTAATAAGATCCAGTTAGGCCCCATGCTTACACAGGGGCTGGGAGCCGGAGCCAATCCTGATATTGGCCGCCAGGCAACCGAAGAAAGCCTGGAAGAAATTCGCCGTATACTGGAAGTGAATACCAAGATGGCGTTTATTACGGCCGGAATGGGTGGCGGTACCGGAACGGGCGGCGCGCCTATTTTGGCTAAGATCTGTAAAGATCTCGGTATTTTAACCGTAGGCATTGTAACAACTCCTTTTGCATACGAAGGTAAAAAGCGGTTTGCGCAGGCGGAAGAAGGTATTACTAAGCTGAAGGATTATGTAGATACATTGCTGGTGATCAGCAATGATAAGCTGCGGCATCAGTACGGCAACCTTACCATGCGTGCGGCATTTTCCAAAGCCGATAATGTGTTGGCAACAGCAGCCAAGTGTATTACAGATGTTATTAATTCAACCGGGCAGATCAATGTGGATTTTGCAGACGTTTGCACGGTCATGCGTGATGGTGGCGTTGCGATATTGGGCAGTGCAGCCGCCAGTGGTGAAAACCGTGCGCAAAAAGCTATCCAGGATGCTATCAATTCTCCGCTGTTAAACGACAACGATATCCGTGGCGCTAAATGGATACTCATCAATATCAATTCGGCAGAAGGCGATACGGAGTTTACCATGGATGAAGTGGATATTATCCAAAACTACCTGATCAGCCAGGCCGGCGAACATACCAATGTTATTATGGGACTGGGATATGATAATACCCTGAATGATAAGATTGGCATTACCCTGATCGCCACGGGGTTTGAGCATAAAGACCCGTTCGATCAGCCCGTAGTTAAAAAAGAAGAGCCCAGGGAGGAAAAAATAATACTCACTTTGGGTCAGGAAGCTCCTGAAAAAGAAATTCCGGTGATGCAGGCGGAAGAGACAAAAGATCCGATGGCGCCACAAATTATAGAAGTTCCTGAAAATAAAAGCATTCTGGATGTTGTAGCTCAGGTGCCGCCGGTAGTTCCTGAGAAAGAAGAAAAAGAAATATTGAGTTTAGAGATTTCTTCTTTAACTTCACCGGATACCTCATCCGTTGAACAGGGCAAACACAAAAGTTCTATCCCGGCCCCTGAAGAAATTGACCAGGCCCGGAATATCAATCAAAATATTTTTAAAGAAGCTAGCACCACCCCGACGTCAGGTGGTTATTTGTCGAAACCATCCAACATCTATGCTGAGGAGACCAACCAATTACAATCCATTGAAAGTTCTTTTGAAGAACCATCACCGGTGCAAACTACTTCACCGTCCGACGGGAAGATGAATGAAATGCAGATGGTGATTAAAGATCCCACTGCGGCGGATGAGCCTGTGGCACGAACAACTCAAAGCGAAAGCTATTCGGTCGAGGAACCTGCAATGCAGGACGAGGCCGAAGATCAAAAAAGAAAGGCGGCTGAACGTTTAAACAAATTGCGCAATTTGTCTTTTAACGCGAATGCTTCCGATCCTAATAATGAGTTTGAAACTGTGCCGGCATACGTCCGCCGCAATTTTCATTTAAAGGATGCGCTCGCGTCGGTTGAAAAATTTTACAGTAACTACACCGTTAAATCAGATGATAAAAACCAGGGTCAGATCAGTACGATCAATACATTCCTGGATGGTAAAAACCCGGATTGATCATGGCCGTTGTACTCATATGCGGCGGTACGGGACTGATCGGCCGGCGGCTGTGTGAATTGCTTGCTGAAAAGAAGCACGAGGTGATTGTTTTAACCAGGAGCATTAAAAAGCAGCGCAACGGCAGCCATTCATTTGCATTATGGAACCCGGATGAGGGGGTCATTGACCTTGCAGCTTTGGCGAAGGCAGATTATATTATTAACCTGGCCGGTGCAGGTATTGCCGATAAGCGTTGGACAGAGAAGCGGAAAAAAATAATAATCGGCAGCAGGGTAAAAACCGGGCAGCTCATTGTAAAAGCATTACAGGAAAATCCAAATAAAGTCAGGGCTGTTATTAATGCTTCTGCTATGGGTTGGTATGGAGATGACAGCAGGCTGAAGGATAATGAGACAGCTTTTACCGAAGAGATGTCAGCCGATACTGGTTTTTTAGGAAAGGCTTGCGCGGCGTGGGAGGCAAGCATAGACCCAGTCACTCAATCAGGAAAAAGATTGGTAAAAATAAGAGTAGGCCTGGTTTTAGCCAGGACTGGCGGAGCATTAAAAGAATTTATGAAACCCGTACGGCTGGGGTTTGCCGCTGTTTTGGGTAATGGCAGGCAAATGCAGAGCTGGATCCATATTGATGATGTGTGCAGGATATTTATATATGCTATGGAAAACGAAAGAATAAGCGGCGTATACAACGGAGTAGCTCCTCTTCCTGTAGATCACAAAACCCTGGTGCTGGAGCTGGCGAAACAAATGAAAGGTTCTTTTTTTGTTACGATGCATGTGCCTTCTTTTGTACTGAGCTGGATGCTGGGAGAAATGAGCGCAGCGTTGCTGCAAAGCCTTACAGCCAGTTCAGGTAAGATCAGAAAAGAAGGATTCCAGTTTCTTTTTCCCTCCATACAGCCTGCTGTAAAAGACCTGCTGTCGGAAAAATGAATTTGGAGTTTATGGTTTATTGTTTTTGGTTCAAACCATAAACCCTAAACCATCTCCCTGAATTTCTGTAGGTTTGTAACAGCAAAAAAACTGAATATGAAAAATGTATTATTATATATATGCATAGGATTCCTGGTGTATGCATGCATCGACCGGGAAACGGTGCGTGGAAATGGGAACAAGGTTTCCGAGACCAGGAATGTCGGTTCTTTTGACGGAGTGGAATTGCGGGGATCTATGAACGTGCAGCTTAAGAAGGCATCAGACCGCTCCGTAGAGATTGAAGGGGAGGAAAATATATTACCGTTCGTAGAGACGTTTATACATGATGGAAAGCTTGTAATGAAATATAAAGACAACACCAGCATTCATACCACCAGGGACTTAATTGTTCATGTAAATGCAACGGAGTTGGATGAGGTGCGCGTTACCGGATCCGGCGATATAACAGGGGAAGGAAAATTTGAAAGCAGCGATGAAGTCAAAGTAAAAATTACCGGGTCCGGCAATATCAGGCTTGAGCTGGATGCGCCTTCTGTAGAAGCAGGGGTTACCGGTTCGGGAGATATTCAATTGTCGGGCAATACCAAAGATATAGAATGCAGCACCACCGGCAGCGGCAATATAAAAGCTACAGAACTGAAAGCTGAAAACGCAAAGGTAAGCACCCTGGGCAGTGGCAGCATCAGCGTATTTGCCAGTGTAAAAGTAGATGCTTCTATAAGCGGTAGCGGCGATATTTCTTATAAAGGCGGCGGCGCCGTTAGCTCAAGCATTCACGGCAGTGGATCGGTAAGACCGATAGAATGAGTGGAGGCTCAGCAATTGTTGTCTTAATACTTATTTCTCATGGATCGGCAGCCATCGCAATTAATCGCAGAGAATATACATACTCAAAACCCCGAACTGGATTTGAGTAGTTGCGACCTGAAAACGTTACCGGAGGAATTATCGGGTTGTGTGTGGCTTAGGAAAATAAATCTTAGCGACAATGGGCTTAGCGACATCAGCCTGCTGGCTTGCTTAACCGGCTTACAAAGTGTAGATATAAGTTTCACGCATATTTCAGATGCCGATCCCCTGGCCTGCATAACCGGGCTGCGCAGCCTGGATATAAGCTTCACCCGGATTTCAGATATCGGCTTCCTGTCAAAGTTAAGCGGCTTGCACACTTTAGATCTTAGTCGCAATCAGGTTGCGGATTATAGTGTTCTGTCTGAATTAACCAGCGCACGAATTTTATACCTTATTGAAAACCAGATATCGGATATCAGCTTCCTGTCTGATTTAACTCACCTGCAGACTTTAGGGCTTGGCGGGAATCAGATTCCGAATATAAGTTCCCTGTCGAAGCTAACCGGTTTACAAACTTTAAACCTTAGCTCCAATCACATATCGGATATCAGCTTGCTCGCTGATTTATACAACCTTCAATTCCTGATCCTTTGTAATAATGAAATATCAGACATTCGTTCTCTCGAAAACCTGACCGGCTTGCAAATGTTAGATCTTAGCGATAATCAAATTTCAAATGCCGGTTTTTTATCAAAACTAACCAATCTGCATTCTTTATATCTTAATGCCAATCAAATTTCAGATATCGGCTTTCTGGCAGGTTTAACAGCGCTGCAAAATTTAGAGCTTGTGGATAACCGGATATCGGATATTAGCTTGTTATCCGGTTTATCCGATTTGCAAATTTTACATCTTGGCTATAACAATATCACATCTATCACAAAAGACTGGGTTGAAAAATTAAAGAAGCTTACAGTATTATCTCTTGGCAACAATCCTGTAAGCAATATTAAAAAAGAGAGTATTGACAGTTATAATTGCATTGATGAAATCAGGGCATATTTTAGTTAAGTACAATGCGCATGATTGCCGTTCTACCTGGCAAACTGGTATTTTATCCCTCCCATCATCCACCTGCCCGGCATAACGGAACCCAGCAGGTCGCTGTATTGTTTATTGAATATATTATCTGTTTGCACAAACACAGAAAGCGATTTGTGCAGGAAACTATATTCCGCTTTGCCGTTTAGTATAAAATAATCAGGTGTGATTTTCGCATTGATAGCATCTGCAGACTGCCCCTGTCTTTTTTTATACAAGCCATTTATGCTTAGTGTAAGGTTATGGCATTGGTAAATAACAGAAAAATTGTTGAGAAACTTTGCGTGCGATGAAATATAAAAAGAGGGATCCGCATCGCTGCTGTTGCTGTTCAGCCATACCCATCCTGCACTTGCGGTAATGAACTGTTGGCCCGGCAGATCATGCGTATATTGAATGTCCGTTTCAAAGCCTTTTGTATTTACTTCGGCAATGTTTTTAGCCAGCGCGTAGGTACCGGCAGGAGAAAGGTTTTCTTTTCGGGGCATATCGGCATATGCTGTATTGCTGTAATCAATTAAACGTTCATGAAAGCGCTGAAAAAAAGTAGCTGATACTTTTAAGCGGTTCTGCCAAAACCAGTCCGCACCGGCTTCATAACTTAAAGATCGTTCGGCTTTTAACATAGGATTTCCTATCCGTCCGCTTGTAACCAGCGTTTTATTATAATTGTTATAGCGTTCTGTAAAATCGGCGTCACGAATGGTTTTCCCTACACTGCCACGAAACTGAATGCCTTTCGTTTTAAAAGAAAGATCGAGTTGCGGTACAAATTCAGAAGCGATGTTCTTAAAGAATACCCATTGTGCAGAAGGGCGAATGGTAAGCTTTCCAATCTGTTGCGATACATTTACAAAAGGAGATGCGAGAAACAGGGTATGATCTCCACGGTCGTTCGATTCAATATTCTTTTGCTGGTAATTGAACCCGCTTACCAGTACGGTGGACTGGCTGAGCTTCCGCTGGTAGACCAACAAAGCCTGCAACAATTTTGATGTGCTGCTGTTGGGCGCTGACGCTTTGTTATAGCTGTATCTGTCAGTTACATTTTTGATTCCTGCATCTAATGAAAAGGTTTGCTCTTCTGAGTGGTATGCCACTCTTGCCTGGTGCCACCGGGAAATGACTTTTTCTTTTGCAGTATCGGAAAGAAATGTTGTATAGAAATTCTGTGCGGCAAAATCTCTCGTGTCGTACGCGTAGCGGTAAGCAATATTCCATTTGTTGTTCAGGTGATAATTGGCAGATAAAGAAGCCGTGGTATTATGGAAAAAGCCTGTGGTACCTCTTTGTTCCACTCCATCTGCATTGTTCGTAAGTATACCTCCGCCGATGTTTATATTTTTTTTACTGTATAAAAAACCGGCATCTGCATTCAGAAATCCATATTCACCTGCGCTTATCCCCGCGCTTATCCGGGTTGTATCTTCGTTTTGTTTAGCGGCAAACGATTTTGTTATAATGTATATCACTCCGCCTACGGCATCGGCGCCATGTATGGCAGACGAAGCGCCTTTCAGCACCTCAATGCGTTCAATTTCTGAAGGAGCAATAGGAATATAGCTGTTGAAGTGACCGGTATTGGGGTCGTTCAGGCGCATGCCATCCAGTATGACCAATACCTGTTGAAAAGTGCCGCCTCTTAATACGATATCGCTTTGCGATCCCATGGGACCGCGCGCCTGTATTTCCAATCCCGGTATATAACGGAGCAATTCATCTACCGAATGAACCGGCAGCCTGGCAAAACGTTCCCCTTTTATAATGGTAATATTCCTGCCGGTTTCGGAAGCTCTTTTTTGGCTTAAGGAGGCTGTAACCGTAACAGGATCCAGCTCTATCTCCTGGGCGGTTGCATTTACAGCAATGGTAAAACCGATCATTGCAATTAGTATTCCGGCAGTTGTATTCATAACGCGGGCAAATGTAAGGAACTTGCAGAAAACGGTTGTTAGCAAGGCAAACACATCCCCCGGCTATACATTTTTTACCCCCTGCCTGTAATTTTATATGCTGCCGTACCCACCATTTCCTTAAGAAAAACATGCCAGTTTTTAAATGCCGCCGCCGATGGAATAATGTAATCTTCCAGGTCGAAGCCGCTGGGAGGAACCACGGCAAAAGCCGCGGGGAATGGTTTTACGATCAAACCAGCTTTAGTAAAGGTGCGAACGGCGCGGGGCATATGAACGGCAGAAGTAATGAGCAGGTAAGGCGGTTTTAGCTGAAGAGAGTCAATGATTTTTTTTGCATTTGCGGCGTTTTCTGCTGTATTCTTTGAATCGCGGTCTGCAAAAACGTCCCCGGGCGGAATACAGAGGTTGATCAGTTGTTCCTGTGCAAAATCTGCTTCACGAAATGATTTATCCTGGAATATGGATCCGCTTCCGGCAGCAATGATAATTTTATGGATATGCCCTGTTTTGTACAGTTCGGCTGTTTGAATGAACCTGTCTGAGGCTTCCCCGTAGTATACCTGCCTGTCAGATTCGTTCATCCCGGCAAAGCCGCCTAATAAAATACCCGCACTGTATACTTCGTCTTTATTCAGTGAATACTTTTTAGCCTGGTATGCCAGTGTGAATCGTTGTATGATAAAGGGATTGCTGAAAAACAGCAGCATCACAACACCGGCAACAAAGCAGCGCTTCTTTCTTTTTTCTTTTTTAGCAAGCAGCCCCCATAAAAAAAGCAGCACAATCCATAAAACAGGATTTAACAATGCGGTAAACAGTTTGCCGATAATGAACATAAGAATACAAATCGAAAAGTAAATATCAAAAACAAGCCTGAACAAACAAGCGATAATTCGGAATGCCCCAAAATTAACGAGTGCTTAGCTGCCTTTTAAAAAAAGCCCAGGCTTCCAGGTAAACATCTATATCTCCGGGATAATCATGTTTGCCGCCCACTACTTTCAGCAAAGTAATTTCCGGTTTGCGTGCTTTCTTATAGGTATATCCTTCAATGGTTTTCCCATCAGAAGGATCGGTGTCGGCGTATGCTTTTTTTACAGGCTGTCCCTTATATCCGGCAACAGCCGACCAGTAAACAAATGTTTGATCGGTAGAGCGAACGGTTCCAAGACTTACATTGGCTGCGCGAACCAGTCCGCCTCCATAAGGGTTTACTTCATCTTCCGTTCCATTTACGATCATTACTGCTATTGGTTTTCCCGAAGGAGTGCAATCCATATTGGCGCTATCCGGCAAATTGGCTACAATGGCTGTAATAGCCCGTATTTTAGCGGGAATATTCATGGCAAGCTTATATGCCATATGCCCGCCGCCGGAAGTGCCTATAACAAAAACTTTTTCAGGACCTGTTTTATATTTCGTTGTAAAGTAATCAATCATTGCTGTAAAAAAGGCTTCTTCATTGATGTTTTCTTTGTTGGGAGGCGTTTCTGCCATTTTCCGGCATTCGTTCCAGAAATGTTTATACCCGTCGGGGTAAACGATCAGTATATTTTCTTTTTGAGCTGCCTCTTCAAGCCTTTTGGACGTTTGCATAATGCCCTTTCCATCGCCGCCCGATCCGTGAAGAACAAATACAAGCGCAGCATTGGGTTGTACCCGGGGTTCCCTGAAATGAAAAGTCCGGTAATTCCCTTCTATGGCAATTGAGTCATCCACCAGTTGTGCGAGTGCCAACGAACTGGTAAATGCGGTATGTATTAAGATAAGAATTCTCCGCATGGTACGCTGAATTTTGTCAGCGAATATAAAATAAAAAACTCCGTTGACTATCCAACGGAGTTTACAACCGGCGATGCGTGATTATTAATTTTTTCCCTTGTAAATTTCATTGTCCTTATTACCTCCCGATACCAGGTAAGCAATCAGGTCTCTCAGCTCTTCGGGGTTTAACCTGTTGACCATGCCCGGCAGCATGGGCGAGATCTCCGAAACCCTTGTCCTGGTTACATCTTTCTTAGGAACATCTCTTAAGATTTGCGGGGCAAACGGATTTTGAGAGATAGAATATTTCTGATCATCCTGGCTTACGATCCTGCCGATAACAGAGCCGCCGTCTTTTAAATAAAGCACTGTGGCGCCATACTGATCAGAAATTGTTTTGCTTGGATCAATGATCGCCTCCAGGATATCTTTGGCTGAAAAACGAGTGCCCAGTTGGGTAAGATCAGGTCCCGAAGTGCCGCCTTCGCCCTTCATATTATGACAGGAAAGACATTGAGAAGCAGCGAACATGGCCTTGCCGTTTTCGAAATTCCTGGGGGTGAGTGTAAGGCTGTCTGTAACAACAGAAGCAGCTTCTTCCATTTTCCAGTTCCTGCCGGGTCCTTTGGGCTGCGTCGCATTATCTTCCCAGGCGTTTCTCGGGCGGTTTACAAGAGAGTCGCCGGACATGGTATTATACAGTGCGAACTCGGCTTTAGGCACATTTTCCAGCGCTGCTTTTCTTGCGTTGTTGATAAAGCCTCTGAAGCTGTGACCTCCCTTATAGCTGAATGCTTTGTAAAACCATTTGAAATATTGTTCACGCAACTCCGGCGTCCAGCCGTTTTTTACTTTACAGAGCGCTACGGCATAGTAAGTTTGCTGGGCAGGCGGAACACTGGAGAGCATGCCCGCTATGTCCATACCATACTGGGGGTTACGCATAATGAGATCTGATGACTCCATGAGCGTTTTCTGACCTGAAGAGTTATCGTCTTTTGCATTTGCCATTAATGCCATGGTTTTGCTGACTGCTTCAGGAGCGTCAAGATATAACAGCACTTTGGCAAGCAGCCTGTTGATCTCATTGTTTTTTGCGGGATATTGAGCGTTAAGATAGTTGATCACTGCTGCTTTACCAACTGCATCGGGTATGCCCATCCTGGCAATGATTACTTCAAAAGTGCGCACCACATCAATTTGCTGTGATTCGGAAAGCTTGCTGAAATCAATGCCTGCAACCGCGTGGAGCAATTGCGGCTGAACAGATGCATTGCCTTGCCTCGCCAGCGAAAGAGAAGCCTGTGTTAACGTAACAGGGTCCTTTTCTGCCAGCGTTTTTTCCTGCCATTCTTTTACAGGTTGATGTTCTATGGCAATCCTTGCTGCATAACGTATAAACCTGTCGTTGTGCTTTAAATAAGGCCATGCAAAATCTACGGCACCGGCTTTGGGACCATGATGATAGGCTTCCAGCTCAATACGTATTTTATGTTCAGGGGTTTCTATTGTAGGCGTATGATCTTTTTCGTCCAAGTTGCCTCCGTAATACACCCTGTAAAGATCAGATTCTAGTCTGCGGCCACCGGTCAGGAAATACAGGGCGCCATCAGGGCCTATTACACCATCAGTAAGCGGCAGAGGAGAGCCGGATACAAATTCTTCGCCTGTGGCTTTATAGGAGGCTCCGTCAGGCTCAATCAGAATGGCATAAATAATTCCAAAGCTCCAGTCGAATGCAAAAACTGCCTTGCGATATTTTTCAGGAAATTTTGCTTTTCCGCCGTATACTACATTGGTAGGAGAGCCCTGCCCTACATTTACAACAGGAGGCAGGTTGTCGGGGTAAGTAGGCGACCACTTGCTGTTGCCCGTACGCCAGCCGAATTCACTTCCGCTGGTTGCATGACAAATACGCGTGGGGCGATACCAGGGAGTGCCAAAGTCCCATTCCATATCAGAGTCATAAGTAAACATATCTCCCAGGTCGTTAAACGCAATATCAAATTCATTGCGGTAGCCTGCACTTACCAGTTCCCAGTTGCTGCCGGTAGAATCAATATGTGCGATCCAGCCTCCCGGCGCTTTGCGGTCTACGGCATGACCATTAGGATCGGTAAACAAAGGAAACAGGTTGTCTTCTTTCCAGTTGGAAGGAAGACGGTAAGCATTCATTTCAGGTATATCAGTATGGTTACCCGCTACAACATACAGAGATTTTCCATCGGGCGCCAATACAATGCTGTGGGGGCCATGCTCGCCTTCACCTTTCAGCGATTTTAATAAAGTTACTTTATCAAACTGGTCATCGCCGTCGGTATCCTGCAGGCGGTATAAGCCGCTGCTTTTATCCAAACGATCATCTTTGGTATGGCTCACCATTACATACAGGCTGTTGAAAGCGTACAATAACCCTTGTGCATAGCCGATGCTTACTTTTTTGCCGCTGGTATCTGCAGCTACCACCTGGTCGGTAGTGATCTGCAGCTTTTCAATGCCTGTTTTTTTGCTGGTATCTCCAATGGGTGGGAGCGTAAGCCTGTAAATGGCGCCATACTGGTCCGACGCAATTAACCGGCCCTTATCGTCAAAGGTCATGGATACCCATGAGCCTTCTCCATTTTCGGAGGGTCCATACAACCTGTCGGCTTTAAAACCGGGAGGCAATTTTAACTTTTCAACTTTGGGATCAACCGGTCCTGCAGATTGCTCATCCTGCTTTTTTTCGCTGTTACAGGAAAAGGCTATACAGCCAAGCATAAAGAGGCACAGAACCAACTTTACAGAAGGGAAGTTTCGATGCATAGTGGAAAATTAATATTACTAAAAACAATTTTTACAATAAAACCGGTACGGGAGATCCACATCATCGAAATGGCCCTGCAATCTTATCTTCCTTTGTACCTGCAATCGGTTTATTCTTATTCTCAGTACCTGCTGTTAAGTATCAACCAATTCAGGCGGTAAAATACTATATAAATACAAAGTATCAATTTGATAACAAGAATATTTTGAATGACAGGACTGCTCTTTTCCGGCTTCCAGGTTCTTTTAACAAACATTAACATGGAATATATTTTGCAGCTTTCACGGCGGCCAGTGAATATATTCCCCGGAATGCCTGCTGGTAAAGGATTGTAAGGCGACCTGGGAAAGTGAGTGAGTGTGAACCTGCTGCACGGATTGATGTGGCTTTGCTTCATCCTGTTTCGACATGCCACAGGACAGAGCGGGATGGTACGATAGGTTGGGTTTAAGGTTTATGGTTTAGGGTTTGAGGTTTTGGGTATTGGAAATTTGACATTAGAAATTTGAAATTGGCTTGCCGGTCATTGGTAGCAACTACAAACCACAAACATCTCAAATTTAAAATTTCAAATCAGTATTGTCCGGTAAAATATAAAGGGATGTCGGCCTCGGAAAAATGGCGTTAAGAAAATTGGCTTGGACGGCGTTAAAAGAAAAACACTATATGCCACAGTTAGGAAGTGCAATTAGCTCAGAAGTCGCACCCCTACTGGGTTTGATTTGCTGCTTGAACTTGTTTTTCTTAGCCGGGAAAGACAATTTTTAGCCATTTTACCGAAGCCTTGATTTTTTGCTCCACTTTTTTATCAAGAAAAAAGTGGAATACCCAATGGTAAGTAGGTTATGCCATAAACTCTGATGAAATTCAGTACAGCCATGGCTTTGGTCGTTTCGGCTAACATTTTAACCGGACAACAATGATTTCAAATCTCAAGACAGCTATACCTAAACTGCTGAAAGCCGATGGCTGACGGCTGACAGCTCATACCTTATATAAAAGAATTACTTTCGCCGCAAACCTGAAATGAATGAACCTGACTGATGTTAAGCTGATAGCAACCGATATGGATGGCACCCTGCTGAACTCTGAAAAAGAATTAAGTCCTGTTTTCTTTCATCTGTTTGATCAGCTTAAAACGAAGCAGGTATTATTTGCGGCAGCCAGCGGGCGCCAGCTTTTTAACCTGCAAAACGAACTTTCTTCCATTAAAGAGGATGTAATATTTATTGCGGAAAACGGGAGCTACGTAGCATATAGAAACAGGGAGTTGCTGGTGCAGGATTTAAATAAAGATATAGTTCATGGCCTGGTTCGGATCGCACGGAAAATTCCCGACGCGTATACAATTGTATGCGGTAAGCAACAGGCGTATATTGAAAATACAGATGCTCGTTTTATAGAGCATGTAAATATGTATTACGACAGGCAGATGGTGGTGAACGATCTTCTGGAAGTAGAGCACGATCAGTTTTTGAAAATTGCTATATGCGATTTCCGGGGATCTGAGCAAAACAGCTATGAATGGTTCCGGCATCTTGAAAATGAATTGCAGGTAAAGGTATCCGGCAGCCTGTGGCTTGATCTGTCGCATATACTGGCTAATAAAGGGCAGGCCATAAAAGCGTTACAAAAGGAATTCAACATTGGATATAACGAAACAATGGTATTCGGGGATTATTTGAATGACCTGGAAATGATGAAAGAAGGATATTTCAGCTATGCAATGGAAAATGCACATCCTGCGATTAAAGGAGCAGCCCGGTTTATTACAGCTTCTAACGACGATAACGGGGTAACAAAAGTATTGGATAAGCTGCTGGATGCCATGCGCTGATATGCAAAAAGATACTGCCTCGTATTGTTTGTTGCAGCGTGAAGTTCCCGCATGAAGGGTTTCCAACCTTTCAAAGGTTGGAAACCCCGTTTAATTTTGTACGGTAAGCAGGTAAGCGATCAGTGCATTGTAATCCTCCGGCGATAAAATGGTGCCGAACTGATCGGGCATCAAAGTATACTTCGATGCTTTGCGTTCCGCTACATCGTTTTTGGCAACAGAAAATTCTTTCCCGGATGCATCGGCATATACAGTAGCAGCGCCTTCTTCCCGTCTGAAAAGCCCTGTCATTACCTTGCCATCTTTTAATTTAATAGTGTAGCTGCGGAACGATTCGGAAATATTCCTGTTGGGGTCCAGTATTTTTTCCGATAACGACTGTACTCCCCATTTACCTACGCTGTTTAACTGGGGGCCGATCATACCGCCTCCGTCATCGCCAATACTGTGACAAGGTGAGCAGTTGCGGGTAAATACCGCTCGCCCCGCAGATGGGGAAGGAGTGGTCCTGGCTGCGTGAAAAGCAGCTACTCTTTCGTTGATCAGCGCCTGCCGTTCTTTGCTTACATCTTCAAGATCAGCCGTGAGCGCTTTTAATACGGCCTGTTGTGTGGGTGAAATATTCAACGATAACCTTTCTTCCACTTTCGGTTGTATCAAAACACGTGCGAACATTTCCCCTTTTCTTACTTTATCAAATATGATGTCTTTGCCTGCGCTGGTGCTGGCTAAGGCAATGGCTATGGTTTGCTGTAAATCGGGTTCCGCATTTTTAATGGCGGCAAGCACTTTGGCAGTTACTGCACCGGGAAATTCTCCCAGTGCTGAGACAATGTCTCTTTTAAAATCGCCGGTTGCTTTCGGATCCTGCAATAATTCTCCTGCAAGGGCCGCATTTTTATTTATATCCAGCTTTAACAATGCCCTCAGGGCAGTCGTTCTCACATCGCGCCTGTTAGCGGTGTCTCTCGCAATGGACAAAAGGGCGGGTGCTACAGTGTTTACTTTGTAATTGCCCGCAAGGTCCATCGCGAATTTTTGTTTATCTGTTTTCAGTTGATCGCCTTCTATTTTGCTGCTTTTATTGTTATCAATCACATTCACTGCGAGCTTTTTGCCCCACTCCCGGAATGGAGCTGTTTCTTTTCCCCCTCTTCTTACTATCCCGTCCTGGATGTTTTTGAAAATGCTGTAGTCAAGATCAGCGTCTTTACTGCCTTTTTGCATACCCGTAGTTATCACTTCGTTCAACTGTGCATCGGGGATGAACCGTGCAATATGCATAAATGCTTTAGGAACCTCCTCTTTTGAAATGTCGTTTGTTTTGAGGAAATCATACAGGAAGGTGGCCGATGCGGGCGTTTGAACGCCTGCCAGCACGGTGGCCAACACAGCGGCATCTTCGTTTTTCCATTGCCTGCCCGCTATTTCATTCATCAAAAATTCATGACGCAGCATGTTACGAAGCGTCAGGCGTATTGTATAAACCAGGTGTGTATCAAAGTCCTCCACTTTTTTCCTGAAAGCTATCAGCTTGTCTACTGCATCTGTATTTATATATCTCCCCATCAATTCTACCGCAGCTCTTCTTACATGCACATCTTTATCATCCAAAGCAGTTGTAATGAGCGGATACAGTGCAGCGGAAGTATCTTTTTGTTCGTTTAATACGCGCATGGTATGTAAGCGGATCAACAGGTCTGCGTGAGTAGCCGAAGTTTGGATGATTTCGTCTGTCAATGCGTTCAGGCGGTGCAGCACCCACAAGCTGTGTATATATTCCCGCGGTGTAGCATCTTTTTTTGCCAGTACAGCCTTTGCCGGCTCTATGGCATCATTGCCAATCCTGTCTGCAAGCTGGTTGGCAGCTTCCATTCTTATTTTGATATTGTCTGCGTTCAATGCCGCGCTCAGCTCCTGTACATTTGCCGCGCTCAGGTCTTGTTTTTTATTAGACCGGCCTTTATAGGTAATGCGCCATATCCTTCCGCTGATCCTGTCTCGTTTGGGATGGTCTAACGGTACTTCGTAGTGCCCGATGATGCTGTTGTAAAAATCGGCAATATAAATAGCTCCATCCGGGCCCATTTTTACATCAACGGGGCGGAACCAGGGATCTTCACTCAATACAAAATCCGCTTCTCTTTTTCCTATGGGCGTAGACCCTTTGAAAGTAAATGAGTTCCTGTATACCCTTGAAGCCACAACATCTCCTATAAATAAATTTTTTTGATACGCTTCCGGATATTGAACATCTGCATAATAGGCAAGTCCTGCCAGGGCAGTCGCTTCGTTTTCAAAAGGCTTCATATCGGGTGCAAATCCCATTCCTTCTTCCTTACCCCATTGCGAGTAGTCGCCCCCCCTTATCAACTGGTATAATGGAGAAGTATGACAATCACTGGAATACAGGTAACCCAGTTCGTCGAATGCCAAACCAAATGGGTTGATCCTGCCGACAGTATGGTGTTCAATACGGCTTCCGTCAGACCGGAACCGGATGGTATTGCCTGATATCAAATGAATGCTGTCGCCATCCGCTCCCGCAACATTTGATCGGTTGGTAAACCCGTGGCATCCGTATATCCATCCATCGTACCCGTCTGTAAAATTATTGACCATGCCATGCGTGTCTTTGTACTCAAATGGCCCGTACAGCCGCTGCTGGCTTTCAGGCGTACCGTCGCCATCGGCATCGGTAAAGTGCATTACATTGGGAATAGAAAAGGCAACAGCGCCGTCTTTAACAGGTAAAATCCCGATCGGTATGTTTAATGTATCATCAAAGTGTGTAAACTTATCAGCTTTACCATCCCCATCAGTATCTTCCAGTATGCTTAACCTGTCCTTGCCTTTTCCGGGAGTGGCTGCAAAAGGATACTCAAATGATTGGGTAACCCACACGCGTCCTTTAGCGTCAAAAGAGATGTTGATGGGCTTGCCGATATCTGGTTCGGAGGCATACAGTTGGATTTCAAATCCCTCAGGAAGCTTAAAACCTTTTCGTTCTTCCTCGGGTGTCCGGGCGGTAGTAGAACGGATATGTTCATTGAATTTTGTTCCGCTGTACAAAGTATCAGAGGCATTGCCTGCATTCTCTTTTTGGCTGTCATTACAAGCAGCATGCACCAGCATGCACCATATGGCTGCCGCGATTGTTCTTTTCATATTCATGGTAGATAAAATCCCTGCTTTATAGCAATCATTAATGAATAAACGTTGAATTTAAATGAAAAAAAGCAACAGCCCGGTAATTGTATGTACAATCCATAAAAAAAACATACAACAAAAGGCCGATACAGTTAGCTTGAGTGTGATTTCAATTGGCCTTATACGCTGTATTGCATGGTGGGCCTGGTTTTTAAAACAGTGCATCCCTGTAGTAGCATTATGAATACAACCGCAGGCGAACCAGTACACTACGGGATAGTTTGCCGTTGCAGCACTTTAATTTATATGTGCGGAAAACGAATATTTTCCTGAGCCGGTTTGAATAACGGCATATCCATTTTCATAGCGTAGCAATTGTAATCCCGCGATTTCTTTTACAGGCTTTCCGGATTCAAGTATTTCACTGCCTTGTTTGGACGGCACCCAAATTTCAGCGGTGGTATTGGCAGGAATTTCCACTCCGAGGGTGAATGATTTATTTTCGATCTTCCAGTTACTTGTGATTTTTCCCCGCACCGTTTCAAAGCTGCCGGCCGCGGAAGCAAGATCGCCTGCCGGCTGCGGCTTAACAATGATTTTTTCAAACCCGGGCGCCGCGGCGTTTATGCCTAACAGTGAGCGGTAAAACCATTCGTTAACGGAACCGAACATAGGATGATTTTGTGAATACTCGCCATCGGAATAAGCCCAGCTTTCCCATAAGGTAGTGGCGCCTTTTTCAATCATGTACGCCCATCCTGGAAAACTTCTTTGAGTGGCAATACGGTAGGCAATATCATTCCTGTTTTCATTGCGCAATATGTCAAACATCATCTTCGTGGCAAATATCCCGGTTGATAAGTGCCAGTCTTTGCGTTCAAATTCTTTCATTAACATATCCAGAGTGCTTTTCTTTTCTTTTTCATCGGCCATGTTATACCACAAGGCAAGTATTTGCGCCGATTGGGTAGCGTTGTCAAATCGCCCGGTACCCGGCACTAAAAATTTACCTACAATATCGCTTTTAATCCTGTTTGCCAGCCGGGTGTACTGCTGTGCATCCTCTTTTTTATTTAAAATGCCGGCAAATTCTGCGATCAGTACAGCATGATGATAATAGAACAAAGCGGCGCTAAAAGCTTCGGGTTTGGTATCCAGCGCTTCGTGATCGCTGATGTCAATATGGTGCAACCCTTCTATTGCAGTAGCCTGAAGGAAATCCATCTGCTTTACAAAAGCATTGTATTGTTGCTCTATGACTTGTTTGTCGCCGTAAAACTCATAAAGCTGTTTCATCAGGTAGGGATATGCCAGTTGCCAGCCTAAAGGCCCTGAGCCATCTCCCGGGCCACGGTCGGCTATGCCAACAAATGGAGCTGTTTCGGTTATGCCACCCCGGGGGCGTTGGTCGTTGGCAAAATCCTGTATGGCTTTCCGGTAAAACTGCGCCATATTATAATTGTAGATAAATGATTCTGCAGTGGCTACTATATCGCCGCCATATCCCAGTTTTTCGCGGGCGGGGCAATCGCTTTGTACGCCGAAAATATTGCTCAGGAATGTCCAGTGTATATTTTGATAAAGCTGGTTGAACATGTTGTTGGAACTGGTAAAGCTTCCCGTTGCCGGAACGTCTGTGTTCATCCGCAATCCTTCCATATCCAGCAGAGTGGGCTTGCCGGGCCATCCTTTTACTTCTACATACCTGAAGCCATGAAAAGTAAAACGGGGCGACCATATTTCCTTTCCTTTTCCTTTCAATATATAGCTGTCTTCCTGCCAGGCAATTTCGGGAGCGCCCGCGCCTCCGTTGCCCTCTTTGATTTGCCCTGCAACAGAAGTCATTACATTCACAGAGCCGTCTTTAAGCTTATCTTCTCCATAACGCAGCACAATATGCGTACCGGCAGGGCCCTGCACTTTAATGCGGGCTACGCCGGCAAAGTTCTGCCCCATGTCAAATACAAAAACGCCCGGCGCGGTTTCGGCTATGCCTACCGGTTGCACCACTTTGGTAACCCGTATGGGCGGCAGCATCTGTGGCTCCGGCTTGCCGGACGGCCCGCTGGTTTCAGTCGCAGTTTTCCACCCGGAGGAACGATGGCCGGAGGTTGACCATCCTTCTTTTTCCCTCCCGGCATCATAATGCTCACCGAGGTAAATATTGTTCCGTATGATGGGTCCGGGCGCTGTTTGCCAGCTTTTATCCGTTACAATGGTTTCAGTACTGCCATCGGTATATTGTAAACGTATTTGCGCTTTCACGCAGGGACGCCCTGTTTCCTGCACATCGCGCAGCACAAATCTCCCGAACAACCTGAGCGGAGCCGCATTGTACCAGCCATTGCCCAGCATAATGCCCGCTGCGTTTGCGCCATTGCGCATGTGTTGTGTTATATCGTGCACAATATACAGGTATTGCTTGCTGTAATTTGTCCAGCCCGGATCCAACACATGATCTCCCACTTTTTGCCCGTTTATATATGCTTCGTAATAACCCAGACCGGAAATATAAAGCCTTGCGGCGGCAATTTTCTTTTTGGTTGTAAAGGTTCTCCTGAAAAGTGGCATCGGGTCTTCTTTAAAAAAATCTTCGCTGCTGGTGAACTGCTTGCTGCCATCGCCTATCCAGCTTGCCTGCCAGTCGCTTTGAGCAAGCATGGAAGTTTCAAACCATGCCGGCTGGCTCCATCCGGATGCCGCATCGTCCTGGTTGTGTACACGTACCCGCCAGTAATAACGGGTGAATGACCGGAGAGGCGATCCTGCATACACAATATGCAGGGATTGTGAGGAAGTGATTTTTCCCGTTGTCCATACATTTCCTTTAGCCGCCTGTATATCTTTGAAATTGTCGCTCACGATCAGTTCGTATGCGCTTTGCCGTTGGTTACGCAGGCTGGATTCCAGGGTCCAGCTCAAACGGGGCTCTCCTGTGCTTATACCCAGCGGGTTCTCAATATACTCACAGGTAAGCTTACCCGGATTAACAGGATCTGCAAAAACGGAAATAACCGGTGCTATAAAGAAGAACAGGCATACAAGTTGCCGCAAGGCATTGTTAAACAGGCTGTAGTTAGTTTGCATAAAAAAAGTAAGTGGTTATAAAAAAGATACCCGGTCAGGGATTTTTCAGGTCTTTGGAAGTTGCCAGCGCGATCACCCTGCCCTGGCTGCCCACCGCGTTATAGAAGTGGTATACCACACCGTTCCATCGTATCATCCAGGGCTTGTGCGCGTACGTTCGATCATAAGGTTCCGTGGGTTCTACGAGGTTCGGTCCTTCCCAGTCGGTCCAGTTTGTAAGATCGTACGAGCAGGCAAACCGGTCAAACGCGCCGGTATTTTGCTCTTCCCAGTGGTATCCGAAATAAAACATCACGTACAGGTCGTTCATCTTTACGATCTGCGCATCACCGCAAATGCCTCTTCCCCTGGAAAGTACAGGCTTATCGCCAAAACGTTTCCAGTGCTCCATATCATCCGATACTGCCATGGCGATGCTTTCAAACTGGCGTCCTTTTTCATCGCCTTTTTTGCCTGCCGCATTGTAAAACATAACAAAAGGGTAGCCGGTATGTTTTTGAGGATCGGCAATGACCGAACTTTTATAAATGGTTTTATTGTCGTACCATGTTGCCTGGCTGTCAATGGCAGACAATACGGGCTCTTTCAGCCTTTCTACTTCCCGGGGGTGGGTTAAATCGCTGGTATACGACATTCCAACGCCCAGCCTTCCTGCCTCATAGCCTTTGTCTGCTCCACCCAGGTACGATATCCAGTAGCGTCCGTCATATTTCCCCGGCTCGTAGCTTCCTCCCCATGCAATATCTACCAGCGAAACATACCCGGCCTTCTGGCTTGCGTCCCAGGTGTTTTCTGTAAACGACATCAACCTGCCGGTAGTCGTCCATTGCAGCAGGTTATCACTTTCTGCCAGCCATGTTTCATAGCCTTTGCCGTCAAAAATAATATAGGTCATATACCATTTGCCATTCAGCCTGAAAATGGTGGGGCTGTCTGCCATTTTAGTTGAATCGGGAGCGGTAAGCACTATTCCATATTTATAGGGTGTTTTAACCTCCTCGTATACTTCCTGCATTTTTTGTTGCGTAACAACAACAGGAAGATTGTTTTTGCAGGAAAAAAGAAAGAGTACAGTATAAAAAAGAAAAAACCTGATGAGCATAATAAGATATTATATCGTTGACTGGGGCAAAATCAAAAATAAGCACATGCCGCAATAAAGTTCAAGTTTTCGCAGGCGGGTGGTGTCTCACCATAGACGTCAATTTAATAAACCTACCCCGAATGGGGTTTAATTTGAATAGCCATCGGTGCAACCGGTGGTATATTGGCGCATTTCACATTGAACCTCGTCGGGGTTCAACAAAAAATTCGGCATTTTTGTCCCCCAACAAAGTTGGGGGCTATTCAAATTCAAGCCCTCCGGGCTTAAGTTCACGGCTATGGTGTCTCACCGCCCGGAAAATTTGCAATAGGTCCCATTGCTTGAACGATCAGGCAATATACGGAAACATTTGCAAGACGTATCCTGCGCTTTCCTGTGGCTGGTTGGGGTTATTGCATATTGACTAATATGGTGTGTAAGCCAGGTTAGAGCTGGTATTTTTCTTTAAATATTTTTTCGTGGTGCAGCCAGTGCCCTACAATAATATATGCGCAGGCAAGCACCGTTACGGGATGGTTGCTGGCAATGCCTTTCTTATTCCAGTCTTCATTGCGGAGGTTCTCAAAAAAAAGGATGGAAAGTTTCCTTGTGAGCAGCAATTCCTCCTTCAGCCCTTCCAGCGTTCTGGCGCTTACGTCTGCATTCGCTGCATATTCATCCTGGTCAAAGCCAGGAAGCGGTTGCTGCTCGCCTCTTGCAAAGCACATGGCCCGGTAAGCAAATACTTTTTCCGTATCTATGGCATGTTGCAATACTACCTTAACCGTCCATTTGCCGGGCGCATATACATAACCGGCTTTGCTTTCCGGTATGCTGTCAAGAAAATATTTTAAATGAGTATATGATTCGGGGAGTGCAGATCGTATATCGTTTGATCTGACAAGCGAAACATATGTTTCGGAATAGGGCGAATAATCGGTTGGAAGCGGACGCATGACGCTGATGTTTATCGTAAAGCTACAGTAAAACCCGGTTAAATCACTATACTGTTTACTGCCATGAGCTGTTTTGCAAAAGGGGTACCCGTGAGGTGAAGTCTTTTATGAGTATTCTTATTGCAGTTGGTTTTGAGCAACCATCCTGGGAATGTTTCATGAAAGGTATCCGGCCGCATATTTTCCGGCCACGATTTTACTTTCATCGTGCAGCATTTCAGATACTGTTCATGTCCTGTAGTTATATTACTACAACAATACAATGAGCCGGAGAATGCAATGTTATAAAAGCATATTTTTTAGATATGTAACCATAAGTTTTCCTGCTTTATTCACTCTAATTTTAAAAACTGTAATCACAAATTGTTTCAATTAAGCGATTGTTATAATTAATCTCAATGTATGCCAATGAACTGCTTCCTGTTAAAGCTGCAACCTGTCAGATTATACCGAATCGACAGTTTAATACTATTTCCCTGCCGGGGCGTACCGGTAAAATCAATTTGTAATTTGTAGCGATGCTATAAATAAATGTGACATTTTTCCATTAATTAAACATCTATCTTTTTAATCACTTAAACTCAAACCAAAATGAAGAAGAAGCTGCTTTTCATGCTCTCCTGCTTTTTGTGCGTTTGTATAGCAGCAAATGCGCAGGTTTCTGTTTCAGGTAAGGTTACCGATGCAAATGGCAATGCCATGGAAGGAGTAACCGTGTCTGTGAAAGGAACCAGGAACAGTACCTCTACCCTTGAAAACGGAATGTTCACCCTTGGCAATGTTCCTTCTGCCAACGCAGTGCTGGTATTCAGCTTTGTTGGGTATGGCACGCAGGAAGTAAGAGTAGGTACCAATACCAATATCAATGTTAAACTGTCCGAAGCGCTTTCTGCCATGGATACGCTGGTGGTAATCGGGTATGGTACTGCCAAAAAACGGGACTATACCGGTGCTGTTACGCAGGTTAACTCCAAAATAATTTCCACACAGGCCAACTCTACAGTTACCCGTGCACTCGAGGGCGTAGTACCCGGTATACAGGTTTCGTCTATAGACGGCCAACCTGGTTTGGATATGGGGATCCGTTTGCGCGGCGCAGGTTCTACGATGCAAAACAGTTCTAATGCATTGATTGTAATTGATGGGGTACCTACAGAATATCCTAATGCACTTGCTTCTATCAATCCAAAAGATATTGAAAGTATTAGCGTACTAAAGGATGCTGCATCCACGGCTGTATATGGTTCTCGTGGTTCTAACGGTGTATTACTCGTTACAACAAAAAAAGGTTCAAGAAGTAAAGCCAATATTTCATTTGAAACACGTATGGGCTATAACTTCCTGGGCACCATGCGGTATGACAGAATTGATAATGCCAAAGATTTTTACGAACATGCCTGGCTCGCCATTTACAACTCTGCGAGGTATGGATATGAGGGTAGCTCCTCAACCAATGGCAAGTTCACAACAAATGTACAGAATCCAAATATGTCTCACCAGGAAGCGGCCGAATTTGCCAGTGCGCATTTGTTTGATTATGCGGGGTCTATGACAAATTTTTCACGCAATGCACTGGGAAACTGGATGTTGTATGATGTGCCAGGTGCAGTATATACCCTTACGGGCGTTCCAGACCCAACAAAAGGCAGCGCTAGTGCCAGTGCTACCATGTCTGGCGCTTACCTCGTAAATACTGACGGTAAATTAAATCCGAACGCAAGACAGCTATACGAAGCCGGCTCGTACGAGAATTATTTTTTTGAAAGGATGTTCCGCCAGGAGCATACACTCTCTGCGAGTGGCGGAACTGAAAAAATGGACTATTTCGTTTCACTTGGTATGTTGGAAGATCCTTCTTATATCAGGGGGTCAAAATTTAAAAGATATAATGTAAGAAGCAATATAAATGCGCAATTAACCAGTTGGTTAAAAGTAGGCGCCAATATGGGATATAGTTACCGTAACACACAATCTCCGGCTACCCGGTTTGGTCGTAACCCGGGTACCGTGCAGCAGAATGCTTTTCGTTGGACGAACGGGCAAAACCCTTTGATCCCTCTGTTTGCCCGTGATAAAGACGGTAACATTATGAAGAACCCGGATGGTACCGACAGGGTGCATGACAATGCCAATGTAAGTTACACTCCGCTGGGTGTGCAGCTTCAGTCTACCCCTCAGTTCCCCAATGGAACTACCAGCCAGCCACTTTATACTACCAACCTTATTAAACTTTTAGATAAGGACATTGACAGGAGAGAATCGCATGACCTGAACCTGAAAGGGTATGCTACCGTAAACTTTTTAAAAGATTTCAGGTTTACTGTCAATCTTTCTTACGACCGGTTTTCGGAAGTTCGCCTGCGTTACGGTAACCCCGAAACCGGGGCTGTTGCAGGCTCTGGAGCTATGGGGCAATACTATTCCAATACAAGCGTGTTTAATTCGCAACAATTGTTAAACTGGAATAAAGGCTTCGGCAAACATTCATTTACAGCATTAGCCGGACATGAATATTACCAGTATAAAAGCGATTTGTTGAACTATGCTTCTGCATACTCAATTATCAATGACTTTACCGGATATGCCAACTTTGTATCCCGTTATAATTCTTCAGGTGCGCCATTCGGTACACCTGGCGGTGGTGGTGATATATCAGCTCTTGAGAGCTATTTCGGCAGGGTTAGTTACAACTACAACGAAAAATATTTCCTGGAAGGTTCTGCAAGACGCGATGGGTCATCCAAATTCAGGTATGAGAAAGACCGCTGGGGTACTTTCTGGTCTGTTGGAGCAGGCTGGCGCTTAAGCGAAGAAAATTTTATGCAGGATACCAAAAACTGGTTGAATGATCTAAAACTCAGAGCCAGCTATGGCGTGATAGGCAACCAGAGTGGTATCGGTAATTATTCAGGATACCAGTTGTGGAACTACGGAGCTGTATACTCAATGGTGAACAATGGTACCGGGGTACCGGTTAGCTATACCCTGAGCCAGGGATCAATACAACCAGCAATCACCTGGGAAAATACACATACCATTGATGGGGGTATAGATTTTTCTTTGTGGGACAGGAGGATCAATGGGTCTGTTGACTATTATAACAAACGCACAGTTAACTCAGTTTACGATGAGCCAATAGCATATTCATTGGGTCAAAGAGTGTTAAGGCGAAACAGCGCAGAAATTGTAAACCGTGGTTTTGAAGTTGAATTGAATATTGATGTGATCCGTAATCAAAATTTCAGGTGGAACATTGGCTTAAACGGCACTCATTACCGAACCATTTTATTAAAAGTGCCTCCAACTGTATTGTCTGCCGCATTGGGTAATAAATATATTGCAGATATTGACGGATGGGGTGCTGCCAGTGGCGGCGCTACTTCTGCCGGGCAAACTTTTTTACGTGGGGAAGGAATGGATTATTACAACCTGTATTTGTTTAAATATGCTGGTGTTGATCAAAGCACCGGATTGCCGTTGTTCCATCATACTGTAACACAAAAAAATCTTGATGACGGGCTTTTTGGTGGCAGCAAGCCGGGAGATATTGTAAGTACAACCAATTATACCATGGCTGATCGTTATAGTATGGGAAGTGCTTTGCCAAAATGGATAGGCGGGTTTACTACAATGCTACAATACAAAGGCTTTGATTTTACGGCGATATTAGCCTACCAGATAGGGGGTAAATTTTTTAGTGTGGAATATGCTAACCATTTATACAGGAGTGGCAATATAGGCAATGCATTATCCGCAGAGTTGCTGGGTAATACCTGGACGCCGGAAAATAAAGGTGCCAAATTCCCTATGACTTTTTATGGGGATGACAGGTATACGGCAGGCTCTACCCATGGCTCATGGCAATACAGTGATATGTCTTTATTTAATGCATCTTACCTGAATATTAAAAACCTAACCTTAGGGTATAACTTCAGCAGCGCTATAGCAGATAAAATAAAGGCTAAAAATATCAGGATCTATGCATCTGCGGATAATATAGCCATGTTCACTTCACATTCGGGCATTGACCCCCGCATGTCGCTGGTAGGAGGTATGGAAGTGGGTGCTGCAGTATATCTTCCTTATAGTTCAATGTCTGTAGGACTAAATGTGAATTTCTAAATTAATTAAAGATGAAAATTATGAGAAAATATATAATGGGTTCGGTTGTGTTGGCCCTCCTGTTTTTTTCAGCCTGTTCAAAAAAGCTGGAGGTAACTCCGCCCAATAATATTTATGATCAGCAGATTGCTGACTTGCTGGCATCAGGTGATACGGCCAAAATAAGAACCGTAATGGGGAGTATGGCGAATAATATGCCCTTGCTTTTTAATAATGCCGGCGGTACAGGTTCAGGTGTGGCAGATATGTATTATACCAACCAGGGACTGGACGCCAACCGAAGCCTTGAAGGGAATGATTTGATTATGGGTGACCAGGAAGGTCTGAATGTTCTTTTTGGTACTGTTGAATATCAATTGGGTGATTTTATTACGGCTGCCAATGGTAAAAATGTAGCATACTGGAACTATGCCTGGTATTGCATTACTATTGCCAACCAAATGCTGAATTATCTTACCGATGATATAGTATCCAATAACAGCTTCCTGAAAGACTGTAAGGCAAGAGGGCTGGTAGTAAGGGCTTATGCCTATAATTACCTGATGGAAAACTACCAGGATGCTTACCTGCAGGGTGGCAATAATAAGCTGGGTATTATGTTGTATGATACATTCAATCCAAACCAGGAAAATAAACCCCGTGCATCATCTTCAGAAACATACCAGTTTATTAAGAACGACCTCACTACCGCTATTACACTGTTACAGGCGGCGGGCATAGGGTATACACCTGATTTGGCAGATATCGATCTGGGGGTTGCTAATTTCCTGCTGGCACGCGTATCTGTATGGACAGGCGATTGGCCCACAGCCATTACAGCATGTAACAATATCCTGGGCAACTATGCTACTTTGATGAGCCAGGCGCAGTATGGCGGTAAAAACACCGGCACCCCTACAGACCCTACCTTTTTACCGGAAACCAATGGATTTTTGAATAATGCCGTTAACCCCGAGGTAATATTGGGCTTTCCTTTAGGACAGGCCAATACACATTTTACCAGCTATATGAACTGCTTTGGCATTGGCAATGGGGGGGTATCAAGAGCGTATAAAAGGATAGACAACCGTTTGTATGAAAAGATAGCGGACGATGATTACCGTAAGGATTGCTTTATGCTGGATGCATTCGGTAACTATACTTACCCGGTAACAGGCACAGTGGCGTTTATACCTTCATACACCAATGTCAAATTCGCTGCCACCCATGGATTGGGTAGTCCGGACAAAAAGGAAGTTGGCGCTTCTACGGCTTTTTATATGCGCAGTTCTGAAGTATTGTTGATGAAAGCAGAAGCTGAAGCACAGAGCGTAAGTGATGATGCGGCTAAAACAACATTGAATGTGTTACTGGCTGCACGTACCAAAAGCGGCAGCCCCACTTTAACCTGCGATAACTATCCGGGCATGGCGGGCTTAAGCGCTTTACAAATGGTACAACTGCAAACCCGTATTGAGCTGTGGGGCGAAGGCGGAAGAGAGTTTTACAACAACAAACGCTGGAACATTCCCGTAGACAGAACCTCCTCTGCCAACCATGTAACTAAAACTACTTACAGCGTTCCTAATATGACTTTGCAGATTCCTGAAAACGAAATGTTGTACAATCCGTTGGCACAACAGAACTGATTCTTACATACACACTATCATTGAAGCCAAAAGGCAGCCGGTTATACGGTTGCCTTTTTTTTCGGGGACTGATCTGCGGCGCTGTTAGCAATCTTTTATCGCCGGATCGTTTTATTAATGGCTTCCGTTCTGTTTTGCACATGCAGCTTTTCATAAATACGGTGTATATGCTGTTTAACCGTGCCGTTACTTATAGAAAGCTTTTCGGCAATTTCCTTATACAATAGCCCGTTGGCCAATAGCTCAAGGATATCATTTTCACGATGGCTCAATACTTCAATACGCTCCCTGTCTTTTTCGTTTTCCCTGAAAATGTTGACGAGCTTTCTTGCGATATTGCCACTCATGGGTGAGCCGCCATTGTGCAATTCCTTCAACGCGTCAGCTATCTGGTTAAACCCGCTGTTTTTTAACAGGTACCCTGAAGCGCCGGACTTAAGCGCTTCAAATACTTTTTCATCCGTTTCGTATATGGTAAACATCATAAACTGCGTGGAAGGGCAACTTCGTTTAACCTGGCGTATGCATGTTATGCCATCCATTTCCGGAAGGCTGATATCCATAATAACAATATCGGGTTTAAGTTTGGGTATATCGTATAAGGCCTCTTCTGCGGTGCTGAATGTATCTAATACAGTAAATTCCTTATTCAGGCTGAAGAAATTTTTCAGGCCTGTTCTTACTTCTTCAAGATCTTCTACTATTGCTATGGTTATGCTCATAAGTGTTCAAGTTAAACATTACCGGTATCATGTAAAATAGAACATTGGTTATACAGGAAAAGGTATCTTAAACTGTACCCGGGTTCCATTATTTGTATTGATGTGCATTTCGCCTTTTATATCTGAAATACGTTTGCGCATATTGTGAAGACCGTTCCCTGCTTTTTTAAGTGCCGTTTCATTAAAGCCCACCCCGTTATCATGGATAATTATATTTAAAAGGTCTTCGCAGGTTATATGCATCTTTACCTGGGTTGCATGGGCATGCTTAACGATGTTGTGCAATGCTTCTTTAACTGCAAGAAAAACATTACGCCTGTATTCTCCGCTCAACCCGGCTTCAGGTATTTTACCGGGAACCGACATGATACATTGAATATTGCTTTGCGATAAATATTCAACGGCATAGGCCCTTGTATAGGTGATCAGGTCCGGCAGTGTATCGTTCTTTTGATTCAATGCCCATACAATCTCTCCCATTTTATCAATCATTTCATGCGCGTACCACTGCATTTTGCCCAGCTCCTCTTCAATTGGCTCCTGCATTTCTTTTTTTAACCCGATCGTTTCACTTAAAAACCTGATCCTCGACAGTCCGGCTCCCAGGTCATCATGCATGTCTGTAGCGATCCTGTTTCTTTCCTGTTCAATAGCAGACTGCTTTTCCAGTAATGCTTTTTGCTTTTCCCACTTCCCGGAATAATAAGCATGTATAATAGTTCCCGCTACAGCAAGCAATATGATACCCACGATTGACCTGAACCACCATGTTTGCCACCAGGGCTTATTGATTTGAATTTGTAATGTTGTAAACGAATTGGTTTTATTGCCATCTGCCGCAGAAGCGGTTGCATTAAACGTATAACTGCCCGGCGGCAGCCCTGAATAATTTATTACAAAATCCCTTTCTGCAGTTTGCCAGCCTGTATCAATGCCTTTTAACTGGTAGTAAATTTTACTTTTTTCTTTTTCAATAAAATCTATTACGCCTGATTGTATGGTTATATTATTGCCGGTGTAGGGCAATTGTATTGTTGAAATATAGCTGATGTTCCTGTCGCCAGGCAATAAAATATTATTAACCAGCAGCTCTTTAATATAAAACGAAGGAGCAGCAGAAAAGGGCGTTATAGCTGCCGGCTTTATTACATTGAAGCCGTTTACACCCCCAAAATACAATTTATTATCTGATGAAAGCAAACATGCTTTCGCGTTGTATTCATATCCCTGTAACCCATCTGAAGGAGTGAATACATTGAATACGCCTGTCGCAGGATTAAGCATGGAGAGTCCTTTATTGGTGCTTATCCAGATCATCCCGGATTCGTCCTGCAAAAGCGCATATACATAATTGTTGCTTAATCCGTCATCTGTGGTATAGTGGTGAATAACACTTAAATCAGCGTCGGCTTCAAGCAGCCCTTTCAGCGTCCCGATCCAGTATCTTTTTTTATGCTGATCGTATAAAACATAGGTGATAAGAGAGGATTGAATGTCTTTTTTCAGGTCAACCCAATTGCCATTTTTTATTTCGAAAATTTTTTGACTGCCCTCCCACAATGATACAAACAGTAAATTATTTATAAAGGCAATATAAAAAACATGCTTATTGCCGGGAAAATCCAGTTGCCGGGCAGTGTCAGCTTTCTTTTTTAATTCAAATAATCCGTGAGACTTTGTTGCGATGAGCCAACTGTCATTTGTAAAATCAATGATCTGTTCAATATAGGGATCGTAGATGGATTGACTTTTGTTTCCGGCAAAATGAATCTTGTGTGCAGCAAAAGTCTGCCTGTTCAGCCTGCACATCCCTTTTTCTGTTCCGACCAGCGCGTAATTGTTTTCTTTCACCATGAAGCGTATAAAGTCAAAAGGCAGACCAGGAACATTTTTTTGTGTAATGGATGAGAATGCTTTCTGCTCCGGATTAAATATATTTATCCCCCCTCCCTGGGTGGCGATCCATATCTGCTTTTTCTCATCTTCAAAAAAGCAACGCACTATGTTACTGGTAAGGTTATTTTTTAAGGAGTTTTCCCGGAAATGTTCAAACCTGTTGCCTGGTATCAACTGGTCAATTCCGTTTGTAGCAATGCCTGCCCAAACCGTTCCATCGTTATCACAATAAATTGTATTGATCTTATTGTCGTTGATGGAGCTTTGGTGGTCATTGTTTTTATTGAACCGCAAAACGCTTCCATCGCCAGATACCATGAAGATTCCGTGTTCTTCAGTACCCACCCACATATTGCGGTAAATGTCTGTTGCAAGAGAAGTGACTTTCTGTAAAGGTTGGGCGTTTAACTCTTTTATATGGCGAATATGGTTTGCTTCCCTCATGTTCCATTCCATATAGCCGTCATTTGTTCCGATGATCATCAGTTGCTTTTGGTCGTCGTATATAACAGTATTTATTTTTTGCGTGGCAAACCAGGTGGCAGTATCACCCGTATTCAGATCGATCTTTAAAAGACCCTTCTCCGCAGGCATCCATAAAATATTTCTTTTCTTATCAAGCCAGTTATGAATAGCGGATAAATAATCATCGTGCCAGGAAATATTATTGCAGATCACTTTTTTTTTCAGGTTGCGGATGCTGAAAGCGGTTAATTGCCCGCCGATATCGTAGCAGATCACTTCACCGGCAGTAGCGGCCAGCGGTATAAAATAATGCTGTAAAGAATTTTTTCCTTCAGGCAGAAAAAAAATGGTTGAATCTGCAACAGGATCATACCTGCTGAGTCCCTCTCCGGAGCCTATCCAGATATTATGCAGCGAGTCTTCCACCAGCCCGGTTGTTTCGGCACCTCTTATTGCATTTCTTTTTTCAGGAAAGGAATAAAAATTTTTGAAATTTTTCCCGTCAAAACGGTTGAGCCCTTCATAGGAAGTGATCCACAAAAATCCTCTTTTATCTTTTAGTATTTTTTGATTGATGCCCTGCGAAAGCCCGTCTTCCACTCCCCAATGCTGAATACGGTAATCCTGGCTGAACGCCGCCGTAGCGTACAATACAAGCAGTATGCAGCAGTGGTAACGCATCCTTAAATGTAATGCTTAAATTGCAATAATAACCCGCTTTTACAGCCTGCTGATCTTAAGGATGTATACGTCTGCATCTGTCATGATTTTTAACCAGTAAATACCCGGCGGTAAGAAAGAAAGAGAAATATGGTTTGCCTGGCGCTGCTTTACCGATAATTGCTTTCCCGTTGCATCTGTTAGCTGTATCTGCCTGATCTTTTCGTTGCTGTTCTTCAATACAATTTGCATGTCATTACGTGTAGGGTTAGGATACACTTTTATTCCGTTGTTACCAGCCACGCTTATCTTAACCACTGCGCTGTAAACAAATTTTCCATCGATATCTGATTGTTTTAAACGATAGTAATTGCTTCCTCCTGCAGGCGGGCGATGTTCAAAAGAATAGCTGTGCTCTCCGGGGGTATTCCCGGAAGCTACAGAGCCGATCTTCACAAAAGTGACCGCGTCTTTGCTCCATTCCACATCAAAGCTTTTGGTATTGATTTCATTGCTGGTTTTCCATTGCAGCGTAACTGCTTCGCCATGATTATTCGCAGTAAAAGAAATAAAGCGGAGCGGAAGTATGCTGAGGTTGCCCATATAGGTCATCAGTTCCGAAAAGCTGCTGATGCTGAATTCCATATACCAGTCGTTTGTACCGAATGGCGCGATGGTTGGCACTATACTGGTCAGTTGACTGGTAGGTGTAATATTTTCATTGGTAACTTCAAGGTCAACGGGTGAGCCTGCGCTTCCCTTTTTCTTCAGGATCTTTAAATCGGCCAATGAAGCTGCCGGATAACCATTATTCTGTAAATACCAAAGCATATTGCTCAATTCGGTATTGGTGAAATACAGCCTGAGCAAAACAGGTTGCGCGAGGGTTGGTGCCGGGTTGGGCTCTATATAAAAATTCCGGTCGAGGAATGACACTGTTGAGCCGTTGATAACGGTGCTGCGCAAACTGCTTCCCATCCCGTCTGTGATCCTTACACCCCAGCATACCTGTTGCAGATCATTGCCCTGTGGATTGATGGAAAAAACAATATTGCCATTGTCATCTTTTGCATCAATCCAGGCATTACCGGTCATATTGCTGCAACCCTGTGCATTGGCAACTTCAAAATCTCCGGGTATTGTTCTTACCGTGCAGGATGCGTCCCTAATATCCAGCTCGAAAGTATTGGATATCCGCCCGCACCTGTCCATTACACTTAAATCATATAAACCCTGTGGTATATTACGAAATGTGTCTGAAAGCTGGTATACAAAACTTCCTGTATTTTTTGGCCTGATACCGTATTGATAAGGTTTCAACTTTGTTCCGGTGTTTATCACAAAATTTTTGCTGCACGAAGGCTGGCCCGGCAAAACGCTCACTGAATTAATAACAGGGGGTGCAAACGACAAGGGAATAGCCTGGGGTACACTGCTGTCCCCACACTGATCTTTTATTTTAAAGTAATAAATGCCCGGCGTTGTAAGACCATTGAACACACTGTCATCCTGGTAAGTGTATTGTGTTTGCCCGGGGGCTAATATTCCATATCGGAGCGGGTAAGTTCCGGTAAACCTTGTAACGACTGCAGTATAGGAACAGGAGTCTGCAGCCGGGTTTGTATATATTACAGATATTCTCGGCAATCCCCCGCCGAGGCGCACAAACATAATATCTGACAAGATACCGCAGGCGTCTTTAACCTGCAGATCATAATCACCGGGCCCGAGTCCGGAAAAAGTGGCATTGGTGCCGAAAACCAAAGCCGGGCGAATGGTCGTCATTGTATCGGTATGCTTACCGATGCCATAAGTGAAAGGAGGCGTTCCCAGCGTGGCGATGCTGCCTGAAGTGTACAGGCGGATCAAGCCGTTATTGCAGGTGGTTGGTTCTGTGATGAAAGGAGAAGCTTCTATTCTTAACCTGAAGCCGCCTGATGTGGCCACCCTGCCACAAAAATCCGTCACCCTTACCATATAATTGGTATTGGGCAGAATATTATTGATATCAGCCCCTAGTGCTTCTGCGGCAGCAACCGTATAGTCTGCATCAGTTGTTTTTTTATACTCAATTCTATAGGGAGGACGGCCACCGGGTAAAGTGTGGGGTTGAACATATAAATAATCATCTCCCGAACCGCATGCATTGCCCCATGCAGTATATCCGCTTACGGAACTACCAAACGGCAACGTTGCATTCCATGTAGCGGGGTTGACTGTAACGCCGGCAGAAATAAACTCCTGTGTACTTACCTCGTCTCTTACCCTTAGCCTGTAAAGCGTGGCAGTGTTAATATCGCTGGGTGTGATGATGATATAGTTATTGCCGCTTACCCAAACCTGCGAAGTAACCAGAACCCAGTTGGTGCCCACTTGTTTTTCGTAATAAAGCGTTGCGGGATTCGTATTGCCCGTTCCCCAAAAGAGAGTGCCTATCAGCGTTGCGCCTCCGCATCCCTGTATATTTACTAACGAGGAGCCCTGCACCTGGGCATTACTGTTATAGCAAAAGACCAGGAAACTTATCAATGTAAATATTCTTTTCATGACTACAGGCTTTGATCCCGTTAAATGTATATAGCCCTGGCAGCTTTGGCAATAGAACAAAAGTTATATGTGCTAATGAAATATCAATGTCGTTTCCTTAAGATGTTGGTGAAAACACCAACATCGGCGGTCGCCGTTGCGGGTGAAAACACCCGCAACTACACAGAAATGTTAAGGAAACGACATTGAATGAAATATTGCCATTAAAAGACATAATTGTGCGCGGAGATTTCCTTTAACGCGCTTATAATGGCTGAACAGTATAGCTTATATAAGGGTGATAACTTTGATGTGTTTGAATGGTTGACTGGGTCAACGGAAAATAAAATTTCAACACTCCATCAGGATATTTAATAGGTGAGCCATTAAGATCTCCGCCGCGAATATAGGTGAGCGGCCCCCCGGGGTTGCAGCCATTGGTTATTCTCCATCTTGGCGCGGCGGTATGATCGTTTGCCATGTCAACCTCCACCATATCATTATAAGCCCCGCTGCCCAGCGATTCCCTGAAAACCCTTCCTTTCCCGGATGTGAAGTGGATCGTTCCATAGGTTTCAGGAATAAATTCATGAAGAAAACAACCTTTATATAAAAAAGGGTCGGGGAGGGATCCGGGAGCATGGTTTTCAATATCGGTGGCGAATACAACGCTGTCTGGTTTTGCGTCAGGCGATACGTGTATTATCATGCTCACGCTATCCACATACCTGAGACCGGGAATACCAACGGATGTGTCCTTTATGTATCTCAACGTAACAGCAAACTTTTTTTCCTCCCCGGTTATTTTGATCCGCTTCGGCAACACTACTTTATTAAAGACCATTTCCTGACCCATTATCTTCGCCTTCCAGGTAAAACCGGTAAGCTGTGCCTGTGCGGCAACAACGGAAGGAGAAGGAATTTTTTCCGGCGCGGTATAGGTTGTTGTGGTTGTACTTCCGTTAAGAATGGTTCCAATGGTCCCATTTCCGCCCTTTTCTTTGTTTACATACCATTCTGTATTAAAAGGCGTTGGGGGAGGCAGGGGCGGCAGATCGTCTTCACCGGGAGTAGGATTATCAGGTTTTACCGATGTGCCTGCATCCGGCGCTCCGACAACATTTAAATCCAGTGATTTTTTTATTTTCACCGACAAATTACCCCGCGGCATAATTGCCAGCCTGGATAATTTGGACCAGTCGGTAAAGTGTTTCGCTTTTACTGAAATGGTTTTTGCCACCGTATCAATATTCGCCGACGGGATGCGATACCATATACCGCTTTTATCCTGGAAAGCAATGCCCAATAATTCAGGCAGGCTGCCGTCTGTTTCTTCATCGGTATACTTAAAACTGATGGTAACAGGATTGGGGAATGTTATTCCTGAAGGCAGCAACCGGTAAGCATTCAATCCGCCCGGGCAATTACTGGTAATGGGCTGTATGCTGAATTGCGTATTGACGGTAACAGCCCCGGAGGGTATTGTTACATCAATTTTGCCATCTGCGGAACTGATACTGCCTCCCGCTGTGCCAATTTCTTTGGTTACAGCATCACCGTCAGGTGTACCTACCGGTGTAATGGCCGGCTGGTAATTGTTAATTTGTTCCGAAGGGATTTTTTTACACGCTGCTGACGCAAGTATTAGAATGATACAAAAACATATTCCTCTTTTCATACCCGTAATTATTTTAAGCAGCTAACTTACGTTGTGTAAAAACCAGAAACAATAGAACAAAAGTTAGGGGTAGTAGCTACATCATGGAGCATCGTATGAAACTGTTGGTTAAGATTTATTTCTTTACCGGTGTGATCTTAATAAATATACCCATGCCGTTTTCCTGCCTGAATATTTGTTCCCTGTTTACTACTTTCATGAGTATATCGCCCGGGATTCCGTTAGACATAGGTTCTCCGCCAATAATTCCTGTTTGTGAACCGCCACCAACTACGGATTTATATTCAAATTTTACATTTATGGGGTCCTTATGCAACAGCGCAAGATTTAACAGGGTGTCACTTTCGGAATAATGAGAAACCTGGGTTCCCGTTATATTCATAAATCCTGCATTAGATATTCCCCCGCCATGAAGCCATGTGAATGTAATAGAAGATCCCGGGAGATTATATGTTTTTACTTCGGGAGTTACAGAAGCGTCATAGTTCTTTATTTCTGAAAGAGCAACTACTGCATTCTCGTCTTCTAATTTTACATGCATATTAAAGCTCGCCTTATCCGTATATAGCTGCCCTGTATAACCGGTTATATTATTATCGTTATATGCTATCTCCACCGTATAATCATATTCATTCCCGATGATATTTATTGGTTTGCTTAATATAACTTTTTCAAACCTGATCATACGTCCGTGTACCTTGGCTTTCCAGTTAAGCCCTGTAAGTTCTGCATTTACTGTAACGGTTGAAGGAGAGGGTACTTTATCAGGGGCAGTATATATAGCCATGTATTTAAAATAAGTCCCTAAATCGTCGGGTGCAGGAGAAACAGTACCTACCGTGGCATTGCCTTTTTTATACCTGTTAACATACCATTCAGGCTTTTTGGGTGATGGAAGAGGTAATGGCGGAAGCTCGTCATCCTCGGGCGAAGGATTATCCGGAGCCGGTGGTAAAGGTTTGGCATCATTGGTGCCGGATACTTCCAGTAGCAGTTGCTTGCTTATTTTTACTTCACCTGTTTCTTTACCTTCAGAAGATGCTTTCAGTTTTAACCCTTCCAGGTCTGACCAGTCGGTAAAATGTTTTGCTTTTACGGAGATGGTTTTTGCAATGGTGTCGATATCGGCTGAAGGAATACGGTACCAGATTTGATTGATGTCCTGGTAAGCAACTGCCAGCAGCTCAGGTAAACTGCCTTCAATATCTTTATCGGTATAATGAAATATAATGGTAACAGGCATGGCAAACACCATTCCTGAAGGCATGAGCCTGAACGCATTTCTTCCATTAGGGCATTCATTTGTAATGGGCTGTATGCTGAACTGCGTATTGACGTTAACTGCGCCGGATGGTATTATTACATCAATTTTGCCATCAGCAGAGCTCAATTTCCCGCCACCAGCACCGATTTCCTTAACGATTGCGGCTCCTGCAGGCGTTCCCGTTTCAGTAATGGCCGGCGTTTCATTAACGGGGGGCAAATCTTCGGTATCTATATTAGCCTTTTTACAGCCCGGCATTAAAAACAGGATGAAAAAAGCAATGCTGATAAACTTGTACATATTATACCATTTGCCTGCTAACTTACTGTATGCACATTTGCAGGTCAATAGAACAAAAGTTAGGGGTAACAGCTATAGCAGCTTAAATCAAAGCCGGGGTGATGGTAAGTAGCTGGTCTCGTGCAGCATTTTACCGTCATATACCGCATCACTGGTATGCTCCATGTTGATACCGTTACAGAACAGCCACAGCTTGCTTTTGCAAGCATGGTAGTAGTTGATATGAGTGGCAGTGAGCGTCATTGCAATTAGAGTAAAACAGATATTAGAATAAATTTACCGTGCAAAACGAAAATAAAAAATACGATTCACCCGGTAGTTGTCAATTATCCTGTAAGCTGCTTTCTTCTCCGAAATATCCCATGCCTGCAAGAAGTTCCTTGTCTTTATTTGACTACTAACATTGAAGAAAGGAATGCGACCATAAAATGATAAGATCGTGGGCTTTTTGCCAGGCGATCAGCGTACACTCTATTTGCTTTTATCTCCCCTTGGCAGAGATAAGTTCGAAAAATGTGATTTTTTCCACGTTTTTTGAAATTATTCCGTGCAAAAGCAACAAAATAGCTTTGAAGGCGGATAATCTATCCCCAATTTGGTTTTTCTATCCAGGCTGAACATTTCATCTTTATACTCCCCGGGGTTGCACCGCAAGAACCCTTTTATGAGGCAGTATCCGCAACTGCCTTCATCAATCACTTTATTAAAAAAATATTTTTCATGTACACAAAACTGGTAACGGCCATTGTGCTGTGCGGACTATTCATTCATGTATACAGCCAGCCCGTAAAGCCCCTTCATATCGGGGATATACTTACAAATCGTATCTTTACATATCCCGCACCTGAAGCCTGGCTGGTTATATTGTTATATTTAACTCAATTCCATCATTATTAAATATATCAGCTATGAGTACAGAAAATTTGCACGACCGGGAAGCCATTGACAAGATCAAAGAAATGGTCAATAAAATTGATATCGGGATGATGTGCTCCTTTACACCGGGCAGCGACTATCCCCACGCGGTGCCTATGAGCCGGCAGGAAGTGGATGAAGAAGGCAATATATGGTTCCTCTTTTCTTCAGAAAGCGAAACCCACCATAATCTTCAAAGCAACAGCAAGGTAAGCCTGCTTTATGCGCATGTGGGCGATTACAATTTTTTAAGTATCAACGGTACGGGTGAAATTTCCCTGGATCGGGAAAGGATTGACAAGTACTGGAATAAAATGATCGAAGCCTGGTTTGAAAAAGGGAAAGAAGATCCACACATCCGTGTACTAAAAGTAACACCCGGCGAAGCGCATTACTGGGACAACAAATCCAACAAGCTGGTTACCCTGCTCAAAGTGGCTGCCAGTGCTATTTCGGGTCAGCAGATGGATATCGGAAGAGACGGTAAGCTGAATTTGTAAAACAGCTTTAATAAAATATATCAGAATAAAAGGAAAATGAATAATCGTGCTCAGCTTGCCAATAGATTCAGAGAAGTAATTTTAAATGGAACATGGATTTCAAATACAAATTTTAAAAATCAATTGGACAACCTGGATTGGAAGATTGCAACAACTAAACTTCAGGACTTAAATACAATTTCGGCTCTTGCCCGGCACATTCATTATTATATAAACGGGATTAAAAATGTTTTTCTTGGAGGGAATTTGGAAATCAGAGATAAATTCAGTTTTGATTTTCCGCCAGTTGAATCGCAGGAAGAATGGGAAAAATTTCTGAATAAATTTTGGAGTGATGCAGAAGAATTTGCCGGGTTAATCGAGCAAATGCCCGAGGAAAAGCTATTTGAAAGTTTTGTAGACGAAAAATATGGAACCTGTTTAAGGAATATAGACGGGATGATCGAACATAGTTACTATCATTTAGGGCAAATTGTATTGATTAAAAAAATATTGAGAAATCAATAAGAAAACAACCATACAATGAAAAAGGTAACAGGTATTGACGGTGTTTTTTTTAATGCAAGGACCCAAAGAAAATGACAGAATTACTTTGAAAAGACGTTTATGATAAATTACAGGGGTAGAAAATCTGGAAGCACTTGTTGAGGGATTAAAAAAAGAAAGGGAACCATTGTGGACAAGATTGAAACATAGGACTATGGTAAATTTATACATATCCTTGACGCGGAAGGAAACAAAGTTCAACTGTGGGAAGTCATAGACTAAAGTTAGACTTAACAACATTCTCCCAACGATGAAACAACTGATTGATGACATAAAAAAAATTGAACACGGGTTTAAGCATATTATTGAAGCTGGGAATATTATTTTAGATAATAAAGCAGAAAATCATTTCGGGATGGCAAAAGATCTTTTGTCTGACAAAACTTACCAGGTGAGAATGTTAGCAACCTATCTTTTGGGACAACTTTCAACCGAAAATCCCCAAGCGCTTAAATTTCTTGAGACAAAGGTTGCAAAAGACAAAGACTGGCGCGTTCAGGAAATGTTAGCCAAAGCATTTGATAATTATTGCAGGGCAAAGGGATATGAGAACAGTCTGTCCACTATTAAAAAATGGCTGTCTGACAAAAATCCAAATGTAAAAAGAGCAGTTATTGAAGGATTAAGAATTTGGACGAGTCGCCCTTATTTCAAAGAAAATCCAAAAGCTGCCATACACCTGATCAGTGAGCACAGGGAAGATGAAAGCGAATATCTGAGAAAATCTGTTGGTAATGCTTTGAGAGATATCCGTAAAAAGAATAGAGATTTAGTGGATAAAGAAACAGCGGGCTGGAATATAGATGACCCCAAAATCAGATTTGTAAAGAAATTAGTGGGGAAATAATATACAACATTATGGACTTAAAATCGAACGAACCCTTCTGGCTGGTAAAAAACGGGCTGCCGGCTACTTATCCCTCGCTGAAGGAAGATGCGAAATGTGATGTGCTGGTGGTGGGTGGTGGTATTACCGGCAGCCTGATTGCGCACCAGTGCATCCGGGATGGTTATAAAACCATCCTGATCGATAAGCGGGAGATCGCCAACGGCAGCTCTTCGGCTACCACTTCCATGCTGCAGTATGAAATTGATACGCCGTTGTACGAACTGATTGAAAAAGTAGGAGAAAAAGGCGCAGTAGCAAGCTATGAAGCATGTTCAAAATCAATAGATCAATTGGGCAAATTGGCCCGGCAAATAAGATCCAAAGCCGGTTTCCGGAAAAAAGACTCTCTTTATTTCGCCGCGTTGAAAAAAGACGTGAAGGGATTGGAGAAAGAATTGGACGCGCGGAAGAAAGCAGGGTTTGCGGTAAAGTGGATGGTACCAGATGAAATTGTAAAGAAATACGATCTGCACGAAACCTATGGCGGCATTCTTTCCAAACAGGGAGGAAGCGTGGATGCCTTTATGCTGGTGCATGAGCTATTGGCATACAACCAAAAAAGAGGTCTGCAGGTATATGATAAAACTGAGCTTACAGGAGTAAAATATGGCAGTCGTACCAATGAAGTCAAATTAAGCACAGGGGCAACCATCCGGTGTAAAAAGATCGTGTATTGCGTGGGGTATGAAAGCGCTTCAATGATCAAAGAAAAATTTGTTGATCTTATCAGCACCTATGCTATTGTATCTGAAGTAGCGCCTGCCGTAAGCCGGAAATACAAAAACGTGCTGATCTGGAATACCGTAGATCCCTACCTGTATATGCGCACTACCGATGATGGCAGGATGCTGATCGGCGGTGAAGACGAGGAATTTCGCGATCCGCAGAAGCGCGACGCTTTGATCGGGAAGAAGGAACACAAGCTGCTGAAATCTTTTGAAAAGTATTTACCGGGTATTCCTTTCCAGTCAGATTTTGCCTGGACAGGCACTTTCGGGGAAACCAAAGACGGGTTGCCCTATATAGGCGAACACAAAGCCTTTAAAAATTCCTATTTCGTTTTAGGGTTTGGAGGCAACGGCATCACGTTTTCCGTTACCGGGATGGAAATGGTATCGAACTGGCTTAAAGGTAAAGGGCACCTCCTGACGCCTTATTTTGCATTCGGGCGATAAATGCTAAAAAAGTATTTTTTTGACGAAGCAGTTGCTTCCGTTCAATCTATAAACTTCATCGGGTATTTCGGGTCGATCTGCCCTTTTATGATCTTTTTCAGCTTTGATTGCATCAGCTTCCTGGTTAGCGGCTTCAGGTAGTCAAGGTATAAAATTCCCTGTGTGGTCATATTCGTGTTGTATCATTCTTGCCGTTGTTCCGCCGAATGTTTTGATTTGCTTTTTAAAATCTTTATTGAAATATTCGATTGTAATAGTTCGGTTACGGCTTAGGTTAGGGATGCTTAAGCAACCTTCTTCATCCTGCCGGGTTTCTGCCGAACGTTCCATTATTTCGGCATTGATGAATGTTTAATTCAATACAACCTAAGGGCAGGATGCCAATGACGTATTTGGTTTTATGATTGCAAAAATAAAACACTCCCGGTCACTGCGATTCCGCCAGTATAAGGGTTTGAATTGAACGAAAGTTTCGGCAATCAATTCAGAAATCTTGCTTTTAATTCAGGTGTAGGGAGCATGCAGCTTTCGGATTTGCCAAACCATTGATACCTGTTTCGCGCCACCCAATCGTAGAGGGCATTCCGGATAAACGGAGGAATGATAATGAACCCGTACAGCAATGTCCATAATCCCCCCAATCTTTTTACCACTCTTAATGCGGCTGTGCTTCTTGTATAGGCTTTTTTATTTTCAATTAAAACGAAAGAATCGAACCTGTCGGGAGATAGCCGGTATTGCTCCAGGAGTTGTTGTCCTGCATTGCTTTGCAGGGAGGTAAAATAGAATGCCTTCTTTTTGTCATTTTTAATAACAAATTGAACGCTGTTGTTACAAAGATTGCATACCCCATCGAAGAGTATTACAGGATGCTCGTTTTCTTTCACCATGCAAAGTTACAACAGAAGCATTATAAGAGTAAGCTTATGGGAGCGTAGGGTGTTTCAAATTTTCGGGGAATGACCAAAAAGGTCGCTAAATAAATAATTTATTCGGGTAGGTGATGGAGACTAATAGTCGTTTATGCGATTCTCAGCGCCTTCATTTACCTTTTTAGTCAGCTCCTAGAGCCCGCTACCGGTCGGTGCCCGCCTGAATGACGCAGTCGGGCAGGTCTCACCGACCGGAATACCGCGGATGATGCAAAAATTTGAAATACACCCGGAGCGTATTCCAATTTTTCGGGGAGGTCGGAATCGCAATCTTATTTACAAAAGAGTGACTGGTAGCTTTCTACAGGGATTTTTTAAGCGTAGGAACATCTGATCGCAATTATAGAACGTTTATTCATTCCCCTGATACAGTAATTTTTGCTTGTTGAGAGAGGAACACTAACTTTACGCAAACACAATAAATACCATATGCCATCAAAGAAACAAAAAGCCTCATCGGCCCTGGAGCAGCCAACTCTTTTTGAAAGGATAAGCGAAGCCGCGTCAGAACTGAAAACCGATATTGTTGCCGGCGCCACCGCGGTTACGGAAACCGTTGCTGAAAAATTTACAGGAGTAAAAGAAGCCATTAAGAAAAAGATCTCCGGAAAGGCAAAGCCTGTGAAGAAAGCGGTTAAAAAAGCAGCGAAAAAAGTAGTGAAGACCGCGAAAAAAGCGAAACCTGTTGCCCGGAAGGCGGCTAAGAAAGTTTCCAAAGCAGTAAAAAAAGCGGCTGCCCCGGTGAAGAAATCAGCATCCAAAATCGCCAAAAAATCACCTGCCCGGAAAACAGCTCCGAAGAAAAAAGGAGGAAAAAAATAGAAATATCGCCTTTCTTCGTTGGGTTCATCAGAACGGAAGGCTGCTGGCTGAGAAGCAGCCTCCGCACTACGCTGTCCTGCCATTCCCCTGTTATTCTTCCAACATACTTTTGCAATGTTTCTTCAAGCCTGCTTCTTCTGTACAGCAAATCGAAAAGCGTTGTATGTATATTTTGAAAAGCCTGCAGCAGTCCTTTTATAAAGATCATGCGGAAACCGCCTAAATTTCAGTACCATGCATAACACTCTGTCGTCTGCTGCATTCTGGCAATACGATGCGGGGTATTGGTTCCAAAAGTTGCAAAGCTCAGAAAACGGGCTTGGCGCAACGGAGGCGGCCTTAAAGTATCAGGCGCTGAATGAGCGCATTGTTGCAAAGAGTTCCTTTCAGAAAAATATTCATTTGTTTTTAAGCCAGTTCAAAAGCCCGCTGATGTTGCTTTTGATCGGGGCAGTTATATTATCGGCTTTTCTCGGCGATGCGTCAGATGTGTTCATTATACTGTTCATTGTTTTGTCTTCAGGACTGATGAGCTTTTTCCAGGAAAGAAATGCGGGTAAGGTGATTGAAAAGCTGCAATCTTTGATCACCCTCAAATGTGCTGTTGTAAGAGACGGTACGCCTGTCGAAATTCCTTCCGGCGAGGTGGTTCCAGGCGATGTGCTGCTCCTGCATGCGGGCGACATGATCCCTGCCGATTGCCTGGTATTTGAATCGAACCAGTTGTATATAAACGAAGCCAGCCTTACGGGTGAATCATACCCGAGTGGCGGGAGAGAAATCTGTTGAGCAAAGTCCAAATGTTGAGCATCAGTACAAAGGCCGGGCAAATTTACCTTCGATGAAAGAAGTTCTCCCTCGCGAAAGAGTGATTTGATTATAGCGTACGCTTACCTTTATGATTAACCGTAGCTTTTTCATCTCCATCGGTATCCACAAAATTACCGGATATAGTGTGACCGTTAATAGTAGCAATAACAACATCCGCACCCTGGCCGAGACGATTAGGGTCCACTACATTGTTGCCCGACATATAGCCTTTACCAGAGGTAAATTCTTCGGGAAATCCGTCTTCTGCTGCAATAGCCTTCCAGGTTCCTCCTCCGCTCTTTCTTGCCACCAGGAAGTTATACGTTCCTTCTTCTGTCCAGTCGCCGGAAATAGTGTAGGTGCCTTCATAACATTCCAGTAAAGTATCAGAAGTTTCTTTTGCTACAATGAAAACAGCATCAGGATGCCCTGGTATGGTAGCTGAGACGATGGTTGGGTTTGTTCCGCCTTTTTCTACATGAAAGCGTATAATAACAAGATAGTCGTTCAATGTTCCGGTGAAGGATGCTTCAAAATCGCTGTTTACATCCAGGTCGACAGCCTCACAGGTCAGGCTAACCACATCTCCATCAATCACCATAGTGCCTGTGATGGTATTGGTAGTATTTTGAATATTGAAGATCAGGGTTCCGGAGGAACCGATCAGTACTCCTTTATAAATCCCTTTGTTGATCGTGTTGTTCGCAGCCACTGCTACAGGCGCTGAAGCGCAGGAAGTGCATGTATAATCGTCATCGTTGTCTTTATTGTCTTTGTCTTTGCTACAGGAAAAGGAGACAATAACAGCCAGTAAGACCGGAATTATCTTTAGCGGGGATAGATTCATTTTTTGCATCATTTGTTATTTTAATTATTATGAATTTTAAGTTGCGCCGGGGTATATATAGAATCGTATAAATCCTCAAAAGGTCAACAGGGGAAGGGATTTTTTTTGATACGTGCTGGAGCTCAGGCTGCTGGTGGGTATTCATCCGTGCCTGAGAACTTTTATTGCGGTATTTGTTTATCTCTGGTTTTGCCGCAATGAAAATAGTTCTCACCGAAGGTAAATCTGTTGGACGGCAGTACTAATGTTGAGCAATAGTACAAAAGCCCGGCAGATCTCTCTCCCGACCTTCGGTTGGGATCGGGATGACGGGTAAGAGGTTGAGTAATCGGATATTTTGTTTTAATGCTGGTTGTAAAATACGTCATTGGCACCCCGCCTTCCGCCTGTATTAATTTAAACGCATAATTATGGCGGGAGAGAACTTTTCTCACCAAAGGTAAATACACCCTTTCTGCCCGGTTACGCAGATTATAGTAATTTTGGTGCATTGCTGCAATATGAGAGTTGGCGGCAAGTTTAAGAACGACATTGCCGACAGTTCATATACAATGATTAAAAGAGGGCTTGACTCCCTTATTAAATCGGTTTTATATTTGGCACCAACAATTTCGTGCGAGGCGGAGACACCTCGCACAGCGGGAGCAAATCAAAAACTGTCGGGATTTCTTCTCCTGCTGTCAAATCCATTTAATTTATTGCAGCGCACGGGTGGTCTCGCAGTGAAAAAAAATCC
>JAHBTL010000042.1:22500-64432 GCA_019638615.1 Chitinophagaceae bacterium | reverse complement strand
AGGCTTGATTTTTTGCTCCACTTTTTTATCAAGAAAAAAGTGGAATACCCAATAGTAAGTAGGTTATGCCGTAAACTTTAATGAGATTCACTACAGCACTGGTTTTGGTCGTTTCGGTTAACATTTTAACCGGGCAACAATGATATAAAATAATGGAAGAGAAACGAGCTTTGTGCAAGCTATAGGAAGAATACAGGTGGATCGGTACAAGATTTTATTCAGAAATACAGAACAATTTCATTTCCTGTACCATTGAATTTTCGGTGAGTAAAGACAGACCAATAGCGGGAATTTTACTCTTTTCCCTTACCAAAGCTCGCTTTACCTGTCGGTTTTTAACGGCAATGTATCTTCACATACCGAAACATAATCCAACAATCCGGTAAGTATAATATCTCATGAAAATAAGTTATGCTTTGTTAGGGCATTTCCGGGCGGCACACCGGTAGGGCAATTTTTACGATAATAGTCATAGAAGCACAAAACAAAGGGTAGATCATTTGAAAGATCCACCCTGTATCTGCAAAAAACAGATCATTATTGAACAGTAAAAATATCAACCGTTTTCGAAAAAGTTCCGTTCCCGAGTGATCCCCCGGCCACTACTACTTTTTTCCCCGCTGCACCAACAGCAAATCCTGCTCTTGCTTCACTCAATTCAACAGTCGCCCATTCATTCTTTACGGCGTCATATACATCCACTTTTTTTTCGGTATAGCGTTGCTGATAATTATCTATTCCACCAACGAAAAAAGCTTTATTGCCGGCCGTAACTGCGTCACAGCCATTCCTTGCAATGCTCATTGCTGCAACCGACCAGCTATTGTCACCGGTGTTATATATATCAACGGTTGCCGATGCCACATCACGTTTAGGCGTACCGCCGGCAAAAAGGATCTTATTTCCCGCTGCTATTGCCGTCGGATTCCGGGCAACACTCAGGCTGGCTGTGGTCCAATTGCCGTTTGTTCCGTTATAGATGTCTACGCCATCTGAAAATTCACTTACGGATTTATTTCCGCCTCCAAAAAAAGCTTTATCGCCCGTTACGGCGGTGCCAATAAGATATTTCGCTTCAGTCAACGTGGCATCCGCCCATGTGTTAGATGACAGATCCAGGATGTCTACCCGCTTTGTTGGCGTGCCGGGAGCAGCAAACCCACCGGCAAACAATATTTTCCCATTTATCCCTATTGCGCTGTAGCCGCCCCAATCTGTACTGAACACAGCAGAGGTCCAGGTGTTGGCAGATACGTCATAAATATCAATTTTCCTTGCCGCCGGATCCCCGATTGAAGCGTTGCCTCCGGCAAACACCACTTTATTGCCAGTACCGGCAACAGCCAGCAAAATCCTTTCTTCGCTCAATTGCAGAACAGACCAGCTATTGGTGGCGGCATCATACACATCTATTGTTTTTGAGCGGGTATTACTGGTTGGAGCCCCTCCTGCAAAAAAAATCTTTGTACCTGCTGTTACCGCTTTCATCAATCTGCGTTTTTCGCTCAGCTTGGCTGTGGTCCACTGATCAGTGGCAGCATCGTATATATCCACCACATCAGTAATATCGTAATTACTGTTGCCTATATGACCACCGGCAAAAAGGATTTTATTTCCGGCTGAAGCAACCGTTATTTCATCACGGGCTACAGAAAGAGAAGCCACAGTTGGCGCAGGCGGATCGGAAGGAGTGGGTTTCTTAGTATCTTTTTTACAGGCAGCCAATAATATGGCTAATACCAGCACTGCATGTACAAATCTCAGATGCTTCATCACAAACTGCATTGAAAGGGTCAATAATTTATTTTTTCCTGATCCTGCGGATGGTGATATTATTCATATCGCTTACATACAGGTCACCATTAGAAGCAATGGCAATATCAAAGGGAAAGTTAAAGCGCGCTTCCGGCGCATTGCCATCCTTATTACCGCAATCATCTCCTTTGCCGGCAAGTGTAGTAGTGGTACCATCGGGGGCAATCCGCCTGATGCAACAGTTCTGCAGATCGGCTATGTAAACATTATTGCTCTTGTCTACCGCTATGCCCGTTATATTATCAAAAGCAGCATCCGTTCCTTTTCCATCCCGGAAACCGGAAGCGCTCCCCGCCAGCGTTGTTACCTCTTCTTTACCGGCGTCAATTTTCCTTACAACAAATTCCTGTGCAACAAAAAACTGGTTATTGCCATTGGTGCAGATAGCGGTAGGATGGTTGAAAAGCGCCTCTTTTAACCGACCATCCTTTGTAGAGGGCCCCGTAGACGGATTACCTGAAAAGACTGAAACCGTACCTGAGGAATTTAATGCAGTGCCAATACAATTGGCGCCGAATTCACACGCATATACCGAACTTATGTCGTTACATAAACCCCGTGGATCAGAGAAATGGGCCTCATTGGCAAGTCCGTCGTGGTGACCAACCTTATTCGAAAAACCGCTGAAATCGGAAACAATACCCGTTCTTGATACTTTTACAATGCCACGACGATAGGTTGATACATAATAGAATGCTCCTGCATTGGTAATATACCAGGGTTCGGCAGCTTGTCCCCCGGCCGCAGGTCCTATTTCGGCAAAAACGTCCGGGAACCCGGCAGCATCATTCACCGGTATTCTCATAACAGCATTCTTTACCTGGTCTACTACCATCACAGCTATCGCCTGATCATTCAGCTCTTCAATGCACAGCCCCCTGACAGAAGAAAGAAGCTTTGAACTGTTATCATACACTGTCTCTACAATGTAATCACCAGGTGGATTGTTATTATCGCCATCATTACCGTCCTTTTTGCACGCAGCGAACATTAAAATGATTAGGGCATATTTCAAAATATTTATCATACATGCTGTTTAAAATGAGTAAGTTGATACCGGAAAATGAAGTTTCTTTTACTTCTTCAGGGACAGGGGGAATCGCTTTGCGTTAGTAAAACTAATATCATACCCTTGTGTACAAACGAAAGACAAGGGAACGGCATAAATCAATGATGCAACGGAGGTTTTTTGTATGCGATTGAGAAAACGGCTCTGGTTATTGAGAAAACGGCAGGAACCAACCCGTTATAACTTATAATTTTGTAATACCATGACAGTTCGCCTGTTCAGCATATTTCAAATATCCCGGAAACAGGTTTGCCTGCTTATGAGTTGTTGTATAATATATACAGCGGCATTTGTTCAACAGCAATACCAGTTCGAAAACTATACTACCGCCCATGGATTATCAGACAACCGGGTCACCTGTTTTTATAAAGACAGGGACGGCTTTATGTGGATAGGCACCGAGAATGGCTTGAACCGGTTCGATGGCCACACATTCCTGGTTTACAATGCGGGAAGAAAAAAACAGGCAATATCCAATCCTTATATCAACGATATTGAACAGGATGCAAACGGTAATTTATGGGTAGCAACGCAAAGCGGGCTGAACTTCATTGATTTGAAAAAAGACAGTACCCTATTTTTCACAACCAATAATGATGGTTACCGTCAAACCGCTGAAACCATACCCAGCAACCTGATATGGGATACTTACCCCGATCATGCAGGCCGGGTTTGGATTGCGGCAGATGTAAGAGATTTATGCTATTATGATACTTTAAAGAAAAGCTTTCACTATATATCCTGGAAGCAGTATGTGCTTGAAAAATTTCCGCATCGCAGCAAAAGCTATAACAGCATCAGGAAGATCTACTTCAAATCAAACGATGAATTATGGCTGGGCACATCAGTGGGGTTGTTCAGCTATCATATACCTTCTAACACTTTCACACATTATCCCAGTGATGAAGCCGATATTTTTACATCGTTGCAGCAGGCGGCAAACAGGCAGGTGTACTACATGCAGGAGCCCGGGAAAGATGTGCAGGTGCTGGAAGCGGAACATCATTATAAAAGGATTTCCTTCACAAAAGTTCCTGCAGAATATGAAAACCTTCCTTCTGCCGAAACAGATTATATACTGTGGTTTCCTGCAGGGCAAAGCCTGGCGGGTATTGACAGCCGTACCGGCTCGGTTCGTTTTGTTAACCACATTACCGACAATCCTTATTCTTTACCCGCGGGCAATGTAAGGACAACTTTCAAAGATAATTATGGCCTTGTTTGGGTAGCTACCGACAACGGTATAGGGAAGTTTAACCCTTCCATGAATTTCTTTCCTTTTACGGCTGTTACCGCAGCTCCTCCTGTAGCTGAACCAGAGTATGACCTGTATAGGCTAAAGCACAACGTACACACGGTTTTTTACAGCCAGCAGGACGACAAGTATTATATCAGCTCTACCCGGTTTAACTGCCTGTATATTATAGACAAGAAAACAGGCGAAAGACAAACCATTACCCACGCATCCGGCATTCCTTTAACCAACTGCTCTGTAATAAGAGAAAAAAACAACAGCGAATTGTATATACTGTCGGGAATAAATGTTTTTATATACAACCGGAATACAAAAAAATTCAGGCGCCTGCCTTTTACTTCGAAAAGCAAAAACCTGCTGTTTACAGATATGGCGGAAGACAATAACGGTCATATCTGGTTTGCCTGCCTGAATGACGGGCTATACCGATACGATACGCTTACGCACGCCGTATGGGCGCCTGCAGGTAAAGACAGCTTTCATTCCACGCTTCCTACCTCGCTGTATTTTGACAAACCACGGAACAAATTGTGGATCGGCACTTTTGAATATGGATTATACGACTTTGACTGTTCAGGCAATCGTTTCACCAATTACAACCAGGGAAGCAATAACGATGAATATATACGTTCATCGCTGATAAACGATATTATCCCGGACAAATACAATAATATATGGATTGCTACTTACGCTGATGGGATTTCCCGGCTTTCATTTATTGATGAGAAACCAAAGTCGCAAGAGGGAATTACTTCGTCTGAAGGATTACCGGAAAACAACGTTTTTTCATTAGCCGCAGATAAGCAGGGGAATATATGGGCTACAACGTTTAAAGGCATCAGCAAACTAAGCACAGATGGAAGAGTGCTAAAAAATTACGACCATACCGCAGGACTTCCATATTCCGATTTTTACAGCCCTCTTACTGCAACTGATAATGGAACATTGATCACGGCCGTATCAAATGGCTTTGTCAGCTTTAAACCTGATAGCCTCTCTTATCATCCCTCATCATTTAATACCGTTATTACTTCATTCAGGGTAAAAACGAAAGATCAGTTCGTTACCGCAAACACTTCGCTTCCTGTAGCACTTTCCTATTCCAGTAATGAGGTGCAATTTGATTTTGCTGCTCTCAACTATCATTTTTCTTCTCAAACGAAATACAGCTATATGCTGGAGGGGCAGGACAAAACCTATTCCATCGGCAATCAGCACAGCGTAATATATAATAACCTGGCGCCAGGCAGCTACGTTTTTAAAGTAAAGGCAACTGATTTCAGCGGTAACGCTTCTCAAAATGAGGCAACCCTGTCATTCAGCATTGCACCGCCTCTATGGCAAACATGGTGGTTCAGGCTATTAGCAGGCGCTATTGTTGTAGCCGCCATATTGCTGGCCTTTATATCCAGGATCAAAAACATCAGGAACAAAGCCATGATCAGCCAGCAGATAGCAGAGTTAAAAGGACATGCATTGCGGGCCCAGATGAATCCGCACTTCATATTCAACAGCTTAAACGCCATACAGGAATTGATCGTAACGGAAAATTACCCGGCCTCCTATCAATACCTGTCTAAGTTCTCAAAACTGCTGCGATCGGTGCTTAATTTATCTGAGAAAAATTTCATCCCGTTAAGCCTGGAGATAGAAATATGCAACCTGTATCTTGAACTGGAATCCCTTCGGTTCAATCACTCATTTTACTACAAAATCGACTCCGGTAATATAGAAACGGACGTTGTTCAGTTCCCCACATTATTGATACAACCCTTTATTGAAAATGCCATATGGCACGGGCTCAGGCAAAAGGAAGGTGAAAAAAAAGTTACGGTAACATTCACGGAAAAAGATGACTGGATTACCTGCACCATACGCGACAATGGCATTGGACGCGAACGCGCTGCGGCTATTAAAGCCGGCAAAATAGGCTCAGAACATTTTACTTCGAAGGGTATTGTACTTGCACGCCAGCGGCTGGATAGCTTAATTGCAGCCGGTACAGGAAAAGGCAGCATTGATATAGCGGACTGCAAAGATGAAGCCGGCGGGGCTGCAGGAACAGAAGTGAAAATTAATTTTTTTGTTTTGAAAGACATAAATACATGATCCGGATACTAATAGTAGATGACGAGCCTTCGGCAGCCAATATTCTTCAATTGCTGATCGAAAAAAACATCAGCGGCATCAGCGAGATAAAGACATGTACCGACCCTCAGCTGGCATTGAAGCTGATACACGAATACCAGCCCAGCCTGCTCATGCTGGATATAGAAATGCCGTATATGAATGGGTTCGATTTACTGAACCGCGTGGGCTCATGGAACTTTGATGTGGTATTCACCACTGCATACGATAAATACGCTATCAAAGCCATTCGTTTCAGTGCACTGGATTATTTACTAAAGCCTATCGACCTGGTCGATCTTAAAAACGCAGTCGGCAGGCATATCATTAAAAAAGAACAACAACCTGTATCTCAGGAATTGCTGGTAAACAACCTTATCAGCAACCTTCAGCAAAAAGACGCCACTTCTTTCAAACTGGCATTAAGCACACAGGAAGGTTACTACTTTTACGAAGCCAAAGACATACTGCGTTGCGAAGGAGAAAATAATTATACGCATTTTTATTTTATAAACAGTAAACCGCTGATCGTTTCCCGCACGCTTAAAGAGTTTGAGGAAATATTATCCGACCACGGATTTATAAGAGTGCACAAATCACACCTGGTCAACTCAGCTCATATTACCCGATTTGATAAAGAAGGGTTATTATGGTTCCCCGATGGAAGCAATGTTACTGTTTCAAGAAGAAAGAAGGAAGAAGTACTAAGGGCTTTGCATGAGAAGAAGTCGCGATGACAGCAGGCATCCGGTCTAATTAGCGCAACCAATATACCGGCACTTCAAATCGGGGGTCATTACGTTTATTACCAGCACCATGTACGCTTAGCTGGCTCCTCTTCGCCTTTTTTATACTTTATAATACATCCAACATACTTTATTTCTTTCCCATACGTTCATTTATAGCAGCAACGAGTTGATGAAGGGTAATAATGGATGCTGTTTTTCGATGAGTAACCCATTCAAACAAATCATCTTATGAGTCCAGCCGTTACCAAAAGTACTGTAGAAATACTTTTAAAAACATGGATGATATGTGAAGCAACTGCCCACCTGCAGGAGAGCCTTCGCAAAAACAACAAAGCGTTTTATCACCAGTTTAAAGCATGCGCCGGCTCTTGTTTTAATATGGCAAGACACCTGATGGAGCCTTCCGAAGAATTTACAATCGAACATCAGATTGCCTGCATGGTAGAATGCCGCAGCTGTGCCAAAATATGCAGGGAGTTTGCAAGCATTCCCGAAATCGTATTTTGCGGCAGCATCTGCGAAGCATGCCTGGTAAGCCTGACTATAACGAATTTAAATTACCAGCTAAACTAATTCATCAGCTCCCTGATCCTGTCAAAATAAGCTCCTCCCTTTCGCCCTCCCACTGCCCCCCCGCTCCGGAGGAAGAAAAGCTATTCATACTGTACGCAAATCTCTCTATTTTTGACAGCTAAATTTTGATATTATGAACTGGTTCATATTAGTAATTGCGGGCTTATTTGAAGTAGGCTTTGCTACCTGCCTTGCCAAGGCCAAAGAAACAGAAGGCACAATAGCCTTATATTGGTACATTGGTTTTGCAGCCTGCCTTTTTATGAGCATGTATTTACTGATCAAAGCCATTGAAACCTTACCCATAGGAACGGCTTATGCTGTTTGGACAGGCATCGGGGCATTGGGCACTGCAATAATGGGGATAGTTTTTTTTAAAGACCCGGCAGGTTTCTGGCGTATTTTCTTCATCGCCACCTTAATAGGGTCTGTAATCGGATTAAAGGCAGTATCGCATTAATATACCTGCACACTTTATAAATGTAACGCGAAAGACTGTAAACTGTTTAAGGATTTACTGATTTTAAGGCGCTGTGTTTTTAACAACGCTACTTCTGCTATTGATGTGTTTTTTTCCTCCAGCGCTTTCAAAATCATATCATACGCCTGGTGAGCGCCTTGCTCAAGGTACAGGCAAAAATCGAGTAACATTTTCCTGTTTTGAGAAGTAATTTCTGTAGTAAAATGGCTTACCGCAGCACGCAGGGTGTGCACGAGCGTACCCGAATCATGTGCCGATTTTCCCCAAACAGCAACATGCTGTTTTATTTCTTTTATAAACTGACGGCTCTGCATAGCCATCCGCATAAACAGGGAACGAATGTCTGCATCAATTGCTTCTGTAGCCCCGGCAGCTTTTTCGTATCCGCTTATCCTTTCTTTATTAATTTCAATTAACTTATTAATCAGATCCAGACTTTTCTCATTATTACTCATTTCGCTACAAGTATTTAATTACTTAAGTTGATTTAAAAACATCTTATTGCTTCAGCAAACGCTTAAACGAATAAAAGTCAAAATTATTTAATTCATGCTAAAAGAATTTCAACCGCCCTGCGTTTAACCTAACTTTAAAACAGGGAGGGAGTTTATATCAAGGGTAGGGAGACAAAAAACGTGGTTCCTTCGTCATCACCACTTGTAAACCAAATTTCACCGGAATGTGCTTCAACAATCTGCTTGCTTATAAACAGACCAAGCCCAAATGATGGCTCACCGGATGTTCCGGTACGTTTAGCGGTTTCTGTAATATGGAATATCTTATCATGCAATGCCCGCGGGATCCCTACCCCCCTGTCTTCAACAGAAACGATAACCCTCCCGTTTTCCTTTACAAAGCGAATTTCTATATTTTCATTCTCAGGACTGAATTTTATCGCGTTGTTAATTAAGTTACTAAATACTCGCCACAGTTTCTCCCTGTCTCCGGAAACCCTGGCAGGTAAAGGGTGCAAAATTATTTCCTGCTTTTTTTGCCTGGCAGCAAGACTCAACATTTCCACACAGTACGTAATCAATGCCAACAGATCAACCGGAACATGTACGGCAATGGGTTGCCGGTTTGCATACATTAGGTCCTGGATCAGTTCTACGGCATGATTACTGGAGGCGTGGATCATTTCAAGCATTTTCCGCTGTTCATCCGGGTAGTTGTGATTGTCTCTTAAAAGCAAGGCACTGGAAGCAGCTATGCCTCCTACAGGATTGCGAAGATCATGTGCAACCACCTTCATCATCTGATCATTTTCTTCCTGGCTTTGCTGTAGTGCGACAAGTGCGTTTTGCAAATGCAGGTTCTTATCAGATATTTTTTCGTTTAACTTCCCTAAAGCTAGAATATGTTTTTTTGATTGTGCATAGTTGCGCCAGATCAGCAACATAGTAATTGCAAACATCAGGATAGCAAGCGCTGCAGCTACGAGATAAAAGCTTTTCCTGTCATCTTTCTTCTGAAGAACGTTAAGATCATACTCTGACTGAAGATAAGAAAATTCTTTATTTAAATCAGCGCGCAGCACACTGTTATCTACTGCATCCATCGAGTCCTTTAAAGCCACATACTTATTAAGATATTGATTAGAAGCAGGCAGGTTTCCCCGTTTCTCTTCATATTTAGACTGTAGTAAATACCACCTTTTGACTATTTCAGCATTCGCAGAGGTGTCAAGTCCTTTCTTAAGCTGCTTAAGTAAAACTTCCGAAAGATGAAGTCGTCCCGTTTTGATGTATAAATCTGCCAGTTTTGCAAGTGAATATGGTACATCTTCTATAGCACGGCCGGACATGCTGTTAATGCGTATGCTTTCCTTAAGCAATCTTTCAGCGGCCGAATCATTGCCTTGCGTCATAAGCTCCTTAGCCTTATTGCCGTATATAACAGCCCTTGCCGCTGCAATAAAATCTGTATCAACTATTTTTTTTTGCCCCTCGAACCGGAAAGCATGATGATAATTATTCTCAATATAAGCAAGCGCATTATCATAATAAAACAAGGCGCTGTCGCTCATCCCCATCTTACTGTAGCATAATCCTATATTATCAAGATTTGCCTGCTGATGAGCAAAAATCACATGCCCGCTGAAGCTGGAGTCACCCTGACGGCAGTGAAATTGTTGCTCGAACGCCTGCTTAAAATAAGAAGCAGCTTCTTTATAGTGCTGATGCTGATAAGCAACCAAACCTAATCTTGCACTATAACTGGTATATAAACAGGTATCGCCGGTTTTAAAAATGGCTTCCCGCGCTAAAAAATAGTAATTAAACGCCTCGTTGTATCTTTTTAAGGCATGAAGGTCATCTGCCTTATTGGAAAGAGCAACCGAATACCAATAAGGATAAGCCGGATCGTTATCAAGCTTTTTTACAGCAGCTAACGCGCTATCAGAGTACAATAATGATTTTTCGTAATCGTGCTTTATAGTATAAAAGTAGCCCCGCTTGCAATTGTATATCTCATACATACGCCGCTTATAAGGCAAATGCGCATACACTGAATCTATTGAACTAAAATACTTTGAGCTGTCGTAAAGATACATTTGTATTTTTCGGAAACTAAAATCTTCAAACGTCCGGTAATCAATACGCTCTTTCGTTCTGTTACAACCTATATAAAGAAAGATAGCTGAAAGTATTACAGCATAATATGGTAAGATATTCTTTAAGCGGTTCTCCATTTTTTTCGTCGCCCAACTGGTTTTGAACAGATGGGATAAAGGATATATTATTTAAATACCAAAAGTAATACAGGGAAACTACAAAAGAAAGAGTATAGCAAAAAAGAAATGGGATCATTAAGATAAATCCACTTCGGGTTTATATAATAACCTGAAGCTTCGTGCTGCCGGTTTGACGTTATCGGGGGGAGAAGACAAATCAGAAAAGATGGATTAGCTCATTTCTGAAGTAGATGCCTGGCTATAGTTTTTAATAACGCTCTTAATTAATGCCATACGCGATGCAAAGCTTTCCATTTCATTTTCCCGTAGCCATTCTGCACAAATGGCTACGTTATTATTAAGTGCATCTTTAACTGCTATAAGTATATCTTTTGCAATGGATTTTGTTTGAGTGCCGGCAAATTGGAGATTACCCTTATGCCAACCCAGAAAAATATATTGAGTACCATTTTTACCGGTATGCAGCACATCCCCCGTATTTAATCTATTCAATAAGAATTGATAAAACTCATCTCCATTCATAAGGCAAGGGTTTGTATGTTTTGAAATATATGGCTGCCTCATCTTTTTTTAGCGCGCACTTTAAATGTGAATTTATTATAAAAAATTGCCAGTACAAAATAACCGCGTTTACCCACCTTAAAAAATAGGAACCTTTATCATTAGTCTGTAAAAAACTGCATTTTATTAATGTCAATCTGTTACTACACTGATGTATATTAATAGTAAATACACACTTAGGTATAGAAAAACATGCACTCCAGGAAGATTTTCCCCTTATTTTTTCTACCTGTTTACTATTAGGGAAGGACAATAGTAAATCAAAGAACAAATGATTGAAAGCTAATAGCATAAAGCCCAAAAAATACAGGTGGCTAGAAAACCACCCGCTTACTAAAACATGAGAAAACTTCTGTTCCTTCAACTAAGTGTACTGATCCAGGAATGAGCTGAAGGAGAGAGAAAACTGAAATTCCCGGAGATAATCATTAAGGCCAACACCTGATTTTTGCTTTGCCGTATTCGTTGCCTGAAAAATCCCGCTGCTCATGCTTCTTTATTATTGATAATATCCGACAACAAAGGCAAAATATCGTTATGCCGGTAATTGTACCGGAACTCACATTCTTTTATATGGAAATACAAGGTGCTTTTGTTAAGCCCACGGAACTTTTGCAATCGTCCTTTTGTATGTCCCCAAAATCCGGCTATATCAACATCATAAGCTGGTGATAAATGATCCCCGCTGCGTATCCAATGCAATTTCCAATTATTAAAATCCCCCACCGCGCAGTACCCCGCCACTTCCTTCACGATAGGATTCTCTTCACCGTTGTTTTCCAGGAATTGCTTCAGGGAATAATTGCATACATTGTCTAACCACGCAGTCCCGATCTTTCCGTTATGAACATAAAAGCCGTAACATGCGTTCGTACCTCCTGTCCCGGCTTTTGATATAACAGGCGGAACATATTCCCGGGAAACAATATTTCCATTTTTGCTATTGCGTTCGCAAAAAACCGCGATAACCGAACGCAAACGTTTAAAATAATTATTGACCGTTACCCGGCTAACCCCACTCACTTCAGCAATTTGAGTAGCGGTAAGGTCATCACAAAACAGTTGCAATATTTCACGGCACTTATATTCAGACAAATGCGCACCTTTAAGCAGCTTATTTTTCATACAAAACAGTTATACGAATACCTTCGCACTTAAAAATCACCAGATTTTCCGGCAGAGAAAAAATAAAATACACCAGCGGACAATCTCAGGGGTAAGTGTATACTACTAGATTAATTGATCCCGGCAATACCGGTTCCGGTGTACTTTACAATTAAAAAAGCTATTGAAAACCAATATTCAATTATAGCAAATACGCCACTTATTAAACAGTTAGTAACGCTATTTGTTACAGAAATATGGAAGCAGGCAAAAAATAGTTACGAGCGGTAATTATTACCTGTAAACGATGTGAAAATGATAAAGCTTACGGACGTTAGTATTCAATAAATTTATTCCTTAACATATACTTCAATGATGCCGGGAGCGGTATTCCTGGGTGCATAAAAGGAATCGACCTGCTTATACTTCATTTTTAAGATATCCCGTATATGAAATGGATAAAAATTATTCAACGCCGGGAGATATTCAAACAGGACAACATCATAATAGTTATTGTTAATTTTTTCTTCAAACATGGCGGCTTCCCGGTTAAACATCCCCACTCCTAAATGATACCATAATGGAAAACCCGGTCCCTTTTCCATTTCATATGGAATTTCTTTGGCCAAAAAAGTGAGTTCGGACATGTTTAATACACGAATGTCTTTTTTGTTCCTGACCACATCCATACTCATAATGCGCTCAATTCCTTTTACCGTAGGCTCCGGCATTTTTATCTTCCTGAGTGTGGCCAGTTTTGCATTTACCCATTGTCCCTGGGGAATGATGGAAGTATCTTTTTCAACCAGGCTGGCATTGTGCATTCCAACCACATTTTCACCGGTCGGGGATTTAACAATGCCCGTTTCCGCTACAGGTTTTACCAACACCCGCTGCATATAATTCCAATAGATATGACTCCACCAAAGCAAAACACCTGCTCCAAGCAACACAGAAAGTTTCAGGCTTGCAGTATTTATACCAAATCTCTTAACTACAAAATTTAAAATAAACGCAAATGCAAAGCTGTGAAAGAAAATATTACTATTGGTGGGAGTATAACTCGTTACCTGAAAGATGCCAGCCATGCACAATATGCCCAGCGTAAGAAGCAGGAAAACCATTTGTTTCTTTTCTGCAAGGAAAGTTTGTATGTTTTTGAATTGTACGGCAGCTATAAACAATACAAGAAAAATATAGAATTTCAGCCACTGAGAATCTCCAAAAAACTCATTTATCATATCGCCGCCTGAAACCCTGGCATTATGGGGTGGCTGACCGTGATTAAACCAATAGCCAAAGTCGTAACGCGAAAAAAATACGATGGCAAGAAAGGCTATGGCAATGGTTGCGCCCGTATAGCCAAGGGCATACTGCCATTTTTTTTCATACCAGCCAGTATACAGCAATATGAAAAAACAAATTAAAAAGGTAAGCCCACCGCCGTCTTGCTTGGTAAAAAAAGAAAAAAAGGTAAACATTGCAGCCAATGCAACATACATCCATCTTTTCCCCGATGCCACGGAAAAGATGGCCTTCAGTAAAAATGCGATGGCAATAAAGCCATATACGAGTACAGTATGATTATACCAAGGCCAAAAATTAAAAAAGGAAAACGATATGCAATAAAGCAGAACCGATGCAAATTTTACAGGAGGAAGTACATCCAGGCTTTTTAATATAGAACGAAATGCTAATCCTGAAATAATATTAATAAAGGCCTGTGCCTTTACCAGGGTGATTACCTGTGCTCCCAGTATTTTAAAAAAAATGGCAGGCACAACCCAATACATCCCTCCTAAAGGAATTCCAAAATCACGAAAAGGCAATTGCCCTTCGCTTATGCGATACGCCCCTTCCCACGAAAGAAAGACATTTACACGATACGGAAAAGAAAGAAAAACGGGAAATAGCGCAAGCAAAACAATAACCGATACTTCAAGAAAATTTAAAATCCTGCTTTGCTTCATGGCGTGGGGTTAAACTGTAAAAGTAATTTATATAACAATTACAAAATTGAAATGTGTCCGAATGCTGAAGATATTAAATTCTATTCTATTATGCCTGTAATAATTTGCTATATGATAACTTTATTACAATGAATGTTTTAGAAGTTGCTATTTTTATACATTACTTTGCACTTTGTTATAATATATTGTTTTACCGTGGCATATATTTCATTATTAAGACCAAAAGACTGGGCTAAAAATCTTTTTTTATTAATACCGCTTTTCTTTGCAGGTGAGTTGTTCGACTGGGAAAAAACATTGAATGTTTGCCTGGGTATATTGTCATTTTGCTGTATTGCCAGCAGTATATATGTTATCAACGATTATGCAGACATTGAAGAAGATAAAAAACACCCGGTAAAATGCAGCCGTCCCCTTGCATCAGGAAAAGTTTCGCCCGCAGTTGCACTGATTATCTTTGGCTTGCTCTTTCTGATAGGCCTTACCAGTTCGTATTTTCTTAACCGGACTTTTTTCTTCCTGCTCGGAATATATTTCTTTTTGAATTTGGGTTATTCCTTCGGGCTTAAATCGATACCGATTCTTGATATTTTTATTATCGCCATTGGTTTTTCATTGCGTGTTCGGTCAGGCGGTGTTTTAGCTGGCGTAGGTATAACGATCTGGCTGAATATTATGATATTCCTGCTTGCCCTGTTTATGGCAATTGGAAAACGCCGCGATGACGTGCTGCTAACTTTAGCTTCAGGCACTCATATGAGAAAGGCTGTTAAAGGATATACGCTGGATTTTTTAAATTCACTCTTAGCTCTCGTATCTGCTGTTATGATCGTTGCCTACCTGATGTATACGCTGTCTGAGAATGTTATTGCCCGCCACGGAACGCAGAGGCTCTATTATACTTCACTTTTTGTGATAGCCGGTATTATGAGATATCTCCAAATCATTTATGTGAAAGTTGATTCGGGATCACCCACTAAAATATTATATAAAGACAGGTTTATACAGGTATCTATTTTTCTATGGATGATCAGCTTTTATTTCCTGCTTTATATTAAGAAAACCAACTTTTAAACAGCAACCGAACAAGCTTTATGCCTACGGTATTAATACTTGGAGCCACTTCTGACATTGGAAATGCAATAGCCCGGAAGTTCGCTTCCAACAAATATAATTTACATCTTGGCGCGCGTTCGGTTCAATCATTGCAGGCTATATGCACAGACCTTTCAATAAGATATAATATAGAATGTACGGCCCATGATTTTGATGCGCTCGATTTTTCGAAACATCATTCATTTTACGAACAATTACACCCCAAACCCGACATTACTATTTGTGTGTTTGGCTATATGAACGACAATGAAGTGGTAATAAACAGCCAGGAAGAAACATTGCGCACAATTCATACTAATTACACAGGTGCCGTAAGCATACTCAATATAGTAGCGCAGGAATATGCTTCTCAAAAAAAAGGAACCATTGCAGGCATAAGTTCCGTAGCAGGTGAAAGAGGCAGACAAAGCAATTATATATATGGCAGCGCCAAAGCTGGTTTTACGGCCTATCTTTCGGGGTTACGGAATAAAATGTATCACTCCAACGTACATGTACTTACGGTTTTGCCGGGATTTGTTTATACAAAAATGACAGAACATCTTACATTGCCCAAGCTCCTCACCGCTTCTGCGGACCAGGTTGCCAATGCTGTTTACAATGCCGTACAAAGAAAGAAAAACGTAATTTATGTTAAATGGTTCTGGCGATGGATCATGTATATCATTAAATGGATCCCCGAATCAATCTTTAAAAAGAAAACTTTGTGATGAACGATATCGCATTTTTTGATTTTGACGGCACAATAACATATAAAGATACATTACGGGAAGTGATAAAATATCAAAAAGGGGTGCTGGGTTTTTACGGAGGCATGCTTCGGCTTTCTCCCTGGTTGATAGCGATGAAGCTGAAGATAATATCCAATAGCACTGCCAAACAAAAACTCCTTACTTTATTTTTTGGAGGAATGTCCGAAAAAGAATTTCAGCAAAAATGTGATGCATTTATAAAAGATAAGCTCCCGGCTCTTTTACGGCCTGCGGCGCTCGCTGAAATAAAGAAACACCAGCTAAATAATACTCCTGTCGTGGTTGTTTCTGCATCTCCCCAGAACTGGATTGCCGGCTGGTGTGCGGCCAATAACATCGCATGCGTTGCTACAAAACTGGAAGTTCATAATGGGCATATTACAGGACTCATTGATGGGAAAAACTGTTACGGCGGGGAAAAAGTAAACCGGATCAATGGCTTGTACGATCTGAAGCAATACAAAAACATATTCTGTTATGGAGATACAAAAGGTGACAAGCCTATGTTAGAGCTTGCCACCTTTTCATATTATAAGCCATTCAGGTAATTACAATTTTACGACTTTCACTACCGTCCTGAACTGGTAATCGATTATGATTTCAATAAAGTAGGTACCAGTCGATAAGGATGACATATCCAGTTTTTGGTTAACATATACATCATCCTTTACAAACTCCTTCCTCATCACTTTCCTGCCGCTTGCGTCATACACATCAACAATGGCTCTTCCGTTAGCCTGTCCAAATACTTCTATAACAGCCTGCGATTGCACAGGATTAGGGAACACTTTTGCATGGGGAGAAAGATCCGGCTTTCCTCCTGCATTGTTTACTGCTACTCTTACAGTGTCTTTGGCCTTCATACCTTTACTATCCGTAACAGTAAGTTCAAAGAGGTATTCACCCATATTTAACCCGCTTACATTGGTAATATCAGATGACGGATCCTCAATTTGCACTCCCGATGCTCCGGAAATCAGATTCCATTCATACTTTACAATTGTCCCCACGCTCACGTGAGAAGCCGATCCGTCCAACATTACTTCTTTCTGAGGTAATATTACACTGATCATTTCATCGCCTGCATTTGCTACCGGCGGTTCCGGTATTATATCTGCCGCTATCACTTCTACCACAACTTCTATACTTGTCGATAACCCGTTTGTATCGGTTACCGTTAACTGGAACACGTATATGCCTGGTTGCATAAATTGAACATTGGGCGTAGCAGTAGCCGAGTTAACGATAGTAAGCGGATCGGGACCGGACACTTTTGTCCAGTTATAGCTCACGATCGTACCGTCTAATGCATACGAGCCTGTTCCATCCAGTTGTATGCTGCTTACCGGCAGTTGTACAGAAAAATCTTCACCCGCATCTGCCACAGGAGGTCTAACAGGCTTGGGATTAACTGTAATGGTTACAATGGCGGTAGCTGTATTATTGTTATTATCTGTTACTTTTACCTGGAACTGGTACGTACCAGCAACCAATCCGGTTACCGTTGTAGCAACGCCCGAGCTATTGGTTATCGTTCCTTCTGCAGGACCGAATGTTTTTGTCCATACATAGGTTTTAATTTCACCTGACGGAGCTGTAGATCCGCCTGCATTCAGCGTTACAGTGTTTTCCGGTAATGTGATCGTTTGCGCATCACCTGCATCTGCTACCGGGGGCAAAAGCGCCGCTTTTACTGTTACCGACACAAGAGCTGTAGCGCTTACACCCAGGTTATCTGTTACTTTCAGCCTGAATTGATATACACCTTCGGTTAGGCCATTCACAGCAGTAGTAACCTCTCCTGGTTTTTCTATTGTACCACCGGTTGGACCAGATACTTTAGTCCATTCGTAACCGGTAATGCTGCCGGATGCTGCAGTTGACTTGCTGCCATTCAAAGAAACATTATTTACCGGCAGCGTGATCACCTGGTTATTGCCTGCGTTGGCTACCGGTGGTGGCGGAGCAGCTTCCACAGTTACAGTAACAGTGGCTATTGCTGATTTTTCATTGTCATCTTTTACTTCCAGTTGGAACTCGTATACTCCTGCTACTAAACCTGTTACTGTAGTCGATACATTTTCGGGTGATACTATTGAAGCCTCAGCCGGCCCCGAAACCATAGTCCATTGATAACTTACAATAGTTCCTGATTCGGAGGCCGATTTACTGCCATCAAGCACTACACTGTTCTCCGGGAAAGCAATTGTTTTTGCTATCCCTGCATTGGCGACAGGCGGCAGCGGAGCGGGAGCAACTGTAATAGTTATAACATTTGTTGAAAATAAACCATTTTCATCTGTTACAGTTAATTCAAACTTATACACTCCTTCTACCAGTCCAATTGCTGTGGTTACTGCATTATCAGCTTCAGTAATTACTCCGGCGGCCGGTCCCGATATCTTTATCCATTTATAGCTTGTAATATCCCCGGTGCCTGAAACAGAACTGCTTCCATCAAGCATAACCGTATCATCCGGCAGGGTTATCGTTTGATTTTTGTTCACAACATTGGCAACAGGCGGCAATAATGCGGCTTCTACCGTAATGGTAACCGTATCGGTTGATGTCATGTCATTGGCATCGGTAATCTTCAGTTCAAATTCATATATCCCTTCTACCAATCCAGTAACTGCGCTAATAACACTTGTGATATCAGCAATTGTACCTTCGTCAGGCCCCGATATTTTATTCCATGAATATGAATTAATACCTGCTTCTGAAGTTGAATTACTTCCATCAAGAATGGCCTCATTTTGCGGCAGCGTAATCGTAGATGAATGACCTGCATCAGCAAACGGAGCTGCAAGGGCTGCTTTTACTGTAATCGTAACAGAAGCTGTAGATACGGCACTATTGTTATCGGTTACACTTAATTGAAATACGTACACTCCTTCAACAAGATCCGTAACTTCTGTAATGGCACTACCAGCTTCCTGAATGCTTCCCTGTGCCGGTCCGGATATCTTAGTCCATGCATAATTACTAATGCTGCCGGATGGCGCTGTTGAAGCATTTCCATTCAGCGTTACTGTATTTACAGGCAAAGTAATGGTTTGTGAAGCGCCGGCATTTGCAACGGGAGGCGCAGGAGCAGCTTTTACTGTAATGGTAACCAATGCGGTTGATGTAACATCATTATTATCAGTAATTGTTAACTGGAACTTGTAGGTACCTTTTTTCAGGCCTTTTACAATAGTAGCAGCGTTTGCCGGCTCATTGATAAGTGCACCTGATGGTCCTGAAACCTTCGTCCATTCATATGTCTTGATCCCCGCCTCAGCCGTCGATTTTGAGCCGTTAAGCAGAATGCTGTCTTCAGGAAGGGTAATGGTAGCTGCACTGCCTGCATTTGCTACCGGCGGTACAGGAGCCGCTTTTACAGTTACAATGATCGTAGCCGTAGAAACAGCATTGTTGTTATCAGTTACCTTAAGCTGGAATTTATATACGCCCTCCGAAAGGCTGCCAACATTTGTTGTAACATTTTCGGGGGTGACTATTACTCCCGAAGCAGGACCTGAAATTTTTGTCCATTCATATCCCGTAATACTTCCTGCAGGCGCTGTTGATGCGCTGCCATCAAGCACTACAGTATTCGCGGGAAGTGTAATTGTTTGTGCATTCCCTGCATCTGCTACCGGAGGCAATGGCTGAGCATTCACTGTAACGGTAATTACTGCATCATCGATATTTCCATTACTATCTGTAACCTTCAATTTAAATTTATAAGTACCCTCTTTCAAATTACTCACTGTAGTAACTGCGCTGGCAGCATCTGCAATTATTTCTTCCCCGGGACCGGATACTTTTGTCCACATGTAACTGCTTATGTTCCCGTCAGGCGCTGTTGATGCGCTGCCATCAAGCGTAATACTATTATCGGGCAACGAAATAGTGATATCATTGCCGGGATTTGCAACCGGTGGAAGAGGAGCCGGGTTTACAGTTACGGTAACCGTTGCTGTTGCCGTTTCACCTGCATTATCGGTTACGACCAATTCAAACTCATAGGTTCCTGCTTCAAGGTCATTTACAGCGGTAGATGCTGCGTCAGGATTAGCAATGGTACCTCCCGCCGGACCGGAAACCTTTGTCCATGCATATCCGGTAATCGTTCCGGAAGGCGCAAGCGAGGCACTTCCATCAAGCGTTACACTGTTTGCGGGCAGCGTTACGGATTGATCTATACCGGCATTTGCCACAGGAGGCAAGGGTGCAGCATTCACCGTAACTATAACCGTAGCAGTGGCAGTAGCTCCATTGTCATCTGTTATTTTCAATTCAAATTCATATACGCCCTCGGTTAAATCGCTGACCAGCGTACTTATTCCTGAAGGAGATTCTATAATGCCTCCGGCAGGGCCTGAGATTTTAGTCCAGGCATAACGGCTGATTACGCCTGAAGGCGCTGAAGATTTGCTTCCATCGAGGGTTATGCTATTTGAAGGTAATGTAAGCGTTTGGTTTGCACCGGCATCTGCTACTGGTGGAGCTGCTGCCGCAGTAACTGTTATTTTTATAACATCCCTGGCTGAAACGCCGGCATTATCTTCTACGCTTAACTCAAATTCATATGCCCCTGCTTTAAGATTACTAACGGTTGTGCTTACAGTATTTTCCGAAAGGATATTTTCATTGGCAGGGCCTGAAATTTTGCGCCATTTGTATGTTTTAATACTTCCTGATGGTGCTGTAGAAGCAGATCCATCAAGCGTTACACTACTTTGCGGAAGCTGGATAGTTTGATCATCTCCTGCATTTGCTACAGGCGGAGCTCCGGCTTTTACGGTAACAGTTACAACTGCAGTAGAAGATGCTCCTTTGTCATCGGTCACTTTTAGCTGAAGCTTATATACGCCTTTAACCAAACCCGATATAGTTGTAACCTTCTCACCTGGTTCTTCAATGGTTTCGCCGGCCGGTCCTGATACCTTGGTCCATTCATAGTTTTTAATTGAACCGGCAGCAGTAGACCCGCTACCGTCTAACTGAACTGAAGTTACGGGTAAGGTAATGGTTTGGTCTAAGCCCGCGTTCGCCACCGGTGGAGCTGGCGCAGGTTTTACAATGATAACAACACTCGCTGTGGAAGACAATCCTGCGTTATCTGTTACTTTCAGCTCAAACTCGTAAGTACCCTTATTGAGGCCGGTTACATCCGTTTTTGCTTTATCGGCATTTACAATACTGCCTCCGCCTGGCCCGGATACCTTGGTCCATTGGTAAGTTTTAATACTTCCGGAAGAAGCTGTGGAATTGCTTCCATCTAATGTAATGGTATTTTGAGGAAGCTCAATCGTTTGATCATTCCCTGCCTGCGCTACAGGCGGTAAGGGAGCAGCATTCACAGTTATGGTAACTGTTGCCGTTGATGCTGCATTTTTATCATCGGTCACTTTTAATTGAAATTCATACACGCCTTCTGTGAGACCATTCACAGTGGTTGATACACTGCCGGCATTGGCAATAACACCTTCGGGAGGTCCTGATACTTTTGTCCAGGCATACGCTATAATATTCCCCGAAGGAGCTGTAGATTTTGAGCCGCTTAATGTTACGGAACTCGTTGGCAATGTAATGGTTTGTGCAGCGCCCGCGTCTGCCACCGGAGGTTGCGGAGCAGGTTTTACGATCACTTTTACAGAAGCAGTAGCGGTGTTTCCTTTATTATCGGTTACTTTTAACTGAAACTGATAGGTTCCTTCCGCCAGTCCATTTACGGTAGTTTTAGCACTGCCGGCAGACACAATAGTGCCCCCCGCGGGTCCGGAAACTTTTGTCCAGGCATAGGTCGTTATATTTCCGGAAGGAGCTGTCGATTTTGAACCATCCAATGTTACACTGTTTGTTGGCAATGTAATGGTTTGGTCTGTTCCCGCATTCGCAACAGGAGGCAAAGGAGTTGCGGAGCCTCCGCGGCTGTACCTCAGCATCCATTCATACACATTCATTCCATCTTCCTTAAATGCAGGATCGTAAGTTTTAGACCATGCATCATGGCTATTAGAGCTGAATACAGTTAGCTTGGCTTTAGGAGTTGGATTGTACGCGTTAATCATATCCACAATTAAGATAGATTTTGCAACTTTTGCTACCGGATCTTTATCATTATTGGTAGTCCAAACCGGTAAATTTGCCGAAGCAATATTAGCTGCGCGTGTTTCAGTAGAAGTTGCATTAGGGCAAACAAACAATGCTGCAGCAAATTTGTCCGCTGTCGCTTTGTAGGCTCCCATAAAGTTGTAAGATATTAACCCACCCGTACTTAAACCTGTAATATACATATGCTGCTCGTCTATACGATAGGTTTTAAGACAATGAGCCAGCACTGCGTTTATAGCAGCATTGCTGCCCGAAGTGCTTGAAATTTGTGGGGATATTACGATAAAGGAATACTGTTTTCCGCCTACCGTAAAAGACGTTGGGAACTTTCCCTGCTTTATTAATTTAGGAGGTCCATTCGCTGCAACTTTTGCAAGCTGCTCCTGAGATCCATCGCCCTTTTCCCCACCGCCATGAAAGAAAAGCAATAAAGGATATTTTTTGCCTGGATTGGAATTATAATCAGCCGGCAATGACTCTAAATATCCTCCTATACTTGGATGCAACTGAATAGTAACAGGGGTTTGAGTTCGTACCTGAGAGAAAGTTTTCAGGCAACTGAAAGAACTCAATAAAATAAAAAAAAGCAATAACGGTTTTCGCCAAAAACAAATAGAGTGAAAATGTTTCATGGTGTACGGATATTCGGATTATAAATAAAAGCCGTTGCCGGCAATCAGTTCATCTAACGTTTGAGTTATTTAATCGAATACAAAATCATCTTTAAAAAAAATAATGTTGATAATTGATAAACTCACTACGTTAAAAACATGTATAATTTTCGCACAGACAATATTCAAACACAGTGCCACAATGTAGTGCTGGTAATAATTTCAATTGATGATTGATAAAATGAATCACTCCTTTTACAAAAGCAAAAGGGTGATAAATGTTTCCATTTACCACCCTTTTTTTAGTTACTTAAAATTTTTATTTTTTTATCATTTGTACAGTTTGAGTTACTTTATTATCTACTAACACTTTCACATAATACGTGCCTGTGGGCAGTTGAGCAACATTAAACGACTTACTCAATTTTCCGCTTACATCCTTTACAAATGATTGTTGCTGCAATAACGTACCATTTGTATTGTACACAAGTACGCTTGTGCTTCCTTTAGCAGATCCATCAATCCATACAGTCATAATATTTGTAACAGGATTAGGATTGATTTTTACATCTAATACTTTATCCTGAGGTACTACTATATCGTTGGCATTAAGTGCAGCATCAGTCGTTGCCGAAGCTGTTCTTGCTGAAGCTGACGACTTAACCGTTATCACAACAACATCTTTAGATTGATTGCCCTGATCATCCCGAACGGTCAATTGATATTCATATACCCCCGGTGTTAAATTTTGAGCTGTCCTGGTAATCAGATTTACAGATGGGTACAATACTGCTCCAACCGACCCAGGTCCCGACAGTCGGGTCCATGAACATGTATAGCTTCCAGTTGATGGTGCTGGCACCGTGGAGCCTCCTCCATCTAAAATTACCGGAGCAGTTAATGGATATGTAACAGATTGATCAGGGCCTGCATTGGCTTTCAGTGCTCCTTTCATGAATCTTACAATCACCTTTACATTATCAGATGCCGCTTTGCCTGTGTTGTCAGTAATGGTCAACTTAAATACATATATACCAGGTACCAGATCGGTAATGGAAGTACTAGCAGAGGACGCGCTTACAATATTTCCTGATAGGTTAGGACCGCTTACTTTACTCCATTCATATCCTGTGATTTTTCCTCCCGAAGGTGGTGTAGAGTTGGCACCATTCAGTGTAACAGTCCTTGTAGGAATGATGATCACCTGATCATCGCCGGCATCTGCTTTAAGCGCTGTAGAAGCAGCGTTCACTATTATAGTTACTACATCAGTCGCAGTTTTTCCTTTATTATCTGTAACAAGCACCTCAAACTCATAAGTACCAGCCACAAGGCCTGTTACAGTTGTTTTAGCGCTGGTAGCACTTGTTATTACTCCTGAAGCAGGTCCGGATTTTTTGGTCCATTGATAAGAGCTGATACTGGTACCGGCAGATGCAATTGAAGCACCAGCATCGATTGTTACACTGTTTGCCGGAAGTGTTATTGCCTGATTTGCCCCTGCTTCAGCTATAGGTGGACTTGTTTCGGTTGAATTTGCATTTGTTATAGTAACCACCATAACATCAGTAGAGGAATTTCCTTTATCATCTCTTACTGTTAATTGATATTGATAAGTTCCTGCTACCAGGTTCTGAGCTGTTCGTGTAATGAGGTTGGTAGAAGGATACATGACTGCTCCATAGCTATCCGGCCCCGACAACCGGGTCCACGAACAACTGATGTTACCGGCAGATGGAGCAGTTGAAGCTGAACCATCAAACGCTAATGGGGCGCTTAATGGATAAGAAAGCGACTGGTCAGGACCAGCATTCGCCTTCAGTGTTCCATTCACATATTTAACTGTTATCGTTACATTATCCGTAGCACTTTTTCCGGTATTATCGGTTACTTTCAATTGAAATACATATACTCCGGGAACCAGATTCGATACGGGAGGTTTGCTACTGGTTGCACTGGATAAATCACCCGAATTAGCAGGTCCTGAAACCTTACTCCAGGAATAACTTTTGATTGTGTTCCCTGTACCTACTGTTGATTTACTGCCATCCAGGGTTGTGCTTCGTGTTGGCAAAGTTACGGTTGCATCGGAACCAGCATTTGCTACAACGGTTGAAGTTGATGCTGTATCGACTGTAATTGTTACGGTATCTGTATTTGTACCTCCGTTGCTATCCGTAACTTTCAATTGAAATACATACGTTCCGGCAACCAGATCTGTTACTGTTGTAGTTTTGCCACTTGGTGTTGTAATAGTACCGCCTGAAGGGCCGGATAATTTGCTCCACGCATAAGTTTTAATAGTATATCCTGAACTGGCTGATGACTTACTTCCGTCAAGCGTTACTGTATTAAGCGGGAGCGTTATGGTTTGATTAGTGCCAGCTTCAGCAACCGGAGGAGTTGGGATCTCCTGAGACGTGCCCCTGCTGTAAGACAGCATCCATTCATATACATTTAAGCCACCCTGCCTGAAGTTAGGATCATAAGTAGGAGTCCAAGCATCATGGCTATTGATGTTAAAAATGGTAAGTCTGGCTTCAGGCGGCGGCGGAACATGCGCATTCAACAGCCTTACTGTTTCCTCCGCAACATGGAAGTCTTTTATCGGATCGCCTGAATTATTGGTTATCCATACTGGTAGCTTGGCATTTGCTATATTGTTTATCCGGGCTGCTGTAGGCTCACTTCCTCCACATATAGCCAATATCGCAGCAAATATTTCTGAATTTTTTTGAGAAGAGCCGCAGAAATTAAAAGTAAGAAGCCCACCAAGACTCAACCCGGTGAGATAAACTTTGGTTTCATCCACCCTGTATTTTTCCTTACAATGATTAATCAGTGCACGTATGGCTGCAACATAATCAGAAGATGAGCTAATCTGTGGAGAAATTACAATAAAAGAATAGCTTTTACCCCCTACGTTAAAAGATGATGGAAATTTCCCTTCGTTGATTAATCTGGGAGGGCCCCATTTTAAAACGAGAGGCAAATCGGTGGTGCCATTCCCTTTCTCGCCAGAACCATGTAAAAATATCAAAAGAGGATATTTCTTGGTTGTATTCGTTTTATAATCTACAGGCAATGATTCATAATAGCCTTTCATATAGGTGGCAATGTTTGCAGAAACAGCTGTTTGTGTTTGTGTTTGCGAAACGCAAATAGTAGAAAAAGCAAAGATTGAAAATACAACAGGTAAAATGAACTTCAGCAAACGTGTTACCTGGAAGCTCCTGAAAATGTTTTGGCTCATGATTTCTCGGGATAAAAAAGGATTAATAAATAATGGTTTCAAGTAAAAACACTTTGTACGGTACAGATCAGGATACAAGTACAAATCAGAATAAGTTATTCGTTTGAAAATATACTAATAGAGGATGTTGTGTTGATACAATACATTGTATTGCGTGAAATCCCGGAGTAGATTTTACACATAGTTAAATGGATTTAGAAAATTAAGAATGCGCGTATGAGATCGCAACTATTATACCAATAAGTGTTTCCCCTCTTAAAAAATGAAAAAAAATATAATTTTTTTTAACGAAAATCATAATTTACGTGTACGCGGCACCGTGAACCTCATTCCCCGATAAACATTTCAAGCATGCCTGATATAATAAAGTACCTGATATTCAATAGCCTGGCAAATAAACCTGCCCTATGTAAAGATTCGACTCACATAACTACCGGAGATCAAAAGATCGCTGAATACATTTGAGCACATTCCGGGCTCGCCGAATAAAAAAAGAGGCTGCCATTTTATTTGACAGCCTCTTTAATCAATTGATTAGGATTGATTAACAATCGATCATTACTGCTTGGTAACCTGCATTGATTTATGATGCTTTCCGTCTACGATCACATTAACAATATATATTCCTGCAGGTAAATGAGATACGTTTACCGATTTGCTGACAGCTACTGCTGCATCTTTAGTAAACTCCTGTTGCATTAAAGCTTTACCCTGCAAACTATACACCATCATACTTACTTTCCCGGTAGCTGTACCTTCAACCCACACCGTCATATCTGACCTCACAGGATTGGGATTTATCTTAATATCTAATAATCCCTTGTCTGCGGTCAAAGCACTCGCGTCTTCTTCTGCAACAGCAGATTGATCTGAAGAAGCTCTGCCTGAAGCAGCCGATGCATTTTTAACGGTTACTTTTACAACATCAGTTGAAGTGTTACCCTCATTATCTGTTAAAGTCAATTGATATTGATACACTCCAGATGTAAGCGCTTTGGCTGTATTGGTATTCAATATTACCGAAGGATATAAAACTGCCCCGGAAGCGCCGGGTCCGGATAACCTTGTCCAGGAACAGCTAATGCCAGCACTGGAACCACCAGGAGTTGTAGACGCTGATCCATTAAGCAGGATTCCGGTTTCGGTAGGAAGCGTAATGGTTTGGTCAGGACCTGCATTAGCCTTCAAAGCCCCGGATTTGTACTTTACATTTATTACAACCTTATCCGATGCTTCGTTATCATGGTCATCAATCACACGTAAACGGAAAGTATAAGTACCCGGCACAAGATTTTCTACGGCAGTGGTTGCGCTATTAGCCTTTACAATTTCATCGCGAGAGTTAGGTCCAGATATTTTATCCCATATATATTTCTTTATTGAATTTCCTTTAGCCACCGTAGAAGCGGAGCCATCCAGTTTTACAGAAGATGCAGGAGAGACAATGGTTTGATTAGCTCCTGCTACCGCCTTCAATACTACTTCCGGTTCAGAAGATTTAACAGTAATAGTAACAACATCGGTTGAAATATTCCCTTCTTTGTCCTTTAAAGTCAATTGATATTTATATACCCCCGCAACCAAATTGAGAGCAGTAGTCGTTACTAAATTAATTGAAGGATACGTTACAGCTCCATAAGAACCTGGTCCAGATAATCTTGTCCAGGAGCAGGTCGTTTCAAATGCTGTGGCTGTGGAGGCCGAGCCATCCAATATCAGCCTTTCTTTAAGAGGAAACTCAAGAACCTGATCAGGTCCTGCATTGGCCTTTAAAGCACCGGATTTATATTTAACTTTCACTGTAATGTTGTCTGTTGCAGTATTACCGGCGGCATCGGTGATTTTCAATTGGAAAACGTATGTACCAGGTACCAGATTCGTAACCTGTGTTTTTACATCCGAAGCTTTTGCTATTTCCGGAGCTAAAACCCCAGCAGGGCCGCTGACTTTTTTCCATACATAATTTTTAATGGTTGTTTCCGATGTTGATTTAGAGCCATCAAGCGTTACAACACTCTGGGGATATGTTATGGTTTGATCAGTTCCGGCATTTGCCTTAAGAGCTATGGCTGTTACAGGTTCTGGTTTAACAGTAACCGTTACCGTGGCAATGGCGGTTTTGTTATTGCTATCAGTCACTGTCAACTGAAATTTATAAACACCTTCTGTTAATCCTGTTACTTTCGTTGAAGCAGAAGTGCTGCTGGTTATAGAACCGCCAGACGGACCCGAAACTTTTTTCCAGGAATACGACTTAATGGAGCCTGAAGAAGCTGTAGAACCACTGCTGCTTAAAGTAACACTATTGGTTGGCAAAGTAATAGTTTGATTTGACCCCGCCTTTGCCACCGGAGGAGCTGTTGTTTCATCAGGCTTGGGAAGAGGGGCATTAGTTCCACCTCTTGTATAGGAAAGCATCCATTCATATATATTCAAACCATCCTGCCTGAAATTCGGGTCATAGGTTTGGGTCCATGCATCATGTCCTCCCTTTTGAAAAATAGTCAACACAGCCTTCGGGGGAGCCGGCTTGTATGCATTTAATTTCTCCACCGTTTGCTTGGCGAGAGTAGCTGAATTATAAGGGTCACCAGAGTTATTGGTAACCCAAACCGGTAATTTTGCCGAAGCTACACTAGCAACCCTGCCCTCAGTAGGGACACCTCCGCTGCAAACTGTTACCATAGCTGCAAATATTTCGGCATTTGCTTTAGCAGAGCCGGTAAAGTTCCACGACAACAATCCTCCGAAGCTTAAACCGGTTATATATATTCTTTGCTCATCAACACGATACTTATTTTTGCAATAACTAACTAAATCCCGGATGGTTACAGGGTAATTGTTTGAAGATACAAGTTGCGGAGAAATAACAATAAAAGAAAAGTCTTTCCCTCCCACCCTGAATTTAGAGGGAAACTGGCCCTTATTAATTAATTTAGGAATGGCATTTTTTAAAACCTTTGGAAGGCCTGTAGTTCCATTGCCTCGCTCATCCCCTCCATGCAGGAATATTAAAAGCGGGTATTTTTTGGTTGTACTGGATTTATAATCAACGGGTAATGATTCGTAATAACCTTTAATATAGGTAGAAACATTTGCTGAAACCGCTGTTTGTGTTTGTACCTGAGCAAAGGAAGATTTAAGCTGAATGCTAAAAAGGGTTAAAATGGGTAGTAGCTTCTTTATTGAATTAAAGAAAGCATTAATAAAATAGTTCTGATTCATGATTTTTCAAGAAAAGAGTTAAAAAAAGGATTTATTTGTATGCATAGAGTACAGGAGTATATATCATTATTATTTCTTATTACTCTTTTCTATGGCTCAAAAGGAAGTAAATTTTTTGCATGTGCATTGGATTTAGAATATTATATAATCAAAATGTCCCGAAGAAACAACAAGGATTATACCAATCAGTATTTTTACGTAAAAAAGTGGAAAACTTGTTTAGCTATAATAAACTGGCAATAAAACAAGGATGGAAACACAATCATATATTTATCAAAAAATAAAATATATAATATTATTTAAATAAATAATAAAATTAATTTTACTACCTGTTGATGTTTGATAAAAAAGATCAACCTGAATACATCAACCTAAATAAACAGTAAACTATATCGTATTGATAATTAATATATATTTATACGATTTCTCATATTAACTACACTATTTAACATAGGTTCGCGGAAGCTGTGCGTGTAGCTTACATTTATTTTTTACTTTTATTCGATATTATGCGCCTGTGTTCGCCTCCCGGTATTCAAATCCCTTGAAAATAATCGTGCTTATTGATCTATCAGTATTTTTAAGCAGTTTAAATCCATTATTTCTCAATATTTATTTTAAAACGGAGAAATAATTCAGTATGCAAGGCAGACAATACATTCCGGTAAAAGCAACGCCGCTTATTTCTATTATCACTCTTAACTGGAACCAAACGGATATTACCTGCCAGTTTCTGGAATCAACCCGGAATCTGAATTACAAAAATTATGAAATTCTTGTATGTGATATTGGCTCGGCGGTAGACCCTACTCCCCAGATCTCCCGGGGCAATTATCCCAATACCAGGGTATTAAAAGCGGATGCTTATTCACGTTCAGCCAATGATATCAGTTGGGCGGTTGCCCAGGCAAAAGGAGATTTTATCCTGCTGATCAATAATAATACGGTAGTAACGGAAAATGTGCTTGATGATTTATTGAGCCCTTTTCTTTCGGATGATTTTCTTGGAGCGGCCTCCCCAAAAATCCGCTCCTTTCATCGCCCAAGTATTATCCAATATGCAGGCTACAAACGCACCAATATTATTACAGGCAGGAACAGTATTATAGGCGAGGAAAAAGAAGACAAAGGGCAATTTGACAAACCAACTTATACACACGGAGCTTATAGCGGCGCCATGATGCTGAAGAAAAGCATGATAGAGCAAAACAACGATGTTCTGGTCCAAAACTTCTTTATTTATTTCGACGACTCAGAAGTAAGCGCCAGGATATTAAAGAAGGGCTATAAGATTTTATATCAACCCAAGGCTGTTGTATACAGCAAGGACGCCATGATAACGGACCAAAAAAGTGCTATTAAGGTGTACTATAGCACCCGCAACCGTATATTGTTCATGCGAAAGAATGCAAGCGCTGTGCAACTATTCGTATTTCTAACGGTTTTCATATTCCTGGGCATTCCGGTAACCACATTAAAGTTTCTTATAAAAAGGCAATTTACCCATCTGCAATCTTTTTTTAAAGCCATTTACTGGAACTTCAAAAGAATGAGGTTTACATGGAAAGGATGGCCCTACAATGCCCGCCATACAGCCTGAGCAAAATTTTCGAGTGAAGGATCTCTTGCACCCATTAGCAGCAACACACAATTGTCTGTAAAATGTCGCCGCATGTGATTCAGCAGATCATCCCGGTTCTCGACAAAAAAAGCGTTGCAACCTTCTTTTTTCAGATCATTGATAAGGTCATTGGCTGATATATTTTTTTCGGCAGTGCCCCCTGCATAAAAAATTTCACTCATCCATATTTCGTCCCGGGAGCGTAAAACACCGGCTATTTCATTTACAAAATCATGACGCAGGAAACGGGTGGGTCCATATCCGTGCGGCTGAAACCAGGCAATTACCTTAGGGGCAATCGGCTGGCAGGCCGCAATAGAAGCAGCGCATTTAGCGGGATTATGCGCATAATCGTCTATCAGCAAAATTCCGCCTTTTTTGCCTAACACCTGGTGGCGCCTGTATATTCCTTCATAATTTTTTAAAGCATCGACACATACAGGCAGAGACACCCCAATACAGGCTGCAACTGCAGTAGCGGCCAACGCGTTTTCCATGTTGTGCCTCCCAACCGTATTGAGTGTAAAAAGAACGTGATTGATATAAAAGGTACTGACAAGTCCCCGTTGTTCAAACCCGCTGGCTATAAATCCCGCCCCGCTTTCTTCACGAACTGCAAAGTCAAACTCATGATTACCAGATAGTTTCGCAGCAAGCGGATGGGAACGGTTCACTATAAATACGCCACGGGTGTTCTTCCTGAAAATATCAAAAATGTCCATCAGCACATCCACCTCTTTGTGATCTTTATCTACATTCAATAATAACCCGATTTCAGGTTCATATTGTACAATAGATCCATCGCTTTCGTCTGCTTCAATTACCAGCCATTCTCCTTTGCCGGTTGCCGCATTCCCTATTTTGCCTTTTTTAATTAAACTTACCAGCCCTGCCCCGCTGATAATACCGGGTTCAAGCCCCGCTTTGGTTAATATTTCAAAAAGCATTGCACTGGTTGTGCTTTTACCTGAAGTACCTCCCACCGCAATTGTTTTCCTGGTTTTTGCTATTAATGCCAGCAAAGCAGAGCGTTTTATGATGGGTATATTCAACTGCTTGGCTTTTTGAACTTCAGGCACAGTATCCTCCACCGCAGTGGATACCACTACGAGTTGGGTATGATCCGTAATTCCCTCACCATTCTGAGCAAAACAATTTATCCCTTCTGCTTCCAGTTTTGCCCGTGTATCATTTTCTGCCCCCTTTACAAAATAACGGTCGGAGCCTGACACCTTTTTTCCATACCCGGCGAGGTATTGAGCGAGGGCGCTCATTCCAGTACCGGCAATTCCTATAAAGAAAAAGTTATCTGTCTTATTAATATCTATGCTCATCTTTCCAGAATTAATTTAAACTGCAAATAAAGAGGATATTTCATATCATTTATAAATAGAAATGAGATAACGTTACAACAGGCTTCAATTATTTTATATTGCATTTAATTTTTTATTCCATATGCCACCTCATAAACAAAGCAAACCCTTTTACCTGCACCTTACTTTCTGGGTATTGCTTGCAATCATTGTTGCCATCTTGCTGGGTCATTTTTTTCCTGCAACCGCGGTTAAAACAGAGTGGATGGGAAAACGATTTGTAGATCTCATCAAACTATTCATTGGCCCTATTATATTTCTTACCATCGTATTGGGCATTACAGGCATGGGCAACCTTAAAAAAGCAGGACGCATAGGGTTGAAAGCGGTCATTTATTTTGAGATAGTTACAACTTTCGCGCTTGTCCTCGGCATTGTATTCGCCAATATTTTTCAGCCGGGCAAAATCCACAAAGAGGGTTTGCCCGTTTCCGTATCTTCTCCACCCACCAGTGCTGAGTTCAGCTGGATCAGCTTTTTAAAAGAGAACTTTACATTGCAGGTGCTGATCATCGCCATCATAACCGGCGTGGCACTGAGTTTAACCAGTTACCGCGAAAAAGTAACTCCCTTTCTGGCGCGCATCACGCACTATGTATTCATAGCGCTGAAATATGTAATGTACCTTGCTCCTTTGGGCGCTTTTGGAGGAATGGCGTATACGGTAGGAAGGTTTGGCATTAAAACGCTGATTCCTTTAGGGAAGCTGATGCTCACCATGTATGGAACAATGGCAGTATTCATTTTTATTGTATTGGGCACTATACTTCGTTATTATAAACTCAACATTTTTAAATTTCTTGGGGCAATCAAAGAAGAGTTATTGATTGTACTGGGCACTTCTTCTTCCGAGTCTGCACTGCCTTCTTTAATGAAAAAACTGGAAAGCATGGGTTGCAGCAAACCTGTAGTGGGTTTGGTGGTGCCCACCGGGTATTCCTTCAACCTCGATGGAACATCCATTTATCTTTCGATGGCAATCATATTTCTTGCGCAGCTATACAATGTACATCTTAGCTGGATGGAAATGCTTTCGATAATAGGGATACTAATGGTAACCTCTAAAGGCGCCGCCGGTGTTACGGGCAGCGGTTTTATTATTCTTGCCTCCACACTCACGGCGCTTCACAGAATTCCGTTGGAGGGATTGGCTTTTTTACTTGCAGTAGACAAGTTCATGAGCGAGGCCCGCGCCATCACCAATATCATAGGAAACGGGGTAGCAACCCTTGCCATTTCAAAAAGCGAAAAAGAGTTTGTACACCCGCTAGCAGCTCAATAATATGAGCCATTATTATTTTTGTGCACCAAATACCTGGGTCCAGTAATTACCGGAGCGACCGGCCCCCATTTCTTTTATCTGGGCGTTCATAATATTCCTGCAATGCCCTTCGCTATGTAGCCAGCTCGTCATTACCTGCTCTTCCGTGGTTTGTCCAAATGCAATGTTTTCTGCTGCTATAGAAGGTGTATATCCCGTAGCCTTCATTCGACCCACAAAGGTACTGCCATCCGAACCATCGTGAGAAAAATATCCTTTCTGCTTCATATCCTCGCTGTGTCCAAATGCAGCCTGCCCCAATTGATCGTTCCATGTAAGCGCAGGTACAGCAGGCATACTGGATTCGCCACATTTGCAGCCTTTGGTCCGGGCTTCATTTACCAGGTCGAGCAGAACCGCAGCTTTTACGTTATACGCAAAATCAGGACGTTGCGCATTAGAAGGATCCGTAACATCGTTCTTTTTACAGGAAACAAACAAAGACATTAAGAAAGAGAACAACAGAAAGGCATAAACAGATTTCATTGGATTGGGAAATTTCCCTTTAAACGGGTTTTTGCCTTATGATAATATTTAGCAAATGGTAAATATCATGCGGAAGCATTCGCTGCCATTATACAACGAACAAGACAATTCTTTATCTCTAAAGGCATCTTTAACGTTTTTACCTTTACCGGGGCATTATTGTTGAACTATCTTTGTAATATTAATTTTAAACTCCCATTTATGCGTTATATTATTTTTTTGCTTCTCCTGGTATCTTTTAAAAGCCAGGCTCAGTGGAAAAGTTTTATTATTTCTGTGAAGGGTGATACGCTGAACAGGCTGGATCAAAATGATAAAAAACAAGGACCCTGGGTGGTGAGGGTGGAGGAATTGCGCGGAGAACCGGGCTACGAGGAAGAAGGTTTTTTTGAAGATGGCAAAAAAACAGGATTATGGAGAAAATATGCATTAAGCGGCGACCTGATTGCCATAGAAAACTACAAGTGGGGCGAAAAGGATGGAAAGCAGCAGTATTATACCAAAATGGGCGATCTGTTACGGGAGGAAAGCTGGCGGGCCACCAATCCCGAGAACCCCTACGATAGCGTGCAGGTGCCCGACCCAGTCATACCCAACAAATGGGAAATGAAAATTGTAAAAGTGGAAGTGGCTTCTGTTGCTCACGGTGTATGGAAATTTTACGACCCTGAAACAGGTTTTATTACCAAACAGGAAACCTACTTTTTTGGACAAAAAGATAAAAAGGATCTTGAAAAAAAGACTGCTGCCACCGAAAACAAGCCCCCTGCCGAGAAGCCCAAGCAGGTAACAGACTGGGAGAAACAAAATTCGGGCAAGAAAAAAGTGAAGGTAAGGGATGGCAGAACCGCTTTTTAAACCAGCAGTTTTATTTATACTTTTGCGCATGATCACGCCTAACAAAATATTCAGATTGCTCTTCTGTTCAATCAGCATTTTACTTATTTATAGCTCCTGCTCAGAAAGCGACTATAAAAAGCCCGACGACCCTTTAGAAGCAGGCAGGGATTTTATACAATTCGCGCTGGATGGCAATATGGAAAAAGCAAAGACTTTTATTTTACCTGATACTGACAACGAAAGGCTTTTTGCCGAAATAGAAAAAAAATATACAGAAGCCAGCAAGCAGGAGAAGGAAGAATATAAAAACGCCAGCATCCAGAAAATCAGGTTTCAACCATTGAACGACTCAACCGCTATACTCAGTTATTCCAACTCTTACAAGAAGGAAGACAGCAAAATCAAGCTGGTAAAAACCGGCGGCGAATGGTGGGTCGATTTTAAATATACCTTTACAGACAACGAGGCCGCGGAACCCTGAATGTTATCACGTAAACTGCTTTTCATCATTCAAAATAATGGTGCCGGTTGAGTGTTTTTCTTATCTTTATTTTCAATAAATAAACTTTCATATACACATGCTTACAGTACTTCATCCCTGGCATGGAATAGATCCGGGAGAAAACGCGCCAAGAGTAGTTAATGCAATAATAGAAATTCCGCAAGGATCAAGACAGAAATACGAAATTGATAAACCCAGTGGGTTACTAAAGTTAGACAGGGTTATTTATTCTTCTTTCTATTACCCGGTAAACTATGGATTTATTCCCCAAACTTACGGAGATGATAAAGACCCCCTGGATATACTTGTAATCAGCAGCATGAGCATCCAGCCGTTGTGCCTGGTGCAGGCAAAAGTGATTGGTGTAATGCAAATGATTGACAGCGGCGATGCCGACGACAAGATCATTGCAGTGGCAAACAATGATCCGGGCGTAAACTACATCAACAACATCGAGGAAATGCCCAAGCATTTCTTTAGCGAACTGCGACAGTTTTTTGAAGAATATAAAAAGCTGGAAAACAAAACCGTAAGTGTAAACGAATTCCAGGACAAAGCTACAGCGCTGAAAATTGTTGAAGAAGCGATTCGTTTCTACAAAGAGAATTTCGTTGAAAAAAAATAATGACCCTGTTCATGGTCAGGATGTGATAACTTTTATCATTTTTTAATTCAGTATGTTATGGAATGATCGGTTGTCTGCATCTAAAGTGTACAATAGTTGTATATAACGGTGACGACTCAGCAGGCAAACCATATAACAGATGCAGGCTTATTGGAAAATTATTATCACGATGGCAATAATGAGTGGCTTGGCATACTGATGCAACGATATACGCTGCTGTTGTACGGCGTGTGCATGAAGTATCTTAAAAATGAGGAGGAAGCAAAAGATGCTGTGCAGCAGATATTTCTTAAATCCATTGCAGAGCTGCAGAAATACCAGGTAACCTATTTTAAAAGCTGGCTATACATGGTTGCCCGCAATTACTGTTTGATGCAACTAAGAGACAGGGGAAAAATACCTGTTCCGGTTACAGAAAAAATGATAGTAGCAGCGCCGGAGAATAACGATGAAATACTGAGGCATCGGGAAAAGGACGAAACACTGGAAGCAATGGCGGCAGCGCTGGAAGAGTTGAATGAAGACCAGCGAAAATGTGTAAAATTGTTTTATCTCAATAAACAATCTTATTCCGAAATAGCCACCCAAACCGGCTATACACAAATGCAGGTAAAAAGTTATATCCAAAACGGCAAACGTAATCTTAAAATCATTGTAGAAAAGAAACTGAATAAAGGAAAGAAAGTGTGAAGCTGTATGAACAAAGATCTGTTAAACATATTATCCGATTCAAAAGAAATAGACCAGCAGAAATTGCTGGACTACCTGCAAAACAAGCTGTCTGAAGAAGAACGCCATGAAATTGAAAAATTACTGATTGACGCAGACTTTGAGCGTGATGCCGCCGAAGGTTTACAAGAGGTTGAAGATAAAAGTAAACTCCCTGTAGTGATGAGCGAGTTGAACAGGCAACTTGTTAAAAAGCTTTCCAACCGCAGAAAAAGAAACAGGAATAAAAAGCCTTTGAATCTGATGATCCCGGTGGTAGTAACCATTATATTACTTTTTTTAGCGCTGATGTTCTTTTTGTATATCCGCAGCCGTATCGGCTAAAACCAGAGGCGCTTTTATTGCCACGAATGCCTGCACATTAAGATATGGGGGTATTCCAAATTAGCCCAGCGGGGCGGGCCTGCCGCAAAACATAGGATATACCCCGGATTTTTTAGCCGCAGGCAGATGCACAGATTTAATCTGCGCATCTGCCTGCGGCGGACAGGTCTGCGGCAATTTCTATATGGGGTATAATATATAATACGCTAAAGATACCTTCCGTAGCTGTTGACCTGCGCGAAAAAACGTGAGGATTATAGGCTAAATCCCCTATTTTTGCCCAGCTTTTTAACAGCATAATACTCCCATCATGTCGGTTTTAGTAAATAATAAATCAAAAATTATTGTTCAGGGCTTTACCGGAACAGAAGGTACCTTCCATGCTACTCAAATGATCGAATACGGAACAAATGTAGTGGGTGGTGTTACCCCGGGCAAGGGCGGACAAAAACACCTGGAAAAACCAGTATTCAATACAGTTGCGGATGCTGTAAAAGAGACAGGTGCGGATGTTTCAATCATTTTCGTTCCCCCTGCTTTTGCTGCCGATGCCATAATAGAAGCTGCTGAAGCCGGTGTAGGGTTGATCATATGTATTACGGAAGGCATTCCTGTACAGGATATGGTGAAAGCCAAGCATTACCTGGCTGGCACTTCTTCAAGATTAATAGGCCCCAATTGCCCCGGGGTGATCACCGCAGACGAATGTAAAGTAGGCATTATGCCCGGCTTTATTTTTAAGCCTGGCAGGATTGGTATTGTTTCAAAATCCGGAACACTTACTTACGAAGCTGCCGACCAGGTTGCTAAAGCCGGCTTAGGTATTTCTACTGCCATTGGTATCGGGGGCGACCCAATTATAGGTACTACTACCCGCGAAGCAGTAGAACTGTTTATGAAGGACGACGAAACAGATGGTATTGTTATGATCGGTGAAATTGGAGGAGGCATGGAAGCGGATGCGGCAAGATGGATCAAAGGAAACGGCACCAAGCCGGTAGTAGGATTCATTGCTGGTCAAACAGCGCCTCCCGGTCGGCGTATGGGACATGCGGGAGCCATTGTAGGCGGCACAGATGATACTGCTGCAGCCAAAATGAAAATAATGCGCGAATGTGGAATAACTGTTGTGGATAGCCCGGCTGATATAGGTAAAACCATGGCGGAAGTACTGGCAAAAGCTACAGTGAAGAAAGCAGGCACTGCAAAAATTTAATAAAAGAACTTCACTCCCCCGGCAATAGCATTTTATTATTTTGACGGCTCCCGTAAAGAGTAGGCTGCTTCTTTCGTAAGATGAGATGAAACCTTGCGGAAAGAGACAACGTATGCCAGTATTGCTTCCGATCCAAAGAAACAATTGCAGGACGATATGTTACAGCAGCAGAAATTTGGTTGATGACCTGGTATTCTACTCCGGTAGTAAGTCCTATTGATTGATCAAACTTATTATAGGAGCTGATAGAATCTGCACTACTTCTCAATCGATACCAATGATGGGTCCAGTTTGGACCGGCAAAAAGAAATATCTTATGGAAAAGGCGGCGATGATAAGTGGCTTCCGTAACTATTGCGTAAATATGACTCCTTACACTGCCGGCAGCATATTCGGGCTCGCCGAAAGGAAGCCTGGCATCCGAAGTCAACGATCCGCTCAAGACAATCTTATTGTTATTATTCTTATAAAATAACCCGGCGCCGACACCGATAAAGCCAGTCTTGTCCGCCTTCTTTTGCTCATCGTAGTTATAGAAACGATAATTGTTTACCCATGGCGCTAACGCAGTAAATCCAACCTGGTATGTATGGTCCTGACTAAAAACAGGCGACAAGCCTGTTATACATAACAGACAGAGAAATATTTTCGCTTTCATGCTTTTAAGTGTACTTATTGAAATGATTGCAATATTCCGCTCTGTCTGATACGCTTTTTTGATCGCCCAGGTTGGAGAATCTTCTTCCATATCTTTCCACCGGGATTCTCAATTTTCATGTTGGCATCCATGGTTTATCGGGTGAGAGTATTGGGAGGCAACTATTGAGCAATTACAGACTGATGATGTTCAGCGAAATTTGCTTCATCATAATACAGGCACAAAAAAACCCGACCAGTAAAACTGATCGGGTCAATAAATATGGCACCTACCTACTCTCCCGCATTTCTGTGCAGTACCATCGGCCATAAGGGGCTTAACTTCTCTGTTCGGAATGGGAAGAGGTGAACACCCTCGGCAAAAGCACCATAAGAATTTGAAATTTGAAATTTCAGATTTCAAATTAATAATGTACATATTGGGAAATAACGAGTAAAAGTTTGAAATATTAAAAAAAATTAAAGCTTACGGGCAATTAGTACTACTCGGCTTTGATGTTACCACCTTTAGACCTGTAGCCTATCAACGTCGTAGTCTTCGACGACCCTTAAAAGTAAACTCATCTTGTGGAAGGTTTCACGCTTAGATGCTTTCAGCGTTTATCCTTGCCGTGCGTAGCTACTCTGCATTGCACCTGGCGGCACAACAGATACACCAGCGGCACGTACGACCCGGTCCTCTCGTACTAAGGTCATGTCCACTCAATTTACTAACGCCCACCACAGATAGGGACCGAACTGTCTTGCGACGTTCTGAACCCAGTTCACGTGCCACTTTAATCGGCGAACAGCCGAACCCTTGGGACCTTCTCCAGCCCCAGGATGTGACGAGCCGACATCGAGGTGCCAAACCTCCCCGTCGATATGAGCTCTTGGGGGAGATCAGCCTGTTATCCCCGGAGTACCTTTTATCCTTTGAGCGATGGCCCTTCCATGCAGAACCACCGGATCACTTTAGCCTGCTTTCGCACCTGCTCGGCTTGTATGCCTCACAGTCAAGCACCCTTATACTAATGCGCTCTGCGTACGATTACCAACCGTACTGAGGGTACCTTTGCGAGCCTCCGTTACTTTTTAGGAGGCGACCACCCCAGTCAAACTACCCACCATGCAATGTCTCCATTTCTGGATTAGACTCTAAGTAACAGAAGGTTGGTATTTCAACGACCGCTCCACAACCCCTGGCGAGGTTGCTTCAAAGCGTCCCAACTATCCTACACATCTGTCACTCAAAATCAATGCAAAGTTGTAGTGAAGGTTCACGGGGTCTTTCCGTCCCGTGGCGGGTAACCGGCATCTTCACCGATACTACAATTTCACCGGGCTCGTGGAGGAGACAGCGTTCAACTCATTAGACCATTCGTGCAGGTCGGAACTTACCCGACAAGGAATTTCGCTACCTTAGGACCGTTATAGTTACGGCCGCCGTTTACTGGGGCTTCAGTCAGGAGCTTTGACTTGCGTCGAACACCCTTCCTTAACCTTCCAGCACCGGGCAGGTATCAGGCTCTATACGTCAACTTACGTTTTTGCAGGGCCCTGTGTTTTTGTTAAACAGTTGGTTGAACCATTTTACTGGGACCGCATCGCTGCGGTACGCTTTATCCCGAAGTTACAGCGTCAATTTGCCTAGTTCCTTCTCCACGGCTCACCCGAGCGCCTTAGAATACTCATCTCGTCTACCTGTGTCGGATTCCGGTACGGGCCGCTTTAACCACACCTTAGAGGTTTTTCTTGGAGGTTTGATTAGGGACATTATCAGCGCCGCCGAAGCATTGCTGTACTATCAGGTTCGCCATCTCTTACGGATTTACCTGTAAAAGATATAACTACACCCTTTAACCACATATACCGTGATGTGGCAGTCCTTTCACTACCCCGTTACCCCATCGGAATTAAAGCGGGTGCTGGAATATTAACCAGCTTTCCATCAGATGCCCCTTTCGGGTTTTCCTAAGGACCCGACTAACCCTGATCCGATTAACGTTGATCAGGAAACCTTAGACTTACGGCGAACAGGTTTTTCACCTGTTTTATCGCTACTTATGCCTACATTTTCTTTTCTGAACGCTCCAGCATGCATCGCCACACACCTTCACAGCAGATCAGAATGCTCCCCTACCGATATACCACCTAGTGGCAATCTTAGAACTTCGGTTCATAGTTTGATGCCCGATTATTTTCCGCGCAAGACCTCTCGACCAGTGAGCTGTTACGCACTCTTTAAATGAATGGCTGCTTCCAAGCCAACATCCTGGCTGTTATAGAAGTCTCACATCGTTTGATCAACTTAACTATGTATTAGGGACCTTAGTTGCTAATCTGGGTTATTTCCCTCTCGGCCATGGACCTTAGCGCCCACAGCCTCACTCCCGGAGATATTTACTAGCATTCGGAGTTTGTCAGGGTTTGGTAGGCGGTGAAGCCCCCTAGCCCAATCAGTAGCTCTACCTCTAGTAAACGTCTATAATCCGAGGCTGTTCCTAAAAACATTTCGGGGAGAACGAGCTATCTCTCAGTTTGATTGGCCTTTCACCCCTATCCACAGGTCATCCCAAGACTTTTCAACGTCAACGGGTTCGGTCCTCCATTCTGTGTTACCAGAACTTCAACCTGCCCATGGATAGATCACAAAGTTTCGCGTCTGCCCCCACTGACTAAGCGCCCTGTTTGGACTCGCTTTCGCTGCGGCTCCGTTACAAAAGAACTTAACCTCGCCAGTGAGGAGCAACTCGTAGGCTCATTATGCAAAAGGCACGCCGTCATCCTGCATTGCT
>JAHBTL010000042.1:0-17500 GCA_019638615.1 Chitinophagaceae bacterium | reverse complement strand
GATTCCCATTTATAAGAATAGTAGAATGCGCTACAGGCTGTATGAAAGAAGACTGGTAAACAGGATCATCATAGTAAGTGCTCCCTCCCCGCTCAACAATAAAATCCACGCCCCTGTCCGACAGCATAAAGCTTCCCTGGTCCATATGCTGGTGATTGAAAAAAGCGCCGGTACGCATGGAAAATGAAAAATCATTTTTCCCCCAGCCGCCTTTAAAAACAGTCGTTCCTATTTTCCTGAAAACTTTATCCGGGTTTTCATCAAAAGGAGTATCCTGCGGAATGTTGTCTACGTCAAAAAGTACATCATACCATGTTTCCTCTTTTTTAAAGTAATGATACAGCCAGCTTAAGCGGGGTTCTTTGCGCATATTGAGCAGAAACGCCCAGCCTGGGAAACTGGTCAAAGACCGCGCGGCGTCGCCAAAATGAAAATAGTTCCCGGCTTCCAGCACCCCCGACCAGATGTATTCATTATAAGAATTTACCAGCGGCGCAGAGAGGTCAATATTAAACACACGCTTTAACGAAGGAAGGCTCATCGACATGTTGGTAAAGGAATATTCATTGTACCCCAGTCCTTCTCCCCAGCCGCCATCGAGGCTATCGCTGACTTTATTAATGAATGAATAGTATTTTAATAAGGCTCCCGTAAAATAGGGCTCCATGTTTTCGGTTTCTTTTCCATCGTTGAACATGGCTGCCATCGTCATAAGCGAACCGCCCACGGTCATGGCTATCCAGTTGGATGTTTTCCCCGTAATATTATCATCATATACGAAGGTCTTGTGAACGCCTTCTACTATATTTTTTATAAATGCATTCCTTACCGTTTGCCTTTCCGTCTCCGTCATCAACGGGTAGATGAGGTCGTATGCCAACGAAAGACTATGCGACCAGGTTCCTGTTCTGTGATCGCCAAACCTCCCCCGCCTGGTCTGCCAGGGGCTGGCCCAGTCTTTCCAACTGGCCAATGTGATCAACACATCTTTTGCATATTGCCCCGCTTCCTCGCTTTTATTAAAAACGTACGACAATGCATTCCATTTCAGCGCTTCGCCGGTAACAACGCTGTGCGCTCCCCATGCATCCCAGGAAGGAAGCCAGTTTTCATCGGGGAACTGGTCCAGGTCATATATAAGACTGCTCACAGGAATTTTTTCCCGCTGCTGCCTGGCATTTGTTGCTATCTCTTCTAAAACCGGTTTGTATTTTTCCAACCGGAATCGTTTTTCGATCCATGCCTGCTTTTCCTCATCAAATAATAGACGAGGATGCATTGCCGGTGGGCGATTCGCTACAATATGAAGGGTAAATTCCGTTGCAGCGATCTTGTTTTTATTGTTGTAGCCTGATAAAGTTGCCCTATACAACCCTGCAGGAAAGTTGAGCGTAAGCTGGTTCAATTCCCATTCGCCGCCCTGTTTTAGCAGCTTACCTGCAAAAACTATTTTTTCAGGCTCTGTAAAAGACGCGATTTGAATGTTGACCCTGCTGGCATCAATATCCCAGCTCCCCTTCAGTGAAAATTTTTCGCCCTGCAAATAATGCTTTGAGGGAATGAAAGGCGCGAATTCCGGGAGCTTTGTCACCGCCGGCAGTGCAAATTGGAACTGCTTTTCCCTGGCGCCTTCAAATGAAATATCGTCAAGCCCTATATAAAAAGGCATTTCAGGATCGCAGTCCGGTATTTTAGCAAGAAAAAGAAGCGCGTATATATGCACCGGGTCGGCAGCATTGATCGCCGCATTCTCCCGTACAAAATCATCAAAGCCAACCGATGCCGATACCCACTGATTAATCGCGGGGTTATTGATCGTAACATCCAATGTTCCCAAAGCTCCTGCCGCTAATCTTACCTTTATAAAAGAAGGTGCAAGATGCGATTTAATAAAGTACCTGAATCTAATTGTAGCGCCGGGTACAAGATACATATCAAGGAGTTTCTGTGCTCCTCCGTAATTATCCACATTACTGTAAGGCGTTACCTTTTGCACAATGGAAGTGTTGCTATCCCCCTGCCGTATTTGCCCGATCCGGAAGTTCTGATCATAAGCAATATCCTGCCAGTGCGGATAGGATGCCCAGGCGCCTAACAGCCCTTCCTCAAAATGTTCTGAATACACATATCTTTCCAGTGTGCTGTATTTCCCTCCTTCCGAAGCCTGCAACTGCGCATAACCACCCTTGTAATAACCCAAAAGAAGGACAGTCATGAAAAAAATACTTTTTTTCATCAACCCTTTTTTATTTTAAAAATGAATGACCTATTTTTTCCACTTCCTCAACCGGTAGCCATAGAATGCATAAAAAACAAGAAAAAGATAGCAGGGAAACAGTACCCAGTAAGCCTGCCTGTTGCCATATACATCCGCAAAATGACCATATACCAAAGGCATAATGGCATTCGCAATAAGTCCCATGATCAGTATGGATGCGCCCACCTTGGTATATTTGCCCAATCCATCCAGGGCCAGCGGCCATATTCCCGGCCACACCAGAGAATTGGCGATACCCAGCATGGCAAGAAACCAGATGGAAATATTGGCTGTATGCCCGAGGAACCTGACTTCAGTATCAGCGAAAACGATCAGCAAGGTGAGCGTTGACCCCAACAGCGTACAGATCCTTAAAACATTCAACTGGCTTATGAAACGCGGGATCAGGATGATACCGAGCAAATAACCCGTGATCGTTGCCCCAAGCGTATAGGCCGGAAACACCTTTGCTTCCAGCAATCCTATATTCATGGAATTGGCGTAACTGATAATCGTATCAATGGAAATGATCTGCGTGCCGATGTGCAGGAAAATAGCAACCGCCCCCAGCACCAGTTGAGGGAATTGAAACACAGCGGTTTTACCGGCATTTGCATCAGCCACCTCCTTACTCTCATGTTCCGTGTCAATTTCAGGCAGGGATGAGTACCTGATCATAAACCCAAGCCCGATCAGTATCACACCCACACATGCATAAGGTACGATCACACGCCTTACCAGTTCATCCAGCGCGGCTGCCCTGTCGGCTTCATTCATCAAAGGTATTTGCCTGAAAAGCTCCGTATCGGTGGCTTTCAGCACTACTGCTGCAAATAACAACGGGGATATAATGCCGGCAACCTTATTGAATATGCCCATAATGCTGAGCCGCTGAGCCGCTCTTTCCCTGGGGCCGAGAATGGTGATGTAGGGATTGGCAGCGGTCTGCAACAAAGCCGTACCTGCTCCTATGGAAAATAAACCGATCAAAAAAACAATATACTCCCTGGTAAGGGCGGCAGGAATGAAAATAAAAGCGCCTACCGACATGATCCAGAATCCCACCATCATGCCCCTGCGAAAACCCACACGCTTCAGCAGGTAAGATGCCGGTACGGAAAAAACCAGGTAACTGATATAAAACGCAAAGGTCACCAGGTACGATTCCAGGTTGGTCAACTCACACGCGATCTTGAAAAAAGGGATCAGGATTGAATTTAACCAGGATATAAATCCAAAGAAAAAGAACAGCGAGCCTATAATAAGGATCGGGATGACGGTATCCTTCTTATTTACAGCGCCTGCCTGTACTACTTTTGTTTGTTTGTTCACGTCCGTATTTTTTGCAGTTCTGATATGTATTCTTCCTATAAGCACATAAAGCACTCCGGCTGTAGCAATATGCAGCGATCAATCACCCGGCTAACCCGCACGCAATATCCCTGTGCTTATAACCGGGAGGCGCTATTCTTATCTATATACAAGATGGAATGGTTGTGTTTCCTGAAAACAGTGGAAGGATAACGCTCGCTTATTTCGCTGTTCAGTGTATAGTAAATGGCTTCGGCTTTCTTTTCCCCCGGAACGATGGCATACGCATAGGTAGCCCTGAACAATGCCGGTACCGTAAGCGTGATGGCATGCGTGGGCACTTCTTCAAGCGTTTTGAAACAGGAGGTATCGTCCGGATCTACCTGCTGAAGCCGGTTTCTTTCATCCAGGTCTACAATTTTAACGTCTTTCTTATCGTCAAAAAAAGCCACATGCGGGTCATTAAAAGCCACATGCGTATTCTCACCAATACCGAGGAAGACAATATCGGTAGGATATTGCTTTAACAGGGAAGCATACCGGTTGCACTCTTCCTCCATATCGGCCGCATTGCCGTTCATGTAAAACACATTCCGTAATGCTACTTTTCCAAACAATCGCTCCTTAAGGAAATGACCGAATAACTGGGTAGCATCTTTATTCACTCCTACATATTCATCCATGTGAAAGGCATTAACGCGGTCCCAGCTAATATCTTTCTGCGCGAGTTCTGCCAAAAATTCGTTTTGCGAAGGCGCCGCGGCAAATACAATATTGATGTACTCCCTGCTTTGCAGCAGCTCATTTATTTTTTTACTCACCGCATCTGCCGCCGCGCGGCCCAGTGCGGGCCTGTCCTTATGAATTTCTACTTCCAACAGGTCTTTTTTCATTTTTCTCATGGCTTGATTTTTATCGTTCATTAATTCCTGCTATAAATAATATTGCCGTTTACAATTGTCTTTTCAATGTGTATCGCTTCGTCAAAAATGAGTATATCGGCATCTTTGCCTTCTACCAGCGAGCCTTTCCTGTCTTCAATACCCAGGATGCCGGCGGGTGTCCTGGTCATCATCCTTACCGCGTCGGTCAGGGGTACTTCAGCCAGTTGTATCATATTTCTTACCAGCCTGTCGGTCGTGGCCACGCTGCCGGCAAAAGAAGTTCTGTCGGGCAATTTGGCTACCCCGTCTTCCACGATCACTTTCAAACCATCATGAAGGCTGCCTAAGATGCTTTCACCTTCAGGCATTCCTGCCGCCCGCATGGAGTCGGTGATCAGCGCTATGCGGTCGGTACCTTTCTGCTTATAGATCAGCTTTAAGAGCGAAGGCGGCAGATGAATGCCGTCTGCGATGATCTCCACATCCATCTCATCCAACTGATAGGCACATTCAATGGCGCCTGCATACCTGAATGCATTTTTACGGATCACGCCGTTCATTAACGAATAAAAATGCGTGGCCAACGTATATCCGTTTTCAAACCCTATCACCGCTTCTTCATAAATACAATCCGTATGGGCAAGGGCTACCAGTATTCCTTTTGACTTTAAGAACCGGGCAAATTCAAGCGCGCCGGGCAGCTCGGGCGCAGCGCTCCATCTTTTGATATGTGTACTGCGGGACAGGATTTCTTTGTATTCGGCAGGATCAGGATTTCTTATATATCGCGGATCCTGCGCTCCTCTCTGGTTCATGGCAAAATAGGGACCTTCGAGGTGGATACCCAAAAACTGGGCTCCTTTTACATTGCGCTTTACTGCTTCTTCATACATATCCAGCGTACGGAACAGCTCTTCTTTTTCGGCAGTGAGGGTTGTAGGCAGCATGGACGTTGTGCCATACCGAGCATGTGTTTCCGCTATTTTTAAAAAAGCCTCTACATTGCCATCCATAAAATCGTGCCCTCCGCCTCCATGCACATGGATGTCTATAAAACCAGGTGAAATAAGTTTTCCCTGTGCATCTATTTCATCCGCCGCAGGCTCCCCTATATCTCCTTCGGCTATTTTCGCTATCTTACCATCAACTATCAAAACAGACCCACGAGGTATTACTCTGAATGGTGTAATGATGCGTCCGTTAAAAATTTTCAGTTTATTCGTCATAGCACTTGCTTGTTTTATTATATTCCGATTAACAAATTCAGCATATACCAGGCTCATTGTAACAGCCCCAGCCTGCGAAAATTTCCGATCATAAAATCCGCGAATCTCATAAAACCGAGGTCAGTAAAGTGAACCCCATCCACAGTGCCTTCATGATCTGTGCCTATCGCAGCTCCGGCTTCCAGGTAATAAACAGCCCCGTCCTTTTGCTTAACCAGGTTATTAAATACCTGCTTCAGCACCCGGTTCTTTTCTTCCAACTCTTTTTTTAAAGAGGCATCTAAAAAAGATTTATCATACAACTGGTTTTCCACAAACAACACCGGTGTAGTCTTTTTCTTTTTCCTGATCGTTTCCACCAGGGGGATCATATTATTCCTGATGTCATCCACGCTCATGTTGGGTGTACAATCAATAACATACAACAGGGCGTCTGTGCCGGATATGAATTCAGCAATGGGCTTCTCCATCCTTCCATTCGCGCTAAATCCCAGGTTGATGCATTCATACCCTGTTTTTCTCCCTATGATACCTGGATACGCCATACCCGGTCTGGATGCACAGCCGCCCTGTGTAATGCTGGTTCCATAGAAAACAATTGGTTTACTTTCCAACGGGGCTCCTTTTTTCATGACCGCACCGGAATCAACCCCCACCTCTATATACTCCAACCCATCGTACAACGGAAGGTAGATCCGGTACTCTCTCAGTTCCTTTGTCATATGCTCAACAAAAACAAATTCATTTTCTATTCCTGCCGGCCGGGCTGTATTGATGTATTGCCATTCATTGGATGGAAGCTTTACATATAAATCCAAACCCTTTATACCCGTTTCGGCCATGTGGTTCATGGTCTTGTTGAGCAGCAGCTTCCATTTTACTTTTATGGAAGAAGAATTGGTAAGAAACCTTATAGAAAGTCCCGCGGAATTTTTCGAAAGCTCCCATACAGGCGGCCGTACTTCCTCTTTTAAGACAACAGGTAACCTGTCGTAAAAGCCTTCTTTTTCCTGTTCTGGCACCGTGGTACCTTCCAGGAGAAAATGCGCTTTGCCATAAAAGATGTGCTGCCCCCACCCCTTGCCGGGCAATGCTGACAAAGAGATCAACAACAGTAAAAAAAGAAATACCCGGCTCAGCGAATGCATAGGCATCGTTATATAATTTAATGACAGAAGCAATGATTACCTGTTGAAGTTACCGCTGCAGGAAATATTCTCCTACCAGGTAACCGTCCTTGTTCTGCAGTATCTTATCATAAGCATCCATATAACCCTTTACCTGGTCTTTGGTCTGACTCAGCAGCCTGGTATTGGTAATGGATCTTTCCAGGTCTTTAAAAGAATCATCTGTTAATTTCCGGAACATCGCTGCTTCTTTTTTATCAGATTCCTTTATTACATAGGGCTTATCCTTTGAAGCACGCTCCATACCTACTTTGATCTCTACATATTTGGAAACGAACCTGTACAGGTTATCATTAAACTTCATCAACTTCAAGGCACCCTCTTTTCCAAAATTCCCTACCAGCACCTTGTATAAAGAGAAATCGGGCCGGTAATCGTTGTTATTCCAGGTAAAATCGGCGAAAGTGGCAAACTTGATATTGTACCGTTCTTCAAAGTCATTCCCATTGAGATAGATATCGGTGTCCATTACTTTATAAAAATCTTTGGGCACTATGATATCATAGGCTTCAAACAAATTACACATGACGGTCTTGCCCGGATAGTAATTCGGGAAGGCGATGTCTCTTGCATAAGGCGTGTTATCCCATAGCATGGGCTTCTTTTTGATGAGATCGGTATACCTTTTCAGGTCTGCCTGATCATATACAAGCGAGCGTACCGTATTTCCTGTCCATATAATGGCAATATCTTTCGACACATGGCTGGTCAGGTCCCTGAAGAATGCCTCTGCGGTGCCTCTTCCATAATCCACGAACTCATTCAGGTAAGGCGCAGGTACAAATTCAAACCTCATGCCCGGGTAATTTTTATCCATCCATGCTTTCAGCTCATTCAGCATGGTTACCTGCGCATGGGCCATATTGAAAAAAGCTTTTTTATCACGATCATTAAACAGCGCATACTCACCCCTTGCCTTTCCGGAATGCGGCACAAAGTCATCCGCACAAAGCATGACTGTTTTGGTGCCTGCTTCCGCGCATTTTTGGATAATATTTTTTATTTTCTGTATGCTGTTCGGATCGCTGTGAACAAACAGGTTCCTGAGCGAATCGCTTAAAGTATCTTCCTCGCTTTCAAACTCGAAGTGGAAATAGGGATTGATCTGGAGCGCCGGAGAGATGACTCCCAACCGCTTACATTCCCTGCCCAGCCCCTCAAACATATCAAAGAACAGTTCCCCGGGATCCCACCATTTTTTACTATGGCTCCAGTAATCATTGTAGATCTTGTTCAGCTTATAAAACGAAAAACGATTTACAGACGAAATGGTAAACGCTGCATCTTTCTTTAACTGCGCGATCCGCGCGTCTTTCTCCGCCCGGGAAAGTGTCGCATCCCTTTCTATCGTCCACACATTGTCATAAGTCTTCAACCTGTAGGAGCGTCCTTTGAAATCAGGGTAATCCGCTATATCCGCATGGTAGTATACAGGCTTTTTCTGATCAAGCAACTGTACCGCGGTAGTAGCGGCATAATAATCTCCCACAGGTGTATTGCCGTTTAAAAAGATGATCGTATTTCCCTGGTCTGTATCTATTTTCCTTATCACATATCCCTGGTCTTCACCTGCAATTCTGTCAAGTCCCAGCCTGCTTTCGTATTGGCGATACAAGGCCGTTTTGCCGATATTGAAAATGAGCTTTCCTTTTCCGTTCTCCTTATAATCGCCGTCGGATAACAACACTCGTTTTTTATTCACCCCGGCGGTCTTCAACAGCTTTTCTTTCAGCAGATCAACAGCGGCACGATCTGAAGCCTCCGGGTCGCTGGGTGATACCAACACGATATCTCTTCCCGCAAAGCTGATCTCCGTTGCATCCGATACTGCCTTGGGTGTAGGAACAACCAGTTGCGAAGGATGATATTCCTGTTTGAAAAAAGGCATCATGCGCTCCAGCGAGGTAAAATTCCATCTTGAAAAACGGAAATCCACATTATCAACATACATGGCGCCACGCCCCTTCAATCCAAAAAATATTTTGATGTAAGCGCATCCGTCTGGCATATCGCCTTCGGAGAAATTATTGTTATAGGTACGCCCGAGCACTTTGCCCCATTCAAACTTATCTATATAAAAGAAATTGGAAAATGCATACCCTTTGAAACTATTGTCCACTTCTTTTCCGAAGCGGTGATAATAAACGGCGGGGCTGATCTCCTTTTTATCTTTATCATAAAAGGTGAGATGAACATCCATATTCTTTGATATCTTCACTTCGTACCTTTCCACAGCGGGAAATACATTTTCCAGCTTTACATCAAAAAAGAAAGTATAGTTTCCCGGTATTACTTTGATAAAATCGCTTTCTATTCCCTCGGAACGGTTATCCACCTCGCGAACGTCTTTTGCCGCTCTCTCGATCTTGATGGCATGATTCCCTGACCGCACTTCTGCAGCGTTGTAATAAGGATTTCCGGTATCCACCCATTCCACATTTTCACCTACTTTATTCCAGTTGGCTATTTTAAAATTCCGGAGGGGTATATTCTTATCCGGAGCCGAACCTTCCTCAAATGAGGGGTTGGGAACAATATTGCCTTTATTAAATTCCGCCTGTCTCACATCCAGCGGAACAGAAAGCGGGTACATGCTTGACCAGTGCGCCAGGTCATTACCTGTCCCCGTACTTTGGGCATATAAAGAGCCGGCCAATAGGGCAGCGAGGATAACCCCGCTTATATATTTCATATTACGGTAGATTCTCAATTGCATTACGCCTGTTTTGTGTTAACGCCTATAATCTTCTTCTTTAGGGTACAATGGTGGAGGACAGATCGGGATAATCTCCTAACGGCTTCTTATCCCACCATACCCTGGTCATGGTATTATCCGGTCCACCCAGCAGGGTCACTGCTTTTTCCACCGCCACTTTGTTGTTGCTGTATTCACTGGGCGGGAAAACCATTCTCCGAATGATAGCTGTTACGGGAATATCCGGGTCAAGAGAGGCAATAATGGCATAGCCGCGGGGGTAGCCGGTTCTCCTTCTTTCGGCCCAGCATTCCCATGGGCTCATGAACAGGTCTATCCATTTTTGCGTAATAATTTGTTCGAGGTTCCTCTCAAATGGAGCCCCTGCTTCATATTTCACCGTTATATCGGATTCAGGCGGGGTATGAAAATCCCGCGCTACTATTCCGTCCGGCACTGCCGAAGGCGTATTTGTACTGGCTATGTAGTCATTAATTTCAGCATCCGGACTGTTAGCCCAGTATTTCAGGGATTGCCTGATGCCTTCGTTGTAAAGATTTTCAGCCGTTTCACCCATGTTCCATCCTCTTAAAGCGCCTTCCGCTCTAAGAAAAAATACTTCCGCAGCAGTTACAATAGGAATGGGCGGATTAGCGCCTCCATCGGCAATAGGCAAAAACTTTTTTGATGGAAATGAGCATCCCGCTACTCCGCTTCTTACATCCGAGGTTTTCAGCGCCACCGTTAACCCGTTCCTCAAACCATGATAACCTTTATTGCCGCCCAAACGGCCGCCACCCTCGTTCCAGAACACCGGCAACCTCGGATCTTCGAAGCCAACCAATATACTTTCACTGGTAGCGCTCATGGAAAACGGGTTGATATACGTCCAGCGCGTTAAATAATTTAAGCTGCTGGGAGTCGTGCTTATATTCGCCGTTTGTGTATTGTCTGTCATTACCCCGGCAGCAACAGCTTTCTCGGCTTCCTGCCTGGCCAGCGTGGGGTCGGCATACACAATCCTCATTGCCAGTCTCAGCCGTAATGAATTGGCGAAAGTGATCCACTTGTTTACATTTCCTCCAAACATCAGGTCATTATTACCGAAAGGCGTTTCGCCGGTATGTTGCTTTAGAACCGCAGTAGCATCATCCAGTATCTTAAAAAAGGAACGGTACAGATCTTCCTGCGAATCGTACTCCACGCTGGTTTTACCATTGCCGAACTGGGAAAACATCACCGGTCCAAAAAAATCCGTCATGCGCTGCCATATAGGTACTTCCCATATCTGTGCGATTGCATTTTCAGCAGGCATATTGTTTTCTGCTGTATAGTTTTTAACGAAGTTGATCATAACAGCCGGGTTGGAGTAGAAAGCATTAAAACCCGACTGAACCCAGGAGGCTACCGCCTGGTACTGGTCTGTATTAAAACCGCTTGAAGTGGTAGTATATACCTGCGCGTATATGCTGGCATGTAATTCATGCATCAGTTCCCATCCTCCCTGGTCGCCTACATGACCATAATACTGGGCATCGGCAAAAGCCTGTCCAAGGGTGGAAAGGTTGATATTTTTTACAGTGATTAAATTCTTAGGTGTGTTAAGCTCGTCAAAATTTTTGGTACACCCGGCCAGACAGAGTACTACCATTGACAGCATAGCAGCATTCACTGCCTTACAATATTTTTTTATCGTATTCATGATAATTTTTTTTGAATTAATTCACTAAAAACCAATTTTCAAATTCACCCCAAATGACCGTACTGTGGGTGGCGGGTAAGATGAGAAACCTTCAGCGGAAGTTTGTGTTCCTGCCAGGATATCCGGGTCAAGACCAGGAGTTGCTCTTGATATAAAGAACAGGTTCCTGCCCACCAAAGAGACCTTTACGTTGGACAGCCGCAACCCTTTCACAAACACTGACGGAAATGTATAAGCGATTATCAGTTCCCTGAAACGGGTATTGGTAGCGCTATTTACAAATGCTTCTCCTACCGGCACACTTGGATTTCCGATCACTCTCCACAAGGCTTCCGCGTTTACAGGTATATTATTGGTCTGGCCGTCTTCTGTAACAGCCGTGTATTGAGGAAAGATATTTTTACCGAAAATGAGTCCTCCGTCCCTGCCCTGCAATGTTTCATTGGTAAGTCCCATAAATACTAGGTTAGCCTGTGTAAACGAGCCTACAACTCCCCCCTGCCTGTGATCAACGACTGCCGATAAGCTCAGGTTCCTGAAAGAAACCGAGGTGGAAATAGCGCCTGTCCAGTCCGGCGTATAGCTGCCAATATTAAATTCTCTCCTGGTATCAATTTTAGGTACCCCATTGCTGCCTATCACTACATTACCTTTGTCATCTCTTAAAAAGCTAGCGGTGTACATTTCACCGAATCTTTCACCCTGCTTTACTACATAGTCGGCGAAGTACTGGCTTGCCGGCCCCGAAACAACCACTTTAGGACGCTCGTCCGAAATGCTGATCACTTTGTTGTTCAAATGAGAAAAGTTCACATCGAATGTCCATTTGAAACGCTCTGTTTGAACAGGGGTTGTATTTAAAACGATTTCTATTCCTTTGTTCTGAATATTACCTCCGTTCGTGTAAAAAGAGGAGGCGCCTGAACCCACAGGCAGCGCGATAGTAAATAGCTGGTTAAAGGTATTGGTCTTAAAATAAGTAAAGTCAACTCCCAGCCTGCCATTAAAAAACCGTATATCAAAACCGGTTTCAAGCGAGCGGGTTTGTTCAGGTTTCAGGTTTTCGTTAGGCAGAATGCTGCTCAACAATAAAAACCCGTTGGTTCCACCCGCTGAAAAGGTAGCGTTGCGTTGCAGCATAAAAGCAGCCGCGCTGCTACCTACCTGCGCCCACGAAGCCCTGAGCTGTGCGTAACTGATCACTTTCGGGAAGGAAGGGATCAGGTCGGATATAATAGCAGATAACCCGACAGACGGATAAAAATAAGAACGGCTGGCTGCGGGCAGCGTAGAGCTCCAGTCGTTACGACCGGTAACATCCAGGAACACCGCTCTTCTCCAGCCCAGCTTTGCAAAAGCGTATAAAGACTGGATATTAACCGACGCTCCGGGGTCAAAGCTGGTAACAGGCAGGGTAGTATTGGACAGTGTGAAAAAGTTGGGAACAGATAACGCGTCTCCTGTATTGGAAGATAACGAGCTGCTGCCGATCTTTTTAATATTGCCTCCCGCATTGGCATTCAGATCCCAGTCTTTTCCAAACTTATTTTTATAAGAGAGCAGGAAGTCGCTGTTGAATGCATACTGATCAGACCTGGTAACAGTATACCTGCCGTAAACGGCTCTTACGAACGTACTGTTATAATCCTTTTGCTCAATGGTTTCTTCTATCTTGTCGTAAGCCGTTCTTGCCATCAGGCTCCATTGATCTGTTAATTTATAGGTAAGCGAAACAAGCCCGTTTATCTGGCCCATTTTGCTGTAGATGAGGTTACGGTTCAACACCCAATATGGATTTTCTGCCGTAGAGGCCGTTCCGGGCGACCAGAAATCCTGTTGCATTACTCCCTGCGCATTGGGATACTCAAACTGGCGGGCGTCTTCCGTACGGATATTGCGCGCCATATTATAGATCTGCTGCATCGGGTTATAATTGTTATCGCTCTGCCGCGTAGGATTATCGGTATTCTGCATGGTATAGCTTAATTTGGCATCCAGCGTAAATTTGCTTGAAAGCTCGCTGGATACTCTAACCAATGCATTATTCCGCAATAACTTATTATTGGGCAGAATACCTCTTCCCTCGGTAGAAGTGGCTGAAAAAAATGCCTGTGTGCGCTGCCCGCCAATGCTTGCCTGGAGATTATTTGAGTAGCTGATCCCCGTACGGAACAGGTCTTTTACATTGCCGGGCTGCGGGTTTAAAGTATATGTTTCACCGGCCCTGGCAGGGTTGAGTGTCCAGTTGTCTACTGTTTGCCCTTCCATTTTAGGTCCCCAGGAATATATGGATCCTTTCTGATACACGCCATTATTGCCCTGACCATACTCGTTTTGAAAAGGAATGGCGAGGTCGGCCTGCTCAGCCATGAAAGTACTGTTGAGTGAAACATGCACACCGCTTGCCTGCCCTTTTTTGGTGGTGATGATGATCGCCCCGTTTTGCGCATCGCTTCCGTATAACGCCGCGGCATTGGCGCCTTTTAAAACATCCATAGAGGCAATATTATCCGAGGTCAGGTACTGAGGATATCCGAGTACAGGAACGCCGTCAATAATATACAGAGGCTGGCTGTCTCCCGAAATAGAGCGGTTACCCCTTAACGTTACCCTGGCAGGGGCGCCCACACCACTGCCGCTTGGGCTGATATTCAGCCCCGCTACCTTGCCCTGCAAGGCGTTCATCAGGTTCATATCCCTTGCCTGGGTCAAGGATTCCGCGTTCACGCTTTGGGTAATATAAGTTAAAGTTCGCCTTGATTGCCGGATGCCCAACGCCGTAACAACCACCTGCTCCATATCGCCTGAAGATGCCGACAAAGTAACATTGATGACAGTCCTTCCGTTTACCGCCACCTCCTGCTGTATAAATCCCACATAGGAGAAGATCAATAGTCCCTTACCATCAGGCAATGTAAGGGAGTAATTTCCATTTGCATCCGTAACAGTTCCCGTCTGCGTTCCTTTCAGGCTAATGCTCACTCCCGCCATCGGTTCGCCGGACTGGTTAAGTATTCTGCCGGTAATATTAACAGGTGGCTCCAGTGCCTGCATCTCATTGCCGGCAATTTTGACACCGGTAACCTGTTGCTCCTTTATGACTACTGTTTTATCGAATATTTTATATACAAAAGGCTGGTTCTGAAAGCAGATCGAAAGAACATCTGTAACGGGTAACTGTTCTACATTAATCGTAACAGGAGTTGCCCGTTTCATGATCTTTTCTTCAAACAGGAACGTATACCCCGATTGCCTTTCAATCTTTTTAAGTACATTCTCCAGCCTGGTATTATTTTCATGCAGTGTCACTTTTTGGGCTATCCCATTTGCAGAAACCTGCAACAATGCAGAAAATAAAATGAACGTTGTGAGCTTCATTTTTAAGAGCGTTTTGGTCGTCAAAATCCTCCCGGGGAGAGAGGTTTTGAAATGAGAGGTCATTTGCATAACTTCGAACTGTTTTGGTTAAACAATAATATTACTTACAGGTCTGTTTATTGGGTTGCCTAAACACTTGCGGGCCACGACTACCATCGTGCCCGTTTCTTGCTTATAGCACTTACCTACTTGTTATGGTTGCAACTTTTTAGTCGTTTACTTTTTAGCAAAGCGGATATGCTGCTGTATCCTGATACCGGCATTTAATACCGCTGCCTGCTATCCTCATACATCCCGCGCATAGTGGGGTACCCCGGCTTATTCATTTCCTATCATGATCGTTCTGTTCTCCACTTTCATATTCAACCCTGCATACTGAAGCATATCTATCAGCTTATCCAGGTTAACATCCCGGCTGATCTTGCCGGTTAATTTAGTATCGGGCACTTCGCCTCTGTATTCAATATCCACATCGTACCACCGTACAATTTGCCTCATCAAATCGGTAACGGGTATGTTCTTAAAATCAAAAAAACCTTCTTTCCACGCCACTACTTCATCTATGTTAACATCGCGCCTGGTTGTGATCCGCCCGCTTTTAGAAAGATCCGCCTGCTCACCTGGCTTCAAAATAACAGCCCCGGTCGTACTACCGGTTACCGCGTTTTGATCAACTTTTACCTTCCCTTCCAGCAATGTAGTAGACACCGCATCTTCATCTTCATAAGCATTCACATTAAAATGAGTACCCAATACTTCAACCAGCGAATTACCTGCGTTTACATAAAAAGGCATCACAGGATCTTTCGAAACTTCAAAATATCCTTCTCCCTGCAGGTATACATTTCGCGATTTTCCGGTAAACGCAACCGGAAATCTCAGGGAGGATCCCGCGTTCAACCACACTTTGGTTCCATCCGGCAATATAATTTTATACTTGCCGCCTTTAGGAGTAGTGATCGTATTATATACCGGTACGGAATTTTTTACATTGCTGAAAACATACTCCAGTTGGCCGTTACCGCTTTTAACGATCCTTGCGCTTCCCTGCGTAGTAAAAGAGCCCGCCGCCATACTATCAAGGTTCACTACGGTTCCATCAGAAAGCGTGAGGTACGCCTTATTTCCTCCGGGTTTTACAGCTACCTGGTTTACTGAAGACTTATTTACTTCAGCTACCTGGCGCAATGTATTTTGAGGGGTGCCCCAAAACAAATAAAGAGTAGTTATTATAAATATAATGCTCCCTGCAGCGGCCATCCATTTTATAATGTTGCTCCTTTTATAAGAGCGCATTGCGTAAACAGGAGGTTGAACTTCCTGTTCACGCCGCCCGGCACCTTCCTTCATTTGCGTGGCACTATCGCTATCAAGTATCTTCAATAATAAAGGCTCCCATGCTTTTTCTGAAAACGCCTCTGTTTGCCTATGCTCACTAAGCATATCCCTCAATGCTTCCTGTATTAAATGATCATAATCACCACCTGAAAGCATATCCTCAAGCTCAGCCGCTTCGCCGGTAGTCAGCAAACCGTTGCTATATTGATTCAAAAGATACTTCAGCCTCTCTTTTAATACCCCCATCATTTAATTTTTATATAAAATATATGGCACTCTATTTAAGTTGACAATATCAACTTAACCAAGGACTATCTCCGTAAAAAAAAATGTAAACTTATTTATGCTTTTTGCAGGGTTTCTTTTAAAAACCTCAGGGTTTCTACAAGATGGTTCTTCACGGTATTCTTTGAAATACCTAATTGTACTGCCACTTCATCGTGGCTCATACCCTTATCTCTCGTCAGCTTATAAATTACTTTTTTCTGAGAAGGCAACTGGTTTACCAGCTTATTAACAAGATACTGGCTTTCATGAAAATCAATCGTCTCCATAGTATTATTATCACATCCGGAATTATTAATGACCATGGCATCAAGATACTTTTTATGGATTGTCTTTGATTTCAGATAGTTGAAAGTTTTATTCGCAGCAATGGTAAAAATATAAGAAGAGCAGCTTTCAATTTCCTCCAGCTTTTCACGATTGATCCAGAGCGATAAGAACACTTCCTGTACCAGCTCTTCTGCAGCTTCGGCCGACCTGGTCATTTTTTGTATAAAGGAATAAAGCCTCGGCACGTAATAATAAAATATTTCAGAAAATGCAGCTTCATCTCCCCGGGAGATACGAACAAAATATTCTTTCTCATTAAGCAATATGGTATCCTTTACCGGCATATAATTAATACAAATGGACTACAAATCAAAGGATGTTGAAAACAGCAAAACTAAAATTAGGAAAATAACTTTTTATTAATCGCTCTCAAAAAAAATATTTTGCACAGGTAGTCCTTACGTATGTTTCAATTGTCTTGTTAAAAATATTCCCGCCCTGAGAGGCATTATAACAGCTTACTTTTTGCACTATAGGTGCGGCTCTCTTTTTACCTGGCATAAGCAACTGCCAATGACAGATTATGGCTACGTATAAGTGATGATCGCTATACTACTGCCTGCCGATCCCACAGGGAGAGGCATCTATCTTCGCACCAGACACTGCTTCCATATTTGTAGCCCTTTGCTATAGATTCCTCCCCCCCCGAACATTCGGGGGGTTGGGATCGGAATGACAAGCAAAAGGAAGAGGAATGAACTATGGAGATAGTGCCAGACACCACAACCTTCCCTGTCATTTTCAAAGCGCTTTAATTCCACTAATTGTTTCCAATGACACTTGCAAAGAATTTGAACTTTATTGCGGTATTTGCTTATTTCTGATTTTGCCGCAATGAAAATAGTTCTCACCGTGGATAAATGCCCTTTTTATAATTGTTGTATAATCACATTAATAGGGGCTGACT
>JAHBTL010000041.1 GCA_019638615.1 Chitinophagaceae bacterium | reverse complement strand
TATTGAACCCCTGCGGGGTTCAACAAAAACTTCGACATTTTGTCCCCCAACTTTGTTGGAGGCTATTCAAATTCAAGCCCTTCGGGCTTAAGTTCACGGCTATGGTGAAAACACCAACCACGGCGTGTGAAAAGTCGAGCCGTTGGCCGCCTCTTTTCCCGGGGAATACTATGTTATCTTCCAATGAAGCGACAGGGTGTCTTTTCGTGTATAGATCACTGTTAGATATGTTGATGGCATGGCGTACCGGTTCTACGATTTTTGTCAAACTGATTTAATCCCACCAGGATAGGTTTTTAAAACTTTATTTGGCAGGTTCGTCACAACGCTTATACAACTCCGGCAACAACAGGTAATTTTATGGGCGCTGCATTTTTAACACAATCAACTCTTTTATAATTGAAGTACATAATTTTTTACACTACCGCCGTTTGCCTGTTCCTGTTTAACACAGGCTGTGAACATGAAAACAGGATTGTTGTGAATGAAGGCAACAATCACCTGGAAATAAGTTACCAGGGGGACATACAATTTACTGATGACGAAACCAGCATTGAAAGCATGTCGCCGGATGCTTATCTGGAGTTCAGGGACAATCATAAAAAGTTGTATGCAAGAAATAATTATCACGGAGAGATCGAATACAGGTTATATGATGACGGAAGAAAAATTGACCCGGAAGACCCGGAGGGAGAAATATTGCTGAGAGATGCCATAAAAAAAATGATCGATATAGGGTTTAATGCGGAGGGGCGCATGCAGCACATTTATGAAAAGGGAGGGGCGCCGGCATTACTGGAGGCAACCGTAAAAGTGCCCGGAGATTTTTTGAAAGGCAGGTATCTCTCTTATTTGTTTGCTCATGGAGACCCGGACAGGGATGATTTGATTGGAGCAGCACAAATAACCGCGATGGTCATGGAATCTGATTTTGAAAAATCCCAGGTATTAAAAGCATTTCCCCCCGATCAATTGCATGATTCACTTGTGTCGGCAGCATGGTTTGAAGCAGCAAGAACGATCCGCTCAGATTTTGAAAAAGCCGGTACGCTGAAAATGTTCCTGGAGCTGCCTGTAAATGATCAACAATTCAGCGAGATACTCGTTACAACGGGAAGCATAAATGCTGCGTTTGAGCAGACAAACCTGTTAAAAGAACTGATCAGGATAAACATGCCGTCCTCTCCGGGATCCTTCGAAAAGTTAATGGCAGCGGTGCGCAAGATTGACGCTGATTTTGAAAAGGCTAATCTGCTGAAAGCAATCGCAGAAAAGGATATAAATACCGAAGTACAATGGTCAGGTATTATCCATGAAACAAAAATGGTGAATGCCGATTTTGAAAGAGCAGGAGTGCTGTTGCTGATTGCGCAGAAAATGCCCCGGACAGATCAGCTGAATAAAGCTTATATGGATGCTGCTAAAACAATCCAGTCGGAAATGGAATATGGCAGGGTTGTAAAAGCCATTCAATGAAAACTTAAAGTGATGCCTTTGAGTATATATTCCAAAAAATTGAGGCTCATAGAAATGAGCCCCCTTTAGTTCTAAACCCTAAACCCTTAGAGAGACTGGCAAGATAATATATGCTGGGATACGCTCAAAACCTTTTCGGCCAAATAAACAAATGATAAGTGTTTACACTGATATTATTCAAAAATCCCCTGTACGTCAGAGCACTTTAGAGCAGTGAAAAGCGCCGGAAAAAAGTGCCCATCCGAAGCAGAATAAAGGAGTTTAAATGAACTGCATTTGCGTTGCCATTCGTATCAGCGAAGCGGTATTTTTTGCGGCAAATTTGTTCAACAGGCTTTTCCGATGTGTTTCTACAGTAGTGGGACTGATAAACAAATGTTGTGCGATTTCATTGTTGGTCATTCCATCGGCTACCAGTCTGAGCACTTCTTTTTCCCGTGAAGTAATAACAGGAGCTGCAGTATCATCAGGCTTACGTAATGTTGCAGCCGTTTCGTTGCTTAAGAATGTCTTTCCTTTTACAACAGCATCAATTGCTTCTACCAGCTCGTCAAGGGTAGCATTTTTGAGCATATACCCGCTCGCTCCGTTCTCCATCATCTTCTGAATAAAACTCTGCTGGTTGAACGTGCTTAGCCCGATAACAAAAATCCCGGGGTATTTTTCTTTCACCTCTTTACAAAGCTCAATACCACTTTTATCAGGCAGATTAATATCCATCAAAATCACATCCGGATATTGCTTTTGCTGTAAAAAAGCCATGCAGGATGCAGCGTTCATGGCATGTCCCAGCCATTCAATACTATTTTCATATTGCAGCAGCGAGCGTATACCCTCCACCACCATATAATGGTCATCTACAATAAATATCTTTGTTGCCATTATGCTTTAAGTTCAATTAAAACCGATGTTCCTTTGCCGGCAGATGATTTTACATCAAGCTTCCCTTTTAAGAATTCCACACGGCTTTGAATATTGCTCCAGCCAATTCCTTTGGATTGTTGTAAAAGTACGGTATCAAAGCCTTTTCCATCATCTTCAACCGTAAGCGTTATACCTGCTTCTGATTTATCTATCTGCACTATAGCTGAGGATGCACCTGCATGTTTAATGGTATTATTGATCAGCTCCTGAACTATGCGGTAAATGGTTATTGCAGTTGTTTGATCAATCACCACATTTTCAAGTCCGTTGGATTGATAAGTGATCTTTAATACACCGCTTTGATTGATATCATTGCAGATATCGCTGAGCGCTGTATCCAATCCAAATTTTACCAGCGCTTCCGGCATCATATTATGTGCCACACGGCGCATTTCTTTAATGGAGCTGTCCAGCATATCCATGCTGCGTTCGAACGCCTGCTGGTTTTCAGGTGTCATAATAAGGTTACCTTTCATAGTTTGAAATGAATATTTAATGCCCGACAGGATACCTCCCAATCCATCGTGAAGGTCTTTTGCCAGGCGGGTTCGCTCCCGCTCCTCTCCTTTTAACACCGCTTCGGTTGCAGAAAGTTTTTTTTCCGTTTCCAGTTCGGTTATACGTTGCTGTTGTATTTTTTGCTTTTGCCGGTAATTGCGGTAGTACAGCAGAGAGATAACCAACAGGATAGCCGCTCCTCCCAGCAAAGCATAATTAAGCATATTTTTTTGCCGGATCGCCAGCCGGTGGATCTGCGTTTCACCCTCCAGTTGCCTGATCAGGTTCTGCTTTTTTTCAAATTCGTATTTTGCATCAATCAAATTGATATCGGATTTATTTTTTTCATTGATGACGGAATCATTCAGTTGCTGAAATTTTTTCCAGGAAGCCAATGCCTCTGCAGGTCTCCCTGTTTTTTCCTCCATGGTGGAAGCCTTAAAATAAAGGTCTTTCAGTTCGTATTTTGCTCCTGTTTTTTGCGCTATCGCTATGCCTGCCTGTATAGGCTTTCCTGCGGCATAGTACCTGCCGGCATTCAACAGCATATCAGCCAATCCCATATGAGCATATAATTCATATTCAACCGCTTCCTTCTCACGGGATAACCGCAGCACCTCATTGTAGCTTTTTTCGGCTTCGGCATATTTTTTCAATCCGCTGTATGCTCCTGCCGCCCCCAGCCAGCCATCCAGTATGAACATATAATCATTTGTACGTCTTCCTATTTCCTCAACTTCACGGAAATGAATAAGCGCGGTATCATATTGTTTCAAATAAGTTTCGGCGGCTGCAATGTTGTACAGGCTGGACGCAATGGCATAATCGCTGTTTATTTTTTTTGCAATGGTAAGAGAAACCTCCGCATACTCTTTTCCCTTCTGGTATTGCTGCAGCACCAGGAAAATTCCTGCGAGATTATTGTTTGCTATCCGTTGGGTGCGTAAGTCGCCTGTTTCTTCCGCCAGCTTCTTTGCTTCAAGGTAGTTTTCTGCAGCCTGCTGAAAGTCTGAAAGATATTGCCACTCGCTGCCTACATTCAGGTAAGCTGTGGATAATTCCTTTTTGTCACCGAGCGTTTGAAAGATAGCCAGCGCTTCTTTTGCTAAATGAAGCGCTTCATTGTATTCGCCCCTTGTATTCAGCAATACAATATAATGACTGGCATAGGCTGCCATCCCTTTTTTAAAATCCAGCTTTTCAGCAAGCGCTTTTCCCTTGTTGTAATAAAAAGCCGCAGAATCCGGCGCTTCCTGCACAAACAGGTCTCCACAGGCATAATAGGTCAATACTTTGGTTGTATCTTCCTTCATTACAGTTAAGCGTAACCGCAATGAATCCAGGTCCTGGGAAATACATTGAAATGTGATAAACAAACAAATGATACAGGTTACTATCCTGCGCATATAAAGTTTTTGGTTTGAGCTGGCTTACACTTTTTCCCTGCCGCCATCAAAAGTAATCAAAACAGCCCGCTGGCGATCATTTTGGAATACACCCATATTGAGCAAGCCCTTTCTTATCATTTTCAAAATAACTATAAGATAATGGAGCAACGACTCCCCATTTTCCATGATTTTTAGCTGATATAACAGGCTTTTTCAGGAAGCCATTTTCAATGGCTACCACCTGCACTGAAAACGACTTATAGAAACGTAAAGGTTATGCTGATTTTGTATGCCCGCTTATTTGACCTGCAAAAAACTTCAATGATTTACTTATATGCTTTTCCCAATAAGGCCATTCATGCCCACCGGGGTTTTCTTCGTATATATGTATAATGTTTTGTTCCGCCAGCAAATGATGAAGCTTGCGGTTATGCTCAACCAGGGAGTCTTCGGAACCACAATCAAAACGTACAGGTGGCAATCCGTGCCTGTATTGCAGTATCGTTGTAAAAACATCTTCTTCGGTTTTATTGTCCTGGCTGTAGCCTGCAACATCCTCTTCTACAAAGTATTCCAGTTGTTCCGGGCTGGTAAGGGAAGAGTGGGCGGAAATACCGGTAAACCGGTTGCCGTATTTGGCGCCGATCCGAAGTGCGCCATAGCCTCCCATAGACAACCCCGAGATAAATAAAGCAGAGTCAGCGGAAACACCTGCAATTGTTTCAGCCAATACTGCAGGAACATCTTCGGCAATCCATTTTTCGAAATCGAATCCATGATGTGCAAGGTAACCGGAACCATCTCCCCAAAGTCCATCGGAGGGCATGGCAATGACCATGGGTGGTATTTCCTTTTTCTCAATCATTTGCATAGCCTGCAAGTGAACCCCCGCACCATAAGCCCACGACCATGCGCTGCCATATACGCCGTGCAACAAAATAACTACAGGGATATCCGTTTGATCACCGACATTTGGCGGAACAAATACACAAATATCCCCACGCCCTTTCAGGTTAGGTGTTTTAACGGTTATAAAGCGGAGATGATCTCTTTCAAATCTTTTGTCTGATATTTCAATTGTTCTGTAATTTGACATGACTCATTTCTATTAATCAAAAACAATTACTCCTTTCGCATTTTTACCTTGGAGCATATCATCAAATGCCTGTTGCAGGTCATGCAAAGCATACTTCCTGGTAACCATTTCATCCAGTAAAAGGCTGCCTGCATCATACAGGGAAACAATTTTGGGGAAATCAACCTGCGGGCGACACTGCCCATACAAAGGGTTAATATATACCTTATCCCATTCAAAAAGCCTCATGTCAATCTTTATCTCCTGCTCAATACCACTTACCTGCACTGCCACCCCGGCATTCCTTACCATGGCAAGCGGAGCGGCGCCCAACTCCGGAACAGCGGTACATTCAAAAGCATAGTCTGCCCCTCTTCCATGGGTTAACTTTTTTACCTGCTCCGCAGCCTGCAAAAGCCCTGTATCTGCACGGTCTGCTTTAATTATATGGGTGGCTCCGAACTGCCTGGACATTTCGAGTCGACCGGGGTTGGTATCAACAGCAATAATAACAGCTGCTCCCGATATCCTCGCACCCTGGATCACATTGAGCCCTACGCCGCCGGCGCCCAATACCACCACCGAAGCGCCTGGCTTTACCTTGGCAGCGTTGATCACCGAACCATACCCTGTCATTACACCACAACCTACAATAGCTGCGGCTTCATCGCTTATTTTAGAAGAGTGGTTTTTTACTACTGCGGAAGATTTTACGAGGGCAAATTCAGAAAAAGTGCCCAGGTTAAAAGAGCGCTCAACAGGCTTGTTTTTCCAGGTGGTTCCTGCCAGGTGGGCATGCCCGGGAGTGTAACCGTCATTGCCTGCCACTACCGGAGAGTTTTTTTCGCAGATATGCTCATTGCCCGCCTTACACTGAAAACACTGTCCGCAAGGAGTTGCCCAGTTTAAAATAACACGATCTCCCACGGTTAACCCCTTCACACTGCGCCCTGTTTTATAAATAACTCCTGCTCCCTCATGCCCAAGCACAAAACTCTTTTTCCATTTTAAAGAATCGTAATCCGTATGGCACAAGCCTGCAGCCTTCATTTTTACGATCACTTCGTCATCGCCCGGCTCCTGTATCACGGTTTCATCTATAACAAAACCTCCGCTTCCATTGGCCAATGCCGCCTTACTGGTAATAAACATAAATGATACTTTTTTAATTATGCATGAAAGAAAAAATATTACGTTCGTTCCTTACAGTGGCTTGAACATACTACACGGGAGACCAATCTGATTATTTCACCCTGAAACGGTCATTTGAATCAATCAACTTTATACAATAACGGGAAAAACTACCCTTCCATTCTTCCCCTTTTTTGCAAAGGGAATACCACCTGACAGATAACCATTGTCTTAAAAAAAAATCACCTGATCATCAGACAGCTTGTAATCGTCCCATTCCGCAGTACTGGCGGGTTGAACAAAGAATTCGGACAATTGCCGATGGCATGCTGACGAATCTTTGTTGTTCATATTTGAATTTTTTAAGACAATGGCAAATTATATCAAAATTTTTGTATACAGCGTATAACCGAAAATATTAAGTGCCCCTACCAGAGATCGTCACCGGCATAGCCGCCAACTTAAGCCCGGAGGGCACCGGCAAACCGTGCCTGCGGCAGGCAGGTTTGAATAGCCCCAACAAGGTTAGAGGGCAAAATGTCAGCGCCCCGGGACAGGGACAGATATTTACCCATCTGTTCCAAATATCCTGTTTTCTGGGGATAGGAACAGTGTTGAATGCTTATCATATTTGAGTTCAAAAAACAACGATATGAAAAAAGTAATCTACACGCTGGTTATACTTGCAGTTTCTGCCTTACATGCCGATGCCAGGATATGGCGCGTTAATAATACGCCGGGCATCAATGCCGATTTTAATACAATTGCGGCAGCCGTTACAGCCGCAGCAGCAGGAGATACAATTTACATAGAAGGCAGCACGACCAACTATAGTGGCGCCAACCTGAATAAAAAACTGGTATTTATCGGAACCGGGTATCTTTTGAGCGGCGCTAACAGCAATGCCGGCTTACAGGCTAATCCCAACCCGGCGAATATCGGTAGTATCTTATTGGACTCTGCCGCATCCGGATCAGTTTTCCTGGGTTTGAGTGGCCTGACAATACAAAATTTAAGCCCGACTGGTTTTGGCACAGATAATATTACGATCAGCAGATGTCAGTTGAGCAGCATTTCCTTATATTATTCACCGCAGCCGGGTACAATAGCTGACGGATGGAATATTAATAAATCTTACATCGGAACCATTTACGGCAACATTGGTGTCCTTCGAAACTGGAATGTCAGCAATAATATTTTTGTTGGAAGCCTTGATGCACCCGGTTCATCTAATACTAACCTGGTGGTTCGCAACAATGTATTCCGCAGCACTGTTACACTTTATAACGGTTATTTTGCCAATAATATCATATATGCAACAGTAAACCTCACTAATGTAGTAGTAAAAAACAATCTCGCAATAGGCAGCCCGGGCGGATTCACATCTTATGTTGGTTCTAATGGCAACAGCAATGGTCATACTGACGCTGCAATGTTCCAGGGGCTGACCGGCAACAGTACAGATGGTCAATGGAGACTTGCCGCAGGCTCGCCTGCTATTGGTGCAGGGCTAACCATAGGCGCTGTGGTAAATCCTGATGCAGGCGCTTTTGGGGGGCCTGATCCTTACAGGCTTTCCGGTATTGCAAATATTCCAACCATATACAGCCTTACCGTGCCGGCATCTATTCCTTCAGGTTCAAACAGCATGACCATCACCTTCAGTTCAAGAAATAACAATTAGCGGTAAGTGATACGTGGTAAGTGACAAGAACTTACCACTTACTTCTTACTACTTACCACTAAATTTTTACAGATGAAAAGGCATCTACTCTTTCTGACACTCTTCGTGTGTTCGGTAACGTTATATGCACAGGATCCGGCTTATCCCGCAGCGCCGGCAGCGCCGCAACATATTGTGGCTGCTGAATATTTTATCGATACGGATCCGGGTGTTGGCAACGCTACGGCTTTAAGCATTACCCCGGGCACCAATATTACCATTACGCCCAATAACATCAATACCACAGGGCTCTCCAATGGTGTGCACCGCATCGGTATCCGCACACGAAACGCGGAAGGAAGATGGAGTAGTACCGAAATAAGCCAGTTCATCGTAAACTTTGATCCGGCATACCCGGCAGTTCCCGCGCCTGCACAAAATATCATAGCCGCTGAATATTTTATTGATACCGATCCGGGCGCAGGTAATGCCCAACCCATCAGCATCAGCGCTGCCGTTAATATTAATAATGCAACAGCATCTGTCAATGCCAGTGGTTTGACCAACGGTGTACACAGGTTGTATATCCGTACAAAAAATAGTGAAGGGCGCTGGAGCATTACCAATATCAGTAACTTTATTGTTGATACCGATCCTCCTTATCCCCCAACCCCTGCAGCGGGACAAAATATTATAGCCACCGAATATTTTATTGATACCGATCCGGGCAACGGCAACGGGCAACCTATCAGCATCAGCCCGGGTGTTGACCTGAGCAATGTTTCCGCATCTATCAATACTACCGGATTAACCAATGGCATTCACAGGTTATATATCCGTACAAAAAGCAATGAGGAACGATGGAGCATAACCAATATGCGGGACTTCAATGTAGATTCGGATCCGGCTTATCCCTCTGCTCCTGTTACTGCACAAAATATCATAGCCGCCGAATATTTTATTGATACCGACCCCGGACCAGGCGCCGGCACTTCTATAGCCATCACCCCGGGCACAGACATCAGCAATATAGCTGCGTCCGTTAATACTTCCGCACTTAGCAATGGCAGTCATACTCTTTTTATCAGAACAAAAAACCAGGAAGGAAGATGGAGTATCACCAACCATGCCGTTTTCTTTACTGATATGCTGAACGTACCGGATACACTCGGTTTTGGCAATGTGCCAACAGGTGTAATGGTTGAACGCGACCTGGTTATCAGGAACAACAGTTCGGCAACTCAAACCGTCAGCGCTATTGACATCGGAACTGATTTCGGCACAGATGCTGTATTGCCTATCACCATCAATGGCGGTAAGGCTGACACCATTAAAGTAAGATTTACACCCACCAGTGTTGCAGCATATCTCGATTCGGTTGAGCTGACTACTTCTTCAGGAAAATATACAACAGTGCTTACGGGGAACGGTATAGCACAAACCTTTTCATGGATATTATCACCGGCAAGCGGTTATAACTATGGCAATGTTACCCTGGGCAGCAATGCCAGTTATACCTTTACTATTTATAACAGCAGTAATGTACCGGTTACTTTAAGCAATGTTGTTATAAATAACAATGCATTTGTACCAACATTTACTGCCGGGGCAGTTATCCCGGCCAATGGCACGCTTGCAGTTCCGGTGGCATTTACACCAACTGCTGCAGGGTCGTATAATGCACAGGTCACCATATCTTCTTCCACAGCCGGTGTAAATCCCGCCACCGCAAATATTTATGGTAACGGCTACATGCCGGGCACGCCACCTGTGCTGCAATATGTTCAGGGAGGGGCATACAATGGCACAACCGGCGTTAGTCCTGCAGCAGGGCCAACGGGCACATTCACGTACAAGATCCTTTACACATCTGCGACCAATAAAGCACCCATGGCAGGTTATCCTAAAGTATCTGTTGACCTGAATGGCAATCAGACTTTCAACGATCTTAACGAAGGTGTATTTACTATGGTAAAAGAAGGAAGCAGCACTGATTATATAAATGGCGTGGTATACAGCTACACCTTTACACATAACAATAATACCAGCAATGCAGGGTATAAGTTTGATGTAACAGACGAGGATGGCAATGCGGCAACAACAGGCATTGCTTACAAATCGGGGCCTGTTGTTACCAGCGATGTGCTGGATCTGAGAATTTTCGCGAACGATATCAGCTTCAGCAATACCAATCCGCAACCCGGCACAACATTTACCATGACAGCACGCATCAGCAACAGTACTGCCGTGCCGGCAACCAATGTGCCCATCAGATTTTACAGGGATACGATATTGCTGGGGAGCGCGGTATTGCCATCAGTACCTGCTAACGGAAGCAATACCATCAGTTATATGCTGAACTTTGCAGACGAAGGTTTCTATCCCATTAAAGTTTGGATAGACAGCAGCCGGACTTTAGGCGAGAATAATGTACTGAACAACTATGCCATCAGGCCGGTAGTTGTTGGCTCACCGCAATTGCCGGGAGGCATCCGTGCCACTACTGTAGCATCAAGGCAGGAATGCCCGCAATTGCAGGTACTGGTATCCGGCAATGCAAAATACTACGGCACAAGCACCAGTGATATAGTAGCCGGCGCGGAAGTAACCATTCATACCGGATCGCAAATATTTAAAACCACTACCGATGCCAATGGCAATTACAGCCTGCTGGTAACAGGTGTAACCTGCGGCAGCGGAAACTTTGCTTATGCAGTAACCGTTACTGATTTTACATTTACCAGCCTTCCGGAATCTAACAGCATACCCATGCCATGCCCTGCACCCAACGCATGCACACCACCTGTACCACAGCCATCAATGGGTGGCATAGCCCTTTCAACAGGTACACCATGCAGCAATATTGCAGGACAGACAGGCAACTTCGATTTAAAAATAAAAATCAGGGAAAGAGATCTCAATAATATGTGGAGCCCCTTTGATGAGGTTTTAGGAGGCACGCTTACTGTATTTATTAATGGCGAAGAAGTAGAAACAAGGCAATATGCCCGTGGTTTGGCGCCGGGTGATGAAATCATAGCGCTTATGCCCTGGCAAATTCCGGAAAGTACTGATCCTCTAACCATTAAAGCCGTATTTGTATATACTTATGCAGAGTATGAGCAAATACCCAATACTGCCACTATCAGGCCACACTATATTACTTATACAGTAGAAAGAACAGCTACAGTTATTCCACAACCCGCCCTGCCTGATCTGAGCATACAAAATTTTGCCCAAACAGGCTACACGGCATTCCGTCTGGATGCGGTTAACCTGCAATGTGTAGATGCCGGTAGTCATGTAGTGAAGATATTTGACGGAAGCACCCTCATCAAAACAGAAACAATCAATTCCCTTGCAGGGAAATCTTCCGGAACCATCCATTACTCAGATCCGGCTTTAACACCCGGCATACATACTATAAATGTGATGATTGATGCAGATACACAAATAGCTGAGACAGACGAAACCAATAATGAGTTCAGCTTTACCATTACTGTTGCTGCACCTGATCTTTCTGCAACCGAGGTTACTGCTAACCCAACGCTGATGAATAGTGGTACAAATACCCGGTTTACTGCCACTATCAAAAACACAGGAAAAGCAACCGGCGGCTTTAATGTGCGCTTCAGTGTGAATGGCGTGCAGGTAGGCGCTAAGAAAAGCATACCAGGTATAGCTGAAAATGGTTCTGCCAGCATTGTATCGGATGCATATACGGTTACCGGCAATATCAACACCTGCGGCGATGTGCTTGAAGTATTTGTTGATAGCGACAACAGTATTACGGAATCAAATGAAGGCAATAATATCAAATCAGTTCCACTGAACGCTGACCTAACACCTTTTCAAACGAGCGGGGAAGCTGGTTCTGCAGCTAACCCTGCCATAGTGCGGGTAAACAATACCGGCAATTTCTTCCCTGCCATACGCAATATGGGTATAAGGGATGCAGCAAACGTGCAGGTGCATTATTTATTGAATGGTGTTGAAATAGGTTCGGAAACCATTGCCAATGTAAAATCCGGTCTCCAGTATGCAGCGCATGGGGCATTCTCGCACATGTTCAGCACACCAGGCAATTATGTGATACGTGTGGTTGCTGATTCGCTGAGTACCGTTTGCGAAGCGGATGAAACAAACAATGCCGGGCTCTATCATATACGTGTAACCGACAGCAAGCCTGATCTGGAAGTATTATCACAATATGTTTCCCCCAGCAGCCTCAATCCATTGCCTGCGCAAAACATCACCATTGTTGGTACCGTGCGCAACGCAGGCGGAAAAGTAAGTACAGCCAATGTGATGCGGTTCTTTGTGGACGATATACAGTTGGGGGATGATGTGCCATTCAACGCCATACAGCCGGGCAGGGATACAACGGTGCAGGCCACCCTCACTTATTCATCGTTAACGCAGGGCGTTAAGCTAATGAAGATAGTAGTTGACCCCGCTAATACACTGGATGAAGAGAATGAAGTCAACAATACGGCTACCCGCACATTGATTGTTGGCGAAGCACCTGATATGGCTAAAGACGGGCTGCATGCCATCCGGTTTAACCCGAGTGGGTTTGTTGCGGGAGACAGTGTAACCATATCCTATGCCATTATTAATAACGGCACAGTAAATGGATCAGCATGGGTACGTTTCTATATCTATAATTACAATGGCAGCTTACGGGCAATAGACAGCGTGCCATTTACACTCGGTGCCGGTGCCAAAACAATTGTAAGCAGGAAAATGTACTTTGATGTACTGAAAGGAAAAGTGGTAGCGGAAATTGTTAACTGCATGCCGGTGGATTACAATTCAACCAACGATGTTGATACCCTTCCTTTCTCTACCGTACTTCCGGCGCCTAAAAACATTACTGTAAATGGTAATCTGGATATGAAACTGGGATTACCTGATGATGCACCGGGCTGGATCGGCGGCAAGCTGTTGCTTGGAGATTACGATCTGACTGTGAACGGCAGCATATTGAATGCAGACGAAACTCACTTCATCGTTACCAATGGAACAGGTAAGCTCAAGCTGGTAAACAACAACTCAGAGAATGTATTTCCTGTAGCTGCAGACACAGCCCATGGTAACTTTGTAAAAATTGCCAATGCCGGTACACCTGATAACTTTAGTGTGCGTGTAGCTCCATACGTACTGCAGCAAGGCAACAGTGGCGATACTTTAAGAACGGGCAATGTAAACCGGACATGGTTTATTGATGAGCAAACAGCAGGAGGCAGCAATGCAACACTTACTTTCCTGTGGAATGCAAACGATGAACAACCGCAGTTTGACAGAACACAATCGAAAGTGGCGCACTATACCACTGCCTGGGAAATGGGAGCGATCAGCGCGGCACTGACTGATACAGCAGGAAGGTTTAGTAAAACACAGGGTGGTTATACCAGCTTCTCTCCTTTTATTATCACCAATACAGACCTTGCATTACCGCTTCGATTGTTAACGCTCAATGTAAAAGTGCAGGATGATGACGCATTGATCCAATGGCAAACTACAGACGAAGTGAATACCGGCAGCTTCAGCATTGAGCATAGTACCAACGGGCAGCAGTTCACAGCCATAGGAAATGCAGCCGCGGTAAATGCGCCCGGCACACACAACTATCAATTCACACATGCAGGCATAGGTGAAGGCACTCACTACTACCGGTTGAAGATGGTGGATATAGATGGAACCTTTACGTATTCACCGGTAAGAATGGTGAAGGTAGCTGCTGATATTTCACTGAAAGCTTACCCTAACCCTGCAAGGCAATTCATAACAATAAGAGGATTGCAGGGAGATGGCACGCTGGAATTGATCACCATGGATGGTAAAACAGTATATCGTACTACTACAGTAAATACCAGTACAACCATCTATCTGAACAATATCACCAATGGTATTTATATCATCCGCTATACATACCGCGGCCAGATACAGCAACTGAAAATAGTAAAACAATAAGTAAGAAAAAAGCCAGCAACTTTACATGTTCCATAAAAAATGTGTCGGAGACGATTATATGCCTGCGGCACATTTTTATTTTTTTCGCAACGCAATAACAGCCCTGACCTACCAAACACTCACTGCGATACCGCCAGAGGTTGTATTGAATTAAAAGTATGTTGGCGTGGGTGAAGCAGTCCATATATAAACAGGCGTATTATTGTAAACAAACTTTTGCAACATAGTTCAGCATGTTAAATATTTCCTTCTTCTTTTATAATTTATGCCGGAACATGCCAATAATTACCTATCTTCACCGCGTGAACATAAGTTCTTCATCATTTAGTCTTGATTGGTTTTAATTCTTACACTTCGTTTGGTAACAATTTCTCCTCCTCTTTACTCTTGCTGTAGTCCTTCTGCCACTTTTTAATCATTTAATTTTTTTTAGTATGAACATGTATGTATCAAACCTGGGCTTTCATGTGCAGGAAGAGGATCTTAAACAACTTTTTGGATCATTTGGAGAGGTAACCTCTGCCAAAGTGATCAAAGACAGGGACACCGGGCGAAGCCGTGGCTTTGGATTTGTGGAAATGAGCTCCACCGAGCAGGCCAATAAGGCAATGGCGTCTTTACACAACAAGGAGCTGGAAGGCCGCCTTATGTCAGTGAGTGTAGCGAAAGAAAGAGAAAGCCGCCCGCGGACCAATCGTTGGTAATTTACTAAATATAATTTTAGTATATAAGCCTCTTGTCAATAATAAAGCATGCGCAGTAATATTGTTTGCTGCCATGCTTTATATTATGCCAGGATTCTTCCCAAAGAATTTGTTTCACCATTTATTATTTATTGCATCATTACGTAGTAACCTGCCTGCCGGTTGCCGGTAGACCAGTCGCTGCTATTCAACTTACAAAACAATTTCATGTCATTTATAAATACCACATTACATTCTTCCGTATCCAAAGCATTAGCGGAGGAGGGTTATTTAAAAGCTACGCCTATCCAGCAACAGGCTATACCGGTTGCGCTGGAAAAAAGAGACGTGCTGGGTTGCGCACAAACAGGTACAGGCAAAACGGCTGCGTTCTTAATCCCAATTTTGCAAATGCTGCTGGAAGACGAAAACCCGCAACGGCGCCCCTGTATAAAAGCGCTCATACTGGCTCCCACCAGGGAACTGGCTTTGCAAATAGCAGAAAATACACAATCATTGAGCGTTCACACAGCCATCAAACATGCGGTGCTGTTTGGCGGCGTTTCGCAACAGCCGCAGGTCAATAAGCTGAAAGCAGGAGTGGATATCCTGATCGCCACCCCGGGCAGGTTAAAGGACCTGATGAGCCAGGGACTGGTTTCTTTAAAGCAGGTAAAGCACCTGGTGCTTGATGAAGCAGACCGTATGCTGGATATGGGGTTCATACAGGACATTAAGCAGATCATCCGGCACATACCGGCTGACCGGCAAACCCTTTTCTTCTCTGCAACCATGCCACCCGAAATACTGAAGCTGGCGCATACATTACTGCGCAACCCGCTTAAGATTGAAGTTACGCCTGTTGCTACTGCTGCTGAGCAGGTAACGCAATATGTATATTTCTCGGAAAAGCAACAAAAGCCTTCACTGCTGCTCAACCTGCTTGGCAACCAGGCGTCCGAAACAGTGATTGTATTTACTAAAATGAAGCATATTGCCGATAAGCTAAGCCGCTTTTTAAACAAAGAGGGCATCAGCGCGGATGCTATTCACGGGAATAAATCACAATTGCAAAGGCAAACAGCGCTGGAACGATTCAAGCGCAGGCGGACACGTGTATTGGTGGCAACCGATATTGCGGCACGTGGCATTGATGTTGATAATCTCGGACATGTGATCAATTATGATCTGCCGCAGACAGCGGAGACCTACGTTCACCGGATTGGCAGAACAGGCAGGGCCGGCACAGCAGGTACAGCCATATCTATCTGCAGCCACGAAGAAAAACCTTTGCTGGTTGAGATACAAAAACTGATCAAAAAGACAATTACGGTCGCCAGCATTCCCGGCTATTCACAAAAGAATTAAATCTTTCCATCAGGCGGTGGAAAGGAGCAATCGTGAAAAAGCAGGTGCCGCTGTTCGTTTTTTGTTCCTGCTGAATAGGCGTAATGCTCATACAATGGTTTATCAGGTGTGATAAGTCCTTTATCATACAGTTTTAAAAAAGCGTACGCCGTAACAACTTTCGTTAAAGAAGCTGCCTGGAAGATGGTATGTCCGGTTATATTTTTCGCGGAGCCGGCTTTTTTCTTTCCTGCAATGAAAGATGACAGCCTGCCGTTTTTTGCATATACGGTCTGTACTGCAGGCAGGTCAGGTTTGTCTGCAATATTTTGTATTTCCTGTTGCCGGGTTCTTGCGGCAGATGATGTAAAAACAAAAAATACACCTAAAAATATAGCCGTGTTAATACGCATAATGAGCGATTGCATAGATGGTAAAGACACAATTGCCAAACACAAAAAGCCGTCTGCTATCAATCCGGTTGTATGCTGCTGGTTGTTTCTCTTTTAGCGGGTTTACCCTTTTTGCATACATCTGTAAAACTTTCTTTTGTTTTGCCGGTTACTTCCCGAGACAACACTTCTCTCTTTCTTCCTCACAATACTAAGTGTTTTCGTTGCTGGTGTATTTAATTTATTTAATTTGCTTTAGGTTTGATATAACTTATCTACCCTTCCGTAAATAATTATATAATGACTCCAATGGAAGATGATCTGCAAATATTCTACAATTTGCATAGAACGTATTATGGTCATCTTGCCCATATTGGACTAAGGCTTGGATGGAACCAGGAAGATATAAAAGATATCATCAATCAAATGTTTCTTGACCTGATTGACCAGGGTATTCAGCCCGATGCTATTATTAATCCTAAAGCTTACCTGAGTACTATTTTCCGCAGAAGGCTTATTGATGCTATACGAAAGAACAATAAAACCAGGCAAATACATGACTACCTGATGCGTGAAGAAGAATATGCCTCCGGCGCAGATGAAGCCCTGGAACAGGAACAGCAGAATGCCGAAATCATTAGAAAAATAAAAGCCGTGTATGATAAGCTGCCACCGCGTTGCCAAAAAGTAATCTTTTATAAATTTTATGAAGGGCTTACCACAGAGCAGATAGCCGAAAAAACAGGGCTTTCTCAGAGAAGCATATACAATAACCTGTTTGAAGGAATTAAACTATTGAGAGCCGGTCTTTCTGCCGGCAAACACTTTAATACACTATCCCTCTTCCCTCTCCTGCTCTTTTTGCAGGAATTTTCATAAAAAAAGCCAAAAAAAATATGGTAAAAATGCCGGGTACCTGCGTCATGCGTTTGTAAAGTTTTATGCATGAAGCAAACGCCCCTTTCTGTTGAGGAGCTCGTTATGAATGAATCATTCGTTAATTACTGTTATTACAGTGACCAGTACGATATTCAATATTGGGAAAACTATCTCCTGGTTTTCCCTGATCAAAAGGCTTATTTGGAAGAAGCCAAAAACATAGTGCTTGGTCTTTCAGGAATGTTTTTGCAACAGCAACAGGAACTGGCGCTGACAGCGTTGAAAAACACTGTTGACCAGAAATATCATTTCCGTGATGAAGCGGGTTTAACGGCATACAATGATGTGCTGCCGGTACGTCCAATGCCGGCAAAAAAAATATGGGCTTACCTGGCCGCTGCTGTTTGTATTGGATTTGGATTTTTTTTCGTGCTGCAATTCTCAGGCAGCAGGCAGGTAAATGCTCCGGTTGCCCCGGCTACCACCCAGCCGCAACAATCCCTGGTATATGAAACAAACTATGGCGAAAAGAAAACCATCTGGCTGCCAGACAGTTCAAAAGTTATCTTAAATGCCAGGTCAACACTGCGCACAAGGGCAGATTTTGGCGTATCAGCCCGTGAAGTATACCTGACCGGTGAAGCCTTTTTTGATGTAACCCATAACGCCCAAAAGCCTTTTGTGGTTAATATGAACCAGTTTGAAGTAAAGGTGCTGGGTACTTTATTTAATATAAAAGCTTACCCCGAAGACAAGTTACAGGAAGCCTCCCTGATAAGAGGAAAGGTGCAGGTGATTTTTAAGAACGGGGAAAACAACAGCATCTTCCTGAATCCCAATGAAAAGGCCATCATCCCTAACAAAGAAGGAGATGCCATACCGCGTAAAGCAGAAGGTATTCAGAAAATTAACCAACTAACGCCAACGGTTACCGCCTTAACTATTAACAATAAAGACAATTCAATCATTGAAACTTCGTGGGTATATGACCGCCTGGATATATACGACAAAACTTTTTCGCAGATCAGAACTGACCTGGAGCGGAGGTATAATGTACATATTGATTTTAAAGACAAAAAAGTAGCCAACTATCGTTTCTCCGCAACTTTTGAAAAAGAAACTATTGAGCAAATCTTAAAAGCACTGCAGCTTTCCTATCCTTTTCATTACAGTATTGATGAAAATAATACTATAACTATTTCTAAATAAAAAGAGAGAATGCTTACAACATTCTCTCAGCTTTAATTGCGGGAACAGGAACTTATTGACGTTTGCACCTGTTCCTTTTATATAACAGTTAAAACCATAACTAAGGTATGAAAAAAAACAAATCCCCTAATTCTTCTCCACTGCTGGGTGGAGCATTAAAAGTGTTCCTGCTTATGAAACTTAGTGTGTTAATTATTGTACTAACGAGCTTACAAATTTCAGCCAAAACATTTTCACAGGAAGTGCTCACTATAAAGCTGAGCAATCTTGATTTATCGAAAGCATTAAAGGAAGTAGAAAAAAGGAGCAGTTACAGGTTTGTATTCAGCAACATGATTATTCCCCAGGACGCAAAAGTAAATCTTGATGCGAGAGCCATACCACTCGATCAACTGCTGGGGAAATTGCTGGAGAATACAAAACTTACTTTTAAAATGATGGAAAATAACCTGGTGGTTATTAACAGCCCGCTGTTCGATCAGAAGGTAATAACCGTTAAAGGTAAAGTAGTAGATATGAAAGGAGAGCCCCTGGCTAATGTAAGTGTTACTGTTAACAAAAGTGGCAAGGGCACTACCACTAACGAAATGGGGGAATTTTCTGTAGACGTGGATGAGAATGCCACGCTTACTTTCAGCATTGTTGGTTTTGAAAATCAATCGGTAAAAATAAATGGAAGAACAGACATCGGGACTATAGTATTATCAGCTACTTCTTCACAACTTTCGGATGTGGTAGTGGTGGGCTATGGCAATGCACGCAGAAAAGATGTAACCGGTGCAGTTGCCAGTATTTCGTCTAAGGACTTTACACAAGGTCTTGTCACTAATCCCATGGATCAGATACAGGGCAAAGTAGCCGGATTGGTAATTACTAAAATTGATGGCGATCCTAATTCACCTGTAGTAATACGACTTCGCGGTCAAACCTCTTTAACAGGCGGTCAAAGTCCATTAGCGGTTGTAGATGGTGTTATAATGGATGATATTGATCAGATATCAAGCATACCTCCCGGAGATATCCTTTCCTATGATATTCTTAAGGATGCGTCTGCCACGGCGATTTATGGATCGAGAGGTGCCAATGGTGTGATCATTATCAACACCAAAAAAGGAAGAGCAGGAAGAACACAGGTCGAATATTCAGGTTATTTATCCGCATCTAAAGTTGCAAAAACTCCCGACTTATTAACCACACCAGGGTTTTTAGCTGAAGCTGAAAAGCTTGGACAAGATCCTACACAACTGGAAACTGCCAATAGCGCACCTGGTGTTACCAATGACTGGGTGGGTGCTATTTTGCGTACGGGCGTTGCACATAATCATACACTGGCAGTTTCCGGAGGAACAGATAAATTCAATTATCGTGGTTCTGTAAACTATTTAAACCAGGAAGGTATTGTGATCAATACGGGAAAGGAACAATTGGGACTAAGATTAAGCGCTCAGCAAAAAGCGCTTAACGACAAACTGGATATACAGGTTGGAGTTGTAAACACAACTACTAATAGAGACCTCGTGAACAGAAATATATTCAACTGGGCATACGTAATGCCTCCCTATATCCGGCTCAAAACGGCTGATGGAGAAGATAACCCGGTATATCAATACAATTACCAGAGCCCGGTGATATATCAGAACATGATTACCAATAAAGCCAAAGAACATTTAACCCAGGAATACGGAACCATAAATTATAAACTGCTCAGGGATCTGATCATTGGCGTTACAGGTTCAATTTCCCAGTTCAATGTTCAGAAAGAGTACTATTTGCCTGTATTACCCGGTGCTAATAATATTAACAGCGCCACAAAATCTTCTTCCAACACTGATTCCAGGAAGGGGGATATGCACATTAATTATATGAAGAATATAAATAAACACAGTTTTTCTGCAACCGGTGTTTACGAGTATAACTACTATACATTTAATACTTACAGTGCATCCGGTAAAGGATTTATTTCAGATGCTAATTTAGCCGATGCATTGCAGACAGGTAATTTGAGTTCAAATGTAATTTCTTCTGATAAGTGGGCTTATAAAGTAATTTCTTTTCTGGGAAGAGTCACTTATAATTTTGACTCAAGGTATTATGTTACCGCCAGTTTTCGTCGTGATGGCTCTTCCAAGTTTGGGGCTAATCACCGCTGGGGCAATTTTTCTTCTGCTTCTGCAGCCTGGCGCATCAAAAATGAATCTTTCTTAAAAGATGTAGATTGGTTGGATGAATTGAAAATTAATGCCGGCTACGGTGTGGTGGGAAACCAGGATGCTATAGCTGCAAATAAAACAGTAGTTGTTTTAGGTACAGGAAGTACCGGGTACGACCCTACTAATCCTACCAATCCATACCCTGTAGGAATTTATCCCATTCAGAATGACAATGTAGATCTGGCCTGGGAAGAACGTCATGGTAAAAATATCGGGTTCGAATTTTCTATTCTCAAAAACAGGATCAATGGATCGTTTAGCGCATTTAATGATAAAACAAAAAACCTGCTATACAATTACGCCGTACCCGTACCTCCCAATACTTACCCAAGTGTTCTTGCCAACGTAGGCAGCCTCACAAATAAAGGCATAGAAATTCAATTGAATGCCGACATTATACACTCTCAATTCCTTACCTGGTCAGTTGGGGGACAAATAACAACTATTAATACAAAAGTCACAAGTCTTTCCGGAACATGGAATGGCCAAAAACTTGCTACCGATAATATTGTTGCAGGATCTGCCAGCGGTCGTGGATTAAGCGCCAACCCTATTACCTACCTGATTGTTGATAAAGCGCCATATACCTTCTTTTTACCGCATTACGTAGGAAAAACAGATGATGGATTATCTCTTTTTGAAACTGAAGATGGTACTACCACCAATTATCTCGAAGCAAAAAACAGGTATATCAATCCATACCCTAAATTCACTTATGGTATTAATACAAACCTTGCATACAGGCAGTGGTCGGTGAATGTTTTTCTTCGTGGTGTTTCGGGAGGAAAGATATTCAATAACACTAACCTGAATCTTGCAAACTACAATAATCTTCCATCTGTAAATACTTTAAAAGAAGCAGTAACCAGCGGATTGAGAGACAATCCTACACCATCCGATTACTGGCTGGAAAACGATTCTTATATGCGCCTGGAAAGCCTTACGCTTTCTTATACCTTTCCCAACGTAAAAGGCATAGATAATTTGCGCCTGTACTTATCCGGGAACAATCTCTTTGTTATTACGAAATACAAAGGATTAGATCCGGAAGTTGCATCTGTCGATAACCAGGCTACGCCGGCGTTTATTGATCTAACGTATAATGGTGGTGGAGGCTACTATCCTAAATCACGTTCTGTTACATTTGGCATAACGGTATCATTTAAATAATCGTGAATACATTTTGAACCTTATAATTTAAGAGGATGAAAAAAATAAAATTTAATATATCTTTTTTATTGATCATTGCCTTGACAGTATCAGGACTTCGTTGCACAAAACTGGAGACCAAAGTATATAGTCAAATTATTAATGACAATTTCTGGAAGACACCTGCAGAAATTGCCGCAGGAAAAATTCCGGCTTATGCTGCATTGCAATCTCTTGCCGGGGGAAATTCCGGTGTTTATTGGGAACACGAAATATCTTCTGATGAAATGATTACCCCGACCCGTGGCGGCGACTGGGGTGACGGCGGTAACTGGACCAATATATGGTATCATACTGAAACACCCGATGCGGGAAATATTGGCGGAGCCTGGCAAACCATATATGATGGAGTTGGAAAATGTAACTTCATTATATATACTCTAACCCATCTCGATCCTGCCCCGTCAACGCTTGATGTTGACGTGGCAGAAATGGAAGTTCTCAGATCTTATTTCTATTACCATGCGTTGGACCTTTTTGGGAATATTCCATATGTTACAAACTTTAAACAAGATCCAACTACGGTGGCCACAGTTCCCCGGGCCCAGGTATTTGATTCTTTGGTGAGTGTTCTTAAAAAAGATTTGCCTTTGCTCTCCACCGCACACGATTTAACCACTTACGGAAAAATAAATAAATACGTAGCGCAATGTATTCTTGCCAAATTATACCTCAACGCGGAAGTATATACCGGTACACCCAAATGGACGGAATGCATTGAGCAATGCCAGTCCATACAGGATGCAGGCTTTACCCTGATGTCTAATTATTATGACAACTTCAAAGATGGTTCTGCACAGGAATCTTCAACCGAAAACATTTTTGTTGTTCCTTATAAGGCAGGTATAGTTCCATCGTGGGGTGGCAATTACATCAACGTATCATCCATTATGGCCAACAATGCTGCATATACATTCCTGCAACTGGGTATGGGTAACAATGGTATGTCTACTACTACGGCTTTTTATAAGTTTTATGATACTACCGCAGTGTATGAAACAAGAGTGGTAGATGGAAATACCAATGCATATAAAACCTTTAACGATCAACGCACAGGTCAATTTCTCAAAGGACAACAATATGTAAAAGGGATTACATATCCTCCCCATCAGGATATACTATACAAAAGCAGCAATACCAGCCCCGTTGGTTTGGGAGGCGCCGGAGAAGCCGGAGCTTTGATGATCTACGATGACCAGTCGCAACTTCCTTTGTCATATTTTGATACCATGAACCTTATCTCTAACCCCGCACCATATTTCCGCCTCGCCGGACTAAGAAATATAAAATATTGGCCTGATGCAGGCGGAAATGTTGGGGATAACATCAGCAATGATGTGCCACTTTTCCGCTTTTCCGATATACTGCTGATGAAAGCAGAAGCTGAATTGCGTGCAGGCATTGATTTGGATGATGCGCTGGAAAATGTAAATATGGTTCGCCGCCGGGCTTACTCGGGCAGCACGGCATATGACTGGACAAGCGGACAGTTGACCCTGGATAATTTGTATGCAGAAAGAGCCAGAGAAATGGCATGGGAAATGGTACGCAGGCAGGATATGATCCGTTTTGGGCATTTTCTTGAAGCCAGAACAATTCCAACAAAACCTGCCGATGATGCCGATAAGCATACCTATTTATTGCCTATCCCTTCTTCCGTAATCCTGTCCAATCCTAATATTGCTCAAAACCCGGGATATTAAGTTGAACAACAAATATTATGCAGAAGGAGTAGCAACTTAAAGTTGCTGCTCCTTTTTTGCTGATAAAACAAAAATTGATCCGGTTATCTTTATCGCATGAGAACATTCGCGTATCATATATCATCAGCACGTTATTACTTTGGACTGTTCTTTTTTTCTGCACTGATGTACTCCTGTACCCAGGCTCCTCAAGACACTTTATTTACGGCACTGCCCTCTTCGCAAACAGGAATTGATTTTGAAAATCCTAATGTAGATACCGATACTTTAAGCATCATAGACTACCTGAATTATTACAACGGCGCAGGAGTAGCGGTGGCAGATATTAATAATGACGGGCTTCCCGATATTTATTTCGCATCTAATACAGCAGGAAATAAATTATATCTCAACAAAGGCAACCTGACCTTTGAAGATATTACCCGGTTTGCCGGAGTAGCCGGAAAGGCAGACTGGACAACAGGTGTAACAATGGCGGATGTGAACGGAGATGGTTATCTTGACATATATGTATCTACCGTTGCGCATCACGATCCTCATCTTAAGAATGTGCCTCCACATATTTATTTTAAACATTCCCGCAATCAATTATTCATCAACAATCACAACAATACTTTTACCGAAAGCGCTGCAAAATGGGGTATTGATCTGGAAGGGTACAATACACAAGCTGTTTTTTTTGATTATGACAAAGACGGGGATCTTGATCTTTTTCAATTGCAGCATTCTACGCATCAGCCGGATACATACGGACCCGCATCACTACGTAATAAATATAGTGAAGTAAGCGGGGGAAAACTATTCAGGAATGACGGGGATTACTTCACTAATGTAACCAAAGAAGCCGGTATTATCAGCTGCGCACTCGGATATGGATTGGGCGTTGCGGTAGCTGATGTTAATCATGATGGATACGATGACATATATGTGAGCAACGACTTTCATGAGAATGATTATTATTATATCAACCAGGGCAATGGCACCTTCAGGGAAATAAACAATGAAGCCTTTGGGCACGAATCAAAATCTTCCATGGGTAATGATATAGCTGACATCAATAACGATGGTTGGCCGGATATTATAACAGTGGACATGTTACCAGAAGATGAGAAAATTTTAAAATCCTCGCTGACAGATGATGCCATAGATACATATACTTACCAGAGAAAACTTGGCTATTCAAACCAATATGTTCGTAATTGTCTCCAGCTTAATATAGGCAAGGGAATGAAATTTGCAGATATAGCGCTTTACAGTGGTGTATCCACAACTGACTGGAGCTGGTCTCCGTTAATAGCAGACTTCAATCTTGATGGTCGCGCAGATATATTTATTTCTAATGGTGTTAAAAAAAGACCCAATGATCTTGACTATTTAAAATTTATATCTGCGCTGCCCAAAAATGAGCCAGGCATGGATGCCAGGGCACACGACAGGGGAATATTGCAACACCTGCCCGATGGAAAATGGCACAATTATATTTTTGAAGGCGAAGATGATTTTAAATTTAAAGATCAATCAGCCGGTTGGGGGTTTGAACAAGCCAATCTTTCGCAGGGAGCGATATATGCAGATTTAGACGGTGATGGCGACCTCGATATCATAACCAATAATATAAATACGCCAGCAGGTATCTACAAAAATAATAGCCGTGAAAAATTTCCTGGCAACCATTACGTCACCATAGCACTGAAAGGTAAAGCCCCGAATACCTTTGCCCTGGGTAGTAAGGTTTTTCTTTTTCACAACAATCGGGTTTTGTATAAAGAACTACAACCGGTAAAGGGCTTTATGAGCAGTGGGGAGCCGGTATTAAATATTGGGTTAGGGAAAGATCCCGCCATTGACAGTGCTGTAATTATTTGGCCGGACAATACGGTTCAAACTGTAAGAAAAATTGAGGCGGATAAAACAATTATAATATCATATAAACACGATGCAACTGATACAATAGTCAATCAGCAGGGCTTTATCAATCATCTGCTACATACCACTGATGCGCCCGTATTTACAAATGCAAGTCAACTGCTGATCAACAACTTTACACACGAAGAAGACCCATACTCAGACTTCTATAATGAATGGTATATACCGCATGAATTATCAACACAAGGCCCAAAAATCGCCGTAGCCGATGTAAATAAAGACGGGCTTCAGGACTATTTTATCTGCGGGGCAAAGAATCAACCGGGAGTGATCTTCTTACAACAAAAAGATGGCAGCTTTAAACCTGCTGCAGATAGTGCGACTTTCGTAGCTGATAAAGCCCGCGAAGATGTAAACGCGGTTTTCTTTGATGCTGACAATGACGGCGACCAGGATTTATACGTGGTAAGTGGCGGCAACGTATATACAGGTATTACCCCATTATTACACGACAGGCTGTACCTGAATGACGGGAAAGGAAATTTTTCTTTTTCAGATGCAATACCTGCCATGGATGAAAATAAATCCGCGGTATGCGTTGCCGATATAGACCATGATGGCGACCTGGACATTTTTATTGGAGGCAGATCGTTCTCCAGGAACTACAGCAAAATACCTGCTTCTTATTTATTAATCAATAATGGAAAAGGGCAATTCAGCTTTGCAGAAGCCGGTATAACCGGAACATTGCAAAAGCTCGGCATGGTTACAGATGCCTGCTTTACCGATATTGATAAAGATGGCTGGGACGATTTAATCATAACTGGCGAATGGATGAGCCCTGTGCTTTTTAAAAATAATCATGGAAAATTAGCGAGGGCAGCATTGACCAGTAGTGATGACAACCTGAAAGGCTGGTGGTTTTCTGTGAAGGCCGCAGATATCAATGGCGATGGCTTTGAAGACATCTTGTTAGGGAACTATGGACTCAACAGCAAACTAACCGCCAGCATAGCATATCCATTCAAAATGTACAGTGTTGATCTCACCAGGGTAGGACATGACAATCAAATACTGGCTTTGGCGAAAAACAACAAATACTATCCTTTTTTGACCAAAGAAGATCTCGAAAACCAAATGCCTTACCTGAAAAAAGAGTTTTTGCAATACAGCAATATGGCAGGTAAAACGGTAGAGGAAATTTTTGGAAAAAAGCTGGATGATGCTACTGTTTTTACAACCACTACGTTCGCATCCATTGCGCTGGTTAATGATGGCAAAGGGCAATATACGGCTATGACATTACCGGCAACAGCACAGTGGTCGCCCATATTTGCTTTTGCCGCTGCTGACTTTAATGGTGATGGGAAAACGGATCTCATTACCGGTGGAAATTTTTACGGAACAAGACCGTATGAAGGACGTTATGACGCTATGGCACTTTTGCTGCTCACAGGTGATGGCAAAGGACATTTTCAACCGGTTCTTCCGCTGCCTGAAGCATTGTGCACTATCGGTGGGGAAATAAGAAGTATTCAACCCATTAAACTATCCGGAAATAAAAGAGGATTATTGATTGGTATTAATAACCATCAGCCGGTATTAGTACAATATTAACGTGGATAATAGGGCAGGCATAATTCAAACTGCACGACCGAGCTGTCTGAAACAGGCAACGACCCTTTCTTGAACCGTTCATAAAAGTGAGTAGCCGGAGGAATACCCTTATCCAGCATAAATAAGGACATCGCGCTGTATATCGCTTTCCTGTTGGCATATATACCGCTATAATAGCCTGTTAATACAGATACTCCTTTGCGCATTTGCATATATTGTATACTATCATTGCCGCTGATGGTTATATTCAATGCTATACCTGCGCTTACTTCCGTAGAATCCTTTCCCAGGGGAAGGAAAGCAATACTGTTATATGCAATGTCGCCGGCGCTGTAGTTACCGGCAAGGTCTTCAAGAGCATTGAAAGCTGCCGGCAATACAGCAAAGATTGCTGTATTCGGCACTTTTATTTTCTTCACTATGTATGCCTTCGCTTCCGGTTGTTGCGTGACTATTTTAAATCCGTAAAAAGACTGAACATCTTCGAGATAAAATTGCAACGCGTTGATGGCTTTATCCGGTACACTGTTTTTCATTAAAAAGGAAAATACAGTATAAAGAAGATTGGTTTGCTGCACATATACCAGTGTGGTCTGCTGTATATTCATTGCCGGCGAAACAGAAAAGATAAAAAATGAAGAAGCGCCATCAGAAGAATCCCGCACCTCGTATTGCAATGAAGGTAAATTATGTACGTATACCTTTCTTCCCGGAACAGTCAAAGAAAAAGATGCTCCATCAGCGCTTTCCTTTTTTATGCAGGCGGCAGTGTCGTTACGCCATGCGGCTCGTAATTCAGGGTACCACTTTATCCAGTTTACAGGATAAGTGAGCAGATTACTCACATGCTCAAATTTATTCTCAATCAATATTTCTTTTTTCCGGGAGAAAGGGATCAGTCTTGCTGTTACCAGTATACCAGGGAGCAGGATTATTACTGTGATCGCTTTTTTCATGGATATTAAAAATACAAAATATCATTAGCGTTGCGTTTAGATCATATTTAGTTCTTTGAAAGAATTGCCAGTATTGAGTTTAAGAGGGTTTAAGCTTGGGAACGATTTGTTTTTTTTAATTGATTGATTTTCAATTATTATGAACGATACTATGATGTGTTTAAAAGCAAACGCATCAAAAACATACCATCTCGGTATTGGTGATGTGGTTTCTTTAAGCACCATTACAAGAGCAAAAGACAACAATGCTACCGCTGATGCCGGTCTGCTGACTGGCGCCGGCCAATAGACCACCCATAGATATTGAAGCCGTTAGAAAGGCTAAGGGGATTAGAGGTGGTGGTCAAACTTGATGCAATAGTCTGTCCATCCGTAAAAACAAACATGAAAATATTTTCTCCTGCATCAAACCGATTGAAAACAATCCCTGGGGTATTGTTATATTCGGAAAGATGCAGTACCCTGGCCCACGCACCGATGCTACCTGCGGCGGGGTTAAGAACGGCGAAAAAAGAAGTGCCCGCAGTAAAGTCACTAAAGCCGTTGGGTAAACTGAAGTACTGGGATATACCATCGAAACTTACAACAGGATTAAAATTAGCTGCCGCCATGCTGGAACCAGATCTGAATAACGGACTGTTAATGGCTGTGTTACCGGTTGCTACACCTGCGCTATTGTCGGACCGTAACCTCAGTCCTAATCCGTTGGAAATGCCACCCGGCGATTGAGCGGATACAATTTATTGTACAAAAAAGGCGGCAATAAAAAGTAAAATTGGTTTCATTGAAAATAAGATGGAGTATGATCAATTTATTTTTGTTTTATACCCTCCGGCATTTGTTGAGCAGACCCACCTATTTTCCGATACAAAACTTACCAAATATGGTACCCAGTATATCGCGGTCAACTTCTACCTGCCCTGTTATTTCCCCGAGGTAATGCAGGCAACGGCGGATATCCAGGGCCAACAGGTCGCCGGGAGCATTGTTATCCATTCCCGATTGAATATCATCCAGGCATCCCGATATTTTCTGCAATGCAGTATAGTGACGGGTATTGGTGATAATAGTATTTTCGGTATGAATGCTGCCTGTTATAACTGTTTCGTATAACCTTTGTGTAAGCGCTTTAACCTGCTCTTTTTGTTTGGCGGCAATAAAAAGCAGTTCGCTGCCAAGCCGTGAAAATTTTCGACGGGTATTTTCCTCACCCAAAACATCGGTTTTATTGATCACCAGCAGGTGTTTCAGTCCCTCCTGTTCAAACATTTTTTTTCTTTCCGCTATCTGGCGCTCATCATCTTTTACCGCATCAAACAAGCCGATTACAATATCGGCCTGTTTCATTTTTTCATAGCTCCTGCCCACTCCTATCTGTTCAATGGCATCGGCTGTATGTTCTCTTATTCCGGCTGTATCGATCATCCTGAACAATATACCATTTATATTAAGTGATTCTTCAATCGTGTCGCGTGTTGTACCGGCTATATCGCTTACAATGGCGCGATCCTCGTTCAGCAAAGCATTCAGCAAAGTAGATTTTCCCACATTAGGGCTTCCGATAATCGCAACACTTACCCCGTTCTTAATAACATTGCCCATCCGGAAAGAATCGCTCAGGCTGGTAACAACATTTTTCAGCTCAGCTATCAACCCCGCCAGTTGCGACCGGTCGGCAAATTCCACATCCTCCTGCGAAAAATCAAGCTCCAGCTCAATCAGCGCGGCAAACTCAATAAGTTTTCCGCGCAGGTATTTCAAATCGTTCGAGAATCCGCCACGGAGCTGTTTTAAAGCGGTTTGCTGCGCGGCAAACGAATGAGCGGCAATGATATCTGCTACCGCCTCCGCCTGGGTAAGATCCATTTTACCATTTAAAAAAGCCCGCTGGGTGAATTCTCCCGGCTTGGCCATGCGTGCTCCCTCTTCAATAAGGGCATTGATGACCTGCTGTAATACATAGGGCGATCCATGGCAACTTATTTCCGCTATATTTTCACCGGTGTACGATGCAGGAGCCTTAAACAAGGCAACCACTGCTTCATCTAGTTTTACTCCCTTATGGCGCAATGTTCCTACATGGATCGTGTGCGATGGCTGTAGCAGCAGATCTTTGGAACTAAACAACCGGTTAACAATTGAAATACTATCGGCTCCGCTTAATCTTATAACGCCAATAGCGCCAATGCCGGGAGGAGTAGCCAAAGCCACAATAGTATCATTCCATTCGGAGAAAAAAGCCGCCATTGGGCAAAAATACAATTCTGTTCGTCAAGGCTTATGGTTTAATAAATTTCTATCGCCCTCTTCCATTTTCCCCAACGCGTGCTTCTTTACATTGCAGATAGTCATTTCATCCAGCACGGCAACCAGTTGCCCGTAATTGCTGGCTTCGCCGGGCTTTATCACAACAATCATGGAATCGGGAGAAATACGGGCGGCGGCAAGCGCTTTTTGCTTAGCGGTTATTATATCGCGTAATTCAATATTCCCGGCAGTCATATCAACAGCATGTATGCGCGGGTTATCATTTAAAAATCCCTCATAACAAACCGCATTTGCTTTATCCAGTAATACGGTAAGGGTTTTGGTAACCGGCACGTTGGTAGGGTCGCCCTCGGCTGGCAATATAAAATTCATGACGGTAGGCTTGCTTACCACAGCAGTAAAAATAAAAAAAGTGATCAGTAAAAATCCCAGGTCTACCATGGGGGTCATATCAACTCTTAATGATCTGGCAATAGTTTTCGAAGCATGTTTTTTCCCATGCTCGGGAGTGTTTATTTCAGCCATAAAAATGTTTACCAGTAAGATCAATCCGGCTTTTATTTCCATACAGCAACAGCCAATCTTTTTTGTTCTTCCAGGAACATCAGGACATAAAAAAATCCCTTCCGTTGTGCGGAAAGGATTTTAGATACAAATATAGTACTGAAACTTCTTCTACTCTTCCTGTATCTGGAAAGTTACCGGTTGTTTACGGTAAGCTTTTACCTTGCGTCCGTTTTGTTCGGCAGGCACCCATTTGGGGCCTTTTTTAACGGCGTTCACGCAAATTTCTGCCAGCTTGGTTCCCTTCATTGTAAGGGCTTCCACCTCACTGATATTGCCTTCCTTATCCACGATGAACTGAACAACGCAGGTACCGGCTTTCCCGGCTTCCTGGAGCTCATCCATATACCTGTTGATCTCTCTTGAGATGTATCTGGACCATGCCTGTTCACCACCCGGGAATTTTGCTTCAATTTCCACTTTCTGGAAAACCTTGTCTTCATCGTCTTCCTTGGGTGCAGCTACCACACCACCTTTATCTTCTACGGGCGGCGCCACTATACCCAGGTCTTTCTGACCTTCCTGGTTTACAGTGCTGATCGTCGCTTCTTTCAGCTCTTCGATCTCCTTCATTTCCTCTTCAGGCTTCACTTCTTCATCCTTTACCACTTTGGGAGGCGTAAATTTAGCCATCTCAATTTTGGGGGGATCCGGTGGCTTCGGCGGAGGAGGCGGAGGGGGCTCCACTGGTTTTTCCTCCTCGATATTTGACATTTCCACCTCATTGATCACTATATCCTGCTTTTTTTCCTTGCTCTCAAACTTGGAGCTTAAAAAAGAAGCCACGAGTATAAGCAAGGCGAGTGAAGCGGTAATAATCAAAGCTGCAGAAAGGCGCTTTGAATATTTAGCCCGCAGTTCATAAGCCCCATACACTTTGTTCCTGCCATCAAAAATGATGTCGAGCAGGTCGGAGCTTAATATTTTGCTTACTTCCATAATATTGTTTTTAATTTAAAGTAGATGCAACAACCCTTCAATTCCATAAAATTATTGAACACCGTTCGCGGTCTCAGTCGCTTTCACCAGTTCGTTTTCCTGTGGTGAAATAGATACCAAAGCGAATTTTTTTACTTCATTGATCGTCATTTCATCAAGTATCGCTACTATGTTTTTATAATTTGCCTCATCATTGGGCTTAATTACTACCACAAAATCTTTAGGGTCTGTGCTTTTCTTTTTAGCAAGAATCACATCTCTGATTTTTTTATAATCGGACGCCTCAACCTTGGTTGGATCATCCCCTTCGTAGTAATACAACCCGTCTGATTTTCCGAGCATAATAGTAAGAGCGCCGGAAGCTTTTACCTTGTTCTGCTCTTCAGGTTTCTCCGTATCCTTGGGCATGATCAAAGGCATGGCCGTAGGCTGAGACATAGTAGTGGAAAATATAAAGAATGTGATCAGTAAAAAGCCCAGATCCACCATCGGCGTCATATCTACCCTGGTAGACAATTTTTTGGCCTTTTTGACGCCCGGGCCTTTCTTATGACCACTATCGCCACCTTCTTCTATCGCTGCCATAGAACTGTTTTTTAATGATTAATAAAAAATGTCTTTAACCAGGTTAAAATTACTTCTTTTCCGCGGGTTTTTGCCTGGTTTCCCATAAAGGGCTGCCTACAGGCGCATCCTGGAACTTGGTAACCAACTGGAACTTATTGATATCATTCCTTTTGAATGCTTCCAATACGTTCCTTACTACAGGATATTTGGTTTCATTATCCGCCTTAATAATCCAATTGGCTTTCTTGTTGGCGTAGGTATACATGGCATCTCTCACCCAATAAAACAACTCACCGCCTGTAGAATCAGGCACCGGAATTCCCGGCTGAGCCGCCGCAGCCATCTGTTCAGACGTCATAGAAAGCAGATTTTTGAGACCCGAAAAAGGTACGCCGATACTGGGAGCATTGGTAAAGGCCTTGATATTTGCTTCTGTTAATCCCAGATTACGCGTTTTATTCAGGTTTTCCGCAATTGTTCTGCGGGCCTTGGGATCATCCAGTTGAACAAACACCCTGCCATCCTTATCTACCGTTACCAGAAACGCATCCGTTTCAGGCAATGCATCTGCCGATACTGAACTGGGGAATTTTACTTCCACAGGTTCTTCAGGCTTAAATTTGGTAGCCAGGATAAAAAAGGTAAGGATCAGAAAAGACACATCCACAAAGGCTGTCATGTCTACCCAGGTACTTTTCCGCGCTACTTTTACTTTTGGCATTTGAAAATGTTTTTGATTGATGTTAAAGATTCAATACTGCTGAGTTTCCACAAAAACTCCCATACAATTTATTTGTATTGGGAAGCGAAACTCTGGGTCAGTGTAAATCCTGATTCATCAATACCATATGTTATGGCGTCGATCTTTGTAGTAAAGATGTTGTACATGATCATCGCGAAGGCTGATGTGGCGATACCTACTGCCGTATTGTAAAGCGCTTCGGAGATACCTACCGCCAACGCCTGCGCCGCACCCGCACCGCCTTCTTCACCCATTGAACCGAATGAACGGATCATACCCATTACCGTACCTAACAGTGCCACAAGGGTACCCACTGAAGTTAAAGTAGAAAGGAATACCAGGTTTTTTTGCAGCATCGGAATTTCAAGCGCTGTGGCTTCTTCTACTTCTTTCTGAATAGCCACTACTTTTTGATCGGTTGTTAATTCAGCGTCGGATATCAGCTCTTTGTATTTACGCAAACCGGCTTTCATTACGTTACCAACAGAACCCTGTTGTTTGTCGCACTCGCTTAAAGCGGCATCTACATTTTTGTTGGCCAGATGGTACTGAACCTTTCTTACAAATTCAGAAATAGAGCCTTTACCGGTAGCTTTGGCAATAGTTAAAAATCTTTCAATAGAAAATACGATTACCATAAGGAACATGCCTAGCAGAATAGGCACCACAATGCCCCCTTCGTACATACGATTCAATTCACCAATGGGACCGTGGTGTTTAGGCCAGAAACCACCGGCAGAATCTGGTTTTGAAAATCCGGAGGCATCACCAAGAATAAATCTCCAGATTAAATATCCGGCAACAATACAAACTACAGGAGCAACCCAGGAAATAATATTACTGCTCCCTTTAGGTTGTACTGACGTTGATGCTTTCACAGCAGAAGCACTTGCGGTTGGTTTAGTTTCAGCCATAACTCTTGATTTTTTGAATTAAAGATTTACAATTTTAGTGTGTGGTTTTGAATTCACAATTCTAATAAAAAAAAACTTATAACTTTAAAATATTTGAAGAAAAAAACCGTTGGGGGAGCAATTTAGTAAATTTCTAATACCAAACATCAGATTTCTGTTTTTGTTTTTGAAATCTTAAAACTCTTATCTGTTCTGCGCTCCCGGGTCTGTTGCCTGTCCAAATGCCAAATTTGCCTTTTATAAAAAAAGAAATGTGATTTTTGAGTTATCATTAATTTCACCTCGCAAAATCAGTTATAAACTTACCCTCATGCACTACAAATCGTTATTTGTTACTTTTTTATTTGTGTCAGCCGTCTTTTCCGCAACCGCTCAAAACAAAAAAAATGCCCCGGCTGCACCGGCAGCCTCCCCTGCTCCACCCCCTGTCGCCACCCCCAAGTCCGGGCCCAAGCCTTATAAAGACGTAATATCCGATAAAGCCGTAACCGACGCGGGGCTGTTCAGTGTGCACAAACTTGAAGATAAATATTATTTTGAGATTCCCGATTCAATATTATCAAGGGATATACTGGTAGTAAACCGTATCTCCAAGGCAGCTGCGGGCATGAGAAACTTCTTTTTTGGTTATGCCGGCGACCAGATCGGTAACAATGTGATCCGGTTTGAGAGAGGTCCGAACAATAAGCTGTTTTTAAAAAAAGTATCTTATGATGAAATCTCGAAGGATACCACCCAGGCAATGTATAAGGCGGTTACCAATTCCAATGTGCTGCCCATTGTTGCATCATTCGACATAAAGGTATTGCCGTCCGACTCGAATGGAACCGTTATTGATTTTACAGATTATATATCATCTGATAATGATGTTTTATTTTTTTCCGGTAATGCCAAGAGCATTTTCCAGGTAGGTGGATATCAATCTGATAAATCCTATATCAACGCCGTAAAAAGCTATCCACTCAATGTGGAAATAAAAACCGTAAAAACCTACAGCAAGGGGGGAGGGTCTGGTATGATGCCAGGAGGAATGCCTCCCGCAGGCAGCAGTGGCGGCCAGAATGTTTTGTTTACCCTGGAACTGAACAGCTCTATGCTTTTACTGCCCAAAACGCCTGCCCGGCAACGCTTTTTTGATCCAAGAATAGGCTATTTTGCCCGCCGTTATACTGATTTTGATGCGAACCCGCAGGGGATAAAGGATGTTTCGATTGTTGTAAGATGGAAGCTGGAGCCCAAACCGGAAGATGTTGAAAAATACAAAAGGGGAGAACTGGTGGAGCCGCAGAAGCAAATTGTATATTACATAGACCCGGCTACTCCTAAAAAATGGGTTCCTTACCTGATACAAGGCGTGAACGACTGGCAGGTAGCATTTGAGAAAGCAGGCTTTAAAAACGCCATTGTGGCCAAAATTGCTCCCACGCAGGAGGAAGATTCTACCTGGAGCCTGGAAGATGCAAGGTATTCGGCCATCGTTTACAAACCTTCGGTAATTGCCAATGCCAGCGGCCCCAATGTGCACGATCCGCGTTCCGGTGAAATACTGGAAAGCCATATCAACTGGTATCACAATGTAATGAACCTCCTCCGCAACTGGTATTTCATACAATGTTCCCCCACCGACCCCCGCGCCCGGAAAATGGATTTCGACGAAGAACTGATGGGACAACTGATCCGCTTTGTATCGTCGCACGAAGTGGGGCATACCTTGGGACTGCGTCACAACTTCGGATCAAGCTCTTCCGTACCGGTAGAAAAGCTGAGGGACAAAGCCTGGGTAGAGGCGCATGGACATACTCCTTCCATAATGGATTATGCCCGTTTTAACTATGTGGCCCAGCCGGAAGATAATATTTCGGAAAAAGGATTATTTCCGCGCATAGGCGATTATGATATCTGGGCCATTGAATGGGGCTACAGATGGTATCCCGACGCGGCAACCCCCGAAGCAGAAGTTCCCATATTGAACAAGCTTGCTATTGAAAAGCTGAAAGATAAAAGACTTTGGTTTGGTACGGAAAGCAATCCGGATGATCCGCGTTCACAAAATGAAGATCTTGGCGACAATGCCATGAAAGCAGGAACCTATGGTATAAAAAACCTGCAACGCATTGTACCTAATTTGATGGAATGGACCCGCAAGTCCGATGAAGATTATGAGAATCTTTCTACGCTGTATACCGAGGTCATTACGCAATACGGGCGATACCTGGGGCATGTTACCAAGAACATCGGCGGCATTTACGAAACGCCTAAAACGGTTGAACAGCAGGGAGGGGTATATGAGTATGTTCCGAAAGCCATACAAAAAGAGGCAATGGGCTTCTTAAATAAAGAATTGTTCACCACACCCCGCTGGCTTATTAACAACAATATACTCAACAGGATCGGGAATACAGGCATATCGGTGATCAGCACCCGGCAGGATGCCGTATTGAACCGGCTGATCAGTACCACTACTATCAACAAATTGCTCAGTATGGAGGCAGAAGATGGAGAAAAAGCCTATAAAGCCGCCGATATGTTGCACGATCTTAAACAAAGTATATGGAGTGAGCTGGCGACCCGTAAACCCGTAGATATTTACAGGCGCAACCTGCAAAAATCTTTTGTTGAAAGAATGGGGCAGATCATCAATCCCCCCACGATCTCCGGGTTAGGGATCGTGTTCACCATTGGGGTACCTGCCGCTATGACCGACACCAAAAAAAGCGATGTCATTTCAGTGCTGAAAGCAACCCTGCGGTCGCTTCGCTCCGATATTAAAGCAGCGATGCCCTCAATACAGGATAAAATGACCCTGTACCATTTGCAGGATGTATCTGAAAGAATAGACAATATCTTCAATCCTAAAAGGTAATTGTATAAACAGCTATGGGCTGTGGACGATCAGCAGCCACAGGTAAGGCAGCTGCACCCGGGAATGGAACTAAGAACTACCTATGAGATGCTACAGCCTAATGGTATAATAAACAGCTGCTGTATTGTTTTTACATTTCGTCATGAGTCCGGATTTGATTCCGGTGCGCAATTCCTGCTAGCCGCTTAGCTTTTTCGATCTGGCCATCGCGCACTTTTCCAGCCAGGCTTGGCTGAATGGATCTATCTTGCCAAATCTTGCCACATTAAAATCAGAAAGATCAAAAGGAGAGACATTACCGGACGCCAGCTCAGCCAGTGCCAGCCCAACGCCACCGCTTACTGCAATGCCGGCACCACAGCATCCGGAGGCCAGCAGGAAATTTTCAACTCCCGGCACCGCACCCAAAACCAGGTACCCATCTGGTGTATAACCCGAAAAACCTGCTATATAATATTTGATACCGGTTTCGTAAAAGCCCGGGAAAAATCTGGCGAGCCGTTCTCCGTTTTCTGCCAGGTCATTCATCCCCTTGTCGTCGCTGAATACAAAGTGGCTGATGTCATCAGGTAGTTTGTCCGGAGAAGCATAGAGCGATTGTTGCTCGCGTACTCCAAATAACAGGGCGCCCCCTTCGGGCCGCGCGTAAGCCTGCGCATCAGGCAATAACACCATTGGCCCATCTACCCGAAAAATATCTGCTTTTTCTGTTATCCAGTACTGGCTTCTTACAGGCGCCATAGGGATAGCTGTACCTGCTTGCATGGATAATATATTTGCCCAGGCGCCGGCTGCGTCTATAACAATATCCGATTCGATTGTTCCCGCTGATGTTCTTACACCGTGTACAGCACCCCCGCTATATATCAGTTCCGTTACCGCACAACCCTGAACAATGTCGGCGCCCTGCTGTCTTGCGCAGCGGGCAAAGAAAGTTCCCAGTAGGTAAGGATCACAGTAAGCCTCACCTGGAATGAAACCAATACGTAAAGCCTCATCAGCTTTTAACCAGGGAGACATACGACGCGCCTGCTCGTGGCTGAGATATTCGTAAGGTTGATTGAAGCATTGGGCGATCTCCACCAGCGCCTCCAGCTCATTCACGCTTGCGTCGCTTGCAGCAACATGCATCATGCCTGCCATTCTCATACCAAGTGATTCTCCCAGTTGTTTTTCCATCTGGATCACTGCCTGGTAAGTTTCCAGCGACAGGGGTATACAGGATCGTTTGGCACGTATGATCGTCATGAGCGCTGCAGCCCTGCTGGTAGCGGCATTACAGATCTCGTTGCGCTCCAAAACCATGATTTTTTTACCGGGATGATTGCGTGTATAATAATAGGCGATGGCACATCCGAATATGCCCCCTCCAATGATTACCACGTTTGCTTTTATTGGTATATCAGACACGGGATGATGAATTTTATTTGATTAGTCACGCTCAATATACGTTTATCTAATGTATTCTTTGTTTACAAATACTAAAGTTAATGAAAAGACAATGTCCTTCAAAACATAGCTATCAGGAAACTTAGTCCACCGGAAACTGAATATTTTCCGGATTTTAGAAATTGCACTGATGCGGGCATAAAATCACCCCAAAAGGTAGCTTGTATTTTTGTGAAGAACTGAAATTTGCAACAGGAGCTGTGAAAGTTAAGTTGTAGATTTAGGAAGGGTTTGCAAAACACACTGTATGAGGAAAAAAATCATTTTCCGGAGTATATATGCTGTGCTTTTTTTCGGAAGCCTGCAGGCGCAAACCCCTGTTATTGATTCTTTATTAAATATAGCCGAAACCTCCACCGTAGATACCATTCGCATCAAAGCATATCTTGATGCGGTTTCTTACCTTATGGAGGGGCATCCTGACAACGGCATTCAACATGCTAAAGCGGCGCTGGAGCTGGCCCGAAAATCTAATGACCGGCTAAGGGAGGGAGATTGCTTAAAACATATTGGTATTTCTTATGATTATAAAGGAGATTTAGACTCCTGCCTTTATTACGTTAATCAAAGCATAGCTATTTTTACCGGACTGAATAAAACAGAAGACCATGCAATGGCGATTGCTGATATAGCTATCGCTTATTATGTAAGAGGGAATTATGAGATGGCGTTGCGACACTATTTTAAATCGGCCGATCTATTAAAAAACGTAAAAAGCAGGCATCTTGCCAAAACATTGAATAATATCGGCTTGCTGTATAAGGCCCGTAAAGATTATGACAATGCCATCCGCTATTTTAAAGAATCTGTTTCCATTAAAGAAGAACATGGCGATGAGGGAGGACTTGTAAACACTTACATGAATATCGGCAGCATGTATCAAAGCAAAAAGCAGGCAGACAGCGCGTTGTTATTTGCGCAAAAATGCTTTGATCTGGCCAAAAAGCTGAATCGTACAGATGATATGGCCGGCGCATCTGCAAATAAAGGAAAGGCTCTTTTTACCATTGGGAGGATTGAGGAAGCTGAACTTGCATTTAAAGACGGCTACCGCCTTGCTAAAGCATCTGATTGCCATAACTGCATGCCGGGCATATTGCATGGACTGGCAGAATTATACATTCAGAAAAAGCAATACAACCGGGCGCTCGGATTATTGAATACAGCAGCGGATATGTGCAGGGCAGGTAATAAAACGCAACAGATGATTGATGTATATAGTGATTTGTCTGATTGCTACAGGGCAATGGGAGATTTTAAGATGGCATTAAAGTACAGGGATAGTCTGAATGAGCTTTCTGATAAAGTGCTCAACGAAGAGAATATCCGGCAGATCAACGAACTGTCAACGGTATATGAAACTGCAGAAAAAGAAAAAAAGATACTGGCGCTCGATGTAGAAAAAAACAGCTCAATCGCCGAAGCCTTGCGAAGGGAAGGGGAAAGGAATTATTTTATTGTAGCTACTCTTTTGGTTGGATCGCTTGCGGCGGTTGCCTACCGGGCTTATACCTCCAACAAAAAGAAAAAAGAATTATTGAATAAGCAGAAAATGTTAATAGAAGCGTCTTTGAAAGACAAAGAGATCCTGCTGAAAGAAATACACCACCGTGTAAAAAACAACCTGCAGATGGTGTCAAGCCTGCTGAGCCTGCAAACAGATTATATAAAGGATGAATATGCATTAGACGCGGTAAAAGAAAGCCGGAACCGGGTACATTCAATGGCGCTTATTCACCAGAATCTTTACCAGGAAGATAATCTTACCGGTATAGCCGTGGATGAATATATCGGCAAATTATGCGATAATCTGTTTCAGTCTTACAATATTAAGCCCGGCAGGGTAACCCTGGTTAAGGAAGTAGAAGCACTTACATTGGATGTTGATGTTGTTGTGCCTCTTGGCTTAATTATCAATGAGCTGATCACAAATTGCCTTAAATACGCTTTTCCCGGCAACAGGGAAGGCATGATCAAATTAATATTAAAAGAAGACAATAAACAGCTAAGACTTTTTTTATACGACAATGGTATTGGGTTCCTGAAAAACCCGGTTAATGAAGTGCCTTCTACATTCGGCTTTAAAATGATTCACGCGTTTGTACAAAAAATGAAAGGACAGTTGAATATTTATACTGAAGATGGCGCACGGGTGGAGATTATACTGAAAGAATATAAACACAAAACCCATGGCTGACGTTAAGGTATGTATAGTAGAAGATGAGCCATTGATAGCAGAAGATATAGCGTCTAATTTGCGCAGGAGGAATTATGAAGTGGCCGGGGTAGCATATGCTGCAGAAGAAGCAATGGATATGCTTAGAAAAAAGCTGCCCGATATTGTACTGGTTGATATAAACCTGGACGGGAAGCAGGATGGCATTATGCTGGCAAGGCAAATCACGAGCGAATTATCGTTGCCTTTTATATATATTACCTCGTATTCCGATAAGAAAACCCTGGAGCTGGCAAAAGATACGCAGCCAGCCGGCTATGTAGTGAAGCCTTTCACAGAAGCGGGGTTATTTGCTACATTAGAAATAGCATTGCATAATCACCGGCAGCGTAACCGGCACCTGTATCCTGATCTTAATATTGTAAAAATAAACCAGCATATACCAACGCCGTTATCGCTACGGGAGTTTGAAGTGCTTGCGTTGATATATGAGGGTTGTTCAAACCAGCAGATCGCTGAAAAGCTTTTTGTAAGCCTCAATACCATTAAAGCGCATATTAAGAATGCCTATTTAAAGCTGGATACCGTATCCCGCTCCACTACACTTGCCCGCCTCCGGGAATTAATGCTGAAATAAAAAATACTGCCGCTTTAAAATCACCCCAAAGGGTAATAGAAACCAGTCCGTTTATCAGGAAATTTGAGCATTGCAATGAAGCAAAGAGACTTCAGTGAAGAAGCCGGTTGATCATTTGCAACAATTACTCCATTATCTGCGATTCTCCTGCAGCATTATACCAGGCGACCGCTTTATTTCATCAATATATCTCCTGTATTTTCTGGTAATAAAATAAACGTATATGAAAAATGTAGTGATAACAATTATTCTTATTGGGATTGTATTTTGTTCCTGTAAAAAAAATCCGGAAAAACCGGGTGACCCGGGTAATCCGGGAAATGGACAGCCGGTATCAGGCATTGCCGATACATTATCCAATCGTCTCATATTTTTGCTTGCAACTAAAAAGCAGGGCAATAGTCCTGCAGGATCAGGCTCCGGATCGCTGCAGATTTCACTGAAAGATACTCTCTACCTCTCCGGTAGCTTACAACGGCCGGTACAGATACTGCACACCGACACCACACAAAATGTTTCAGGTGTATGGATACAGGTGCATACCGGCGCATCAATCGGTGGCGTTGCTTCCTACTATTACGAAGTGCCGGAGGTGAAAGACATGGAAGAGAACGATACTATTTCAGTGATCATGATTGGTATGGATACCGGAGGCTTACAATTGCCGCAAACTTTCAGCGTAAAAATTACTCCCTACGACAAAAACAAACAGCCGCTGGGAGAGAAAACAATACCGGCAAAGCTTGATCATCCCAAAGTGGACCTGCCGGGCAATGGCAGTTCCTGCGGTTTAAGCCTCCCGGCAGGCGAACACTGGAGCTGGGATCTATCGTACATTAATGGAAATGATGATTATGAGTTTTTCAACCAGCCGGGAAAAGCATTCAGCACCGGCGGAGCGGATATAGAAGGCAGTTGCTGCAATGGTAACAGCAAGTGGCCGGAATTTTGCACAGGCGAATACCAGCATAACCGCACGCTGCATTTCAACACTTATTATACCATCAAATTTGAAAATTTTTCGTTTCTGAGCAATGGTAGTTTTATGCGAACCACACTTGAAGACTCTCCTGTTCCCTGGCCGGCGGAAAGTGATTTCTGCGCCGGTGGCGCGGGAAAAGTAAAAGAAAGCCTGAAACTGACAGATTATGGAGGCACATGGGAGGTGATGCCAGTTAACGTGCCGGCAAATGCTCATGCGAGTTTGAGGGATGATACGCACGAATTACGGTTGTTAACTACCAGCTCTTCCGGAACCGGCTATGGCAATCCCGGAGGGGTAATTCACCAGTTGGATTGTGACCAGGGAACGCTCGTGCTTGCCCAGGTAAACGCGGGAGGAAGCTTTATAAACCCGATCTTCAAATTCTATTCCCGCCACCGGAACGGCGAGCCCAAATGGTATCATTTTTAGCAGATATTCCTGGCTATCTGCAGTTCTCCTGCAGTGCTGTATCACCGATTATAAAGAAATGAATTAGCAAGAAGATACATACCACATCTGATCATATTTTTTTAAATCAACCAACTAAAACATATTTATCATGAAAAAAGCATGTAAAGGAGTATTTATTGCGATATGCCTGGCCGTGGGCTTATCCTGCTCAAAAGATAACAATGAAGAAAATACCGATTGCAAAACCTGCAGGATATTAGGCACCACCCCGGAAGTAAAAGAGCGGGTTTGCAGTGAAGCAGAAGCGCAGGCACTCTATCGCCGGTATCCCGGGACTGAGATCAGTTGTTCACAATAACTAAAATCAGGACAATATGAAGCAGTTTTTACCGGTATATATTCTTTTCGGCTTCCTCCTGCTGAGCAAAGCAGCGAATGCCCAGGCACCGTTAAACGATGAATGCAGCAGCGCTGTTTTAATAACCCCGGTTCCTTTTTCGGCAGGCTGTGTGTCAACCGTTCATGGCACAACAGCCGGCGCCACCCGATCCCTCCTGCACTACCGTGGAGAACAACGATGATGTATGGTATTACTTTACTGCGCAAACCTCCTCTGTTATTATCCGTTTCAGTAATATAATAAATGATGCAACCGGCGGTCGGGGTATAGCAGGAGTTGCTTTGTACCAGGGCGCCTGCCCGTCTGCTGCCACAGGCATATACTGCAATAACCTTCACGCTAACGGCGACGGGCACCAGGTGATCAATGGATTGACGATAGGCGAAACGTATTATGTACGCATCTGGTCAACCTTAGGGGGCATCAATAGAAATGTGTAGAGTAGATCAGGATGCACCCGATAACAGCAGCTAAACTGTATATGGTCTTTAAGGATTACCTTTGTCAACTTCGTAGTTATACCCCATTACAAGGATGAGCCGTTCAAAAAAGTACCAGATTGATCCCATTCAGCAATTCATTCAGAATGAAAGGGCAGGTGGGCTTGTGCTGGGTATAAGTGTCATCGTTGCTCTGATTTTGGCCAATTCCCCGTGGGCACACGATTATCATCATTTTTTGGAGCACAGGTTCGGGCTTCAATGGGATGGGAAAACCTACCTGGAATACAACCTGCACCATTGGATCAACGATGGATTGATGGCCATTTTCTTTTTCGTGGTAGGACTTGAACTAAAAAGAGAAATAGTAGCCGGTGAATTGTCCAATCCAAGAAAAGCTTTACTGCCCATTGCGGCGGCCATAGGAGGTATGCTTGTACCTGCAGCTATCTATTTTGCTTTTAACCCTGCCGGGGAAGTGCAGCGCGGCTGGGGTATTCCCATGGCTACTGATATTGCTTTTGCCCTGGGCGTATTGTGTTTGCTGGGCAAAAAAGTTCCCCTGGCTTTAAAAGTATTTCTTACCGCTTTGGCAATTGTAGATGATCTGGGAGCTGTTTTAGTGATTGCCTTTTTTTACACGTCGGATATTTCAGTATGGAATCTGCTACTGGGGTTCGTTTTTCTGCTGCTCATGTACTTAGGCAATAAAATCGGCATAAGGAGTATTCTTTTTTACGCCATTTTCGGGATCGGCGGTGTTTGGACGGCGTTCCTGTTATCAGGCGTTCATGCCACCATTGCGGCAGTCCTGGCTGCCTTTACCATTCCTGCCAATGTAAAGCTAAGCGAGAATGATTATATCCTGAAGATCAAAAACTATCTTAACCTGTTTAAAGAAGCGGACTCTAACAACAAAATACCAACCCTCACCAATGAGCAGCTTCACATCCTGGACGAAGTGAAGAGCAATACCCATAAGGCTATTCCGCCATTACAAATACTGGAACATTCCATGCACCCGATGGTAACTTTTATTATCATCCCCATCTTTGCTTTGGCCAACGCCGGCGTTTCCGTACTGGATGTTGATGTAAAGCAGCTATTCAGCACAAATGTTGCAGCGGGAGTCGCACTGGGTCTTTTGATTGGCAAAACAGTTGGGATATTCTCCTTTACCTGGCTGTGTGTTAAGTTCAACATTGCTCCTTTTCCCAAAGGAATGAACCTGAAAAACCTTTTGGGACTTGGGTTATTAGGCGCTATCGGGTTTACCATGTCGTTGTTTGTTACGCAACTGGCATTTTCAAACGAAGCATATAAAGTACAGGCTAAGATCGGGATATTTGCCGCATCTGTTATAGGCGGGGTTCTGGGATATATGATCCTGAAAAGCCAGGGTAAGAATGGTCGTGAAGATTGAATATCTCTTTACTGAATTGATATTTATCTGGCTCAACCGCCGTTGTTGGTGTTGAGCGAGGACAATGCGTTCAGGCTTCACCAACAACGATGAGTATTTGAAGAGCTCTTTCCATATCGTTTAACGCCGTTGTTGGCACTGAGCGAGGGCAATGTGTTCAAGCTTCACCAACAACAATTGGATATTTGAACGATATTTCATACATTAGGCTTATACCTACAATTTCATTGCTAACATGGAAAATATCATCACAGAATATCCCGTTTTCTTTACTGCAACAAACCTGGGGTGGAAGAAACTACTGGAGCCTGATATATACAAAAATATAGTAGTAAACAGCTTACGCTTTCTTGTACAAAAGAACCGCATCATTTTAAATGCTTTCGTTATTATGCCCAATCATTTACATCTGATATGGCAGATGAAAGCCGGGTATAAAGCAGATGCCGTTCAAAGAGATTTCCTGAAATTTACAGCCCAGCGTATAAAAGCGGATCTGTTAAAAAATCATCCGCAGGTGTTGGCCCACCTTAAGGTAAATGTAAAAGACAGAAAATACCAGTTTTGGGAAAGAAATCCGTTGAGTGTTGAACTTAGAACAGATACAGTGTACGAACAGAAACTGGATTATATTCACTGGAACCAGGTTAAAGCCGGGCTTTGTAAACTGCCTGAAGACTATAAATATTCCTCTGCAAAATTTTATGAAACAGGGATAGACGATTTTGGATTTATTACACACTATAAGTCATAGACTTTTCTTTTCCCTCCCTGCTGTTGTTGGTAGAGCCAAATCACACAACCAACCCACGCATACCAACAACGGCATCCCGGAGTATCTCAACCGCCGTTGTTGGTGTTGAGCGAAGGCAACGCGTTCAGGCTTCACCAACAACAAGGAGACGGTATCCTGAGTATCACAAAAGCTACCGGTCGAACCATTTTTTAAAAGCGGGGGCTTTTTCCCTGCTGATATCTACTTCCATTTTAAGAGGACTTTTCAGCTTAAGCGTCAGCTTTTGATTTTCATGCAACTGCACACTCTGTATCGCTTTCAGGTTTACAATACACTGGCGGTTTGCCCTGTAGAACCTGGACGGATCCAATAATTCTTCTATTATTTCCAGCGTGTTGTAGTCCAGTATATGCTTTTCTCCAGCAAAAGTGTACAGGTAATTGAGATTCTCTTTTACAAAACAAGCTATGTCTTCCGTATTCACGGGCAGCCATTGTTGCCTTACCTGCACTATAAACGTTTCTTTATAAGCTGCGGTTGATTTGCCGGTTGCAAAAGATTCTATCATTTGCAATAAATCCTTTGGATATATTTTTGAAGGCGTCTGGCGTTCCCGGCATTTTTCAATGGCTTTTCCCAGCTCGGTTTCATCTACCGGCTTCAGCAGGTAATCAATGCCGTTTACCTTGAATGCTTTGATGGCATACTCATTATACGCAGTGGTAAAAATGATAAGACTTTTAAGAGAAAAATCTTCGAGGAGGCTGAAGCTAATGCCATCACCCAATTGAATATCCATGAAAATAATATCGGGCTCAGCATGCTCCATCATCCATTTCCTGGCAGTCTTCAGACTGGGTAAAATGGTTTCAATTTCAATATCCGGGGCAACTTCCCGTATTTTGACTACCATTTCTTTTGCTACCAGTATTTCATCTTCAATAATTACCGCTTTCATGGTATTTGGAGAATTAAAGTTTATAATAGTGGGACTTTTACCGTAAAATATCCTTCCGCTGATTGTATTTCTACCGCACGGTCTGAAAAATAGGAGTAGAGCGATCGGAGGCTTGCTAAACCCTGCTGGTTACTGGTTTCAACAAAGTGTTTTATGTTCAGGTTGTTTTTCACCACAAGTTGGTTTGCCTCATTGGTATATACTTCAATTATTAACGGCTCTTCTTCTGTTACAATATTGTGCTTGATGGCATTTTCCAGCAGGTTTTGGATGGTAACCGGCGCAATCATCCTGTCCAGGTGCTCTTCCCGGATGTTTATCATTACCCGGAGCGCTTTTTCAAACCGCGTTTTCTGAAGCTTAATATAAATTTCTGAAAACTGAATTTCGTTCGCCAGCGGTACCAGGTCTTTTTCCCTGTTGTTTAAAATATAACGATAGGTTTTGCTCAGCCCGTCCAGGAACTCACCGGCCATTTTCGGGTCGATGCGGATAAGACTGCTCAGTGAAGTGAGCGAATTGAATAAAAAATGCGGATTTAATTGCTGCTTCAGGTTGTTATACATGATCACGGCCTTCTCCTTTTCAAGCAACCCGGCTTTGTTCTCTAACAGGAACAATCGCTTTTGGCTTCTCAGCCGTATGGAATAAACAAGATACATGATCCCCAATATTGCCAATAATACCGCAACTTTAAAACTGCCTGTATTATAAATATATCCTGATACATGTATAGGGAGGGTGACAGTAGCCCCCGATTCCTGTCCGCTGTTGCCAATAGCCCGTACTTTAAACACATAATCTCCGGGGGCAAGATTGGAATAGGCAGCATAACGGCTGTAGGTATCTATCCACTGCTTATCTGCTCCCTCCAACATATAGGCATATCGTTGTTTGCCGGTTCTGTTGAAGTCAATGCTGGCGAATTCAAAGGAAAAATGATTCTCGGAGGGATCCAGCATCACCTTTTCATACTTTCCCAGGTCTTCCCCATAAAAGCGGTGGGCTCCGTTAATCATAAATGAAGTGATAATGATGGGAGCGGGTGGCTGCGGCACATTCAGGCTATCCGGATGAAAAAGGAAGTAGCCCCTGGATGCGGGGATCATCATAATACCATCCTCCAGCGTATTGATATTGTTTCCTATAGAGGGCTGTTCCAGTCCTTCATCCAGTCCGTAATTGCTTACCGTATTTTTAGCAGGGTTTACTTTGCACAGGGCAGTCTCCGTGATGCACCATATTTCGCCGTTCTTATCTGTATATACCTTATTTACAATATCGGAGGTGATCCCATTTTCCGAGGTAAACATTCTCACAGGCTTTTTTTCAGAAGCGTTGAATTGCAGCAATCCCACATCTGTGCCCACCCATACCTGGTTATCTTGTGTACAGGTAAGGCTGTTGATGGCGCCTACGACCGATTCACCCCGGATATTTACCTGCACCTGCTGTATGTTCCCCTCCGCATCGGGGTACCCCAGGAACCCTCCTGCACCGCCTATCCACATTATATTATTATCGTCGCGGTGCAATGCGGAAATATACCTGACCGGTATATAAGAGGAGCGGTTTTCAGGGGTATAATGCCGTATAATACTATCCCTTTCCTTGTCGTATACAAACAGGCCGTTCCTGAGGCTGGCTATCCACAGGCTTCCGTCTCCTCCTTCTGCCATGGCAAAAAAATAATTGCTCCTGGTTTGTTTGTACAACGGGGGTTGGCGGCGCTTTTGCAGCTTTTGTGATTTTTCATCGAATGCATAGATATAATCACGTGTAAGCACCCAGATACAACCTTTCATGTCCCGCCTGATATCCGTAATAAGCATGTTGTTCTCTTCACCCTGCAATATATCCACCGAAAGAACGGTCAGCCTGCCCGTGTGCTTGTCTTTCACCTGCAATCCGTCTGCAAACCATGTCCCGTAAAAAATAAAATCCTCATTTTCATATACATGCTCCACGGCATACAGGTAATTGTTGGAGGAAGACCCTACAGGCAACTCGTGGAACACGAATTTCCTGGACTGGTTCCATATTTTTATCAGCCCCCGGCTGGATGCGATCCAGATATTAGAAGCCCTGTCCTCATAAATGGAATTAAAGCTCCCGGAAATGTTTGGAGTATTATAGAGAAAGTGAAATGTTTTTCTTTTTTTATCGAAATAACCGGGTCCTTTATCATTAGACACGATCAACACCGAATCTGTTCCGGGCCTTAGCAGCAGATCCGGAACAATGTTATTGGTGAGCGCGGGGTTTGCGTACATAAAATGCCCCCATTCCTTCTTATCTGTATCATAGGTTGATATTCCGCCTGCCCAGGATCCCAGCCACAAGGCCCGGTTTTGTTTCCTGATGTTCACGAACAGCTCAATATTGTCCTGTTCTTGTAAAGGCCTGCTCCTTAACAAGTACATTCTTTGATCTGAAGCTGCAAAGCGGTACAGTCCCGCATGTGTTGCCAGCCAGTACACACCTGTGCTATCATCTTCTATCATGTCATATACTGTATTGTAAGCCGGGGACACCGGGCGATGATCGGCAGCCACCAGATCGTACCGAACGTAGTTACCGGTATTTTTATCCAGCTTATATAAGCCTTTGCTCCTGACCCCTACCCATACCTGGTTTTGCCTGTCAATGAACAGGCAGGTGACCTCTCCTGTTTTTACTTTTTCCGCATCCTGGTCCTGTAAAGAATAATGATGAAACACACCCGTTGCAGCATTGTATCTGCTCACGCCATTGTTCAAATAACCTATCCAGATGTCTCCCACCTGGTCTTCAGCCAGTTGGGTTATAAAATTCCCCTTTATCGTATTTTTATTGCTGCTGCTTTTCCTGAGGGTATTGAAAGTGTACCCGTCATAAGTATTAAGCCCGTCAGGCGTACCCACCCATAATATCCCCCGGCTATCCTGCATCACACAGCGGACGATGCTGCTGCTTAACCCGTCAGACTCTGTATAGGTAGTGATCTTCAGGTCGCCGGATTGTGCGTTTATGCCGGTAACATACACCAGTAACAGTACAAGCATCCCCCAAATTTGAACCCCGTGGCGCATGATAAACATATCAGATTAAAAAGTCTGTAAAACTATAAAAAACGCTTAGCTGTGCAACTATAATTAAGCGAAGCGTAGCTAATTGCATTTAAACCGTTTTTTTGAAAAACAGCTAAACTGGCGCGAAGGCGGATGCCTTTCCCGAATGTTCGGGATCGGCATGACAAACGATGATGTGGTAGTCAGCTTTGATAGAATTGTTCAGCATTTATTCTATAGCCCCTAAACCTTCCTTCTGTCTGTCGTTCCGATCCCAACCCCCTGAATGTTCGGGGGGAAGAGGAATCCATAGCAACGGGCTGCGATTATGAAAGCGGTGACGGGAGCAAAGACGGATGCCTCATACTTCTGCATGGCAGGCGATGGCAGGGTGATCAGCATTGGTACAATGGCTCAACGCTTGTATAATGGTTTCTTCGAACGCTCTGATCTTCTTGCTTCTCCGGTCTATTGCTTTACTAGCTTACGTATGCTGCCGTTTTCCGTGGTAAGATAATAAACGCCGCTGCCCAGTCCCGCTGCATGGATGTAACTGGCGCCCGCGCCAAGCTGTATCTTCCGCAATACCTGCCCCCGTGCATTGATAAGACTGGCTTTCTGCGCTTTGTTGCTGGTCACGGTAAAGCCGGTTGTAAAAGGCAGCGGGTATACTACCATCACGTCGGTTATCGCATCTGTTGGCTGCAGCCTGATGACCGGTGAATAAGCATAACGTCCATCCACATCGGTTTGTTTGATGCGATAGTAAGCATTGACAGTAAGCGGGTCCGCTTCTGTAAAGCTGTAGCTGTTGTTGCCATCGCCTTTGCTGCTCAACCGTCCGATGGTTACAAACTGCCGGGCATCCTTGCTTTTTTCAACCTGGTAGGACGTCACATTGAGCTCGCTTACCTGCCAGCTTATCAAAGCTTGCTTATAAGCAGTGAGACTGCCACTTATACCCAGCCAGCGAACAGGCAGTGTTGATAAGCTGTTGACGCTGCCCAGTGCAAAGGGACTCCAGGTGCTGAGCGAAGCGCTGGTAACACTACCTGCGGTTATCGTACCGCTAAGGCCTGCGGCGCCTTCATTCAGCCAGAAGGCGCCGCTTTTGTGGGCTACCGACAAGTGAGCCGTATTGGCAATACCCACATTGTTGTAGTCATCCCAATAAATGGTTACCGTGCCGGTGGCAGCGCTTAGCGGATGGATGTCCCAGTATTCTTTGGTGTTATAATATAGCAACGGCGTGGCGGATGCCCCGGTAGTGCCAAAGGGAGCAGCACCGGCATCGGCGGGATTATATTTTACCTGTATACCGGTTGCGTTTGCAGTGGCGCTTACCCTTACCTGTTGGTACCTGGTACCATCGCCTACGGGATAGGTAAAGCTGCCTGTACCTTCTTTGACCACATAGCCGTTTACATGGCTGGCATCGGAAGCGCCGCTGTAGCTTCCATTAGCGGTAAACCAAAGCGGAGTTAATGCAGCAGAGCTGATTAATATTCCATTCGTAAAAGTAGCAACTCCATCAACCACCAGTTTTGCATTAAGCGTGGCTCCCGCAGCGTTGTTGATTTCGAAATCTTTAGTAAAAATTGCTGCTGCACCGCTGAGCGTTTGTGTGGTACCGGCATTGAAAATAATTTTGCCGGTATAGGAGCTTATTACCTGGTCATTAGTGACGTTGCCGGTAATGGTAGCTGTTCCATTATTACTAAAGTTGGCCGTAGCAGTATTGGTAAAACCACCTCCAACATACAAGCTGGCGCCGTTATTTATAAAAAGTGCAGCGTCATTGTATAATACCTGCGCCCTGACATCCTGGTATATTGCACTGCCTGATAATACTAATAGTGCTGTAAGTGTAGGTAGTTTCTTCATTGATGATATTGTATTTTTATGAGCAACTTTTCTTCCTGTATTTACAATTGCTCAATGCTGATAAAATTGTTGTTGTAGGCGTTACCCACAATCATGGTAACCCGGTAGGTTATTTTATTGGTATCATCGTTTATCAGTATCTCCTGCGAAGCCCCATGTATAGGAAAATCGGCGCCCGCCTGCCATCTTCTCCAGGTACCGGCTGTCCAATGATTTGTACCATCTGCAGTGCTGTTTCTATTATGTCCGCTCCTGTCAATATAATCGCCGCCTGATGGAGGAGCCGCAGTCCTGAATTTATTCAAGCTTACGCCGTTTACTGCCGCTACGGCATTGGTAAAGGATATTTCCAGCGACCTGTTGCCGGAAGCAGACATTCTTACGTTGAGATTGCCCAGGGTAACCGCCACGCCGGCATTTACATAAGCTGATATTGATTTTTTTATGGCAAAGGCGTTCCACACCGTTCCGTTGAAAACATAATGCCCCGGTTGTGTTACTGCTGCCGTGGCGGTATTGACGATTCCGCTCAGGTCGGTTACGTAAACTATTGCCCCGTTCTGGTCTGCACCATAGCCGGTTTTGGCAATCAGTTGCGCCCGGGTAAGGCGCGGCGCTATAAAACCATCGGGTTGCGCTGCATCAGCAGGGGAGCCTGCTACATCTAAAGTTGCTTTGGGGGCTGCCGTATTAACGCCTACATTTTGTGCCGATGCGGTAAATGCCGCTGCTGCCAATAAAAGTGTAACTGTTTTTTTCATGCTGATTAAGACTATAGTTGGATTCATTACCTGGCTATTTCCTGGATGATTAATGTGCCGTTCGTTCCATTAAAGTTGATGTAATCATCGCCCGATGATCTTCTGACCTGCACTTTTATAGCGATGGGTGTTGTACCGGCATTATCTGCCACCCCTGCTATAGGAAAAAGACTGCCTGTTCTGAATGATGAGTTGGCAGTATTTGCGGGTGAGCAGAGTTGCGTATTGATGGTTCTGGATGTTGGCATTAACAGTTGCGTTTGAAATTCATCAGTAGTAGGTCCCATACCTCCGCTTATAGTATAGCTGCTATTATGGTACTGTACCATTATTTTTGAATTGTTGTGTACGGGTGTATAGCTGTAGCTGATCAGATCTGTAAAGGTTTCTGAACTAAAGTTGGCTGGCAAAAGCATAGCAGGGTCGTCCACGAAAACAGTATTCAAAAGCTGCCCTGCCTGGACTGATCTGCCTGTTCTCTGCCAGGCAGCGCCGTCAAAATAATAAAATCCGGCGGCCGTTACGTTGGCTGTTTTAGTGGTTGTGGGAGATGCCGCCGCCGTTACATACACCATCACCCCGGTTTGTGTGGTGGTGTATACTGCATCTTTGGCCTTTAGCTGGTCGCCGGTCAGGGAAGGCAGTATTACGCCATCAGCCACGGTAGTGATGGCGGGTTGTCCAACAACGTGCAAAGTAGAGCCGGGGACATTGGTATTAATTCCTATGTTTTGGGCAGAAGCAGTATATGTGGTTGCCAGCAGGGCAACCAGTATAAGATTTTTCATATATCATGGAATAATTAGAGATAAAACAAAGATATTCACAGACATTACGGCGAAAAATAGACCCCGGGGTTCTAATTTGAATACATCACTAAGTGTATACCTGTAGCCTGCTGCAGCACATTAATAATAATTATTCATGCACCACATTTCCGGCTTATATTTTCTCTTTATTTTTCATTCATAAATGTGCATGTTTTTAATGGACGAATGTGATCTTTGATGATTAGAATTCCGCGCGATGAAGATTTTAATCATTTCATTCATCAAACGAATCAGCTTTTGATCATTCAGGGCAACATTATAATATGTTGAAACAGTTTGCATCACTCAGTTTATACCTATTTCTGTTTTGCGGTAAGTTAAGTGCGGCAACCGACAGTATTATTTTTAACCCGGCAGCATCTCCGGTAGCTATGCGACCCTATTTCGGTATTGCAGAAGATGGCGGAGCCGTTTATACCCCCGACACCCTTTTTGCCAACCCCGGGCTGTTTACATCCATTGCAGGTTTTAAGACCGAAAAACCCGGCAGTATCTTTTGGCTCTTTACCCGCATCAAAAGTCCTGATGCAGCCGATGCTGTCATATCATTTAAACACCTTAGCTATGCCGATCTGTATATTATGCCTGACACGCCGGGCGCGACAGCCACACACCAACGTGCGGGCGCTTTCAGGCCGGCAGAACAAATAAGTCCCGGCGACAGCCGGTTTCATTTTCAACTGAGGCTGACTGGCGGTATCACTTACAGGGTGCTGATCCGCAGCCTGCATACCAAGCAATACCGGCCTGTATTTAATTTTGAGCTGAACGATCTGCACCGTTTTACCAAAGCCAGGCAGCAACGGGAACTGGTAGATTTCTGGTTCCAGGGCGCCGCGATGCTGCTGCTGCTGTATGTGCTCATCACCTGGATCATTAACCGCTACCGGTCTTACCTGTGGCTGGCCGTTTTTATAACCGGGCTGATGCTGTACAATCTTGCGCTGAGCCGTTATCTTATCGACTGGTTTTTCCCCTCAGACCCCTATGCCGGCTGGCGGCTGACCATCCACTTTTTGCACCTGGCTATGACCGGTCTTTATTTGCTGGTGCTGGACTTCTGGAAAGTGAAAGAAAAAAATCTCTGGTTGTACCGTCTTGGAAAAGTCGTTTTATATGCTATTGTAGTGCTGTCGGTGCTGTCCTTTTTCATTCATTATTATACCGGCAACTTCAGGATAATGAGCCTCATCAATGGCTCTTTTCTTGTTGTACAGCTTGCTTACCTGCTGCGTGTGCTGCTGCTTTGGAAACATCTCGACAGGCAGGAGCGCTTTTTAGGCTACGGCGTTATTATTTACCTGTTGATTGCTCTCTTTGTTACGGTGGCGCTGTTTGCCGTGGGAGAGGCGGCATTTAGCTTGTTTATTATACTATCCGGTAGCCTGCTGGTTACGATAAGCCTGCTTTTTTTAACCGGCATCAATGGTAAGTTATGGCAAAATGAAAAGGACAAAACCCTGTACCTGGCACAACTCACCCGGCTGCAACAACAGCAAAACCAGCTTTTGGAAGAAAACGTAGCCGAACGGACCCAGGAGCTGAACCGCCGTAATAAACATATTGAATTGCTGATGAATGAGCTGAACCACCGCGTAAAAAACAACATGCAATTGCTATACAGCCTCAACAGCCTGCAACTGTCAGGCAATAAGGATGAGTATGCAGGCAATATTCTGAAGGACAATATAGCCCGCATCAAAGCCATGATGCTGGTGAACGACAGCCTCAATCCCGGTAATAATCCCGATAACAAAACCATTTCGCCGGTAATATTTATTGCCAACATCGTTGAACATTCAAAAAAAATGTTTGCACAATCGGAACCGGTTGATATCAGGCTTAGCATAGACAACACCTTAATTTTAGATGCAACGGCGGGTGTGTGCCTGGGACTTATCATTACCGAGCTGATCACTAATTCTTATAAGCACGCTTTTTCGGAGCAGCCGCTGCCGCAAATAAGGATTGAGATACAGAATGCCAGTGATCACTGGAAAATGCATTACCACGACAACGGCAGGGGACTCAGCATTCAGCCGCCTAATAGTTTTGGACTCACTCTTATTGCCGACCTTACGCGGCAGATGAAGGGGCATTATACCATCAGCCGGCACAACGGCGCCGGTTATTTTTTCACCTTTCCTAACGCTGCATAAATGCGTATACTTATTATAGAAGATGAAATCATTATAGCCCGGTTTATTGAGCAGCAGCTCACTGCTAATTTTGAGTGCAGTACTGCCATTGCCCTTAACCAACAGGAAGTAGCAGATACCATGCCCGGGTTTTTACCCCATCTTATTTTATGTGATATTAACCTGAAAGAGGAAAAAGACGGCATTACGCTGGTAGAAAACCTGCGGCAGCAATATGTGTTTGATGTGATCTTTATAACCTCCTACCAATCCAAAGCTATTATCGAAAGAGCCTTGCTGTACCAGCCTTTAAACTACATTATTAAACCGGTAGATGAAGCGGCTGTTTTTGCAGCCCTAAAGCTGGCATGGCCGCTTATAGAGTCCAATAACAAATTGGGCAGGTTATATGACAATAACTCGCTTCATCAAATGCTCAGTGATACGGAGCGGAAGATCCTTCAATTGATTTCACAGAATAAAACGAGCCGCGAAATAGCTTCCATCCTGTTCCTGAGCCCTTATACCATCAAAAATCATCGCCACAGCATTTGCCGCAAGCTGGGTCTGGAAGATGGCAATAATGCGCTCCTGAAATGGGCCATGCAGTACAGGAACAGTTGAGCAGATTCAATTGATGCGCATGGCTACTGCACAGAGCCTGTTACTCCTCAAAATATACCCGTTGCACCCGTTGCGATATACCTGTCATGATTTCATAAGGGATGGTTTGCGCCCATTCTGCCAGCTTTGTTATGGAAAGCGATTCTCCGAAGATAATCACTTCATCGCCCTCCTGCACCCCGGGAATACCCGTCACATCAATCATGGTCATATCCATGGCTATATTGCCGGTAACCGGCGCCAGTTGCCCGCGCACCAGTACTTTTCCCACCCCGTTGCTGAAAACTCTGCGGTAGCCATCGGCATAACCGATGCGAATAGTAGCGATGATGCTGTCTTTTTCTATTTTTCCTTTCCTGCTATAGCCCACCGTGTCGCCTGCCGGCACTTTTTTAATCTGCGCCACAGTCGTTTTTAAAGTAGCGGCCTCCCGCAAATCGACCCTTGCAACGCCCGATGTATTTACACCATACAAGCCAATGCCCAGCCGCACCATATCAAAATGAAATGGAGGGCAACGTACAATGGCAGCAGAATTAGCAATATGCCTCAGAAAATGATAGGGCAATGCCTGCTGCAATATCCTGCACGCTTCCATATAAGCCTGCACCTGCTGATGCGTAAAATAATCCAGCTCCGGGTCTTCGCTTCCGGCCAGGTGACTGAATACGGATTGCACCCGGAAGAACGTGCTGTCAGAAAGCATATCTGCAAGAGCCGGTATCTCTGCCATTTCAAAGCCCAGCCGGTGCATACCCGTATCTATTTTAAGATGTACAGGATAATGTAGTATGCCCTGTGATTTCAAAAAATCTTTCAGTGCGAACAATATCGGCAAGGAAAAAATTTCAGGCTCGAGATGGTATTCAGTAAGCAATCCAAAACTCTCGGGTTCGGGGTTCATGACCATAATGGGCAAACTGATCCCCGCTTTACGCAGCTCAACGCCTTCATCGGTATACGCCACGGCCAGATAATCAATTTTACAGAACTGCAACACATTGGCTATTTCAAAACTACCGCTGCCATACGAAAACGCTTTTACCATCGCCATCACACGGGTATGAGGCTGCAGCAATTGCTGGTATTGCCTCAGATTATGCACTACAGCGCTGAGATTGACTTCCAATACGGTTTGATGCGCTTTATGCTCAAACAATGCGCTGATGCGCTCAAAGCCGAACACCCGTGCACCTTTTACAAGAATGGTTTCATTTTGAAACCGGCTGCTGTGAAAATGCTGCAGGAATGCTTCTGTAGAAGTATACAACTCGGTTTCATTGCAAACCGCCCTGAACAATGACTGGTATTGTTGCAAACGGGCCCCTATCCCGATAAACCTGTTTATATTTTTTTGACGTAAAGCATTGGATATTTCTATATACAGGTTTTCTTCCGCTATACCAGTTTCAAAAAAATCAGAAAGTATAACAGTGTGCTTTTTATGCTGCTGTTGCTGTTGCAAAAAATCAAGCGCGATCCTCAACGAACTGATATCGGCTATATAGCTGTCATTAATAACAGAACAGTTGTTGATGCCCTTTTTCATTTCCAGCCTCATTTCTACAGGCTTCAGCAAACACATTCTTTCCGCTATCATTTCATTGCTGTAACCCAGCTTCCACAAAACACAACAACATGCAATGGCATTTTCAATGGAGGCATCGTCGGTAAACGGCAGCTCAACGACCAAGCTGCTTTTTGGTATCGTGGTATTTTCCTTTTTTCCACTCCCCCCTCCCATTGCCAGTTCGATCAAAGTATACGCTACCTGCTTTTGAATGGCGGTTACACGAACCTGGTTGCCCCCGGACTTACCCCAAAATATACAGGGCAACCCCTTCTTTTCAATAAGCGTTCTTACCAGTATATTGTCGCCATGGGCCACCATCCATTCTACAGATGTAAACAGTTTCAGCTTCTCTTCTGTTTTTTGTTCCGTGCTGCTGAAGTTTTCGCTATGCGCATCACCGATACGAGTAAGCACTCCAATGGTGGGCTGAATAACAGAAGCCAGTTGCTGCATTTCTCCGGGTTGCGATATACCCGCTTCAAATATACCAAGCGTATGTGTGGCATTCATCTCCCATACACTTAGCGGAACGCCGATCTGCGAATTATAACTTTTAGGGCTTCTTACAATATTATACCTGTTTTCAATCAGTTGGTTCAGCCATTCTTTTACTATGGTTTTTCCATTGCTGCCTGTAATACCAATAACCGGTATGTGAAAGTGAGAGCGGTGGCGGGCGGTTAACAACTGCAATGCCTCCAGTACATTTCCCACCCAAATAAAATTTGCATCCGGATAGGCGGAAGCATTAAACAGCGTGCTTACAACAAAATTTTTTACCCCCCGGTTGTACAGCTCGTCAACATAACGTTCACCGCTGCGACGTAAGCCGTCCAGTGCAAAAAAAAGGGAGCCGTTTGCCTGTATGAGCTTCCTGCTGTCGGTAACAAGATATTCAATGCTCCCCGATACCACGCCTTCCCTCAGTTTTCCTTTAACAATATCCGCAATGTAGCTGATGGTATACTGACCGGCCATACAAAACAACTATTAGGTGTGATCGGATGTTTGCTGAGGCATTTTACGTTTATGATAAATGGAGTAGAGAATAGAAAACAGCAGGCACAACACAATTACCGCAAGCGATATATAAATGGATATATGAATATTAAAATATTCAATCAGCATTTTAACGCCGATAAATGCCAGTACCACGGCTATCCCCTGCTGCAAATAATCGAAATGGTTTACCGCGCCTTTCAGCAAAAAAAACAGGGAGCGAAGTCCCAATACGGCAAATATATTGGATGAATATATCACGAGAATGTCCTCTTCCGAAAACGGGACATTTGCCTTTTCCCGCACCAGCGACACAACAGTAGGAATGGAATCGAGCGCAAAAACAATATCAATAGCCGCCAGCATCAACACCACTATCGACAATGTGGTAAAATATACTTTTCCATGCAGGGTCAATGTGAATCTTCCTTTGGGGGGAACAGTTGTAAAACGCAGGTATTTTTGAATGAATTTGTACAATTTTGTTTCACCCGGGTTGAACTCTTCTTCGTCTTTCTTAAAGAATAATTTATAGCCGGTATACAGGAGGAAAAATCCAAACACATACAAAATCCAGTGAAAACGCTCTATCAGTTCAATGCCTACCGCAATAAAGGCGATCCTGAAAACAATAGCCAGCAAAATTCCGATCAGCAATGCACGCGCAGTATCCGATTCTTCTACCTTAAAATAAGTAAAAATCAAAATGAATACGAATATATTATCAATACTTAACGACCATTCCATTAAGTAAGCGGTGAAATACTTGGTGGCTACCCGCGACCCGTCTTCAAACCACAAAAAAATACAAAAAGCCATCGACAGCCCTACCCAGAAAATTGTTTGATACAGGGCCTTTTTTAAAGTAATGGTGGTATTTTTTTTACTCAATAAGCCCAAATCAAAAATTAAAGCCAGTACCAGCACAATGCCAAATGTGAGATAGGAAATTTGCGTAGGGCTCATTCTATCATTTTTATTTCGCTCAAAGATAAGGGGGAATTGGCGAGGGCACATTTACCTTCAGTGAAAAGTTCAAATTTTCGCAGGCGGGTGGCCTGTGGCGGGCTGGTTTGAACAGCGGCATGCTTCAAATGCATATCCTTCGTGAATGAAATACCTTCAGTTCAGTTACCGCACTACACAAAATGCCGTTGGATATACCGGGTTTTCTGTGCCATCGGCACAACCCGTTTGTAAACAAAGATGGCAATTTTCAATTATGCGCCATCGGCGCTACCCTGGTTGCATAAAGAAGGCCGCATGTTATCTGCGCATCTGCGGCTAAAAAATGAATTGCCGCTTTTTATTTTCCTTATTGCCGCCATTCACATATTTTTGCCGCTCCTGCAAACTTGCTTTAAATGGTTGATGTACTATTAGGCCTCCAGTGGGGCGATGAAGGTAAAGGTAAAATCGTTGATTATTTTGCCCCTTCTTACGATGTAATTGCCCGGTTCCAGGGTGGTCCCAATGCCGGCCACACTTTATATGTAAAAGACAAAAAAGTGGTTCTTCACCAGATCCCTTCCGGCATTTTTCATAACAATACTGTAAACATCATAGGCAATGGTGTTGTTTTGGATGCCGTAACCCTGAAAAAGGAATGTGAAACCGTTGCTTCGTTTGGTGTGGATTATGCACAAAACCTGTATATATCCGAAAGAACCAATCTTATACTTCCAACACACCGCGCTTTAGACAAGGCCTCGGAAACTTTAAAGGGTAATGATAAAATAGGCTCCACCCTAAAAGGGATTGGGCCAGCCTATATGGATAAAACAGGCCGCAACGCATTGCGCGTGGGAGACATCCTCGACAAAAATTTCACTACCCAATACATCCGGCTCAGGCTTAAGCACCAGAAATTGCTGGACAGTATGCACTTCAACGAGGATATCTCTGCCTGGGAGGACGAATTTTTTGAGGGAATTGAGTTTATGAGGAAATTCAAAATTGTAAACGGCGAATATTTCATCAACGAAAAGATCAGCCAGGGTAAAAAAGTGCTGGCCGAAGGAGCACAGGGCAGCATGCTGGATGTGGATTTCGGTACTTTCCCGTTTGTAACGTCTTCCAATACTATTTCTGCGGGGGTGTGCACCGGACTGGGGATAGCGCCTCAAAAAATAAAAGAAGTAATAGGCGTAACCAAAGCCTATTGCACAAGAGTGGGCGGCGGACCTTTTCCTACGGAACTGCACGATGCCACCGGTGAAGAATTGCGTAAAACAGGCAATGAATTTGGCGCTACCACCGGCAGGCCCAGGCGCTGTGGCTGGATCGATCTTGTGGCGCTTAAATTTGCCTGCATGATAAACGGCGTAACCCAACTGGTAATGACCAAAGCCGATGTGCTGGATGCTTTTGCAGAACTGAAAGTTTGCGGTGCATATAAAATAAACGGAAAAGAGCAGTACCAGGTACCTTATCAAATGACTAAAGTTAACATCGAACCTGTTTACCAGTCGTTTAAAGGCTGGAACCAGGATATATCCAGGCTATCTGATGCGGCAGAATTACCCGAAGCAATGAAATATTATGTAAACCATATTAATAATTACCTGGGGGTAAAAGTGAGCTATATTTCCAATGGACCTGGCAGAGACCAGATAATTCCCACCGTATAATTGTTGCATTGTATAACAATAAAAATTATTTTTGAAATTATTTGGCTATTTAAAAATCTCGTAGAAATTTTACGTCGTTAATCATTCAGACTATGGCAAAATCTGAAAAATCAAAAAAAACAAGCAGTAAGGGCGCTGCCCCGGACAACGATCAGGAAAAGTCGAAGAAGGCATCTTCCAAATCAAAAAAGCACGAGGAAGATGACGATGATGACGAGAATGATATTGAAATGGATGAAAAACCCGTTAAAAAGGGAGGTAAGTCCGCTGCAAAATCTTCATCGGATGACGAGGATGACGATGAGGATGTAGAGATCGAAGATGATTGGGAAAAAGTGGACGAGGATGATAACTGGGACCCCGACTTTGATGAGTTTGACATTCCTAAATCAAAATCAAAAAAAGCGGGGCCCGGCAAAAAAGGAAAGGATGACGATGACGATTTAGGTATCGACGATGAATTTAAGGACATGGGGTTGTTTGATGATGGCGGCGGCAGGTTTGACGACGACGATGACGACTACTAATAATTTATTGTGAAACGAACTTTCCGTTCATTTCCGGTTGATAATTTTATAAAGATCAGATGGCAGATGTTGAATTGGGCAAACCAGTTCAACATCTGTTGTTTTCTGGATAGTCATCAATACCGGCTACCTCACCGGGAAGTGGAATGCCTGGCAGCAGCAGGCGCTACAAAATACATTTCCCTGCCCGCCGGAGCGGCCTTTTCACAGCTTCAAAGCTTCCTGGATGATACCAGCGACTGGCTTTTCGGGCACCTGGCTTACGACCTGAAAAACGAAACCGAGTCACTTGCCTCCGGCCACCCTGACTTTATACAATTTCCCGACCTCTTCTTCTTTATCCCCGAAGTAGTAGTGTTGCTCAGGGAAAATGAACTGTCTGTAGGCGCTTTCCACGACCATGAATCAATAGCCCAGGCCATTTTCAACAATGCAGTGCCATTAAGCAATACAGAAAAAATAGCTGAAATTAAATCAAGGTTCAGCCGGCAGGAGTACATTACTACCGTACAGCAATTACAAAAACACATGGTAAGGGGCGATTGCTATGAAATAAATTTCTGCCAGGAGTTTTACGCGGAATGGGTAGCCATTGACCCCCTGAACATTTATTATGCGCTCGCCCGGGAATCGCCCAACCCGTTTTCGTCGTATTACCATATTAATGACCAGTACCTGTTGTGCGCCAGCCCTGAACGCTATATCAAAAAAACCGGCAACACATTAATCTCTCAACCCATTAAAGGAACTGCCCGGCGGCACCAGCACAACCAAACGGATGATGAGCAAAGCAAAAACGTTTTATTCAACAGTTCCAAGGACCGGTCGGAGAATATTATGATAGTTGACCTCGTGCGAAACGACCTGTCCAGGATATGCCAAAAAGGATCGGTAAAAGTAGATGAGCTTTTTGGTATATATGCGTTTCCCCAGGTATACCAAATGATCTCTACCATTAGCGGTCAATTACCTGAGAACATCCCGCTGACGGATATCTTTAAAGCTACCTTTCCGATGGGGAGTATGACAGGTGCACCCAAGCGCAGGGTAATGGAGCTGATTGAACAATACGAAAAAACCAAGCGCGGTTTGTTTTCGGGGGCGGTAGGTTATATTACTCCGGATGGAAACATGGATTTTAATGTAGTGATACGGAGCATTCTTTATAACAGGCTTACCCGATATCTTTCCTTTCAAACCGGCTCTGCTATTACTTATTACAGCAATCCTGTACAGGAGTATGAAGAATGTATACTGAAAGCGGAAGCCATAAAAAAAGTGCTGAACGGTTAATCCAGCACCTACGGTTACGATTAAGAATACATTATTTTACATTGCTTTTTTCCTCACCCTGCCATCATCACCAATGGTAGCAGCTTTGGGCTTGCTTAATTGAATAGCTTCCGGGTACTCCTCCTTATTTTCCGCGCTGATGATGCTTGTATTTTCATTTAACAATGCCTGGACAGATTCAGACAGTATTTCCTGCCTTTTTGCATTGAACTGTTCCATTTTGTCTTTGGGCAATCTTAAACTATAACCATCCACCGCTACCTCTTTATCAAAGCCGGGGTTATAATTGTCAAATACAGGCTGATCCATGCCCAGCATTTTAGCCACTACAGCGCTTCTGTATTTACCTGTGATATGTATTTCCGCTGCATTGTCAATTTCGTCCTGCGAAAGCTTTGCAATATTAAGCAGGTTGAACGAAGACTCTGCTGCCTTACAATCAAAGAAATAACGGGCTGCAATAAATTTTTTAACATGCGCCCTAGATTCAGCCGGCAGATGGTACTGAAGCTTCCAAAAATCGCGGCTGTTGCTTTTTTTGATCGCATATTCTACTCTTGAAGCGCCACAATTATAAGCAGCTATTACCAACAACCAGTCATTAAACTGGTTATACAAAACTTTAAGGTATTTTGCAGCAGCTACCGTACTTTTAGACAGATCACGCCTTTCATCTCTGTGCTTGTTAATGGTAAGTCCCATTAACCGCCCCGTGGGAGCCATAAATTGCCAGGGTCCTACGGCTCCTTTATTAGAAACCGCTTTGTTAGACAGTTCGGATTCGATGACGGCAAGATATTTCAGGTGCAGAGGCAGCTCATATTTCAGCATCACATTGTCTATCATTGTAAACTGCCGGGTAAATTTAGTATGTATCCGCTCCAGCCGCTGCTCATTTCTCTTGTGATAGGCCTGAACAAATGATATAGATAATGGATGCAGTTGCTTAAAAAGCTCCTGCTTTACAGCCTGAACTGAACGAGTGGTCAAAGCAACGCTCTGATTAACAGCGCTTTCTGTTGCCGTTTCACCGGTATTTGCTGCTTCAATGGGAACAGCGGGCGAGCTTACAGCTACAGCTATTACCATTTCAGGCGTAGCAATACTGGTATCAGCATCTTTCTTTTGGGCATCAAAGTTATCCTGCGCTTTAGCGTCCACTATAAACGAACAGCATAAAAAAACAATGAAACAACCAAAACCTTTTAAAAACATCTTTTGCATAAAAACTCAATTTTTTGGTTTGCTCCCGTTTTGCAATAATGATTCCAAAAAAGGAGGGTACAAAATAATTGGTTGATTCACAGGGAGTTCGGAAATCCTAATGGTTTGTGAAGGTTGATTACAGAGGATTGGACTGGTAAGGCACAAAAGTAACTCCTCAAACCCAGACGCCATAGCAATGTGCGAAAATTATGCCATGATCTTTGGTAAAATCAACTATTTTTAAACAAAAAATAGGACAATATGGCACAAAAAAGAAACAGAAAAAGACAAAATGACTCAAAATGATTTGGCCGAGGAAATAGAACGGTGGATATCGAAACCAATAGCAGAGCCTATCTTCTTCAGGGCAAGCGTCATTTGATTTTCTACCGTTTTAACAGAAAGGTTAAGTAATTCAGCTACTTCCCTGTATTTCAGTCCCTCTTCTTTCACCAGTTTAAAAATAAGTCTGCACCGCGATGGTAAACTTTGCACAGCCCTGTGCACCCTGGCAATCATTTCAGCGGTGATCATCAATTGCTCAGGGTCGAAATAAATACTATTCAGCTCCACCCAATAATCTTCCACAGGCAGGTTGTTGAGGCCTTTTTGCTTTTTTAAATAGTTAAGCGCTACATTACGGGTGCTGGTAAACAGGTACAGCTTTAAATTGATAATGGTATGCAACGAACTTCTTTTTTGCCATATTTTAATGAACACATCCGACACCACTTCTTCAGAAAGCTGTTTTGATTTAAGAAAGGAAAAAGCAAATTGCTTAAGGGATTGATAAAACAGCACAAACAGGTCATTATATGCCTGTTGATCATTACTGATCGCTATTTTTTCCTGAAGTTGGAGTATGTATGGTCTGTCGCGGTTATCCATAAGGGGCAATCATAACCAGGCTGCAAACTACAGATTTAACACAATATTATTTCCTTATAAAAGGATTACTTTATGAAGGGATAAGCTGCCTCAAGAAAAATTATTCGGAATGATGTTTTTTTCTACCTTTGCACTCCGCAAAAGAAAACCATTATTGGTTTTAATGGCGGAAATCAAGCTCTTTAATTATTTATTTAAGATATTTTCCTCTTACGGGGAACGGACCCTTAGCTCAGCCGGTTAGAGCATCTG